>CAZMSE010000014.1:0-90812 GCA_964568865.1 uncultured Saprospiraceae bacterium
TTATTTAAATCTCCTCGACCGAAGTCGCTACGTGAAATTTTCGCCACGCGCTGTACACCGACGCAACAAATATTGCGCTCTGCCGAGCGAAATATTGAGGCTTGGATGAATACCTGCTTCGCCGGTCTCGGGCATAGCAGCTTCAGAGAATGTTTATTTTACTTTTTAACATTGTGCTTTAATTGATGTTTGCATTCACAAAACCCCCTCGACCGAAGTCGCTACGTGAAATTTTCGCCACGCGCTGTACACCGACGAATGGAATGGTAAGTATCGAACTGGGAAGTATTATACCAAACCGCAATTAATTTTTACGAGTTCCTGTGAGCTATTGCAATTTTTGCCCTGCGTTGTAAACCGCAGCTAAAAAAAGAATCACAGGAGAATTGTTTCATATAAAAATAAAACGACCTTGTATATGAATTGAAATTTTTCCCCATCAGATAGGCGTTAAAAAATTTCGATAAAAAAAATTACCTACCGTGTACCGGTCAATATTGGAATTAAACAATAAGTGAGAAGTGTTATCATGATCACGCTGATGACATTGATGACCAGTCCAACCTTTAGCATTGAACTCAAAGGAATTTTACCGCTTGAAAATACAATCGCATTTGGCGGTGTACCCATAGGCAGCATTCCTGCACAGCTGGCTGCCAAGGTCATGGGAATTCCCAAAATCAATGGATTTAATTCCAAAGTGTAACTTACCGAAGTGAGAATTGGAGCCATGATCATCACCTGTGCAATATTGCTCATGACTTCACTGAGTAAGATAGAAATGACAGCGACCATGAATATCAACCACACCAATTGATTGGGTGCATACGCAGCAAGGAAATCACCGATCCTTTGCATGATTCCCGTACTTTCAAGGCCCTTTGCCATGGTTAAACCGCCACCAAACAAGATTAAAATCCCCCACGCCATTTTATGGGTATCTTCCCAGGTTAATAAATAAGAATTCTTATCACTCGAAAAGTCTGTATCGGTTAAGTTGGTTTCAGAACTTCCAGAGGGGATGACAAAAAGTAGGATTGCACAGAATATGGCTATACCTGTATCACTTAAATCCAGCTTAAATAAAAATACCCACAGATCTTTCGTCATCCAAAGAAATGCTGCCGCTAAAAAAATCAGCATAACCCGTTTCTCAGGTTGGGTCCAAGGTCCCAGCGCTCTTTTTATGCCCAATAGATAATTTTCTGCTTCTGAAGAAATTTCTTGCTGATCCCGAAACAACCACTTGGTAAACGCCAGGTAAATCATATATAAAATCAGAAGGGCTATTGGAAAACAAATTAAGGTCCACTCAAAAAAACTAATCCGAATATTCAAATTCTGCAACGCATATCCTACATATGCCGTATTGGGTGGAGTTCCCACAATGGTTGCAAGCCCACCGATGTTAGAGGCATAGGCAATACTTAGCAATAAAGCTGTTTGCAACTTTGCAAATTCATCAGGTTTATACTGATGTTGAATTACTTTAAGTACCGAAAGCACAATGGGAAACATCATCAGGGTAGTTGCTGTGTTGGAAATCCACATGCTGATCAAAAATGTTGCAACCATAAATCCTAGCAATATTTGATTTCCCTTCATTCCCGTGCGGGCGATAATATTCATGGCAATTCTCTTGTGAAGGCCCCATTTTTCAATTGCCAGAGCAATAAAAAATCCGCCCATAAACAAGAAGATGACGGGATCCGCATAAGGCGCAGCGGTTTTTCCCAAAGATTCAATGCCCAACAGGGGAAATAAAACGATTGGAAACAGGGCTACCACGGGCATCGGTAGCAATTCAAAAATCCAACAACCCAACATCAATAAAGCGACGTTTGACATCCGCATTGGGATGTTCTCCAAATGAAAAGGATTGAACATCAAGTTCAACAGGATACTCAATAATGCCACACCAGCACCTATGTGGCGGCGTGTCCATGATTGATATAAGGTTTGCATGGCGGGCTAAAGAATCGCCACTATGTCTTTTTTGGCTTACCACGGACTCCTGTCCGGATATTAATGGCTTCAACACCCACTGAGAATGCCATTGCGAAATATATATAGGCCTTTGGAAAATGGAAATGCAAACCTTGTGCAACCAAAGCTGTTCCAATCATAATCAAAAAAGACAATGCCAATACTTTGACCGCTGGATGTTTATTGACAAACCTGGCAATGGGTCCTGACAACCATAACATGACAAATACTGAAACCACAACAGCCGAAATCATTACCCAAATATTACTCACCATCCCAACAGCCGTTATGACGGAATCCAGTGAAAAAACAATATCGATCAATATGATCTGGAATATAATACTATTAAAACTGATATTCTTGGGTACATGGGCTTCTTCTTCCTGCGTACTGGCTTCTTCAACTTTGTGATGAATTTCTTTAACACTTTTAAAGATTAAAAACAATCCTCCAATCAATAAAATCAGGTCTCTACCCGATAAATTGAATTGCCAAATCGTTAAAATTGGTTGAGTAAGTTTCATGATCAGACTCAACGAAAACAATAAGGCGACTCTCGCAAATAATGCCAGAAAAAGTCCCATTCTCCTACCTTTTTCCTGTTGATCTACCGGTAGCTTATTGGTCAGAATGGAAATAAAAATAATGTTATCAATGCCTAAAACAATTTCCAATGCTACCAGCGTAATAAAACCAATAATGAGGTCCGGATTTAAGAAAGCTTCCATATGCTTTGTTCAAATTTATTGCAAATAACGTCTTTTTTTCATACCCTACGGATACTCTGTGAACCAATATTAAAAAAGGGCTCCAAACAATCTTGTATCCGGAGCCCTATTAATTGTATCGAAATCTAAAAATCTTAACCTCTAACTTTCATCATATTTTTTACCTGCTGCAATGGACCATTTTGCAAACGCACGTAATAAATTCCTGCAGGAGCTTCTTCAAGGTTACAACTGACTTCATAACTTCCTGCAGTCAAGTCTCCATCTTGCAAGGTTTGAATCACTGACCCTTCGTTATTGATGATCTGAATTAAGGTATGGCCACCAAAAGTTTCAAATTTGATTTTCGTAGAATGTACGAATGGATTAGGATATGCATAGAGCAAATTTTTTCCCAATTGATTGTTGTATTCGTGTACCGAGGTTGGAATGCAATTTCCTGGATCGAGAATAGGTAATTTTTGAAAATTCTTGAGTAAAATCGTTTCAAGATCTGGATCGGGAACACAAAACCAGTCGCCCAAGATAGAAGCATAGACGGAACGAAAATCATATTGCATTGGAAGATTAGAATTGCCATTGGATTTTGGATCAATGACCGGATTCGTTCCAACCACTCCTCCTTTTACTTTCGCACCAAATACAAACATCGGTTGAGCGGCTCCGTGATCGGTACCCCCAGAAGCATTGGCAATAACCCTTCTTCCAAATTCGGAAAAGGTCATACCGAGTACACGATTTTCAAACCCAAGTAATTTAACGTCATCCATGAATGCACCTATGGCATCTGAAAGACCTTTCAACAGGTTGTTATGTGTTCCTGTACTCGTATCTGATGAATTTGCCTGATTAGAATGCGTGTCATAACCACCCGTACTTAACCAAAAAATCCGGGTTTTGATTCCACCTGAAATCAATTTTGCAACAATTCCCAATTGCTGGCCCAAGGTATAACCCAACTCATTGTTCTTTGGATATAGGGCTGACTTATTGGTTCCTTTGTCTGCTGCATTTTTAACAGAATCACCGTATTTATCTGTTTGACGTTGAACTTCTCTTACATAGGCCAATTCTTTACCCAAGTAATTGGATGGGGCAGGATCGACAAACAAACTGCCGGTCAGATTCAAAGGATCAGAGGTATTTGAAATAGAAATTGCCATTGGCACCCCTTGATTTTGTAAACCCACCACGACATTGCCACCAATTCTGATCCCCAAGGGGTCTGGCATATCTGTATTCGGGAAACCTACTGGGTAATTTGGCCATTCATAGCTTAAATAACGACCCGCCCAACCAGAATTTAAATATGCAGTGGAATCTGCTCCGGTCATCATGATGTCAGTCGCCCTGAAATGAGAATAACTGAATTTTGGATAACCAACACCTTGAATTACTGCCATTTTTCCTTCATTGTATAAATCATACATCCTGGTCATTCCTGGCTGTAAACCGGTAGCGTCGTTGGTACCTCCCAACTTTAATACTTTATTTTCGGGAATCAACAAACGTTGGCGGATGGTCGGAAGGGATAATGCTGCATATTGATCCAATGGGATTACCGTACCTAAACCGTCGTTCCCTCCACTCAATTGGATAATCACCAACACCCGATCGGTATCAAACAGGGAATTTTCTAAAGCCGTGAGAAGGGGATTTGAAGCATATACCGTAACCGTCATTCCACCAATGGTAACAGGAACGGACTGTAAAAATGATCTTCTTTTCATATTAAATGATTTTAGGAGCTTTTAAATTAACAAAGGTGAAATTCTGCGGACGACATCAGGTAAATAAACAAATCCTGAAGCATGGTCGGAACACGTCGACCTTCTGGGTCTGTTGTATTGGGATTGGCAATATAAGTATCCCATGCATCAGTCCAATAATGGTCAGAAGCTTGTCCAAGCAACAGATAGTTTGTTTTCAATTGATCCTTAACGCCCTGTGTTACAGGAGCTCCTAACATCAATTCAACAGCATCCTCAATCAATGCTACCGGATCCGACGGATTATCAAAACGCTTTACAAAATCGACCCAATTGTACTTCACAGTAAAACCATAGGAAGGACTGGATGCGCCGCCATAAGTTGTGGTTTTATTGAGTGAAAAACTGCTTCTGGCAAATGTTTCATAACCTGCTTTCCTGCCAGGATAAGTAGAGGTATCCACCCACATTTCATAAAAAGATGGAGCCTGGTAATAAGCAGGCCATCCTGCCACATTCGGAGGATCATTTACATCCTGGCCGGCATTCACATTAAACGTATGGACTCTGTTCCACATGTAGTACTGGGCTTCTAACATTGAAGACCCTGGAAGTGGATACTGCAAAGTTCTAAAAATACCCACATGAAAGTCTATCGCACTTTTAATCATGCAACCACGGTGTTCAGGCTTGAAAAAGTAATCCGAACCCAACAAGGCTTTTACAACATAGTGCATTTGATCTGGATCATCTTGGTATTGTCTGAATATCTCTGCAAGGGGTTCTATCACTTCAGATTCAATTTCAGGAGTAATTTCATAATACACGAAGAAGTTCCATAACCTTCGGCAGATATATCTGGAAACTTCTTCTGTTGAAAAGATCATCTCAATCATCTGGATTAATTCTTCATAGGCTCTTCTTTCTTCAACAGTTTCAAATGTGCCTTTATCCGCAATGGACATATCGGTTTGAATAATCTTGTTGTTATAGAAAGCTGAAAATTGCTTCACCCCAGTATCATGATTGTTTTTATTGAATCCTTTTTTGGGCAGAATATTCTGGTTGTTTTCTCTGGTGATTACAGTCCACCCGGTCAATAACTTTGCCGCTGCCTTAACATCATCTTCGGTATATCCTGATCCCGGTCCCTTCCCTACCGTAAACAGTTCTTGTAATTCGCGAGCATAATTCTCATCTGGTGCCGATTTCGTATTTAAATTTCCATTCAGATACCTCAGCATCCCTGGATCCAGACTGATTTCTTTAATCAATTGTTTGTAGTTACCAAATGCATGCTTGCGATACAATTTATGAGTTGCGAAACTTGAATTGGAGTTTTCCACCACACTGTCTTCGGTCACCAAAACAGTCTGATAAAACTGGATCATTTTCTCATAAACATTTCGGTCCTGATGGATCATCAATCCGGTCCACCAGTTTTTAAGACTTAACCGCCTGTTGTTGTTAGGATTTCCTACCACATTGGAGGGTATTGGAGTATCTACCCATGTTTTTCCCCACTCCACTGCGTAGGAGAAATTTCCAGATCCTGCAGGATTTTCATATTTCTCCAGAGTATCCAATGCGGGATCAGCATTGTTAAAATATGCCCTCACCGGCGGTGATGGCAACGTTGGTGTTTTTGGAACAATCACATCCAATGCTTCTTGAAGCGTCTTTCCTTGAAAGGCTTTGAGATCCTCTTGATTTACGCCAAACAGTGACCTTCTCAGCAGGTGAAGCAGTTCCGGCCTTTCAAAAGGCCCAGAATACGGTAAAAGTTTTCCCATATATAATTGGTTTTATTAGGTAAAAATAATCTTTATTAACACATTGTTTAAGAAAGTACGTGCTTTCTTTTGGAAGGGTTGCTTCTGTTGCTCAAAGAATGGGTACCTGAGTTTATCTTTGTGCATTAATTCATGAAAATTTAAAAAACCAATGCCCTATTTATTCACTTCCGAATCCGTTTCTGAAGGTCATCCAGATAAAGTTGCCGATCAGATTTCAGATGCCCTGATAGACCACTTTCTTGCTTATGATAAGGAATCAAAAGTTGCCTGTGAGACTTTAGTGACTACCGGACAGGTAGTGCTGGCAGGTGAAGTCAAATCAAAAGCTTATTTGGATGTTCAAGAAATTGCCCGGGAAGTCATCCGAAAAATCGGATACACCAAATCGGAGTATATGTTTGAAGCCAACAGTTGTGGTGTGTTCTCTGCAATACACGAACAATCAGCCGACATCAACCGGGGGGTCGATCGAAAAGCTAAAAAGCAAAATTTTGAAGCAAAGGCCAACGCTCAAGGCGCAGGGGATCAAGGCATGATGTTTGGTTATGCAACCAATGAGACAGAAACTTATATGCCCTTACCCTTGATGCTTTCTCACTTGTTGCTTCAGGAATTGTCAAACCTGAGACGTGAAGGTAAAGTCATGACTTACTTACGACCGGATGCCAAAAGTCAGGTAACCATTGAATACAGTGACGACAACAAACCCTTGCGCATCGATACCATTGTAGTATCCACCCAGCATGATGATTTCATTCAAACAGGAAGGGCATTAACCCAAGACCGCGCTGATCAAAAAATGTTGGAACAAATCCGGGAAGACGTAATCAATATTCTCATACCACGGGTAAAGCGGAAATTACAGCCTCAAATAAAAAAATTATTTAATTCCAACATCACGTTCCATATCAATCCTACGGGAAAATTTGTCATCGGTGGCCCCCATGGGGACACAGGTCTAACCGGAAGAAAAATCATTGTGGATACTTATGGTGGTAAGGGAGGACATGGTGGCGGTGCCTTCAGTGGAAAAGATCCGTCCAAAGTGGATCGTTCTGCAGCATATGCTACACGGCATATTGCAAAAAACATGGTAGCTGCCGGTCTTTGTGACGAAGTACTTGTGCAGGTTTCCTATGCCATCGGGGTCGCAAAACCTTGCGGACTATACGTCAATACCTACGGAACCAATAAAACCAAATTAACAGATGGTCAGTTAGCCCGTCGCATTGAAAAATTATTTGACATGCGCCCTTATGCCATTGAAACCCGGCTAAAACTTCGTAATCCCATCTACTCTGAAACTGCTGCCTACGGACACATGGGCCGCCAAAATGAAACCATCACAAAAGTCTTTAATGCTGGGAAACCGAATGAAAAAGCCGTAAAAGTGGAATTGTTTACCTGGGAAAAACTCGATTACGTTCGTAAAATCAGGGCTGAATTTGGCTTAAGTGGACGATAGTCGCCCATGATATAGAAGAGAAATTTTACCATAGCTATTTATAGTCTAAAATTGTTGCCGGTCATTAGCTTTGTAGGATGGCCAGAAACAAGGTAAGGCAAATCAGCTGCCCCAATTGCAAACATACTTTTGCTGAGGGAGAAAATTATTGTCCGGGGTGTGGTCAAGAAAACCACATACCCAACCAACCCCTCAAACATTATATCCTGGAACTTATTGAAAGTTTGTTTCATCTGGATTCTAAATTCTTTTTTACGGTAAGCACACTCTTGACTAAACCGGGTCAGGTTACCCGGGATTATTGCGACAATAAAAGAGCCAGGTTTATGCCGCCAATCCGGTTGTATTTATTCACCAGTTTTGTGTTTTTTCTCATTTTGCAATTTGAGACCCATTCGAAAATTGAAGAACCCTCTTCAGAACTAAATGTCCAAACACCCCTATTGACCGATACCCTTCTCAATTCGAATGACAGTACTCCTTCACCCCTTTCAAATGACAACGATAACATTTCAGAAATTAACTTATTCAAATTTAGTCTCAACCAAGAAGACCTCAAAACCCTTAAGCACAGTACTCCGGCGCAGATCGATTCATTTTTAATTTGCGAACAGACGACGCCTAATTATTTTAACAGACGCTTGGTCTCTCAATTGATAAAATGGAATGAACGAAATGATCAGTTGCTGGAAAATTTTAAAGCCAAAATTTTAAAATTTTCTTCTGCCTCACTCTTTTTCCTAATGCCAGTTTTTGCGTTAATTTTATATCTGCTCTATTGGAGGAGAAAGAAGAATTATTACGAATTTCTCATATTTTCCATCCATTACCATATCCTCGTTTTTATCGTCATTAGTATATTGTTTTTATTGCATCAACTATTTGACTTGTCCGCACTATGGACTGTCTTTACGATTTTTGGAATCTATTTTTACCTTTGGCTCGCCTTGAAGAACCATTTTGGGCAGAGCAAACTAAAATCATTTTTGGTTTCCTTCCTGGCAGGGCTTATTTACCAAATAGTGGTCTTCAGTACACTTATAGTGGTATTATTGTTGGGACTTTTCTATGCATAATAAAGTCATCGAATGTTATAATAAGTTTTAGAATATCATGATCAATCACATCGAACATATAGGCATAGCTGTAGGCAATCTGGAATCCGCAAACAAGACTTACGAACGTTTGTTAGGTGTTGCTCCCTATAAACAGGAATTCGTTGAATCTGAACAGGTTTTAACATCATTCTTTAAGAAGGGAATCAACAAGATCGAGTTATTGATGGCAACCTCTCCAGAAAGTGCCATAGCGCGATTCATTGAAAAACGCGGTGAAGGAATTCATCACATTGCTTTTGACGTGGAAGACATCTTTGATGAAATGGAAAGGCTGAAGATGGAAGGTTTCACACTTTTAAATGAAAAGCCAAAAAGAGGAGCAGATAACAAATTAATTTGTTTTGTTCACCCCAAAACAGCAAATGGGGTTTTGATTGAATTATGCCAGCAATTGCGGGAAGATGACAACGTATGAAATTTGTTTTGCCATTGTGGGCGGATTTCTGGCCGGCTGCATCAACACGCTGGCCGGTAATGGATCTGTCATCACATTAGGGTTTTTAACTGGTGTGATGGGCTTGCCGGGGAATATTGCCAATGGCACAAACCGAATTGGTATCATTACGCAAGGTGCCGCCAGCCTGGAAGCTTTTTTCAGAAATAAAAGAGTACCCCTTCAATCAAGTTGGAAATTTTTGATTTGGGGATTTCTAGGAGCCATCGTCGGAACATGTGTTGCCATCCGAATTTCTTCCGAACAATTTCTGGTGATCTTCAAATATCTCATGCTGGTATTACTGGCTTTCATCCTTTTCAACCGAAAACAAATGCACCATGTCTTGCTTCCAGAACTAGAAATTTCAAAAATTTTATACATTCCCGTCTTCTTTATGTTTGGATTTTACGGAGGATTTATTCAAATGGGTATGGGTATTTTTTTATTGGCTTTCATGGTTTGGTACATGAAATTTCCCATCATTGAGGCCAATGCGTTAAAGATCATCATGGTAACTGCTTATACTGGTATAGCGCTACCCATATTTCATTTTGCTGGACTGGTCAATTGGAAAATTGGTCTCACCATTGCCATTGGACAAGGTCTGGGAGGGTGGTTAACGGCTAACTGGGCCAGCAAATTACCGAATGCTTCCCAATGGGCATACCGCTTTTTAGTGACTATTATGATCTTCACGTTACTGAAACTTTTTGGACTGCTCGAATGGCTATTTCAAGGATGATGAATACAAACCGAACTACTCAATTGTTCGAATCAGAATACAATAAACTGAACGAACTTCAAAAGCAAGCTGTCGAACACATCGAAGGACCTTTGCTCGTCATTGCCGGACCCGGTACAGGTAAGACCCAAATTCTAGCCATACGCATTGGAAATATTTTACTCAAAACGGATGCGAATCCAGGCAATATTTTATGTCTGACATACACGGAATCCGGTGCTGCCAATATGCGAAAAAGGCTTATTCAGTTTATCGGACCTACCGCATATGAAATCACCATTTCAACTTTCCATGCATTTTGTAACAGTGTAATAAAAGAAAATCAAGACAGCTTTGCACACTACAGCGATTATGAGGTTGTGTCAGAATTAGAAAGGGCGACAGTGTTTCAAAAAATTCTAAAAGCCCTTGACCGAACAAATGTTTTGTACAATGTCAGGGATGAGTATCACAAAGAATTTGGCCGTCTCATTGCTCTCTTTGAGAAAATCAAGAAAGAGCATTGGGATCCCAACACTTTATTGATTGATATCGATCAATGGGTGATGCAGCAACGACAAAGTGAAGACTACATTTATAAGAGGACTTCAAAAAACGGGAAACCAGGAGATTTTAATGAGGCAAAGTTCAATAAAGAAATTTTGAATCCAGCCAAAAGATCCATAGCTGCTGTTAATTTATTCAAACAATATCAAGAAGAACTAGATCAGCTTCATCGTTTTGAATACGAAGACATGATACAGTGGGTCATTCGACAATTCGAACAAGATGATGCCCTATTACAAAAATATCAGGAAAAATTTCAATACATACTGGTGGATGAATATCAAGACACCAATGGAGCGCAGAATAAGATATTGTTCCACCTATTGAATTATCATGACTCGCCCAACATATTTGCTGTAGGAGATGACGATCAGGCCATCTTTAGATTTCAGGGTGCCAATGTGCAAAACATGTTTGACTTTGAACTGTTGTACAATCCTCTAAAAATCAGATTATCCACGAATTATCGTTCCTCCCAAATTATACTCGATGTAGCGAATCGCATGATTGTAAATAATAAAGAACGATTGGCTGCAAAATACAATGAAGAAGCGATAAGTCTGAAAGCTGGTGGTGATTTTGCATTCGCCGCACTGCGTCCTATCGTCACCAAATACACGGAACAAAAGTCAGAAGTTTGGGATGTTTGCCAACAAATTAGAACATTATTGGACAATGGTGTTGATCCCCACAAAATTGCCATACTCTATCGCAAAAACAAGGAGGCTGATCCTTATATTAAATGCTTTGCAGGCCTCCAAATACCTTACCAAATTACCAAACAAATTAATCTTCTTGACGACCCATTTGTTAAGCAGTTATTCTTGCTACTCGAATTCTTCGCGGCACCCGATACAGAGCTGTATCAGCAAGATCACCTATTGTATAAAGTTCTGCATGCACCCTTTATCGATATAGATACCAACGACATTGGAAAAATTGCCTTTAAACAGCAATCCATGCGATATGAAGCGCGGGATAAAAACCCCTACGGGGATTCGAATATTACCTCTCCGGAACACTCACTACTGAATTTATTATCGGATAAAGAGTTTCTCAAAGATCTTGACATACAGAAATTTCAGTCATGTATGGCTTTACATGAAACACTTACCCTGCTATATAAACAAATAAATGATTTTACTCCCCAGGTCTTTTTAGAAAAACTCCTTAACGATTTAAAAGTTTTACCATTTATCCTTGGCCTTGATGATAAATTTCATTATTTACAGGTGATCAACTCGCTTTTTGAATTTGTAAAATCAGAATCGGACAAAAATCCCCAATTGACAGTTCTGGATCTTATCCGGATTCTACAAGAGTATCAAGAAAATAAATTGGTTATCCCGCATAATATCCTCAGTGGCTCACTTAAAGGAATTGTATTGTCTACACTTCACAGTGCAAAAGGGCAGGAATACGACTATGTTTTCATGATCAACAATACACATGCCAATTGGACTTCAAATAAACAAGTAAATTTTAAATTACCTGATGATTACATCAATAACAATATTAGCAGTGAAGAAGATCTCCGACGGTTGTTTTACGTCGGAGTCACCCGCGCTAGACTTGGACTTTATCTTTCCTATTCCACTGCCGGACAAAAGTCAGACATGGTGCCTTGCAGATTTGTCGAAGAAATGAAGGCCTCCGATCAAATGGATGAACGAATCCATTTAGCCAATGAAATGGAATTGATGGATCAAATGGTGGTCGATCTCAGTCCACTGGTAAAGAATTTTATTGTTCTCGAACAAAATCAATTTGATCAATTTATTTCCAACTTTAAACTAAATCCAACAGCCCTTAACAAATACCTCGAATGTCCAGTTGCCTTTTATTATGAAAACGTGCTTCGCATACCCGGCGCCAGAACCCCACATTTGGGATATGGCAATGCCGTGCATTATGCCATGGAACGATTCATGAAAGACAAATGCTTGCAAAAATCCAATTTTGCTGAAAAACTGGTACAATATTTTCATAATGGAATGTTTAAGTATCACTCTCATTTTACCCAACGCGAATTTGAAAATTATTTATCCGAAGGCGAACGAGTGTTAGTACCTTTCATTAACTGCTTCAGGGAGGAATGGAAAGAAGTGATGGATACTCAAGAAGAAGTGAAAATAAGTACCGAATGTCGTGGAATTCCCATTACAGGTAAGTTGGACAGAATTGATATACTTAAACAAGGCATTCGAGTCATTGATTACAAAACCGGGAAACCGGATCAAAAAAAAATAACTACCCCAAATGATAAGTTACCCTATGGTAGTCCTTATTGGCAACAAATGGTCTTTTATGCTGTACTCTTAAAACAACACAGTATTTATAAAAATGCAAAGGTGATTTCCTCATTGTATTTTGTCACTCCAAACAAAGATGACCGCTTTGAGAAAGTAGAGTTGGAACCTGAAAACTACATTGAATTTTTAGAAAATACCATTGAAATAACTTATCAAAAGATCAAGAACAAAGAATTTACCCCCGGATGTGGTAAAGAAAATTGCAGTTGGTGCGGATATGTCAATGCAGGAAATGTGGTATCCATGTTGGAAGAAACAGAAGATGATGAATCCTATTGAATTTTCAGCGAGACCCAACCACTTGATCACGACCATAATTTCGAGCACAACATGAACAGAAGTTAAGGTCATTTTAAGGATATTCCGAATTGTTTTTCTGACCTGACAATAACTTTTTCATTCCTTCAATATTGCCTATCTTTACCGGATGAGTGAACCGACATCATCCCGCATTGTTGAAGGCAAAGCCACACCACGTGGTAAATTCCCACATATCAAAAGAGCCGGTGACTTTCTTTTTATTTCCGGAACCAGCAGCCGCAGGCCCGACAATAGTTTTGAAGGAGTTGAGGTTGATGAAATGGGAACAACACAGCTTGATATTAAAGCACAAACCAAAGCGGTAATTGAAAATATCCGCGACATCCTAGCGACAGAAGGTGCCGTTCTCGAAGACATTGTGGAAATCACTAGTTTTCTGGTTTCGATGAACGATTTTAAGGGATATAATGAAGTTTACAATAGTTATTTCAATTATGAAGGTCCAACGCGTACCACAGTAGCCGTTCACCAACTCCCCCATCCATACTTATTGATTGAAATTAAAGCCATAGCCTATAAACCATTATGAGCCAGGAAAAAAAATATTCCTCTATTCACTACGGTTCTTATCTCGGATTAGAAAAAGTGTTGGATGCACAACATCCAAGAAGTGCAGAACTCGGCAAAGAAGCCCACGAAGAAATGCTGTTTATCATTATTCATCAAGTTTATGAATTGTGGTTCAAACAAATTCTCCATGAAGTAGGATCTGTCATGAAGATGTTTCGTTCTGACCATGTCGATGAAAGCAATATTGACGTTGCGGTATTAAGACTTGAAAGGGTAAATGAAATTCTCAAACTCCTGATCCAGCAAATCAAAATCCTTGAAACCATGACGGCATTGGATTTTCTTGATTTCAGGGCATATCTTTTTCCCGCTTCGGGATTCCAAAGTTTTCAATTTCGAAAATTGGAAGTCATGCTTGGATTAAAAATGGATAAGCGCATCAGTTATACTCCATATGCGTACTATCGTGAATTCAGTGAATCTCAGCAAGAAGAAATCATGCATTTGGAACAAGAAACCAGTATGTTTGACTTATTGCAAAGCTGGTTGGAACGTACTCCTTTTCTGAACATGGAGGGGTTTGAATTTAAGACAAAATACATGCAGGCTGTTGCGAATATGCTGGAAAGGGAAAGAAAGGCCATTCGTGAATCAGATTATTTATCGGAACATGAAAAGACCATGCGTCTTAAAATGAATGGAGACACCGATAATTATTTTGCCAATCTCTTCAATCCTGAATTTCATGCTGCTCAAATGCAGGAAGGTAAAATACGTTTGTCGTATCAAGCATCTATGGCTGCCTTATTGATTCACTTATATGGAACTGAACCTTTGTTGCAGTTGCCCTGCCGGTTATTGAACACCATCACTGAGATGGATGAGTTATTGACCAATTGGCGGTACCGCCATGCTCAAATGGTCATGCGTATGCTGGGTAGAAAATCAGGTACTGGCGGATCTTCAGGCCATGAATATCTTATGGAGACCGTGAAGAAACACCAGATATTTATTGACTTTCACAATATTTCAACTTTGCTGATCCCCAGATCAGAATTACCAGAGTTACCGCAACATTTAAAGAAAGTACTCGGATTTCATTTTAATCATCAAGATAAATGAGGTTATGAAAAAAATTGACATTCATACCCACATTCTCCCCGAGAAACTTCCGAAATGGGCTGAAAAATTTGGATACGGTGGATTTGTTGATTTGCTCAAAGTGAATGACTGTCAGGCGCACATGTTGATCGATGGAAAACTATTCCGCAAGATAGAAAGTAACTGTTGGAACCCTGCACAACGATTAAAAGATTGTGATCAAATGGGAATTCACATTCAGGTATTGAGTACTATTCCCGTTTTATTTTCTTATTGGACTCCACCGAAAGATGGATTGGAAATTTCCAGGTTTCTCAATGATCATCTGGCCTCCGTTTGCAGAACCCAACCCGACCGCTTTATACCTTTAGGTACATTACCCATGCAGGATCCTGAACTGGCCATCCAAGAAATGCATCGTTGCATGGATAGTTTGGGTTTCGCCGGTTTCGAAATTGGTTCACACATCAATGAATGGAACCTGAATGCAAAAGAACTACATGTCTTTTATGAAGCGGCTGCAGAGAAGGGAGCAGCTCTGTTTATACATCCCTGGGACATGGTTGGCAAAGAAAAAATGCCTAACTATTGGCTTCCCTGGTTAGTGGGTATGCCTGCAGAAACTTCATTGGCTATCTGTTCTATGATATTTGGTGGCATTTTCGAACAATACCCAAACCTGAGAATTGCATTTGCACATGGTGGGGGTTCATTCCCCGGCACCTATGGGAGAATTCGACATGGATTTGAAGTCAGGCCGGATTTGGTTGCTATAGACAACCCAGTTCATCCTGATCAATACCTCGGCAAATTCTGGGTAGATTCGTTAGTCCATGATGCTGACATGCTGGATAAATTAATTGGACTGTTTGGGATTGACAAAGTGGCACTTGGCAGTGATTATCCATTTCCTCTTGGCGAATTGAGCCCAGGCCGCATGATCGAACAATCCGCTTATAGCCTGGATGAAAAGAGTTGGCTTAACTATCGATCTGCTGAAGCCTGGCTTGGTTTATAAAACAGGCATTAACCAAATAAAAGCCCTGATGATTTTATTAATGCTCCATAAACCCTAGCTGTGCAAATACAAAAATTTATAATTTTGTCAATTACAATTTATGAACCGAAATCTGATCATCGCAATTTGTTTAATTTTTTGCTTAGTAGCTACTATCCTCTATAGAACATACAATAAACCTCACAAGGATCTATCCGATATTCCTGCAGATTTCAAAATTAGCGCCTCTGATTGGTTAAAGGAATTTGAACAAAATGAAGAATCCGCTCAAACCAAATACCTCAATAAAATAGTTCGAGTACAAGGAGTCCTGACTGAAATTCAGCAAGTGGATCAAAAAATTATCTGGATTATCGAAACCGGAAATCCTTTAGCCAATGTCCAATGTGAAATGGATCCCCGATTTATTGATTTGACCAAAAACATCTCGACTGGTACAACCATTGACGTCCAAGGCATATGTTCAGGAAAACTTATGGACATTGTGATGAATCAGGCAGTGGTGGTGGGGAGATAGGAGTGGAGGGTTGGAGGTATGGAGGTTTGGAGACATGGAGGTATGGAGACTTGGAGGTATGGAGGCTTGGAGGTTTGGCGTACAAATTAATTAATAATATACTAACATATGTTAGTTATACAAAACTTATTTTCATATGCCTACATACCTTATTCAAAATTCTGTACCTACATGATCATTTTACACCCATCAATCACCAGTCTCCTGACCAAAAGGCAATCGACGTATAAATTTTGATTTTGTTTGAAATAAATTTCTCATCACCAATTTCCATTGACAGGGAGTCAGCGCATTTTGACCCGAATTGTATCCCATCATGTTTTGACTACCCGAATTCCAATTGTTGCAAACCCCATTGTTAGGTCCTCCACAGTCATTATAACAAGGACCTTCATGGCATTCCTTGGCAGGATCAAGATCAATTCCGGCACACGGATTGCCACAATAAAATGAGTGACAAAGTCCCATGATATGGCCCACTTCATGGTTTAACAGTGAGGCAAAAGCCCACCAACCAAATTTTCCTTTATACTTAACATTATGATATGCGCCATACAATGTCAATACATTACAAAAATCCAATCCACAAGCTGCTCCATTCAACATCCTTTTACCATCATCTTGTAAGACAATGTTTAATACCCGGTCTCCGTAAGGATAAATGGCTGGAGCGTAGCGATCCCAAAACCATATTCCACCAAAACTATCTTGTGTATTGGTGGATTCAGTGTATAAATTAAAATTATAATGTGCATCACCCTTGACATTCGAAGAAGATAAAGGACTCGTGCCCAAGGAATCCAATGCCCAGTTGACATGATTGATCAGCAATCTCGCCCAATGCAGTCCATTTTCAATATTTGAATCCTCAGGTTTTCCGCGGTAAAAAGTTCCCAACTCAGGATGTTTGACAAAGTGAATGTTGATGTCAATCAGGAAATGTGGAATTCGAGCAGTATCCATATCTTCAATGGCCGACAAAATACGGACAGAGTCTTCTGCAAACCCCTGGTCCGCTTGGGAGGTCTTTTGTTTATTCCAAACTGAACATACTCCACAAGAGCCAAATCCTATGCTGATGATCAAAATGAAAATAATCCCCTGCAGTAGGCGAAGAACTAAGTTGATATTAAAATTTATCATACCAGTGCCAAATTACATTGCTGATGGCATAAACTTAAAATTTATTGATAAATACCCTCAAAAATCAAGGCTTAGCCTGAATATTCACTGCAATAAAACCAATCCTTCCAGATCTATACATCTGAAAATTATTATTTTTACCATCCCGCAATGATTCTGCAGTTTTACAAACCATCTGTACCCCTTGGAAATTTTATTGAAACCTTTATATATTATAAGGGTTATCAGCCAGAGCATCAACTCGAGCGATTACTTCCTGATGGTCAAGTAAATCTGGTGTTTAATTTATTAAATGAATCCCAATTCATTTACGACAATGAATCATTAAAGGCCATTCAAACCTGCAACAAAACTTGGTTTTCAGGACTCCGTACAAAATACATCACAATCCCCAGTGGAAAAAACAGCGAGATGCTAGTGGTCAGCTTCCTAAAAGGTAAAGCCTACCCATTCCTTGAAATGCCCATGCAGGAAATGACCGATTATGTCGTAGAAAGTGAGTTGATTTTCAACCGTAGAATTTTAGAATTACGAGATGATATCATCTCATTAAACGCTGTTCCTCAAAAATTTCAATACCTTGAAAACAAACTATACGAATGGTTTCAGCATCGCTTATTGGCAAATCCTTGCATTGACTTTGCAGTAAACACCATTCTTCAAACCCCCCAATTTGTCACTATGAATGAATTGAATGCCAAGATTGGGTATTCGCAAAAACATTTTATTCAAATGTTCAAAGAACATGTGGGTGTCAATCCCAAACAATTTCTAAAAATAGCCCGCTTTCAGTATGCACTTTCAAGAATTGAGTCTGGAACAGATCCGGATTGGTCTGGATTGGCCTTCAATTCCGGATATTATGACCAAGCCCATTTTATCAATGAATTTAAACTCTACTCTGGTCATACTCCTCACCAATATTGGTCAAAGCATTGGGATTTCCTCAATTATCTTCCATTGGAATAAGTAAATTTTTTCCAATACCTATATCCAACAATGTCTTTTCTTTGCTACTGCATCCAATCCGGCATGTAAAATAAAATATAAAATCGATAAAAAATGATGTTCACCAGTCATCTATTCAATAATTTTACTTTTTTGAAATACTTTAGCATTTCCATCTTTGGCTTTTCTCTGTTGCTTTCCTCCTGCAGTTCCTCGAAAACCAGAATTTCCAATAAATCAATTGTTGATAAATTCCTGATAGCCTACAATATTCATGTTCCCGATACCACTAAAGATGATTGGGAAGTCATGATTATGGATATGGAAGGCCGTTTTGTAAGGAACCTTACTCAGCATCCAGATGTTGCCTGGACATATACTGCTTTTCAAAATACGCTTTATTTCATCAGTGATCGCGACTCAAATTACCGTCACTATTATTTGTATAAAATGAATTCAAATGGTGAACGTTTGAAAAAAGTAAGCAACTTACGACTTGAAGATAGTTGGATGAGTTCACGAAATGGGGGAACTGAAATGATTGTCAGTGGAAGAATTGGAAAAGAAACGAGATTCCAACTCTTTATCATCAATTTGGAAAATGGAGGCTTTCAACAAATCACACAGGATACAGCTGCCTATTATGCTGATCCATGTTTTTCTCCAGATGGTAAATTTATCGTTTGTGCCTATAAAAAAAATCGCAGAGATCGGAATTCTCATCCTGAGTTGTATTTACTTACGGAAAAAGGTGACATCATTAAACAATTAACACATTATCCTAAAGACAATATTTCATTTAAGGACTTTGGTTATAAAGCAGGTGCACCTCGCTGGCACCCAACCAAAAACTTCATCAGTTACATTTCAAAACAAAATGGGATAGTCAGCATTTTTGGAGTAAGTCCTGAAGGTCATTCCATGGGACGCCTGACAAACAACCCTATGCCGGAAGGTTGGCATGACTGGAGTCCGGATGGACAATGGCTGAGCTTTAATCAATCCGATACGCTGGAAGGCCAGTTTCATATTATGTTAATGAATTGGAAAACAAAAGAGATCAAGCAACTGACCAATACTGCATTAAAAACCCAGCAAGCCCCCGTTTTTGTGTACCCTGAATAAATTCCTGAATTCTCGAAATCGTTCTTCAGTATCATAAAATGTAATCGATTTTTGTTTATTCTTAGATACCTTGTGGCTCTTTGAAGAGCCATATGAATATTCTCCTAGTCCACAACCAAAAAATCCCTGCACTCCTTTATGGTGGCACAGAAAGAATCGTCTATTATCTGGGAAAGGAACTGGTACAAATGGGTCATCGGGTTCAATTTTTGGTGCCTGAAAATTCCCAATGTGATTTTGCCAAAATAATTTACCGAAATCCATCCACTTCATTGCAAAATCAAATTCCGAGCGATGTAGATATCGTTCATTTCCATTATTTACCTGAAAATTCACCTGCACTTCATAAACCCTATTTGATCACCCAACATGGAAATGCCCAGGCCCAACAGGAGTTAAATTGCAACACAGTGTTTGTCTCAAAAAATCATGCACAGCGGCATGGAAGTCATTGCTTTGTGTACAATGGTTTGGACTGGCAGGATTATAGTAAACCCGAACTTTCCCGGCAACGAAATCATTTTCATTTTTTAGGAAAAGCTGCCTGGCGGGTAAAAAACGTGAAAGGAGCCATTCGCGTTATTCTGAATACGCCCTCCGAAACTCTTTGTGTTTTAGGAGGCGTACGTTTTAATTTCAGCATGGGGCTAAGGTTTACATTTTCCCCACGAATTCACTTTTATGGTATGGTAGGTGGTCGAAAAAAAGATGAATTGTTGAACGGATCCAAAGGATTGATTTTTCCTGTAAGGTGGCACGAACCCTTTGGCTTATCCATTATTGAAAGCTTATATTTTGGTTGTCCCGTTTTGGGCACACCTTATGGTTCACTTCCTGAGCTGATCAGTCCACCGTATGGTTATCTTTCAACCCATTCGGGTGAATTAACTGAAGCTCTACTCAATATTGATGCATACGACCGTAAATCTTGTCATGAGTACGCAAGAGAATACTTCAATAGCCAGCAAATGGCCGAAAAATATTTACCTATTTACGAACAAGTGTTAGCTGGAAAACCGCTGCATCCTATAAACCCAACACTTCAAATAACATCCGATCCAAAGTTTCTAAATTTCTCATAGGCATGATTTAACACCCATTTAAGTTTGAGGCTATGGGGTTGTCAAAGAAGAACCATCGCATACACTCGGTAAGAAAATATCTTTTCCATCAAGCAGGCCACCTTTTACCTATGCGATACGTATGATCAATAATGAATGGCAAATGTTCATTTTAAAGATACATCAATATGACGATCACCCGGACACATTCTTTTTTATATCAAATTAAACTATGAGAACACCATGAAACCTGTAGTTATTTTCTTATGGCTCATTCCCTATATTGGAAATTGCCAATCTTGGTTTAACACCAACCAACATGCAGAATTAATGATATCAGGTGTTGATTTTAACCATTCGGGAGGTGCCTTAAAATTTAACCACCCCAATGGTCTAGCCAGTGATGGAAAGAATTTATTGTTATGCGATAGATTCAATAACCGTGTATTGATTTGGCACCAGGCACCTACTTCGTGGAACACCGTTCCTGATCTGGTATTGGGGCAGGATAACTTCATTCAAAACAATCCAGGAAATGGAAAGCACCAAATGAACTGGCCTGGCAATGTTTCTGTTTCGAAAAGCGGGAAACTTGCCATTGCCGATACCAATAACGATCGTTTATTGTTATGGAATCAATTCCCTACAAGTAATGGAACATCAGCCGATATCTCCATTCATTTGCCCAGCATTTCACCACCCGGAATTCCATTAAGGTGGGGTTGGCCTTGGGGTGTTTGGACAGATGGCACCCGCTTAGCTGCTGTGGCGACTTTTGGTTCCAGCCTTTTGTTTTGGAATAAATTTCCCACTCAGGACGATCAAGCACCCGATTATACCATTGCGCTGAATACGTTTGGAACTCCCCGCAATATATCAACCGATGGTTCCAGTTATTTTTTTGTCGGAGATCATAATGCAAAAGTTACCGGACAACCTGGTACATTCTTCTGGAATAGCTACCCTGGCAAATCACAACAAAATTATGATTTTTACAGAGACGAATGGATCAAAGGAACCATCCTTTCCAGCGGAAAAATGATTGCCTCCGGAATACAAAGCATTTACACATGGAATACTCCTCCAACTAACGATCGTTCGCTCCCTGACCTAATTGCAAAACCAATATACTATGACAATGGAGATGGTGTGGACGTAGTAGAAGCCAACGGTTTGATTTATGTCTGCAATTATAATGGAAATAATGTATTGGTATACAATAATCCTCCGGATGCATCCAATCCTGATCCTCTGTTTGCCATCGGTATTCATGACTATCATCTGAATACGCTGGATTCCATTGCCTATATACAAAATCCCTGCATGTCATCAGACGGACGCAGACTGCTTGTTACGTCGGATTTTGACCGCAGAATCTACGTATTTAATCAACTCCCAACCCGATCAGGAATATTTCCGGACCAGGTCATTTCAACACAAGCGTTTGACCTTTCACCATGGGATCACGCATTATTTCAAAATAAATTTGTGGCCGTTGGCAAACAAAAACTTTGTATTTGGAATGATTCCGAAAAAATACATTTAAAACCCGATTGGGTATTTGATGGCAATATTGGAGACGCTAAGTTCGCTGATTTACACGGCGTGGCTTTGGACGAACAATTCTTGTATCTGGCGGATGTAAATGGAAAAGTTTTTATTTGGAATGGCATACCTGCCAACCAACAAATTAATCCTGTACTCAAGCTGGACTTCGGTTCCGGGAGGTTGAATCGCTTGCATTCAGATGGAAAGTATCTGACGGTGGCTCAGACATCTCCCCCAGCTGTTTTTATTTACAAAGTTGAAGAATTAAGAAATGGGCAAACAAATCCGTGGAAAACCATTGGAGGTATCGGGTTCTTAAATTTACCTTCCGAAGCCATTGTATTTAATGGTTCTTTGGCCATCGCGAATCAGGGATTCCACAATGTCTTATTGTGGAAAAATATTGAGGATTCACCAAAGGCATCCAACATGATAGTGCTCGGACAAGACAGTAACTCCCCTTCCAACATACCGACCATTGGGTCCAATCGCTTATTTATGCCTGGAGCATTATTGTATGTCGATGGTAGTTTGTGGGTAGGTGAGCATAAATTTAGTTCAAGGATTTTAAAATTTAATGAACAAATAAATACCAAAACCCAACAAGCTGATATCCCTCAACTATTGGTCTATCCCAATCCAACCAGGAACCTCCTCCACGTCAGCTGGAATTCAGCTGTAGAAGATCCTCTATTTGTCAGGATGTTTGATTTTAACGGGCGACAGCTCAACTCGATGCAATCTCCCTTTGACGATTTCATTCAATTGCATTGCGAAGATTTGGCAAATGGAACCTATATCTTGCAAAGCCAATTCAAGAATGGCAAAACACAACGATACAAAATTGTGATTCAACATTAAGACTATTGGTTTACAAAAAATTGTCAGATAAGGTTCAATAACTTCTGAAAGACTTTTTAGTTTCGCCATTGGATGGAATGGTCTATAAAACATTTTAAGCAACTCAGTCCAGAAGAATTTTACCAATGGACGCAACTTCGACTGGAGGTATTTGTGGTCGAACAAAATTGTCCTTACCAGGACCTGGATGGGAAAGATCTCTCCAGTTATCACGTATTAGGAAAAGCAAATGGCCGGGTACTTGCCGGAAGCAGATTACTTCCACCCGGTTTGTCCTATGAGGGTTTTGCTTCCATAGGTCGTGTGGTCACCCATCCTGAAATCAGACATACAGGTGCCGGACGATTGGTGATGAAGCAAAGTCTCTCGTACTGCGAAAGTTTTTTTGAAGGGAGTGCCATTAAAATTTCTGCACAAAGTTATCTCATCAGGTTTTACGAGTCCTTTGGTTTTGAAAAAACAGGGGAGGAATATCTGGAAGACAATATCCCTCATTGGGCTATGATCAGACCTTCAGGACTTCCCTTACCTGACTGAGGATTTGAATGACTTCCATTTTATCTTTGCCCTGAGCATAGATACGAAGAACCGGCTCTGTCCCTGAAGTCCGAATCAACAACCAGCGATCATCAGAGAAGTAATATTTGTTTCCATCTAGGTTTTCCTGATGGTCTACAATGAAATCACCCCAAGTAGAGATGCCTTGAGCAAGTTTTATCTTGACATCATCGATTTGCGCTTGCGACAAATGCAAATCCCAGCGATCATAGCTAAAAGGTCCTACAATTTGATAAACCTCAGAGATAAGAGTCTGAAGTGATTTTCCAGTTTCAGCCATATATTGTAACAAGGTTAATCCAATCCAAACTCCATCCCGTTCAGGGATATGCCCTTTAATGGCTAGACCTCCGGATTCTTCTCCGCCCACCAGAACATCACCGGAAGTCATATATTCTGCAATGTATTTGAATCCAATTTTCGTCGTTATGCAATTCAAACCAAAATGATTTGCCAGTTTGCGGACTTTATTGGTTACCGAAAAACTTACGACCACATCGCCTGTTAGTTTTTTGTAACCCACCAAATAGTGAATCAACAACAACAGAAGATGATGCGAATCTACCATTTGCCCCTGGTCATCCATCATGGCGATGCGATCAGCATCTCCATCATTTGCCATACCCAAATAAAGGCCTGGATGGGTTTTCAGAAAATGCATGATTTCATTTAGATTTCGCTCAATAGGTTCGGGAGGTGTTCCATTAAACCCAGGGTTCCAGTCACAATGAAAACCCTTTAATTCCGGAATCAATTTTTGCATAATGCTTTGACCAGCACCATACATGGCATCATAAGCCAAACGAACGTTAGTTCGTATTTTAGGTAAATCAAAATGATTTAACACATAAGCCAGATAATCCGACTCAAAATCGATCATGTGAATGCGTTGTAAATCAATCCAATGTTGAAGCCCTTGTAAACTGCCTTCAGAAGTATTCGGAATCAAGGCTTCTATTTCGGCTACCTCAGCTGGCAGCAGAGGTCCTCCCAAATTTGATTTGAGTTTGTAACCGTTGTAAGCGGGAGGGTTATGGCTTGCCGTGATGACAATTCCCAGGTCAGCTTGGTATTGAACGACTGCAAGAGAAACCATGGGGGTGGAGACAAACGATTTGCCCATAAAACATTCTATACCACCTTCTGCCAATAAACAGGCTATTTCCTCTTGAAACATTGCACCACCAAACCGGCAGTCATAGCCAATAATGGCTTTGGTCATATTGCGCTGTTTCATCCATAATAAAGTAGCCTTTGCCACGCGACGAACGTTTTCCACTGTATAATCTCTGGCGATTAGCGACCTCCACCCGTCAGTACCGAATTGAATGGTATACATAATTCCCCTTGAATTTAGAGCACAAAGATTTGGGAAAAACCTTAGATATCAAACTAAAAAACATATTAAAAAAATATTATATATATTTGCACATGCTTCAACTTCAGGATTCCTATCGTCACAAAGGATTAAGGGCTCAGCTCGTTCAGGAAATCAGGAAGAAAGGAATTCAGGATGAAAAAGTACTGGCTGCCCTCGAACGCTTACCGAGGCATTGGTTTTTTGACAAGGAATTTGAAGAATGGGCCTATAAAGACAATGCCTTCCCGATTGACTGCGAACAAACCATTTCGCAACCCTATACGGTTGCTTTTCAAACCAGTTTATTGAAGGTACAATCAAAAGACAGGATTTTGGAAATTGGACTGGGTAGTGGTTATCAAGCTTGCATTTTGTATGAACTCGGGGCCAAAGTATATTCCATTGAACGACATAAACCACTGTATGAAAAAACGATGAAGCGACTTAAGGAACTGGGTTACCAGAACATCCGAACTTTTTATGGTGATGGATTTAAAGGATTGCCCATGTTTGCGCCGTTTGATAAGATTCTTGTCACTGCTGCTGCACCCGTTATTCCGGTATTGCTACTTCAACAATTAAAGATCGGGGGCATAATGGTCATTCCTGTGACCAAGGGGAGCTTTCAAGAAATGCAGCGAATCACAAAAGTATCGGAATCTGAAACCCAAATTGAAAAGTTTGGCGATTTCAGGTTTGTCCCAATGCTCGAAGGAACTGAATAGACTTGAATTCCGCCATCATTGAATGGGTTTTAGTGATTTAAGGTCATGGTCTAATCAAAAATTCCTTAATAATTTAAATTTTTGAGTATAGGGTCATTTGCAATTTTTTTATCTTTACAGACGTTTAACCTCAAAATATTATTTTTATGAAAGTGTCCATTAAATTTTCTTCTTTGGTTGCTATGTTTTTGTTTTTCGCTTCTTCTTGTCAAAAAGAAGGCTCGGAATCGAAATTAGCACCTCTACTGATTCCTGCCCATGATGCCATTGAAGGTCAGTACATTGTCCTTTTCAAAGACGAACTGATGAAAGACTATCGTGGTCCAGAATCCACCGGGAACCGTTATGAACGAGTCCAGCAAGCCAGCGAAAAAGTTCAGTATTTTTCGGGTTTGGTGAACGTACTCTTACAGGAAGTAGATATTCCTGCGGCACAGGTGACTGATTATTACACAGAAATTTTTTATGGAATGGCAATTCAACTGGATAAAGATCAGCTGTACCGTTTATTGAAGCACCCATCCATCAAAATGATTGAACAAGACATGGAAGTAAAGCTTCCCGATGTAAGAATTGAACCGGATGGCATTCTGCAAAGGGCTCAAAATACCCCTTGCGGAATTACGAATGCTGGAGGCTCGGCGGATGGATCTTCTTCCACCAAATGGATCTGGATAGTGGATACCGGAATTGACCTGGACCATCCTGACTTGAACGTGGTTACCAATACGACTTATGCAAAATCATTTGTGGGTGGAACACCAGACGACTGCAACGGACATGGATCTCATGTTGCCGGCATTGCCGCTGCAAAGAATAACACGATTGGTGTCATTGGCGTATCAGCAGGTGCACCTGTGGTCCCGGTCAGGGTCTTGAATTGTCAGGGATCAGGTCAAACTTCTAAAATACTGAATGGTTTGAATCACGTTGCAACTTATGATGAAGCCGGCGATGTGGTGAATATGAGTTTGGGTGGATATTGGGGAAGTAATTGCAGTACCGGATCAAGTTATGTTACAGCATTAACCAATTTAAGTGCTTCCGGAACCCGAATCGCATTGGCGGCAGGTAACAGTAGTGACAATACAGCATTGTACACACCTGCATGCATCAACGGAACCAACATTCACACGGTTGCGTCCATGACCTGTTCTAAAACTTGGTCTTCCTTTTCCAATTTTGGAGCTCCCCCGATTGACTGGATCGCCACTGGTTCATCCGTTTACTCTACTTACAAAAATGGCGGATATGCCACCCTCAGTGGCACTTCCATGGCCAGCCCACATGTCGCGGGTATCATGCATAGTATTCAGGCATCACCAAATCAAACGGGAACCGTCACCTACAACAGTGTCTCATATAAAATTGCCACGCGTTAAAGCCTACGGCTGATAAAAAAAACAAAAGCCTTGCCTGAAATAGGCAGGGCTTTTTTCTTTGTAGGAAAAATTTCCTTTGCCTTATGAAACCATGGATGACCATATTGTTACTCTTGTGTTCAAATCTTTTTATGACATTGGCCTGGTATGGCCATTTGAAATTTAATGAATGGAAAAATTTTTCAACATTGGGATTGTTTCAGGTGATCCTGATCAGTTGGGGTTTTGCTTTTTTTGAATATTGCTTTCAAGTTCCTGCCAACAAGTTTGGATACTTACAAAATGGAGGTTCCTTTACCTTAATTCAACTTAAAGTCTTGCAGGAGGTCATAACCTTACTGGTATTTTCAGTATTTACCCTAATGATCTTTAAGTCCGAGTCCTTTAGGTTCAACCACATCATTTCTTTTGGTTTTCTGGTACTTGCTGTCTATTTCGCATTCAAAAAATAGTCTAAGGATGATAAAATCCCTGAATAAATTCGGCTTATTTCAATGTTGGGTATATATCAACATTTGAAGTTGATCGAATGCATTTAATGGCTTACATTCCTCCTGTTTCTTAAGGAATATATTATTAGGTAATACTAACAATTGTTAGTAAAAAATAATAAAAGAGTATCTGGCTTGCTGAATAATAAATGATCATCCAATTACATCATGATTTACCGCTTCATCAATACTTACGATGAAGATTCCACCATTTATTGTCCAATGAACGAAAGGCAACCAAGCCTTCCAAAGGCTTGAAATAAAAAACTGCGCTATCCCTGAACTTAAATTCATAGACATTGGTATAAATGGAATCATTAATCCGCACACTGGGGATCAGAGGATACCTGGACAATTTTACCTTTATGCTGTCACTCAAGCGAGCATCATTACCCCTGGCGGATGCCACAAAGGAGATACTGGCGACTGAGCCACTCACACTGGGATTTGAGCGATGAACAGTAAGTTTGAGTTCGTCGTATAAAACTGGATCTGCAACTGTGCTGACTTTTGATAAGGCATCTTCGACAACTCCCAAATTCCCGATAAGACGCAGTTTTCGTGCAGTATCCAAGTCGTAATAGTTGATGGTAAGATGTTCCGATAAGAAGTATTTGTCGGAACGTAGTTCGTCCTCTTCACAAATGTTTTCCACAACCGTCCATGCGCTGTCTCGAACAAGACTTTGTGGGTCGTACAAGACCGCAGTATCTGAGGCAAGACTGTCGACAAACTCCAAGAATCGAACGTTGTTATAGGGTAATAATGATCCGCTTTGAGCATCCAATGAAAGTCTGCCGAGTATTTCATTTGGAGGGCAGCCATCTGATTTATCGCAGGAGGTAAAACCTGGTAGAAAGCAGCATACCAACAAGGGTAAGCTAAATGCAAAGCGCTGAGATTTAAAATTTCTTTTTATTGTTCGAATTGGAAAGTTCATGTACATATTCGTATTGCGCAAAAGTAATCATAAATGGTAGTCCGGAAGCATAAGGAAGCGTCCTTTGCTTTAACGGCCGAATTACAAAAATCAAGCTAAACCATATCAATTTCTGTATTGTCGCCGATGTTAAAACTCTGAAACTTTCCTTTGATCACGGCATCATTGCCAATGATGGAATGTTGCAATACAACGTCTTCAAGGCTGGTAAAATTGCCTATAATGCCATCCTTTATGATGCTATGCGCTATGGTACTGTTTTCACCGATGGATACATTTGGGCCAATCAAAGAATTCCGGATCATACATCCCGGACCAATGCTCACCGGAGGAATCAGAATCGTATTTTCAAAATCGTTTGGATAAGAATTTGCCAGATTCCTGGCCAACATGGTCGCATTGGTGGTCAGTAAAAACTCTTTTCGCCCACAATCAAACCAATTTTTCACTTCCATCACTTCAAAGCGACTTTTGTTTTCCAGCATACACATCAGGCCATCCGTCAAGTGAAATGCTCCTTTGGTTTTTCTACCCGTTTTGATGTTGGTCTCCAGGCAAGTGAGCAATTTACCCCATTCCTTGATCAAATACAACCCTACGATCGCCAGATTGGAGTGAGGAAATTGAGGCTTTTCAACCATCCTGATGACCAATCCCTGGTCATCCAATTCGACTACCCCAAAATCTCTAGGATCGTTGACGCGTCTAACGGCCAGGGTATTGGCCCTTGAATTCAACAGGACGTTCATGTCCAGATCCAGCAGCGTATCGCCCAATTGGATCAACACTTCATCATCTTCGCCAAGAGCCTGTTTACATAAATAAATCGCGTGACCCAAACCTTCGCGTTCATTTTGATAGACATATATTTTCTCGATATCAGGGTAGTGCTCTTCCAGGAATTCCCGGATTTTCTCCCCCAGGTATCCCAGAATGAAGACAAATTGACGAATCCCAGACTCCATCAATTGGTCAAGGATATAGGCAATAATGGGCTTACCCGCCACCGGAATCAACGGTTTGGGTTGGGTATAGGTAAGCGGCCGAAGCTTTGTACCTGCTCCAGCAACTGGAATAATTGCCTTCATTTGAGTGAAATGTGCAAAAACTGAGCCGAAATTAATTCTATATCATGCATTGGCCTTGTGTTTACTTGTAGAACAAAATCAAACCCTTACTAAGTCACTACGTCCCTCTTCTAAATCACTTATTTGTCTTACAGCCATATTGCACACGTTAAGCTTATATTTGAATTCAAATTAAAATGATAAACCATGCGAAATGGCATTTTGTGTTTAATCCTACTTTCGGTAATACTTGAAATTTCTCCTGGACAATCTTTGACTTGGTCTGCTGAACAAAGCATTACCATGAATGCTCCTGGAACTACTACACGACCAAGATTGATTGCATTGGGGAATGAGAGGGGAATACTTATCTGGGGTCATGAGCAAGACCAAAGCATCCATTATGCAATTTGGGAAAACGAAATTTTATCAACGCCGAGGATACTGGATATTGGTCCTCGGAAAGCCTTCATCACGAGTTGGGCCAGCACTGAAATTGCTGGTAAGGATAACCTCGTTTATGTTGTATTCAAAGAGGATCCCGCAGAGACTGGTAAAATTTATTTGATGAGATCTATGGACTATGGAGAAACGTTTACTCCTGCAATTCCAGTAGTTGATCCCAATGGATTCTATTGCAGGTTTCCAGGTGTTGCCATTGATGCTGATCTTCAGCCTATCGTAAGTTATATGCGGTTTCAGACTGATTGGAGTCAACCAGAATATGTGAGTATCCGTTCAGAAGATTTTGGAAATACTTTTGATCCATACACCCAAGTCACAGACAAGAATAAAGGTGAAGCCTGTGATTGTTGTCCTGTTGCTATGGAAACTGATGAAAACAGAATTGCAGTATTCTATCGGAATAACCGCAACAACATTCGCAATATGACTGCTGCTGTTTCATTCAACAATGGAAAAAGTTATGATATTGTCACTGAATTGGACACCGCAAATTGGAACCTATTGAGTTGTCCTTCTACCGGTGGTGATGGTTTTTTTGCAGATTCATTTTTACATACTACCTGGATTTCCGGTCGAACAGGAACGGCAAAAGCCTATTACAGTCGATTAAATTTAAATACTCAAAAAGTGGATGGTTTTTATGCACTTACCCATAACCAGGGCAGAAATTTTCAACAGACATATCCCCGGATGGCAGGATATAATGATACGGTGGGCATTGTTTGGGGAGAGTTAATCAACAGTATGGATGTATTGTTTACTCATTTTACAAACGGTAACTATAATGACCTAAGTCTAAACACACAACGCATCAATACAGGAATCAACGGGAATCAGGGTTCCCCGGATGTTGCATTTGCAAATTCAAGATTTTACGTTTGTTGGCAGGATTTGAATGACTATAGTATCAAATTTAAGATTGGAAAATATAAAACAACCAATACACTAACAAGTGTTCATAAAAATGAAGATATTCGGATAACACCTGTTACAGAAGGATATATTATTCAATCGGTCAGGTTCATGAAAAAAGTTACTTTGTATAATCTTTCAGGTCAACAAATTCTCCAAAAAGAGAATACCACGGAAGTACATTTTGATAGACTTCCTGTTGGCATGTACCATTTAGTGGTTCTTCATGAAAATGGGGTTTTTACCTATCCTTTGGTCCGTATATAAGTCTAATCAATGTGCAATCACTTCTGTTAGAGAGTATACTCTTTAATCATTAACCTAAAATTCCACTAAGCTGGGTTAATTACAAGTCCAAAGCTGGCATGATCTTTTGCTGAAAAAATCAAAACAATATATCATCGACATGTTATGAATAGGATAAGAAAATCACCTTGTTTTCAATTGCTCTTAAGTTGTTCTAATTGGGAAAAATGATGTCCAATTTCAATTAGCCAACAACTTTTTTATCAGGACCATAACATTGCTAATAAAAAACCTTATAGTTGAAGAATTTAAAGCGAATAAATTAATACATTGAATACTTAATCCTCCAAGATTTCAATCAGCAAAATATACTATTCGCACTATGATACTTCAAATACAATACATGGATTACCCTGCCAATGCAGCTGCTCCACCCACAATTTCCGACAATTCCTTGGTAATGGTTTCCTGGCGGGCTTTGTTGTAGTTAATACGCAGATCGGCCAGCATTTCTTCAGCATTTTCTGTTGCTTTATCCATGGCAGTCATCCGAGCTCCATGTTCTGAAGCCTGAGTATCCAATACACACTTATACAACTGAGTTTGTAATATGGAGGGGATCAATTCTTCTAACAATTGTTGTTGATTGGGTTCAAAAATGTAATCGGCCTTCATTTTAGATCCTTCCGAAGATTCGTTGACCACTTTGCTCACTGGGAGATATTGTTCGCGCTCCGGAAATTGAGTCCCTGCATTTTTAAACCGGCTGTAGTAAATTTCAATCTGGTCGTAGGTTCCGCTTTTAAAATCCATCATGAGCTGATCCGCTAATGATGCTATTTTATTGTATTCCGGATGATTGTATAAGGAAATATAATCATTGATGAGATTTGCTTTAGGAAATCTTCTCCTGAAATAATCATAGCCCTTCTTACCCACAAACAAAATGCTTAAATCTCCAGATTCATAAACTTTAGTGTAATGATCCTTCACATAGCTTGCAGCCGTTTTCAAAATATTGGCATTGAAAGCTCCGCATAAACCACGATCGGAAGTAATAACGACCAAAAGTGGTTTTTTCATTTCACTGGATTTACCAAAAGACAAACCTTGTCCGGCATCACCTCCAGACATAATATGGCTCAAAGTGACATTCAGACGATTTGAGTAAGGCCGCATTTGCTGAATGGCCTGCTGGGCTTTCCGAAGCTTTGCTGCAGACACCATTTTCATGGCTTTGGTAATCTGTTGAGTGGAGATGACCGATTTAATGCGGTTACGTACTTCTTTTAAGTTAGCTGCCATGGCCTTTTAAATTCGTTTTTAATAAACACTACCCTTGAACCCGATACTGTGATGAAAGTTCATTGGCGACATCGCGCAAAGTTTTTAAATCTTCATCTTTCAAATTTCCTTTTCTGAAATTATCGAGGATAGAGGCATGTTTTTGCTCCAATTCGGTGAGAAATACGTTTTCAAAATCCTTAACTTTTTCTACCGGGACATCTTTCAAAAGATTAGAAGTACCCAAATAGATAATAGCCACCTGTTTTTCAACAGACACTGGACTGTATTGGGGTTGTTTAAGAATCTCAACGTTTCTTTTTCCTTTGTCCAGAACAGCTTTTGTCGCAGCATCTAAATCTGAACCAAATTTAGAGAATGCTTCCAATTCGCGGTATTGAGCCTGGTCCAGTTTTAATGTACCAGAAACTTTCTTCATGGATTTGATCTGAGCATTTCCACCTACCCTGGATACCGAAATACCTACGTTAATGGCTGGGCGAATACCAGCATTGAACAAGGCAGATTCCAAAAAGATTTGTCCATCGGTAATGGAAATTACGTTTGTCGGAATGTAAGCAGAAACGTCACCTGCCTGGGTTTCGATGATGGGAAGAGCCGTTAATGAGCCTCCACCTTTTACGATACCGGCCTTTTTTAATGATTCCGGCAGATCGTTCATGTTTTGGGCTATGGCATCATTGTTCAAGACCTTAGCGGCACGTTCCAACAAACGGGAATGCAGATAAAAAACGTCCCCTGGATAGGCTTCACGGCCTGGAGGACGGCGGAGTAGCAAAGACACTTCACGGTAAGCAACTGCTTGCTTAGAAAGGTCATCATAAATGACTAAAGCCGGACGACCAGTGTCTCTAAAAAATTCTCCAATAGCTGCACCGGCGAAAGGTGCATAAAACTGCAATGGAGCTGGATCTGCGGCAGAAGCAGAAACAATTACTGTATAAGGCATTGCTCCATATTCTTCCAATGTCCTGGCCACTTTTGCCACGGTGGAAGATTTCTGTCCTGAAGCTACATATATGCAAAAAACGGGTTCACCCCTATCGTAAAATTCTTTTTGGTTAATGATGGTATCAAGGGCAATTGCCGTTTTACCTGTCTGACGGTCGCCGATGATCAATTCACGTTGACCACGTCCAATGGGGATCATGGAGTCTATGGGTTTAATACCGGTTTGAAGCGGTTCGTTTACCGGCTGGCGAAAGATAACCCCGGGAGCTTTACGTTCAATGGGCATTTCATACTTGGTACCGCTTATAGGACCTTTTCCATCAATGGGTTGTCCCAATGGATTCACCACACGACCCAGCATACCTTCTCCTACCTCAATAGATGCGATCTTACCGGTTCTTCTAACTTTTGAACCTTCTTTAATACCATCCCAGGGGCCCATTAATACGACTCCCACGTTGTCTAACTCCAGGTTTAACACGATGGCCTGAACGCCTGTTTCAAATTCCACCAATTCTCCTGCCTGAGCATTGGCCAGTCCGTAAACACGGGCAATACCGTCTCCAACTTGTAAAACGGTTCCTACCTCTTCCAGGCTGGCGGCTGAACTTGTACCTGCAATTTGTTGCTTGAGGATGGCTGAAATTTCTTCCGGTCTTATTGATACCATATGAATTATTATTAGTTGTTAGTGGTTTGTTATTTGGTAATGTAATTTTTTTCAGTTGAACTTACAATGGTTAGTTTATCGTTTTTCCACAAGGCTGATGTAAGATGTATCATATAAATTCTCACGCAATTCACTCAACTGCCTTTTTATGCTGGCATCGTAATTGCGGTCGCCCATTTCAAATACAAAACCACCAATGAGGGATTGATCAACTTTCTGAATCAATTCCATTGTTTCTCCGGGTGCCAGCCAAAATTCAAATTTTTTGCGAATGGCATTCATTTCCTGCTCAGAAAGTTCTTTAGCTGAAATGATTCTAGCTGAGCGAATTTTCTTAATGGTTTTATATTGCTCAATAAAAGCTTGAGTGACTGCTGGTAAAAGGCTCTCTCTGCCCTTATTCACCAAAAGCGACATGAATTGCATACTGATATCCTGGACTTTCCCTCCAAACAATTGTTGGAGTACGCCCAACTTTTTATCAGAATGCACGATCGGACTTTTGAGCATTGCACTAAATTCTTCATTCCGGCAAACTGTAGAGAGGAATTGAATGTCCTGATAGACTTTTTCCAAATTGTTTTGTTCAATCGAAAGGTCGATCAGTGATTTAGCATAACGTTGGGCGATTTGTAACTGAGACATGGTGGATATTTAATCAGTTCATTTTTACTTCATCCATCAATTTATTGACATAATCTACCTGTTCTGGTTGATTGGACAACTGCTTGCGGATAACTTTTTCGGCAATTTGCAAAGCCATGACCCCAATTTCATTTTTTACATCGACCATTGCTGCCATTTTTGCATTTTCAATATCCAGTTTAGCTTGTTGCAAAATTCGCTGCGCTTCCTCTTTTGCTTTATCACGAGCTTCTGCCACCAATGTGTTGGCTGATTCTTTTGCATCTCTGATAATGAGCATCTTTTCTTCACGTGCTTCAGCTAACACTCGTTCGTTTTCTGCTTTCAAATTGGACATTTCTGAACGGGCCAACTTTGCTGCATCCAAGGCATTGCGGATGTCATCCTGTCTGTCTTTTAGGGCTTTAACGATTGGTTTAAAGGCCATTTTACCCACCAAAAACCAGAAAAGTAGAAAAAATACAGAGGACCAAAACAACAATCCGAAATCCGGTTTTAGCGGAGAAAAATCCAACAATAAAATACTGAATGAACTAAGCATATGTGGTTTCAAATTAAAATTGAATCAAAAAACGAAGGCCCTCAAGCCAACCGCCTGTCAGCCTTCGTTAGTTTTTAAGCTACCAGGTAAGAGAACAAGATCGCAATCAATGCAGCCCCTTCTACCAAGGCAGCCGTTAAGATCATGTTGGCACGGATATCACCCAATGCCTCTGGTTGACGAGCGATAGACTCTAAAGCCTTTCCCCCGATGCTTCCTACGCCAATTCCGGCGCCGATAGCAGCCAGTCCCATTCCAATAGCAGCAATTGAACCTCCCATAATTAATGTTTTATGTATGAATAAATAATTTCCACTTTTTCAATGAATTAATGATGATCATGTTCGGCATGCGCATGTTCTTCAGTTGCAGCTCCAATGTAGGAAGCTGTCAACAGGGTAAATACGAAGGCCTGTATTAAAGCCACCAACAATTCAATGGACATCATGAATACCGTCAGCAAACCAGATCCAATGGATGCGCCCAATCCTGCACCGACATTCCCACCAGAATTTCCAAAAATGAATATCAGGCTGATGAAAATCAAGATAGCCATATGACCTGCCGTGATGTTAGCAAAAAGACGGAGCATTAAGGTCAATGGTTTGATGAAAACCCCTAAAATTTCAACTGGAGTTAAAATGGTTTTTACCCAAGCTGGAATGCCTGGCATCCAGAAGATATGTTGCCAATAATGTTTATTTCCGTTTAAGTTGACCACTACAAAAGCAATCAATGCCAAAACCATGGTCACCGATAGATTCCCTGTTACATTAGAGCCTCCCAAGAAAGGAATTTGTCCAAACAAATTAAGGCCTAGTACAAAGAAGAAAATGGCCAAAAGCATAGGGATAAATTTTTCCCATTTAGGCCCAAGAAATGGTTTGGCAACTTCATCCTGTATAAAAAGAATCAAAGGTTCCATCAATAATTGTGCACCGGAAGGAGGAGTGCCAGGAGCTTTCTTATACTGTTTGGCCATTCCAATAAATAACCAACTGAGTAAAAGTACAACCAGCAACATACTGAACACATTTTTGGTAATGGAAAAATCATAAAAAGAAGTAATTCCCCCACCGAACAAACCTGCATCAGCGGTACTCGGTTTATCTAAGGCATATTCCTGTTGATTGATGATGACAAAATCCTGATCGTGGGATTTACCGTTGTGTTCAATTTTTTTAGAATGGAAGCCCTGAATATCCACAATGCCTTTGGGAAAATCCCCTTTAATGCGATTTACCCGTCCGTGGTTCAAAACATATCCATCCACTGCATGATTGCCATTGCCATGATGTGCATTGTCAATGCCAAAACGGGAGGAAGAAAAAACAGACCATCCCATAGAGGGTGCATATAAAATACAGGGTAATGGAAAATTCCATGGACCTATGCTGTAAACATTTAAATCACTGATATGGTGGAAGGCAGTGGATTTTGGATCAAAAGAATGACCTGATTCATGACCTCCAGTTTCACTGGCTCCCTCCATCGTATGGGCTTGCTGGTCATGACCGTTACTTTCAGCGGGTGATGCATTTACTTCCTCATGCTGGGCTGGTGCAGCCGATTCTGCATGGGTCGGGGAAGTAGTTGAAATATTATTGGCTTCATTAGCCGGATTTTGCCCGAACATTTTGCCGGCAAAAATAATTGTGAATAAAAACCAAATAATAATTTGTTTCATAAGCGAATCCGCCATCGATTTAGAAAAATCGCTGCAAAGGTAAGCCCTGATGAGGAGATTCTATGGTGACCTTTTCAAAAAAATACCAAACAAAAGCTTAATGAGACCTATCCCCCAGGTGGATTCTGGCGGGATTTCATTATTTCATCAATCGAAATTTAACCGGCAGGGTAATTTGCACCGGTACAGCTTTTCCGTCCTGGTAACCCGGGGTATACTTGGGAAGCATTGCTATAAATTTCAATACTTCTTCGTCACATCCTCCTCCAATCCCCCGTTCAATTTTTGGATTTGAAATACTGCCATCGGAGCGGACCACATATTTTGCATAGACTACACCCTGTATCCTTTGTTTTTTGGCTTCTGGTGGATATTTGATGTTATTGTACAGTAAATCAATCAGTTTCTTTTTAGAGCATTCTTCCGGGTCTGAGTCGGTTTCACATCCAATAAACACAGGCATTTTCTCCACTTTCCGGTATAACGTCGACTTTATGAGGCGAAATTCGTCTTTGTGTTGTCCATTATTAAAATAATGCAAGGTGTCGAAATGATCCCCGACAATTTCAGGTCTAATCACAGATGCAAGGCTTTGTGCAGTAAGTGAACTTACCACAAGGCATAACAATAGCATGAATAATATGATGCGAATAGAATACACAGCTTGATTTAGAGTAATGGTACGGGAAGAAAACCCGGATCATGGGTGACACAAATCTACAGAAAAAGTTAACGTATCTAAAAATTATTTATGTGGTTTTTTTAAAAAAAATTAGTGCCTGTCTTTCAGCATTTTAAGAATGTATAATGTGAAAAATCGACGAAATCGTCGCATCGTATGTCAACCGATTTTACTTTTTTTCCTTTTCGGAAAAACGGAATTACTTTAATACCGAGTAGTATATTGCTATAAGTACATAAGAATCGATCATCCTTGATATGCTCCAGCACAGCGTATTGGTGGGGGTGGTGCTCAAAGTAAGCTCTCAATTGTCCGTTTTCAAGTTTTATTTGCATTTCACCATAAACTTCATTACGATATTTACCGGTATAGGCTTTTAAAGGTATTGCTGTGGGAAACTTTTGTTGAATGGTATCATTTACATTTTTTAGCCAACTTAAGGTAGTTTCCTGTTCTTTTTGTTTGCGCTGCAAATAAACTTCGCTGTAGTTACGATAAGCCAATCCAAAAAAAGCATCCAGGATTTCCCATTTGATGGCTTGGTAAAGTCCGTTATGGTCCGAATTTGTAAACACCAAAATTCCCAATTTTTCTTGTGGAACCAGCGTGACGGATGTTACAAATCCATCTGCTCCTCCTGTATGGGACACTAGTTTTCGGCCCTCGTAATCCTGAAGATTCCAACCCAAGCCATATAAAGAAAAATTTGATCTATTGTACCGGCTGCGTCCGGGTCCAACAATACTGTAGGGTTCCATGGTTTTTTGAATGACGGCTTTACTTAAAATCTGTTTTCCTTCCCATTGACCCTCATTCAATAACATAAGCACCCACTTGGACCAATCGGCCACTGAAGTACAAATACTGGTTGCCGGAGCCATATTGTCTATATTAGGAATATTCATCCGCACCATATTTCCTTTATACCATGTATGCGGCTGACAAAAATTTCCTGACTTGCCAAATTCTGCAGTCAAGGTCAGTGTTTCCTGAAGGTCCATGGGATCAAAGAAATTTTGTCTGACATAGTCTTCCCAGTTCAATCCCGAACTCTGACGGATAATTTCACCTGCAACGGTATAACCAGCATTGCAATATCCATATTTGTCCCGAAACGGATAGGGTAATTTGATCCGTCCCATTTTTTCCATTACCTGTTCGCGGGTGGTCGAAGTTGACCAGTGACAGAAATCGCCAAGAAAGGTTTCAAAACCCATCCGATGAGTGACCAAGTCTTTAACGGTCAACATTTTTGTTGCATTCTTATCACTCAGTTTGAATTTAGGAAGCCATTGTGTAACCAGGTCTTCCAGTGATAACTTTTTTTCGGCATCAAGTTTTGCTAAAACCAATCCAGTGACTGCTTTTGTGTTGCTTGCAATCATAAATTGGCTGTGCTCATTTACCGGCAGACCGGTTGAAAGGTCTCTTACTCCAAATCCTTTTGCAAGGACAATCTTTCCGTCCTTTATCACGGCAACGGCGCAACCAGGCAAATTCCACGCCTTTATGCTCCGGTTAACATAGACGTCCAGGCTATCGGTAATAAAGGAGGGTAGGTTGGATTGGGAAGATAATCCCAAGGCCAATACTTGAAGCCAACACAATAATCGCAAACGCATAAGTAAATTTTGTTTCAAAGGTAATTCCGAACCCGATAAGTCTAATCAGCAGGGCGTCTTTTCATACCTTTGACGGAAGTATGTGGATCATCACCAATGGAAGATTACTTCAATGCTTAACGGGTTCCTTTGCTTCTGCCATAACCCTTTGGCCTTTCATATTGCTGCGCGATGAAAAAATGAAGACCAATGCACCGTTGATTTTGCACGAACGTATCCATTTACGTCAACAAACCGAGTTATTGATTTTGTTCTTTTACCTTTGGTATTTTTCAGAATTTCTCTTTTGGTGGCTCCAGTTAAGAAACCGAAATAAAGCCTACCGAAGGATTTCCTTTGAACGCGAGGCTTACCTGCATGAAAATGATGTGGATTACTTAAAACGCAGGCATGCTTATGCCTTTATTCAATACCTATCTTCTTAATTAGCCGGCCGACGAAAAGTGGCATTTACTTTAGGAATTTATTCTTCTCGAATAAATCCCACCGGCATGAGTTCATCGTATTCACCTGCAATCATAGGTGATTGGGCATTACCGGTATAATCCCTCACATTTCGATAAACGTATTCAAAAAGTTCTTTCAGCTGCACGGTTTTGTCAAGATTGTTATCCGCTTCACCTTTCAAACCTCTAATCAGGAAGTGAGAAAACACTCCCTGTCTCAATCCTCCATCTTCCAAAGAGTATTCTTTGCTTTTCGATGACATAATAAATGCGGTACCCCCACTACTTTGTCCCAGTTTGTCATAGAAGTACATCAGCGAAGAAGAGAATGAACCTTTTGTAGCCAATAAACTACCGGAATGGCATGCATCAATGAAACAAATTTTGTTTTTCGCTTTGCTTCTGTTGATGATGTCTTTGACCTCCTCATGTTTTAAGATGTTTTGAAAGCCATCATAGTCAATCGGTAAGAATGTACCTTCAAGACCATGTCCGGAATAATACAGCATAACCACATCATTTTCATCTGCCCTTAAAAAAACCTGATTGAGTGCAGTCAGTATGGAAGTGCGATTGGCATCTTCGTCAATGAGTACGCGGATCTGGTTGTCTTTTAAAGCACCTCCCTCTGGGCTTTTGAGGAACGCGTAAATTTTGTAAGCATCGTCGTCAGAATATTTTAAGACAGGCATGTGCTCATATCGAGCAATTCCAATGATGACTGCCCAAATCTTCACTTCATCGCTTTCATCCACCGGTACAGCAGGGTCAAAAACAAATTCCTTTTTGCGACTCAACTCTTTTATGGCTTTTCCCTGTTCCCATATTGCACCATATATCAATCCTGATGCAAAATACATGATCCCTTCTCCGTTGGGAGAATGATTTTTCCATTGGCCTTCATAACGATCACCATTTGCATAATAGCATACTCCTTTTCCAAGAGGTTCACCTTGGAAAAACTCTCCAATATACCGAGAACCGTCCCCATATCGGAAAACACCCCGGCCATCAGCACAATAGGTGTGGTTGCAATCGGGTAAATTGGCATCGGCTGTGGCATTCGCTAATTCTTCTGCCGGCATCGGAATGGGCTTATTCACTATTTCGGATGGCTTGACCTGACCTGCTTCATCTTCATATTTGGCAGGTTTGACTTCTTCTACTACTTCCTGCTTCACTTCAGCAGGAGGTCGGGTTACAGAGGCATCTACATTCGTTGGTTCTTCACCAAAAAAGCGATCTACACCAGCATTGTCAGCAACCGTATCGATAACTTTGCTTTCTTTTTGATTGCCAAAGATTTTTTCAAAATACTCATCTTCTTCATTCTTTGGATTCTCCGTTTCCGCAAAGGTTTTCTCGGGTTTTTGTTGTACCACTGAAACTGAAGAATGTGAAGTTGCAACACTATCTCTTTGTGGGGATTCTATTGCGGGTTGATTCGTTGAAACCTCAGTATTTTCGATCTTCCGGACCACTTGGTCCTGAGACCATATGGCTCGTATGATTTTGCCCTGAATGTCATAAAAACTTCCCTGTCCATCCTTTTTTGAGGCTTTCCAATTACCGGAATAATAGGATCCACTTTTATAATATAAGGTCCCTTGTCCTTCAAACAAAGCATTGACAAATTCCCCTTCATAACGTTCTCCTGATTTAAAGAAGTAGCTACCTTTTCCATTGGGTTTATTTTCTGCCCATTGCCCGATGTATTTATCGCCGCGTCCGAACTCCATGGTACCTTGTCCATGCATTTGATTATTCAGAAAAGAGCCGGTGTAAACATCTCCATTGGTAAATTCCATTTTTCCTTCCCCAACCCTGAGGTCTTTCTTCCATTCTCCAAAATATTTGTTGCGATTGGAGTAATAATACAAACCCTTACCCTCCCGCAATCCAGATTTAAACTCACCGGTAAACTTACTGCCGTCTGAATACAGCATGGTGCCAAAGCCATTCACACAATTGCCTCTTATGCATTGTTGCCCTGCCAATTGCCCGGAAACTGTCAAAAAGGCCAAAAGAATCATTACATACTTCATAGATAGAACTTTAAGTAAATCTGATGCATAGGACACAATTAGATGAATAACACTTATTAAAGACAATCCGTTCAAGAGACTAAACATAAGGGGAAAACATGATTTGCTTCCTGCTTAGTATCTTTGGGCTTTAAATATTCGTTAAAATGAAAATTTGGATAAATTTAGTAAGCCTGGTACTCCTACTGGGAGCATGTAAAAATGAGAAAACCGCTGAAACACCAACTCCCTCGGGCAGTTCATCTGTTTTAGCTTATTACGGTGATTCCATCTCCATTGAAGGGACCCGTACGGTGAACGAAACGTTGGAGGCCCTTGCAACTTCCGATAGTTTGGTCACCGCGGTGAGTGGCTACGTAACCAATGTTTGTCAGAAAAAAGGTTGTTGGATGATGTTGAGTGAAAATCCTCAGGATTCAACTGGCTTGTTTGTCAGGTTTAAAGATTATGGTTTTTTTGTCCCTTTGGATTTTGCAGGTAGCAAAGTAGTGATTCAAGGAATGGCCTTTACCGAAATTACCACCGTTGAAGAGCTTCGACATTATGCTGAAGACGAGGGCAAGTCTGCTGAAGAAATTGCCCAGATCACTGAAGCTGAAAAGGAACATAAGTTCATGGCCAATGGTGTAGCATTGTTGGAAGGCCCTAAGAACCCACAATAAATTCCAAATCAGCAGCTTCCCATAACTTAAAATTGAAATGGCATAGGCCATTAGAAAATTCATCACATGTCAAGAATGTCCATCATCGATTTACTGGCCGATCAGGCACCGTACTACCTTGAGCATCAATGTAAAACCATTGATAAAACCAATCTACACCTGCCGGGTAAAGACACCATCGATCGCATTTGGTCTCTTTCCAATCGCAGTAATCAAACTCTGAGAAATTTGCAACAATTGTTTCAAAGTGGGCGATTAGCAGGTTCAGGATATGTCAGTATTTTACCGGTCGACCAAGGGATAGAACATAGTGCAGGAGCGTCATTTGCTCCTAATCCATCCTATTTTGACCCGGAGAACATTATCAAACTGGGCATTGAAGGGGGTTGCAATGCGGTGGCTTCTACTTTTGGAGTATTAGCCTCTGTGTCAAGAAAATATGCCCATAAAATACCTTTTATTGTAAAGATTAACCACAACGAACTACTGACGTATCCCAATCAAGCCGACCAGGTATTGTACGGTTTGGTCGAAGATGCATGGAATTTAGGAGCAGCGGGTGTTGGTGCCACCATTTATTTTGGAAGTGAAGAGAGCTCGCGGCAGATTGTCGAAATTGCAGAAGCTTTCGAACAGGCGCACCAGCTTGGGATGTTTACGGTATTGTGGTGCTATCTCAGGAATCCGTCCTTTAAAAAAGATGGAACAGACTACCATGCTTCCGCTGATTTAACGGGTCAGGCCAATCATTTGGGGGTTACCATACAATCAGATATCATCAAACAGAAATTGCCTGTTAACAATGGTGGTTATACGGCCCTCAATATGGGAGGATCTTCTTATGGTAAATCCAATCCAAAAATTTATTCTGAATTGAGTTCCGACCATCCCATTGATTTATGTCGGTACCAAGTTGCTAATTGTTATATGGGGCGAGTCGGTCTGATCAACAGTGGTGGTGAATCGAAAGGATCCAGTGATTTATACGAAGCGGTTGTTACTGCGGTAATCAACAAACGTGCCGGTGGCATGGGATTGATCTCGGGTCGAAAAGCTTTTCAAAAGCCACTGAAAGAAGGTGTTGCTTTGTTACATGCCATTCAAGATGTTTACCTGGATAAAAAGATTACGATTGCCTGATGGCTTGAGCAGGTTATTGAATTCAATTGTATTAAGTGCATTTTAGTATTGCATTGTCTAAAATGGAGTGATACAAAATCGTTCTATAATCAAGCAGTGCCCAGCAATACTTGTAAATCTTTACACATTTATCCATTTAGCTGCGTCCTGATTTATTATAATATGGTCTCGGTGCTTAAGTCGGAGCGAGCGCCGTCGAGCGAAATATTGAGGCTAGAAGGAATACCGCTTCCCCGGTCTCGGGCTTTGCCGCTTCAAGGGATGTTTGTTATACTTTTTAATATTGTGCTTTGTTTTAAGTTCGCGCTCACAAAACCCCATCGACCGAAGTGGTGAGCTCCGGCCACGCATGGCGTGGCAAATTGTGATAGAGATCACAATTTAGGAGCGAATGGCGAGCTCCTGCGAGCCACAGAAATTTTCGCCACGCGCTGTACACCGACGCAACAAATCTTAGGTTGAATTAGGTGAAACATTGAGGCCAGGATGATTTTACTATGGCAACTGGTGTCAGTTTGGTCACATTCAAAAAATTTTATCCTATAACTAGGGCTTATCGGTTTTCATCATGCGTGATGGTCATCGAAATATCTTAAACACTCCACTTGGAGATGGATAAATTATTATGTATTGAATATATTCTTGATGTATCATATTGCTGATGCTATCTCTTCGGAACATTGAAGTACCTCAAGAATCAATTTTACCTCTTCATCATTAAAATTCCAGACTAAAATGAATTCAGCGATTATCGAATTTTACTTCTTCAAAAATTCTCATCTGTAAATTTCAACTTACTTCTTATTCAAATTGATTAACGAAATGTTTCTTCCAATTTGGCGTCCTTGTTTGATCCCCAATTCGATAGCAGGTCTGTAGTGAATTCCACCATAAAGTCTTGATATTGCTGCTTCGTTTGCAAGGTCCTGAAAAGAACTAAATTGCCTTGGACTAAAGGTAATGTCAGTTCGTTTGGCATGGGTCACATCCGTTATGTCATAATAGTTCCCAAAAAAAGACTCCAACACCGCCATCGCTGCGGCCGTTTGAACTGAATGTCCACTGGTATGTTCAGGAAAAGGTGGGGTAGCCAGCAGTGTATTGTAATTTGGATCAATGAATTTTCGGATATAGGTGACAGGTCTCAACAAATTAAAAGTGTATTTGCATTTCCAGCAAGAAACAAAGGCATCGTGTACTGCTAAACCCACTTTTGAAAAGACTTCAGCAGCATATCCCAGGTCTGCATTCTCATTTTGTAACACGATACTTGCTATGGACATGGAATGACCTGGGGGTGTACCCGTAAGCCCTGGATCGTCACTCCAAAATTTTGCTATTGTGGTTTGCTCTGCTGACAATTGCAGGGAAGTCAAATAAACTTCATTGGCCTCCAGGTAAAACAGACTTTTAGGATCCGTTGAATAAGCAGTATTCTGAATAAATAAAGCGTTGTCAGCATCTTCAGCGAGAAATGATCTAACGTTGCCCCAGTAAGGCTGCAAGGGCTTTTGACCTGGTGCTGTAGGTTCCCATTTACCTGGAACATCTGGAATGGTATAATCTGGAAAATTCGTGGTATAAGCCTGATCCTGACCATCCGTCTTGGAAAAATTGTAAACAGCCTCAGCTACCTGCTGACCCAAAACAATGGATCGTTTAAGGGTAGCGCTATCCTCTTCATTGGATTGGTCTATAATGGTTTCTTCCAACTGATCTATGGCTAAAAGTTTTTCAGCCGGTGCTGTCTTAAATTGTTTTCGTAAAATAAAGGCCATTGCGGCATTAGCAGACAGTTCCCAATTGTACTGCAAGCTCACATCTATTGAAGGAAGTTCGCTTCCATCAAATCCTTGAATAAGGTTTTTGTAGGATACCTTATGGCGCATTCCCTGCACCACTGACTCGTACAATGTTAAGGCAGCATATGCATAGGATCTTGCCGCCACAGGCGGGGTATATCCTGGAGTACTTTTAACCAGGTCTCTGTGTAATTCAACCCATTGAATTGCAACGTCTGCAGGATAGTCAGATGCATCATTAAGGTCAAAAGGAGTAGCCAAGTCTTCTTTACAAGATTGAATTGAGATCATTCCCAATCCAATAAACAAAAGGATAATAATGCGCATTTGAGAGATTTTTAACAAAAATAAAATTTCCAATGACCTTTGTCAAGTATTTTTAGTTAAAAAGGCCATATTCCAATATGTATTCATTGATCACCTCCAATGACAACCCCTCTAAGGTAGTTCGTTAAAGGTATTGAAGCTGATAGTTGAAACAGGGTCAAATCCACCATAAAAAATTACTCACCCGGGGGTACACCCTTTACTTCAACAGACTCGTATTATCGTCTGGCTAAGGCTGTATCATGCGCGTTTCCATTGGAGAATGAAGCACTTTGAAATCATCCTTTTCAGTTTTGGCGCTTTAGAAAAAGAGAAATTTCATGAATTACAATGAATCCAAAATCACTTTGCTGTTTGGGAGGGTTTCAAATATTATCAAGATAAATCTAAAAAATTTATTATTGCCGTTTTTACTTCCTTAAATGCAAATAAAATAATTAAAAAAAGTAAAAATATTGAATTTTTGGTAAATTAAGTGTTCGCATTATTGACCATGTACTAACAAATGTTAGTATTTAATGCCTGATACTTTTTAATAAACAATTACTTACCGGCATTAAATAATTTTCCGACAAAAGGAATTGCGAACTATCGATGGATTTCCTAAAGGTTTAAAAACAACTTTACCGGGTCTTCTACCAATTCTTTAACGCGAACTAAAAACTGAACTGACGAAGAACCGTCAATGACTCTGTGATCATAGGATAAAGCCAGATACATCATCGGCCGTATCACTATTGCTCCGTTAATGGCAATGGGCCGATCTTTGATCGCATGCATTCCTAATATTGCAGACTGAGGTTGATTGAGGATAGGCGTACTCATCAATGACCCAAAAATACCTCCATTGGTAATGGTAAACGTTCCGCCAGTCATTTCATCAATACTGAGTGCATTGGAACGGGCTTTTTCGGAAAGGATCTTTAAAATTTTTTCAAACTCGTGAAGTGACAATGACTCAACATTCCGGATCGGTGGCACCACCAGCCCACTGGGCGTTGAAATGGCAATGGAAATATCGGTATAGTCGTGATAAACTAAATCATCCTCTTCAAGTCTTGCATTTACTTCTGGCATTTCCATCAATACCTGACTGCATGCTTTAGCAAACACAGACATGTACCCAATTTTTATTCCATATTTTTTTTCATAGGACTCGTTATAATTTTTTCTCAAACCCACTAAAGCGGACATGTCCACTTCATTAAAAGTGGTAAGCATGGCGGTTTGTTGTTTTGCCTCAACCAGTCTTCTGGCAATGGTCTTTCGCATCCGGGAAAGTTTTACACGCCTTTCATTTCGAATATTCTTCGCAGGAACCTGGATGGATTGAGCTGCCGTTAAAGCATCAGAAGAAATTTTTACTTCTTGTCCTGACAAGGTTGAAAGTACATCCTGTTTGGTAATTCTTCCCCCTTTCCCCGTTCCTTTCACCTGAGATCGGATATTTTCGTTTTCTCGTATCATTTTTGATGCGGCCGGAGAAGCCACATCAATGCTTTGGATTGGAGGAGTGACAACTGCATCGATATTGACCTTAGCGTCTGCAACTTTTGCTTCCTGCTCTATCAAGGAAGTCTCTATTTTAGCCACAATCGCTCCTATGGGCAGGTCTTCGCCCTCATGGGCTACATGAATCAATTTACCGGCAACCTCTGCGGGAAATTCCAAAGTTGCTTTGTCGGAATCAAATTCGCAGATAATTTCATCCAGAGCCACCATCGCACCCTCTGGCTTTAGCCATCGAGCCAAAGTAACTTCCGTAATTGATTCACCCACAGATGGGACTTTTAATTCCACCAAAGCCATAACAGGATTTTATGAAAGAACAACGCACATTCCTGTATTCAGTTCACAGAATGCCTTAATTATTCATTTCCTTGCCAACAAAGTCCAATAATCGTAAATACCAGAATTTTTTCCTTTGGACCCAGCGAAATGGTCCGACCCTGCGTCTCCTATTAAAATCTAGAATATGAACCATATGAAAATTCTTTCTTTTATACTCATGACCCTTTTACTGGGTATGTTTTCCTGTACTCCTGAGGAATGTGTGAAGGAAACGGAATACACTGAATGGACACCGGTTTACCTTACGCTTGATCAGATGAAGCAGGACATTCACATGGATCCCCCTAAGGAAAATAAGAACCCAGGCAAAATCTATAGTTACGGCAATTTATTATTGATTAATGAACTTTTTGAAGGCGTTCATATCATTGATAATACTTATCCGACGACCCCGACTCGATTAGGTTTTATTCCGATTGCAGGCAATGTGGATATCGCTATGTCGTCTAATGTCCTCTATGCGGATAATTATGCCAACCTGCTCTCAATTGATTTAAGTGATCCTATGCATCCCAAATTGAAGAGTATAAACGAAGAATTGTTCAAACTTTACGGAAAATCTGCTGATGGAAAATACCTGGTTAGATACGATCAGAAAAAGGTCATTAGAACTGTCCCATGCAACAACTCCCCCCTTTATTGGCTTGAAGGTGATTTCGTATATACTTCGGTTTCCGATAGCAAAGGGAAAACAGGTAGTCCTGGCTCAGTCTCAGGAATCGGAGGATCTTTTGCCCGATTTACCGTGGTCGACCAATATTTATATGTAGTGAATCACAATGAGTTATTGACTTTCGAAGTGAGCAACCCTTTACGACCATTGAAATGTTCCACTCAAAAAATTGCATGGGACATTGAGACTATTTTTCCGTATGAAGATTTTCTATTTGTGGGATCGCGTTCGGGAATGTATATTTTTGGACTCAACGATCCTAAATTGCCCAATCAATTATCAAAATTTGTTCATTCTAATGGGTGCGATCCGGTGTTTGTCTCAAACGATATTGCCTACATTACTTTACGTGAAGGTAATGAATGCAATGGTTTTACTAACCAGTTAGACATTGTCGAAGTTAAGGATCTTGTACATCCGGTTAAACTTGCAACCCATAACATGAAGCATCCACATGGCCTTTCGGTGGATGGTGAATTAATGGTTTTATGCGAAGGATTACACGGTTTCAAAACCATTGAATTGTTGCCCAACGCCCAAATTCGGGAGTTGGCTTGGATCAATCATCATGCGGCTTACGACGTAATTATCCTGGAAAGAAGCCGGGTTTTGGTGATCGGACAAGATGGTTTGTATCAATACGATATGCGCAATCCTGCTTCACCAAGATTATTAAGCAAGTTGATTTGAAGTGAACACCGATTCAATTTATGCATACCTTTAGAAGAAACACTCATGTAATCCGGTTGTATACAATACTGTCAATACTAACCATTGTTAGCATTACAAATAAAGTTTTGTGTCAGAATGAAAAAATCGCTGAAACGGAATTAAGAGTTGAAATTGAAGCGAAGTTTGATACAATCAATGCAGGAGTAAACACTTGGTCAGACTCAAGCTACAAGACTACAGAACCCCAAAGAGAAAAACAATGGTTCTTGCAAATGAGCCAAAGACTCTTGTGGAGTTCCGATGAGGGATTGTCTTCAGGATTCACCTTGTCTTCGGGTCTACAAACAAAAAATGATCAGCAACTTGGATTGGGAATTGGACAAATCGTACACAGTTCGTCGTGGATCACATACACTTATCCGATTTATATACAATTGAATGTACCGATTCGTTATAAAGCTATTGAGACCTATGTACAATTAAATGGTGGAACCCAACTTGTTTTTGTGAAGCAATTTGCGATACCCTGGTTCCAACCTGAATTCAATATCAGCAACGGTTGGTATGCATCTTTTGAAACCGGGATGCAATTCCTTATCCTTAAAGAAGCTAACATACGAATTTCCGGCGGCATGCTTTGGCAACATTATGTCCTAAAATTGAATTATTCGGACAATTACCAGGAAAGGTATCTTTATCGCTATTACCACCCATTTATTAACTTAGCCATTTCAATTTAAACGAAAGCACTATTGAAGTGATTGAAAGGAACAAAAATGGATTCTTCAGCGAACTGGTCGCCGGATGTAAACGGAATGACCGGGCCTGCCAGGAACAATTGTACAAATTGTATTTTAATTCATTTTATCATTTTTGTACTCAACGAGGGGTCAAACAGGATGAAGCCATTGGAATCATTCATGATGCTTTTTTGAAAATTTATAAATCCATTGATTCATTGCAGGATACAGATAAATTCAATGCTTGGGTATGGACCATCCTCAGAAACAGTTTAACTGATATTTTGCGTCTGAAGACAAAAGAATGCCTATCTCTTGAATTCTCGGACCACCCGGGATTGCCATCGATTCAACCTAATGAGCATGCTCTGTTTGATCATGAATTAAACGATATGTTACAACATCTTCCAAAAACTACACGTGAAGTATTTATACAATTTGCGATGGAAGGTTATCCCCACGAAGAAATTGCCAAAAAACTTCACATCACCGCCAGCACTTCGCGCTGGCATGTGTCTGCAGCACGAAAAATTTTACAACAACTTTATTATCTGCGTTATGGAAAATAAACTCAATGACATGGAACAACTGATGAATCGATCCTGGAAACAAATGGAAGAGTTGTTGGATGTTCACATGCCAATCAAGAAAAAGAGCAAAAGGCGATTCTGGTATTATTTTCCTATCTTGATCGCAACTGGAATCATTGTAGTATACCTTTGGATGAAGTTTGGTCATAACGGATTACCGAAGGAATTGCCTTCAAATCAAACCTCAGATCAAAACCCAATTGCACAAAACATCCCATTGAGTGCCGGAAAAATTAAAGCCATTTTGCCCTCGTCGAATATAAGCCAGCGGTCAATCAGTGAAAAGAAAATAAACACCCCCCAAAATCAATTACCCATTGCCTCCGAAGGTCAAAATTCTGAGGTATTAAATGACCTTACCGAGAGTCCCACTCCTTCCCAAACTCAGAAAATTGAAGCGGGTGAAAATTTCATTAAGATTAAATCCTCCATGGAAGCAACACTTATTAGAGACAGTGAAAGTGTCTCAGTAACGACAATGTTCAATTCAATTGAGGCTTTGCCGCGATTACAATCTCAGCTATTGATTTCACAGGACCACGCTCAAGAAATGGATCCCATTCCTACGATTAAGTCGGCTGAAATCAAATCCAGTAAACCCATTATTTGGCCCGGTACAATGATGGAAGCGACATACTTAAGTGCCTTGAATCAATGGGGTGTTTCAGCCAGTTTAAGTGGTACAATCGTTCACTCAGATCAGTTTATATTTTCAATTCAAGGTGGTTATACCCGTTTTATTGACACGGATATTGACTCCACCAATGGCAGCCTACAGGAAAGGTTGGTAGAAAAATCTACTTTGGAATTCGACCAATTTTTGTCAAGCTCAAAAATTTTTAAGCTACAGCAGCATCGTATGGCCTTTTTGCAATGCAAATTTTATTTTGCATTAAAATCGAAGCTATATGTTCATTCGGGAATTCGTTATGCCTTTTCTAAATATACTTTAAATTCACAACATTTTGATCTAACCTCCATTCCCAAAATAGGCAACTTACAAGAAAACAAAATTTCAAAACACAGTTTGAACCTAATTACAGGATTGCAGTATAAACTGAGTAAGCCTATGGCCATTGAAGTCGGTATGCATTGGATGGATTGGAAAATTTCAGGAAAAAATTCTTTCTCAACGAATCCTGCTGTTTATGCCGGAATACAATTTAATTTTAATCGTTAATGAAAGACACATAAGTAGACCGTTATTTCACTACGTAGAAAAAAAGGAACCCGGCCTTTGGGTTGCCGGATTCCTTTAAAAAAAATTACAATACACTCACTAACGTTTGTTAGTATAATTTTCCTTTTATTTTCAATCACATGGAAGGTACATAGCTACCGTCAAAATATTTCTGATACACTTCTTTCCACAGGTACTGCGCAATATTTCTTCCCATTTTCAATCCTTCGATATTGTCGGCCTGGATATGGTATCCGCCCAGTACTCTTGAAATACCTGCCATGTCCGCGGTAGCTGTAAAAGTGGGCATTGGCAAAGACACTGGATCTCCAGGGGTTTCGGTAATGATCCCTGGTTTGCGAATTTCTGTTTCACCAAAGTGATCGCTTCCGGTAAACAATTCAAGGATTTTGGCACAAGCTCCACTTACGGTGCTATGGCCGGATACATAAGCAGGGAAAGGAGGAGAGACGAAATCAGCTGGTGAATAAGGATGCCAATGATCAGCCGGAATGTCAATGGTACCTTTATCAGGGCCACCCCATCCTTTGATGCTTTGACCTTTGTAATAATGCCTGACCAAAGTCCATGGTCTTGCACTATCATAAAAGCGTTTTGTTTCCCAACAGGCAATGAATGCATCCATGGCAGTGGTGCCAACGGCAAAATATAGTTTTACATCCCGATCTAAATCATTGTGGTCACGGTATGAAACCATTTGCGCGAAACGTAACCAGTGACCTGCCTGTCCTGTTGAACGTGGTCCATCTCTCATGAATTCGATCGTGGCTTTGCGCGTTGCATCCAGATTGGCATTAAACGAAATACACTCATCGACTTCATTTTTGAGTTGTTGGCTACCCACCTTTGGATACTCAGGTGCCCGGAACTGTGAAGAAGATTTCAATCCAAAAGGTTTTACACGATACCAATGCGGTGTAAGAAAATTTACCAGAAAAGTATCCCCATTGTTTTTTACGAACGGTAAAGGGTGCCACCGATCCGGATCAATGACCTTTTTATAGTGATTGACTGGCTTGTAGTAAGTGTAATCTGAATAAGGTAGGCCGTTCGAACCAATTTCATTACCCAATTGGTTTGACCCGTCATGATGACGCATTTTCAAGATTTCCTGTGCCACCAAATAACCAATACCCTCGGGCTTGGTTTTATCTTTGCTTTTTACGTTAGGGTCGTAACCCATCTTCTTAAATTTATCGAGGATATACGTTTTGTCCACTGGAAACTGATCCATCAACACATGTAACATGGCATAACTGATGGCTTTCTCTTTATTCTTATTGGTCCGTTCATTTACTGGTCTACGTAACTTTCCACCAAAAACGCTACCCACAGCTTTATCATCATAACATGCCCAGGCATCGAACATAGCATTCATGGCTATACCCAATTGCCTTGCCTGTATGGTAGGTTTCGCGCCGACCCTATCTACATCGTTCGCCGTAACCTCCAAAGCAATATCCAGCCAGCTATTCGCGAGGCTAGGTTTAAAGTTTTTCTGTGTTTTGCTTTGAGCAAGTGAGCCTGTAGCTACCCAACAGGACACTGTAAACAAAAAGAGAGTGAGTAATTTTTTCATATTCATTGTTTTATGTTAATCAGCACTAAGAGAGCAACAACTATGGTGTCATGGGTTTGATTTGGTCAAAAAAAAATCTCAGTCATCTTAAAATTAATTACCTGCAAAACGTTTAAGATGACTGAGACCAAATTCCTAATCCAATGAAATCGATATGGGAGAAAATAATTTAAACCAAAACCTTAATTCTTTTAAAACCTGCATCTCATCCGATGCTGTCTCATGACCCCTCAAAGTTATTAAGGGTATAGGCTGGATTGCCCGATTTTTGGTAAAGTCGCTGAATTTATGGATGAACGGCGTCAAAAAATATTTAAAAAGACTTTTGCTGCTCTGCGAATTGGTAATTTTGGGCTTATGATAAGCTTACGTGCCCTGGTTGTTGATGATGACCCACTGATTGGGGATTTGATCAAACATTTTTGTTCGAAAACAGCACAAATTGAATTCTGTGTAATTGCCACCAACGCAACAGATGGCTTGAACTTATTAACCGCTGGCGGACTGGATGTAGTTTTTTTGGATTACCACCTTCCCGATATGAAAGGCCAGGAATTTTTAGAAAGGATGCCTCAAAAAATTCCGGTCATCATGGTCACCAGTGAATCGGAATTTGCCGCTAAAAGTTATGAATACGAATTTATTGTTGATTTTTTGGTTAAGCCTCTCAGCTTTGATCGATTTCTAAAATCCCTTCAACGGCTCTCCTCTGCAAGCGCTTCCACCGAATCCACTCCACCCATTACGGATTTTATTTTTGTGAAAGATGGAACGCGCTGGGTAAAAATTGAATTAGACCAACTGGCATATATTAAATCGGAAGGCAATTATTCTAACTTTTTTACTGACAAAGGCCATACCCTCAGTTTAATTACTATGAAAGAACTGGAATCCAAACTTCCTGCAACCTTCATACGTGTTCATCGCTCTTACATTGTAAACGCCAAAAAAATCCAAATGATTCATCAAGACGAAGTCACTGTACAAGGTAAAGAACTTCCTGTCGGCGACAAATACAAAGCCGAACTCCTGAAGTGGGTCAAAGAACTATAATCATCTGATCCAGGTATTCAATGAGCTTGTTTGCAAGGAATCTATTCTTTCTCATATTGCAACCCGGAACAGTTGTCGTTTTAATTCCCTACTTTATTTTAGTGAAATGGCCCATTCTTTCCTGTAATCCTTTTTTAGTTTGGCGCCTCTTGGCGCTATTGTTGTTCATAACCGGACTGGCTGTTTTGGTGCATTGCATTTGGTTGTTTATCAGATTCGGCAAAGGAACACTTTCTCCCTTTGATCCTACCCGTCATTTAGTCGATCAAGGAATTTATCGATATACCAGGAATCCCATGTACCTCGGGGTACTCTCCATGCTGTTCTCCGAATCATTGTTTTTTAAATCGATTCATTTGTTTTTCTACTCCTTAATCATTGGGATCATCTTCGAACTCTTCATTCGAATCCATGAAGAACCCCGTATGAAAAAACATTTTGGACCAGAATATTCAGAGTACCAAAAAAAAGTCAGAAGATGGTTTTAATATCCGTTGGATATCTGGGTTACGTCAATGCCTATTAACGCAACAATTCCTTCGAGAAGACTGACAAAAGATGTTGATAAGCAAATAGCAACTTGACGGCCGCTTTTGGTTTCTCCGCTTCATTATTATTCATTAAATTTCTCAAATGGATCATTGCCTGTTCAAGATCGTCCAATCCAAGCAATCTCATGCTATTGGCCAGCCGGTGCGTTATCCGGTCAAATTCCTTTAAATCATTCTGGGGGATTGCCATTTGCAGCTTTTCAAAAAAATCAGACCATTCTTTAATCAGCAACTCCAGGGCTTGTTTTGATTTTACCTGATCCTTATCGTATAGTGAATACAATGTTTCAAAAACAGGAGCATTAAAATAGATAGAAAATAATTTGTCCTCAAGTGCTTCCATCAATTGTTTCTGGCTTACCGGTTTTTGAAGAAATAATTCGTGTGACTTGATCAACAATTGTTCAAATTTCGATGTATCGTCAGCGGCTGACACTAGAAACAATATTCCTGGCTCTTCCAGTTTATTTCTAAATTCATCCAGATATGAAATTACCTGGTCATCACTAAAATTAATATCAGATAAAATGAATGGATACTTTTTTCCATGATGCAGAAATTTTGCAGGCGCATCGAAAACATCTGCATGAATGCCCATCATGTTAAATACGTGTTTATAATAAAATGCATTTTGAGGGTCATCATCTACACATGCACATGCGGGAATCAGTTTATTGAGATAAGAATCTGACTTGCTCAATGAATCTTCCGGTAAAGACTGGTGGACATGGCCTATGGGTAATGCAAAGGCAAAATGCATACCTGATGTGGCCCTTTTCTTAATGATCAAATGGGTTTGCATCAAGGCCAGTAGCCTGATGACAATCGGTAAACCCAATCCGACATTTTGTGCTAATCGGGCCTTTCCGGTTACCGGTTTCTGGTTTAAGATATTGTGAATGTTTTCATCGTCAATGCCAGGGCCCTGGTCTAAAATTTCAAAATGCAACAAATTGATATCATCCAACCAGGCCTTCAACAAAACTTCACTTTCTTCAGGAGAGTAGCGAATAGCATTGGTCAGCAGATTGTTTATGATTTGACTTAATCTAACCGGATCTATTTGGACGGTGGTTTCTTTGGTTATGGTCGAAAGTTCAAGTTTCAGTTTGATTTTTTTCTGACTCGCCTCAAAAAGCTGAGCTTTGATGATTTGACCTAAATATTCTTCCAACCGGGTCTCCTGCAATTGCAAGCTGATTTGGTCGTTCAGCAGTTTTCGATAATCCAATACATCATTCACCAAGGTCAATAAATGTTGCGCACTAAATTTAAGATTGCGGATAAAAGATTGTTGATCTGGTCTTGGTTGATGTTGTTCTAACATGTTCGTCATACCCAAAATGGATTGAAGTGGATTCCGCATTTCATGACTCATGTTTTCAATGAATGATTGTTTGGCTGAATTTGCTAAATCCGCTTCATTTTTTGCCAACCTGAGCTCGTTGACGTAATGATGAATCCTGCCTGACATCTCCTGAAATGATTTGACCAGGTCTCCAATCTCATCGTTGCGTTCAATGTTTAAATTGACCACATTGGGATTGGTACCAAAAGCACTGATGCTATGGGTGATTTCTTTAAACTCCCTGGCTTGCCGTCGTGTCCAATAAATTGCTATTGCCACCGATCCTAAAATGATCAATAAAGTGAGATATACCAAATTCAGTTTCCATTGATCAAACACCGATTGCAAATCTGCATCAACGCTACTTAGCATAAAATACAAACGGTAGTCTTTTCTCGGATAAGGATACTCTATGATCGTAGTGGCCTGAGATTTATCTATAAATGCACTCCAATGACTGGATTGAAGCTGTGTTGTTACCCACAACTGTCTTCTTTCAAGAATATCCAAATTAGGCCCCATATCAAATTCAAACAAAAACTCCTGAGCAGAGTCAGGATGAATTAGATAAAAACCTTTTTCGTTTGATAAATTGAGTTGATTTCTTGATCCTGCCAATTGCTCCAGTTGTTTAAACAATGCGGTTAGATCAACATTTATGATAACAATACCCCAAACTTTGCCGTTCATGAATAAAGGTGTCGCTACGCGAAGTGTGGGAACCACCGGAATAAATATTTTCCCATATTCCTGATTCAAGTTGATTTCCGAACAATAAATTGAATCTTCCGGCAACTGAATGGTTTCTCTAAAATAATCCCGGTCTCCTTTAGTTTGCAGTGATCCTTCATCGACTATTAAAAATTTTCCATTGGTTTGATCCACTCTCAGCCTTTCTTTTCCTTTTCCTTCTACTGAAATCACCCGCAATTGTCCATAATGCTTCTTTGCAGCAAGCATTGCCAAAAATTCAGTTGCCAGTTTACCCCGAAGATTCTCATCATTGGGTTGCTCAATAAAGTCTTTTAGAAATGGGTTTTTGGATAAATACCAAACATCACGCCGTACGTCATCCAAAAAAGCATTGAATTGCAATACAACGGATTCATTATTATGAACCAAGGTGATAAGTGCATTTTCACGAACTTTGTTTGAGCTGATGCGGTAAATGGCATATCCCAAAGTTGCACTGGTTAATACCAATAAAACCAAATATACCAATGCGTTCTTAACTGTTATAGAAATCCTTGGCATCATCATTACTCCAGAATACGGCAAAGATAAGAGCTATTTGCCAATGAACTGTTTTGTGAAAGTTTCAAGTTAATGTCTCTTCGAAATATTAAAAAATGGCCGGTGGGAAAACCGGCCATTTGCTGTATTAACAAAACTTGAATAAGAAAAAAACTTGTTGCCAATTGAAAACTGGCCTAAAGCACCGAAGAATTAGGCTTGGATGAATTAAATTTTTTTACCTCTTTGCCTTGAAGTAAAGGCCTTCGTAAAATGAATGACCTTCCAACTTAATGTCATTTTTGACATTTCTCAGCACACTAGGTCAATTCTATTCAATAATGAGTACTCCTAAAACTCATTATACAAACAACCTTCACCAGCGTGTTAAAGCAATGGAACCACTTCACCAGATATCCGACTATTTTAAAACTTATAAGAATAACTCAAATTCAAGCTGTAGTCGGCAAATGCTGCATCGCCATGACGATTCCCTGTGGGATCTGCATTGTCGTAAACGCTTTTGGTGCGATTGCGATAGAGTGCATAAGGTACAGATAATGAAATACTGTTGGAGTTGATTTGGAAACCTACTGAAGGTTCCACAGCAATCACATAACCCGGACGTCTGAATCCTTCACTTTTCCCAATAACGTCTTTTGAAGGAATGCCTTCAAGCCTGGCGCCCAAACCTGTCTGTATGCGTGAGTTCACCAAATAATTGACTCCCATTCTGGCAAAATACTGATCTGCAATAGAATGATAAGCAATCAGTGGATCCACACCTGTCAATGTTCCCCGGGTTAAAGTTGAATTCACATTAGCTGGATTGAAAAGATAGTAACCGCTACCATAGATGGAAAAATGGTGACTCATTGTCAAATTCGTTTGCAGTTCGAGATTGAAGCCCCAACCACCATCACCCAACTGAATGGATTGATCAACGGGTCTTGTGATGGTTGAATCTTTTCCATCCGTTGCACGGCGATGGAAGACATCCGTTACCGCTTCATTCCCCGATGGAATTTTTATGCCAGTACCCAGGTTGATTTGCAACTTTTCGTGATTTGATGGATCGATGAGAGCATATAATAAACTTATACGACAGTCTCCAATTCCAGAGGCCTGTGTGGCAAAACGCTTTTGCTCGGGGTTGGCTGTGGTGCTGTTACCATAATGCTCGTACAATGAAGAACGGTTGTAAAAAAGTATCGGTAAATTCACTGAAACTGACAACCGGTTGGTCAATCCATACGAAAGGCCTAAATCTAAAAAATAGGAATCATTAATGACTTCGGTTCCGTTTTCAACACGCTCCTTTTCTTCATGACTTCCTCTGAAATGTTTGTAGGACTGAAAATAACGAGCGTTAGCATTGAACATCAGTCCTGATTTTAAAAGACTGGCATTGTTGTTTGCTGAACTGCAACCCATTCCGCGAATGGCTACACATCCTTGAGCCATTAGAATTTCATTCGTTCCAAAAAATGCCATCGTCAGTAAAGCAATTGAAAAACAAATGAACTTAGGTTGATTTGATCTTTTGAATGAAAAAGCTGATATTGTATTCATATTGATTAACATTTATGATTACTCCTTTTATTTAATATTTCACTAATTTGCGCCATCTACTTTGGCCACATTGATGGTAAATTGGCCAACTGCTTTTCCCTGTTCAAGTCCAGCGCTAGCATCAAATTTCCAGTGGATCCCTGCATAAATTCTGGATTGAGCGGCTTCGTAAGCCAACTCTTGAAACTTGGAGCCTCCTCCAGGAAAAAGATAGGTTAATACTTCAGCTGCAGATGACGAAAACACACTGTGACCGGAAGTATAGGCAGGGAAATTCGGTGTTCCCAGTATGGTTTTAAAACCTTCAATTTGTTGAATTGGCCTTGGATAATGGTAATAATATTTTGCATCCCAACAGGCAATTCCAGCATCCATCAGAGCCATATTTAAATAAGCAAAGGTTCTTGCCGTACGTAGAGGGTTTTGCTTATGCTGAATCACTTCTATTGCTGCAATGCTATTCCAGTGACCTGGCGGAGTATAAGTTCCTAAACCATCCGACCAAAAATTTGCTATTCTTCTATTTTCATCTGTTACATGATCCGCATAGTCCTTTAATATTTTGACGCTTTCTTCATACTCTTGAGTACCGAAAGCAGGAGGGGGGCCTGGTCTTACTGCTTCAACATTGGGTACATTCCATAAACGGACTTTCCCAAACAAAGGTGTCAATCCAACGGGGCGCTGCGGGATTTCCTGATTGGACCAACTCCATCCAAATCGCGCAAAAGCTGCATTTTTTATGGAGTCAGAAACTGCTTTAGGTGTCTGAGCACTTTTCATTCCATCTGATGAGGCTCTCTGTAATGCTTTCTTTGCAATTTCGGTACCAATGGTTTTACCTGCATCGATATCACTTTGCACATTCCCACCTGCTAAAGCAATTGCTGAAAGGTGAGCTGCTTCCAATTCGGTCAGATACTGGACTTCCAAAGGGAACATGGCTGATAATATTTGTTTTGAAATGGTTGCAATAACCGCATCATGCGAAGGATATGATGGAATTGTATTTTCAGGATATGCAAAAGCAACCTTAGCGTCTTGAAGGTAGGGGGCGTTACGAGAAAATTTATGTTTGTAATGCCATGCAACGATCAAACCATCGAACTGAGCAACGGATAGGTATGCGAGTGCTCTACTTGCATATGGAGGATGTGCAAATGGGAACGGTGGAGGTCCTGCAGGATTTGCAGCATTGGGAAGAGTATACGTTCCATCGTCATTAGGACCAGGAATTAAATTGTATTTTGCAATCAACTCCAAGGCTATTTCATTCCAACGGATTTCAGGATTTGAAGTCCAATAATTGATTTGGTCCCGGTCATGACTGCTCATGGTGGCTTGTGCATTTTTTAAGTTACTGATTTCACCAAGGTATTCAGCCGATTGACTTCCCGAAGGATCAGGAATTACTACATCAGATGGACTGGATATCAAAGTGGTTTTCCAACTTCCACCGTTGACATCTTCCCCATTAAAAGTGTAACTGTTGTAATCATGGAATGTGGGCAGTTCTTTTTCACATGCAGTCATCAACAAGCATGCAACTGCTGACATCAAATATTTTATTTTATTGTTCATGGTGGTTTACATTTATAGAATAATTAAATTGGTAAGTAAGTCCAAAACTGACCGCATCTACTTTCCCTGTGTTACGACCTTCCAAAACACTGCGGTATTGTGCAATGACGCCAAATCCCTGTAAATAATGAGGAATATACTGAACAAGAAAACCTACGTGGTCCGAATTGACTTTATTGGTTGGTTGCGAGGCATTGTAAGGCCGGATATCATCCCCGCTGGAGGAACGCAACATCGAATAGTTTGCTTCTAAGCGTAAGGCATCATTTTTCATTAGGAATACGCCAAAGGCACCTGAGTAGTCCCATGCACTGGGCACATCCATCCAGGGTGTATAATAACTACCATTATTGTAATAATAATCCCGCTCAACCTCCGTATAGCCCCTCCATAAATAACTGACGGTCGCACGTAAATATCCACCGAAAGGAAACTTGTGATGAATTAGACCACGGTAAGAGATTTGTGGAGCACCTAATCCCAAAGAATAAGGTTGGTAATCCGACAAATAATTTGTCAACGGAGTTGAAAAACCTAAAGACGCTAAAGCCCGGAAGTTTCCCCATTTACCCTCTAAATTCAAGGCTTCATATTTGGCTGCAAGTTCTAGATCCTGAATGCCTTTTACTCCTGCCAATTTACCCCCATTTGGAGAAGATGATGCTGTAGAAACATAAGGTAATCCAGCGTAGATGTTAAGATTCTTTATCAATCCAACGGCTACCATGAATGCATAGGTTTGTCTTTCAACTGTTGAAATGGTAGCATTCTTTCTCAGTTTTGTTCCTTCCCAGTATTCATCAAACTTTGCATTTTCGTATCCTAAAAAGAAACAAATGTTGTTATTGGGCATCATGATCCCATCCGTGGGAGTTTGCGCCTTTGAAGTTAAGTTCACGATCAGCAAAAACATCAAGGTCACCTTGAGTTCCCTGGCCGGCAAGGCCTCAACGAATTGGAATTTGCTCTTTAATAAGTATTTTAATAACATAAGCGATATTGTATTTGTGATTGAATCAAATGTTTAATATTCTTTCCATAGAAGAAGATTGTTGCTAACCAATAACCAAATTTGCTACTATAGTGTAAATCCAGAATGAGATAGATTTCCATGCCGCAGAAGTTCCACCCAAACTATGAATAAGATTTGCGTGGGTCGTGCTTCCCATGTAAAGCCCGAAGCCTTTCTACAAGGCTTACTAACAATTACATGAAGTGATTTGAACAGTTTAGATTACCTAAATCATCCATCACCGCTCTCCCATTTCCTTTGAATTATCTGGCCATCAATTGTAGGTACTTAAGCTGATTGCTCATTAATGCAGAATGGCATGGTAAATTTTGTAAAGTGGCATAGGCTGAATTTTTTTTTAATTAATATTTATTGTGTTCAATTGTATATGAATACTTTACTGGAAAGAAAATATTATCTTTTTCTTATGGTCAAAAATGGATTCGTAGTTTCTAAGGATGGAGAATTATTATTTATGAAACCGCAGCAATGTATTCCACGCATAAGCCATTTTGGGTAAACTAATTTTCGAATCCACTGAACTCACTTCAACTTCTTTCACAGTATGTTTGTAATCGTAGTAAATGACCCATGCTAAGGCCACCAATGAAACATTTTTAACAATGTATTGGCCGGTCAAAGTCAATGCAAAAGCATTTTGCCAGGAGTCTGATGGCAATAAAAACAAGGGCAAAAATGTAGTGGCCATTTGCGTTAAAAACAAAGTAAACGCAATACGGGTAAGTGCAGGGACAAGGAATAAAATTCCAATTAAGCATTCAACGCCTCCCAATACGTACATGAACGACTGTAATGAGATAAATGAAGAAATGGTAACTTGATGCAAGTGTTGAACCAAGCCCTCTGCCGGAGACCAGTTGAGAAGTTTAAGTAATCCAAACCAAAAGAATACAATGAACAGGGATGCTCTGCTAAAAAGGATAATTTGATTCCAGGATTTTGCCGATAGGGCAGCATTGAGCGTTTGAGTTTGTTTCATGAGTTGCTTCGTATTAAATGGGTACAAGGACCCGGTTTGAGTAAAATACCTTTTCGGGCACCAAGGTAAAGACATGCCATGCCTGCCTTCCATTTATTCCTTTAAACCGTTTGAGTTCTTTATAAAGTATGGTTTTTTATGGATGAATGGACGAATTTGTTTTTAGCGGAATAGGATCGAATCAACCAAAAATCCAACCGATTGCAATTTATGAGTCCCTTATATACCAATCCTTCCTTTGAAGTCGGCTAAAAACAAAAGCAAGTTGCATTTTTCGCTTAATTTTACAAATTCGATACAAAGTCCTTAGACAAGTGGTCAATTCACAAAAAGAAATCCTGTTCATTTCAATCATCGGTATCATGATGTGTTCTGGTTCACCCTACAAAACCGGAATTACCAGACTTAGATATTTCGATGAAAACAACATAGAAATAAGCAAATCAAAATTTAATCAAATTCGTTCGACGAACTTATTATTGGATATCCAAGGAGACTCTGCTCATCATAAAAGACTAATTTTGAGGGAAGAACATGGAAAAATCACCAACAGACCATTCCTAGAAACTCTATAGGAAAAAGAAAGTCATCGCGAAATAGATGCGGATAAACCAATCGTCATCATCTTTTATCCCGGGAAAGACCCATGCAATTCAAATGGTTCTACCACAAAAGAACACGAAAAAAAATGGTTTGGAGAATTAGAAGACGGAATACACCAAATCGCTCAAACCAATCCCATTTTTGTATGTAAAGACAAAATTGGTTTGGAAAAATATGAAGGCGTATTAATCTGATACAAGGATCCGGATAGTACCATAGAAAGATTGTTTTTTAACCCAATCCATGCATATGAAATGCATGGATTGTCCTCATGGCCTACATGACCGAGTGGTAGCAAAGCTAATCAAGCCATACAAAATGGCTTGATCATGAGGGAACCGAGCGATACTTCGTGAGGCTTGGCCAAAAGACCATAAGGACTTGTCGGGATTAACCCTGACCAATAAATAAAGCAACTTTTAGGTTTATTTTAATTCCCCAAATATGTTCTTGAAAGTGCTTTATTTATTTCGTCAGTGCTCCGCACATTTAATGCTATTGCATTAAATGGGTTAAGCATCACTACCCTTGTTCAAGTTTTGTGGTCATTTCCAAAGATGGAAATTATATTAGCTATTTTGGCGAATTTGCTAAAGAATATGTTTGGGAAGCCACACAGTTGATGAAAAATTAAAATCCAGCCCTTCAAAGTTAACTTTTCCACAATTGCATAATTGAAACATTAAACGCCCTTTTGAGTAATAAATTTTAATATCCACAGCAATATTGAATTTAGGGCACTTCTAAATATTGCGCTATTGCGCCAAAACAAATCGAAAACTTATTATTGATTGAATTTAACTTCACAGTATGTCGTTGCTCCTCAGTCAGTTATTGTTCCACATAACTTCCTTCGTCGCGCCTAATTCTGTTTTGTTAAATTCAATTTGGCATCAAAGAGCAATATTTAGAAGTACCCTTTATTAAAATGCATACCAAAGTTCAATTCATCTTATGAAAATTAAATTTTGGGTTGCTTCAGTAATCATCCTGGTGTTAAATTTCCAAAGGATGGAAATCAGTTTATTTTTCAAGAAACGAACGATCGTTAGTATTCCCTGGACTGAGTTCGGATGCTGTGAATTGAATCTATTCTTCTTTACGTTGATATTAACTCTTTCAGAAAGTATACTAAGGTTTTGTAAAGTCAAATAGAATTTATCCCGTGATCCCGGTAAATTCCCTAATTTTACATCTTGATTTTGCTCCATATGTCAACAAAAAAACACAATTTTTATGCAGGTCCCGCCATTTTACCCCAAGTGGTATTGGATCAGGCTGCCGAAGCCATACGTGAGTTTTCGGGGATGGGACTTTCTCTCCTGGAAATCTCTCATCGCTCCAAACAATTTGAAGCCGTTATTTCAGAAGCAGAATCGTTGATTTTGGAGTTGATGGGACTTTCCAGCGACTATTCCGTCTTGTTCCTGTCCGGAGGCGCAAGCAGTCAGTTTTTTATGATTCCAATGAACTTTCTCAACGAAGGAGAAACGGCCTGTTATGTCAATTCGGGCGTTTGGGCTTCCAAGGCTATTAAAGAAGCTAAATTGTTTGGAAATGTTCAGGTCCTTGCCAGTTCAGAATCCGACCATTTCACTTACATCCCCAAAGGATTTGAAATTCCAAAAGATGCCAATTACTTGCACATCACCTCCAATAATACCATTTACGGAACTCAATACCACGAATGGCCCGAAAGTCCAATCCCATTGTTCTGCGATATGTCCAGCGACATTTTTAGCCGACGCTTAAATTTTAAATCCTTTGAACTTATTTATGCTGGAGCCCAAAAAAATCTGGGACCCGCTGGTGTTACCCTGGTGGTCATCAAAAAATCATTGTTAGACCGGGGAAAACGCAAATTGCCTGCCATGCTGGATTATAAGACCCATGCAAGCAATGGAAGTATGTACAATACTCCACCGGTATTCCCCATTTATGTTACTCTGTTGACCTTACGTTGGATTCAACAATTGGGACTTGAGCACATTGAAAAGCGCAATCAACTAAAAGCCACAACTTTATATCGTGAAATTGATCGCAATTCATGTTTCTCCGGACCGGTTGACCTTAAGGATCGCAGCTGGATGAATGTGGTCTTTACCGCAAAACAGGCTGATTGGGATCCGGTGTTTTTGGAAATGTGCAAGCAAGCCGGTTGTGTCGGCCTGGCAGGTCACCGTTCTGTAGGTGGATTCAGGGCTTCGCTGTACAACGCCCTGGAGCTTTCCAGTGTAGAAGCATTGGTTGAAGTCATGCAATCCTTTGAAAAAAAACATGCCTAAAGTATTTAAGTCTTCTGAATTAAAAAAACTCCATTTAACCGGATTGGAACTTCCGGTGGAAGTCATCCAGGAACATCGCCAGTCGGCCCGGGTATCCTTTGGAAAGGGAAAGGCCGTACTGAGAATTCCCCTGATGATGAACGAAAAACAAAAGGAAGAAGCTCTTCAGTGGGCCTGTGACTGGCTTGGTAAAAAATTGCGCACGGACCATACCCTCCGAAACAAATACCTACCCAAAGACTATAAAACCGGAAACATCATCCAACTGCGCGGAAAGGAATTTACGCTCGAAGTGAACGAAGGAGTTCCAAAAAATTCGGCCTCAGGTCAACTGAAAGGCTTTATCATCCAAATTGATTTACCAGCCGGCATCTCGGCACATCAAAAGCAGACCCTCTGCAGTACCATCATCAGCAGAATTTTAGCAAAGGTTTTTCACAAAGAAATTGAAGGACGCGTCAGGGAATTAAACAACAAATATTTTGGCAAACAACTGTTAAGTGTGCGCCTCAAATACAATTCAAGCAATTGGGGAAGTTGTAGTTCTAAAAACAACATTAATTTGTCCACGCGGCTTTTGCTGACGCCTGATTTCATTACAGATTATGTAATCATCCATGAATTGGCCCACCTCATTCATATGGATCATTCTGATCAATTTTGGGCTGTAGTTAAAAAAGTAATGCCTGATTATGAAAGGGCCGAACGGTGGTTAAAAAAATATGGAGAGTCTTGCAATTTTTGACTCATTTCTTTGAAGCTTCAACCGCTGACCATGTAGTCCATATGTTTGCAAGTCGCATTTTAAATTCAAGAGAATCCGGAGATCTTTCCAGGGTATTAAACAGATGGTGCATTTCTCCCCTTAAGGCAGGATAATGTTTGACCACATGAATCATTTCAGACCAGGCTTTCAGATGAACATGAAACGCTTCACGAAAAGCTTCAGGACATTGTTCCATATGAAGTTGACTCAGTCCATCCAGATAATTGCTTATGCTTTGCTCCAAAGAAAGAGTTTCGCATTGATGATTTCGAATGCGACCTAATGAATCATCAAATGACAGGGTATACTCAATACAAATGTTTTTTGAAGAATGAGGATTGTTGTACTGAATGCTTACCTGGCTTTTTAAATTAAGGCAAACCATCCAGACACAAAGGATGATCACTGACCATAACACTCTAAATTTGACCATGATGCTTGTATTGGTTTATCATCAGCCGAATACTCGCTAAGTGGTGATCATCGTGTTCGGCCACAAAAAAAGCCATATCGACCGGTTTCATGGGTTTATTAAGTCTGGGATGCAATGATGAAAACATTGAGGTGGTATCGTCCAGACTTTTTAAGCGATCCACCAATCGATGTCGCTCCATTTTAAAATTCCGGATCAATTCCAACTGCGTCTTCGATTGATGGTCTGAATCTTCGGTCTGCTTATTCGACATGTCGGCCGCACGTAAAACTGGCTTTCTTGATAAAAAGTCTTCAACCCGGCTTTCATGCAACTGTTCGAGGTCACCTAAATGCCCTATGTGTTGATTGATGGACCATTGATTCTCCAACCGATGCACACAAATTGCTTCGTCCAATCCACTACACAAGTCCAGTAACCTAGGAACTGTCCCTTCAAGCCGCTCCAGGACATTGACCATCCACTCCGGAGGGATCTCAAAGCAAAAATTCCGTTCAACCCATGGCATCCTTTCCATTACCCCTAAAATTAATTTGTTTTGGCATTACTGCATAGAAATCGTCATAAATGTTTCAAATTCAATAGCTTTACGAAAACAAATATCCCTAAATCCCAAATTGTAATAAAATTATTTTAGAAGCGGATGCAACGTTTTAACCAGTCAGCCATCTTTTCATTAAACCATCAAAGGAATATATGCAAGAATGGGTCAAACGTTTGAAGGCTGGTGATCATACAGCATACCGGAAGTTGTATGATGACTACTCCCGACAAATGTACAACCTGTGTTTGCGCATGACCGGTAACGAAAGCGATGCTCATGATGTACTCCAGGAAGGGTTTGTCAAAGTATTTGAAAAAATCGGGCAGCTGAAACAACCGGAATTTCTACCTGCCTGGATCAAAAAGATTTTCGTAAACACCTCATTGCAATTCATGAAATCCAGAAGAAACTTACACTTTGAAGGACTGGAACAACAAAGTGGGTTGTTCAATCTTCTGGAGGAATCAGATCTTTTGAATGAAAATGAAAACGATGAATTAATTCCCTTGATCCACCGAAGTATAGCTCAACTTCCCGATCGTTACCGAATTGTGTTTACCCTTCATGCAATGGAAGATATGCCACATGAAGAAATTGCCAAGGAATTGGGCATAGTTGCCGGAACTTCCAGAAGCCAATACCTGCGTGCAAAACAAAAATTATTAGAGATCATTAAAAAAAATCAACCTAATGGCCGACAAACTGAAAGATTTTATTCAATCCTCTAGACAAGAATGGGATCGTCATGAAATCAGAAGTGATTTTAAAGATCAACTTTTTGACAAAATAATGAATGAAACTCCTATTCAAAAAGTATCGACATCAAAATCTCTTTGGAAACCATTGGCCGTTGCCGCCAGTCTAATTGCCTTGGTAGTTTGTGGCATCCTGATCAACTTTCCAACTTCGAAAGAAATCAATGCTTCTATTGTTGCTGATCCTTCAAAACAAAAAGAAAATTCCAGTGAGGATTTTTCCATCGCCGATGAATCGAAAAATCAAGATCATCCAATGATCCAATACATTGATCCAACCAAAGAAAAAATAAATACTTTCAAAGCAAAAAATAAAAAGAGCCGCGTAGTTTCCTTTAAAGAAAGGAAGCGAATACTATTGGCTGATCAAACCATTCAATCCACAAAGGACATTGAACCCACCATAACCATCCCACAACCCGTTCCTGCCATGACAGATACTGAGAAGAGTTCCTCACCTGCCTCCACAAAAGTTACATCAGACGTTGCCCTGCAAGCACCCGTATCCGAAGATAAATCCAAGGAATCTCAAGAGACGGTTGATGTAAATCCATCAACTCAACAGTCCTTTACTCAGGAAACGCATGAAGTTCAAACAGTGGGTTCCTTTTTGAAAAAAGGATTTTTAAAATTCATCAGTAAAAAAACCAAACAATGGACAAACAATGCGGTGGATTTACAAACCAATTCAGCTACTGAGCCGACAGCATTGGCATTTAATTTAAAATCAAATTTATTTGAAATTTCAAAATCCTTTCCACTACAACAAGAAGGCGAATAATTACCATTTACTAATTGACATAAATTTTTAAACATGAAAACAAGATCCATTATTTTGTTATTAGCTACTGCTTTTTGCACTATTTTACAAGCACAAGAAGCACCGAAACCGCCTCAACCAGGCACCACTAACCCACCATCTCCTCCGCCGAGCAAAGAAAAGGAGGATACCACAAAACTTAAATTGGGGAACAAGGAAATCATTATCATGGAAAGTAAAAAGCAACGCGATGATGATGAAAATGAAAGTAAAGAGGAATTGGAAAATGAATTGGAAGAATCCCTAGATGAAATGCGCGAAAGCTTGAAAGAAGCCCGGGAGGAGCTGAAAAACGCATTGGAAGAATTGAAAATTTCCGGTAAGGATAATCAGGGAATTGAAAAAGAATTGGAACGTGCTCAAAAGGAACTTGAACGCGCAGATCGTGAAATGGAATCCAGAGATCGCGATCGTAAGAAAGATCGCAACCAACTGAAACTCCAACTTGAATTGGAAAATCAGCAAAATGAAAATTCAGCACCGACTCCTGAACCACCTGCTCCACCCCGTAAAAAGCGTAAATCTGCAAGTGTTGGTTTTATTGACATTGACCTGGGACTCAATTTTATGAAATATGGCAGTCAGATTTCAGAACAAACCAAATCTGATCTCGAATTAAAAAACTGGAACTCCCTCAGCACCACATTGACTTTTTTACCTACAAAAATTTATCTCGGGACCCCACATTTAATGCTGATGACTGGCCTCTCCTGGAGAATTTCTCAAATAGAGTTCAAGGAAAAATTGAATTTTGAGCCTAACAAAGTACTTACTTATACAAAAGAGGACAACATCAAAGAGAGTCAATTCATGACCCATTATCTACAGGTACCACTGGGTGTATACCTTGAAAGTAAAAAAATAAAAGGTCTCGGCCGAATTGGATTAGGCGTTGGAGGATATGCAGGGGTATTGCTTCATCAGGAACACGAACTGGAAAGATCCGATATTAATCAATTTATTGAGACGGAAGAAGACTTTGGAATCAAAAATTTCCGTTATGGTGTTAGTGGACGTATTGACATTGGAGCCGTTAAATTTTTTGCCAACATGGACCTGAATGATTATTGGAAGGGCCACGACATTCAAAACATAGAATGCGGCCTCTGGCTTGACTTTTAAATAGTCGTTTGACTTTCTTCATAATGTGGTAAGCCTGCAGATCAATGGATGTGCAGGCCCCTTTTTTTATAGTGTGTAATGAATTCCATCATTATACACAAGTCTTTTAAGGATCATCGATTCTCGTTTTGAGTACTCCCAAAAACTAACAATTGTTAGTATCTTTATATAAGTCATCCGTCAGTTTTCCGGCCTCGGATATTTTTTTATAGCAATCCATGTGGATTAGGTTCAACAATAAATTCGCGGTAATAGGCAACAGAAAGTATTTTTGCAATCTACTTGAGTGACTATGTTCATACAAAATGAATTTATTCAATATGCCAAGAACCTTGGTTTTTTGGAAGTTGGATTTGCCGAAGCCCGCAAACTGAATGAAGAATCACCAAGACTGGACGAATGGTTGTCAAAAGGGTTTCATGGCACCATGGAATACATGGAACGCAATCGCAATTTGCGCCTGGATCCAAGAGAACTTGTACCAGGTTGCCGCTCGGTAATCGTATTACTTTATAATTATTACCAGATCCCGGCTCACGAAGAAACGAGTTTTCCAAAAATTTCCCGTTATGCGCAAGGTCAGGATTATCATAAAGTTTTACGCCGTAAAAACAAGCTGCTTCTTAACTGGTTAAATCAACAGGCTGGTGCAAAAGTTCTTAGAGGTGTTGTAGACTCTGCACCCGTGATGGAAAGACAATGGGCTAAGCTTGCCGGACTGGTTTGGAATGGAAAAAATACCTTGTCCATTCATCCTCAGCAAGGGTCATATTTTTTTATTAGCTGTTTGTTTACTGATATCACTTTTGAATATGGTCAACCCATCAAAGATTATTGTGGTACCTGCACAAGGTGTATTGATGCTTGTCCGACTCAAGCAATTCTGACCCCAGGCTATCGCCTCAATGCATCTCGTTGTATCTCGTATTTGACCATAGAGCAAAAAACTGAAATCAGTTCGGAATTTAAAGGTCTTACTGACAATTGGTTATTCGGTTGTGATATATGTCAGGAAGTTTGTCCGTGGAATCGGTTTTCTAAACCCCATAGTGATCCGGCTTTCGAGTCAAATCCGGAAACCTTGAACAAGTCTCCAGAAAGTTGGTTAAATTTAGATCAAAGCAGCTTTGAAAACGAATTTAACCATTCCCCATTGAAGCGCAAAGGCCTCACGGGAATACAGAACACCATCCGATTCTTGGGAGAAACACCTCCGTAGTTGAACTTTGTACACATTTTTTTTGTTTATATCAATGTTTTCCACCTGGATATCCCTCGTTCACAAGGCCATTTAAGCATTTCAATTTATTTGAATATGTAAATTTAACAAAGGCACTGATTTAGGCCTTTTGTCAAAATGATTGATTGTCATATATTTAACTGTTAAACCGCTGAGAGGATGTTAAGCAACCATTGGAACTTTTTAGGATTGACTTGCACGATTTTACTGTTTACGGGTGCTGCTATTGAAAGGCCCAATACCCTGACAGTAGATTGCCCGGCCCCTATCACCTTGCGCGAAGGAACGCCTTATGATACCACGGTAACCGGGATTCCAAAAGTTACTTCCAACACAGGTGGAAAAGTAACCATAGGGTACTTGGAAGTGTATCAAAAAGGAGATTGCAAAAACAAAGCCGATCTGGTCACTCGCATTTTTACCATCACCAATGCTGCAGGAGATCAAGTACGATGCACCCAATACATCACCATTCAACACTTGAGCATCAACGACATTCGAATACCTACTGATACCATTATTGATCATCCGGATAGTTTAAGCACACTGACTTCAAAATTATTACGCATACCCAAGTCACTCGGTTCCGTGCGCATCAATTATTTCGACACCCGAATTTCCCAGAATTGCAACATACCTGTGTCCATACGCCGTCAATGGTCTATTGAAGACATTTGTACCGGACAGGTAAGGACCGGAACCACTTTTATGAGTGTACACAAATATTTCAACAGTTTTAAACAAATCATCACCAAATCCGATGCGGTTTGCGAAGAAGAAGGATTTATTCAACTTTCCCCGGTAGGTGAGTTTGCTCCATACAGTTACCGTTGGAATACCGGAGACAGCCTTATGTATTTAAATAACATCAAAGCGGGAACCTATACCCTGACCATCACCGACCGATTTAATTGCACCGCATCCGTAGTCTATGATGTATTGTCCATGTCGCAACGCGCTGATATTGGAGGGATCATTCGAAACGAAAAAGGAATTCGCGTTACTCCCGATTCCATTGTTTTTGAAAATGAAAACCTGATTAAAAAATTCTGTATTTCCGAAAATGCTGGACTGCATTATGGGTTTACCTTAAAAACCAAGACCCCCGGACAATACAATTATCGAATGGCGAAAGCGACCCAATCGCGCGATGCCATCAGCACCAAAGATATTGTCATGATTCAACGACATATTCTTGGCATTGAAAAATTCAAGGACACTGTCCAAAACATAGCCGCCGATGTGAATTTCAACTTTCAGATAACCGCATCAGACATTACAGAAATCCGCCGAATTGTATTAGGTATAAAAGAAACATTTAGTATAGCAAAACCGTGGTATTTTTTAAAGTCAGACTGGAGACAGATTGCTAAGCCCAACCGACCCATTGCCGACATTGAATTCAAAGGAATACTCGTTCAGAATTTTCCACTAACGAACGTAAATGTATATGCTTTGAAAATGGGAGATGTAGATTTTAGTTATACCGGTTTCCATCAGGGTTCAGTTGAAAGGTCAATGTCCACAAATTCTGCTTACCTCAGCATTGGTTTACCCACTGCAAAAGGAATTCCATTCTACCTCCACACTCCCGGACCATGCACAGGGTTTCAATTTTCCTTGAATACGGTGCCCGGTGAATCCTTTGAATTGATCTCCGATTTTTTGCAAGACGGAGAATACTCATTTCAATCCAACCGCCTTTCGGTAAGCTGGAACCATCCTACAGGGATCTTGCTTTCTCCTGAGCAGGCTATATTTTATTTGAAAGGTCCGATGCCTGAGCATTGGTCTCTTTCTGATCAACTGTCGGCAGAATGTTATGACGATCAATTGCAAACTTTCTCAATAGAGATCCTTGATCCAAAAGACGAATTGCTAATTCCCTCAACAGGTCATCTTTCCTTTTATCCCAATCCAACAAAAGGTGATTTGCGTTTATTCATTCCCAATGGATCCAACGCTAACATTGAAGTCATGAATTTTCATGGTTTGGTAATCCATCGTGATCAAGCAAAACCCAATAATTGGCATACCCTGGATTTGAAGCAGTTGCCAAAAGGAGCTTATCTGATAAAGTTACGCCAGACTGGTCACCAAGACAAGATGGGTAAATTGCTATTGTTTTGAAAAAATGATTGATTCATATCCGAAAATGGATATTGCGATCTAACTTTCGCACATGAATGTTGTTATCACTGGGGCCAGCAAAGGCATAGGAAAAGCCATTTCCAAGCACTTGGCAGGAAAAGGCCATCATTTGTTTATTACTTCCCGTACTGAAGGAGATTTGGATTTATTGAAACAGGAATTATTGTCCATAAACCCAGAAATTCATGTTCATTATTTTCCCTGCGATGTCTCCAGGATCGAAGAAATTCATTTGCTTTCTGAGCGAATTCTATTTGCATTTGACTCGGTAGGTGCGTTGATCAACAATGCAGGCATTTTCATACCAGGAAATATTGTAAATGAACCAGAAGGTCATCTGGAGCTAATTTTACAAACCAATTTGATGAGTGCCTACCATCTGACACGACAATTGCTACCCCATATGTTACAACGCAAATCAGGACATATCATCAACATGTGTTCCATCGCCAGTCTTCAGGCATACCCTGGAGGAAGTTCTTATGGCATCAGTAAATTTGCTTTGTTGGGTTTCAGCAAATGTTTAAGGGAAGAACTGAAACCGCATGGAATTAAAGTCAGTTCGATTATGCCGGGTGCCACCTGGTCTGATTCATGGAAAGGAGTAGATTTACCTTATGAGCGGTTAATGCTTGCTGAGGATATTGCCCAGGCGGTGAGTTGCCTTTTGGAAATGAGTCCATCTGCCGTAGTTGAAGACATCATATTACGTCCTCAATTAGGTGATCTTTAAACATAAACATTCTTTGGAAATGAGCAAAGCCCACATGATTCCATACTTCCCCATTCGTTTTGCCCCAGAAAAAATGATACAACGTGCTGAATCATTTTATCATTTGATGGATGGCCGAAGAACGGTTAGAGATTTTTCTTCGAAAGCAATCCCCGATGAAATTCTTGAACACCTGATCAAAACTGCTGGAACTGCTCCATCTGGTGCAAACAAACAACCGTGGACTTTTTGTATAGTGCGAGATCCTTATATCAAAAAGCAAATCCGCGAGGCAGCTGAGAAAGAGGAATACGAAAATTATCACGGTAGAATGCCGGAAGAATGGTTGAATGATTTGGCTGTTTTGGGTACAGACTGGAACAAACCATTTTTGGAGACCGCTCCATGTCTGATCGTGGTATTTAAAAAGAATTACGAAATAGTAAACCAGACAAAACACAAAAACTATTACGTTCAGGAGTCCGTTGGCCTGGCTTGCGGTTTTTTAATAGCCGCCATCCATAATGCAGGTTTAGTATGTTTAACGCATACACCCAGTCCGATGAATTTTTTACAGGAAATACTTAAGCGTCCTGAAAATGAAAAACCTTTCTTGCTCATTCCGGTAGGATATCCTGCAGATGATGTAAGTGTTCCCGCCATTAGTCGTAAACCCATTTCAGAGATTGCCGTGATTTACGATAAATCACAAACTCAACAGCATTGATCGTAGTATGAATCCTGACCGTGCATGTCTGTAGAAGTTCAACTGACCCATAAACTGGAAGGCCACCTGGGAGCTGTATATGCGTTGAGCAGTAATGATTCGAAGGACACACTTTGGAGTGCGGGTGGAGATGGACTCATCATTGCCTGGGATTTATCCGGAGGCCAAATCGGACAGGTAGTTGCACAAACACACCAACGCGTTTTTTGCCTTAAGTACTTCGATGATTTCGACTATCTGATTGCAGGCACTATGGAAGGTCATATATTTTTTATAAAACCTGGCAACATCCAGCAAACTAAAAATTATAAAGTCCATAGAGGTGCAGTCTATAGAATTATAAGCATTGAACATAAAATTTTTGCATTCGGAGAGGATGGCACCATCAGTCATTGGGACCTTCCTGAGAATGCGCTTGTATTCCATGCCAAAATTTGTAATCATCGTCTGAGAAGCGCTGCCTACGATTCATCCACCAACAGTATTTATGCCGGTGACCATCAAGGCAATGTCTATCGATTGGATCCATCAGACCTTCACCTCTTGGAAGTTCAAACTCATCGACATCGCAGTACGGTATTCTCTATGATTTATGATGTTCCTACTAATCAATTGATCACTGGAGGGATGGATGCAAGAATTTGTTTTTCTAAAGGTCTGGAACAAAACGTTCAATGTTTCAATGCTCATTGGTTTTGTATTAATGATCTATGTGCTATGACAGGCACAGACTTACTGGCCAGTGCCAGCAGGGATAAATCCATAAGGATTTGGAATAAAACGAATGGCGATTTGGTAAAAGAGATCTCAAGTCCTAATTTTGCGGCCCATCGCCATTCTGTAAATGCTTTGGTTTGGAACACTTTCCAATCCAAATTATATTCTTCGGGTGATGATCGAATGATCTATTGTTGGAAAATTAAACCTGATTATGATCCTCAGTGACAAAAAAATTAAAGAAGCTATCGATAACGGAAATATTGTGATAGAACCCTTTCACATGGATCATTTGGGCACCAATTCCTATGATGTTCATTTAGGTGAAACCCTGGCGACGTATGAACACCGTGAATTGGATGCTAAACGTCACAACACCATTCAATACATAAAAATTCCTGAAGAAGGATTCGTGTTGCAGCCCGGGACTCTTTATCTGGGAGTCACTCAGGAATACACTGAAACGCATCACGCAGTTCCGTTTCTTGAAGGAAAATCAAGTGTTGGACGATTGGGAATTGACATTCATGCCACGGCCGGAAAAGGTGATGTTGGTTTTTGCAACACTTGGACTCTAGAAATCAGCTGCGTCCAACCGGTGCGTGTTTATGCTGGAATGCCCATCGGACAATTAATCTACTTTTTAGTAGAAGGAGACATTGAAAAATATTACAACCGCAAGGCATCCGCGAAATACACACAACGAACGCATCTTCCGGTGGAAAGTATGATGTGGAAAAATCAATTTTAACCCATCCGTGCAGATCTATATGGAAATTGTTCAATCCCCTTCCTGAAACCAATGATACTCAGTTCCATTCCAATAAATCACTCCACTACCCGATTCAAAACGTTCTACCCAAAGACTAACGCCGGCTGGAACAGGCGGTTTACTGTTGGGCAATAATTTAAATTTCCTGTCAGGTCGCCATACATTGATCCAATCAAAATTATCACCTGCATTTGCAAAACCAATACCCGCTCCTAAAACGGTCATCGATTTCTTTTTGCCATTGAGGATCAATATTCCTTTCATCCCTGACTTTTTCGCCTCGATAAATAACGCAAGATCCCTTTGCTTGTCCCCATCAAAATCTTCCTCATAAAAAAACGGATTCAATTGCAAAGAAATCCTGTATTTCGAAGAAAATTCCGTAGTCTGTATCGTTGATTGAGCCCATTGCGGTAAATTTTGCATCAGTAAATATTCGTCATACTTTGCCACCATTTCCTGCGCTTGTGAGCCATTCCACATGGCCGCGATAGCCCAAATAATCATTGCCTTTGACATGAATAATTTTCCTACCATATATGAATTATTATCCAATTTACTCACTCATAATTACTTCTAAACACTGATCCCAACGATTTTTACCGTAAATCAATCGATGATCAATTTTCGAATGATTCTATTTTTGCCATGTCCAAGCTGAACGAAATAAAATCCTTGTGGGAGTCCTGTCAGGACCAGCGATTTTTTTATTGCAGATGTTTGAGATTCAATACTCTCCTGAAGCACTGTTTTTCCTGAGGCATCCAGAATTTCAACAAAAAGATCTTGTTCATCTGATGACGAGATATCTAAAACCAGTTCATCCTTTGCCGGATTAGGATAGATACTAAAGGCAATGGCTTTATCACCCTCCTGATTTGCGGTCAATTTATTAATGATAAATTCATAAGTAAATCCAGCACCAAAGTCGGATTTAAAACTGACCGCAGGAATTACGTTGTTATTGACGCGACGTTTAATGCTTACACTACCATTTCCCAAATTGGGATAATACCAGAAATACAAACCATCCTGCGCTTTATCTTCAACTTCTATAGAATAACAACCGTTAGGCAACATCAGGTTTTCCTGGGTAGTTGTGCTCGCTGGTAAATTGCGTTTTTCCAAAATCACATTGCCATTCATATCACGAATGCGGTAACTGTTATCACCAGCAACTGAATTGGTTCTTATTTCAAATATGGGATCATAATCAAATGTCCGAACCAATTTAAAATCACTGACCATCAAATTGTTTCGAGGATTTTCATCTATCACGCCATTGACTGTAACAATACGAACTTCAAACCGTTGTTGCGATCCATTCCAAAAATTCACATGGTCAACAGGCAATTCCACTTGTTGAATGGACAAAGGGGGTATGTTTCCCTGAAAAATGTACTCAAGAACACTTCCTCCGGTCACTTGATAACTAAATTTGATGGTCGAAATATTTGAGGTTCCAAAATTTTTCACTGCAATCATGGGTCTGCTGCAACTCGGATTAAATCGTTCAAACTCCACGCGTTGGCTGTTGGGTCGAACAATACTTTCCAATCCTGCATCCACCCCATAAGCGGGAGGTCCATAACTGACGAGCTGGCAGGAAACTAAATAATTGGCTGCATCCATTATGCCCCCATTCACTCCATAGTCCACCTCCATTTGCTTACCAGGCTCAACCAGGTCCGTTATGTCAAAACTATGCACATCTGAAGCAGCACCAGGGCACCAACCTGCGCGGTCAAAAATCCAGGTTCCGCCTTGTGGATAAATTGGATTATTGGCACATTCTTTCCATACATTAAAATCAAATTTCCGCACTGCTTTTGATCCAACAACACGTACAAAATGACTTCTACTCACGAACTCTCCATTCTGTTCATGACCAGTAACGGTTGTTCTGACCTTATAAGATTGGGCTTGAGGATGCAATCTTATATTTCTGGGTTCGAAAACGGTATTATTGAGAATGCTCCCCAGGTATCCGCGTTGAAATTGATATACATTTTGTATTTCGGTCACTTCACGTGCTGCATTACCACGAATGAATTGAAACTTAATATCCAGTTCCTCCTGATAGGCTCCAAATTCCACACTTAAGAATTTGTTGCCGCGAAGAATGGGTGCATAATCCGTCACATCAAAAACGAAGGTCTTTCCATCTTTTGTAAGATCTAGTCCATTTCCATAAGGTGTGACCAAAGAAAGTAACTCATATTTGGAAGGCGTGTAGATTTGATATTTCAGATCTTCCATGACCAATATTCCGTCATGATCTACCACTTTAAAATCAACAGGATCCCCATTTTCATCGCGAATGATGATATCACCTGCCGGATAGAGATAATTGATATTTTTCAAAATCGGTTTACCCATTTCAATGGCATATTCCTTCACAGGAACGTTGGTGGTTTCAAATTCTTCCACCACCGGATGGTTATTCACGGTGAGTGTAAGCGTCCCCTGCACGAATGTGGTCACAGGCCGCTCTGCCAATTCAATAAAATGATCAATGATGTTTCGCCCACTGGCTTCAACCCAATTGAGTGGCACCTGAACCTGAATGGACATTGGATTTGCAGAAAGGTCAGTCCATTGGGATGGCGAACGATCATTGAGCGGGTAATAATACAGCAATTGGTTATAATAAGGATGTAAAGAATTTCCAGGATCAAACAACCATTGTTTGATCGTGGTGGAATCAAGTTCTTTCTTAAATATACTAAAGTGTGCCAATCTTCCGGAATAAAACAGCGACTGATCTGCACTTGCTGCCAATACCATTTTGGCTACATTAATTTTTTTGGTCTTTCCGGTTCCACTATGCCACAAACTTCCGTTTCGATAGATGGACATCTTTCCAGTTACAGCATTCTTGGTAAACGTCCAATGAACCCACTGCCCTTCATAATCTTTTACATTAGCCGCCTTCTCAATCCGATCGTAACCCGAACCATCGTTACCACAATCCCAATAAATAGATCCATTGCTCCAAGGCAAATGCACATTTAGTTGTCTGTTGTTACCCGCATCTACCGCCTCAAATGCTGTCGTATTGGCGGGTAAAACCTCCATGTCTCCAAAAGACCAAAAAGAAATGCTTATCTCGTCGGATAATGGTGAAAATTTTCCTGGATCCAAGGTATAGCCTGTAGCTCCGTTTTGATAAAAATGAAATCCAGGTTGTGTTGCTGCAATAGCCATTTGAGCTCGTGCGCTTGCATTCAGGATCAGGGGGTTTCCAGTTGCTGTTTTGTTGTAACTCACTTCCATTAATATACTCGATGCACCATCCCAATTGAAGCTGTTGTAAAACAGTAAAGTATGCAGTCCAGCTTGTTGGAAATCCGTATTTGCAAAATAAACTTCAGTCATATTCTCAACATCAGCACCGTGGACGGAAAGATTCGCTGCATTGACTTGCTTCATGCGAATCTTTAAGAATGGTAATTCACTTGCGGATTGACTGGATTGCCACTTGATCGCGTGAATTTTGCCCGGTTTGAGATTAGCTGCGAGAAGTTCGCTGGCAGGATATAAAAAAAAGTATTTACCATTTCCTGTTGTCCATTGTTGCGAACGGTCGTTAGTTCCAACCAAACCGTTGAATTCATTGATGATTCCGTTATGGCTCGCAATTTTCTGATGGTAAGAAATACAGTTCTTTGTTGGTTGATTCGCATAGTAAAACTCAGTTCCGGCAAAATTGGGTATTACATATTTTCTTTGAATGGCAAGCATGGAATCCAGCCTGAACGTATCTGTGATAAATGTATTGCAACTATAATCCCATTCCCCGCAACCAACCCCATTATTGCCCACCATAGCATCGTGACAGCGCATGTTGTAGATCATATTGATACGTTCTACTTCTCCGGACGGAATATCCGGAAACTGAAACCAGGCAGACCTTGAAGCAGAATCCCAGGTCAGAGTTTGTAAAGTGATGGTATCTTGCGCCATCAATTGGTTTGAAAATAAATTGCATACCCAAAGGGTCAGCATGAACTTTAAAAAACACTGAATTTGTTTCATCCTATAGAAATGATTATTGACTCTTTCTCATTCATGTGGAATACTTTTACTCAATTGACCGAACCCACACTCAATTTCAGTACCCGTTCTCATCACTCCCGCATCAATTGTATCTCAGCTTTTGGGCCAACCAGTATGGGAACAATTTCCTCTTCCACATTGGATCGTTCCAATCCAAAATCTTCCACAGCAGGTAAACTGAATTTTTTAAACAGTCTGTATGTGCGAACAACCCATTGTTCAAATCCCGTCAATTCTGTGTCGGCTGAAACGCGTGTGTGAAGTAAGATAAACTTAAAATCGCTGTCGATGTTGTATTTACTGATGGATGGATAAGGACTTTTGATGCTTACCTCACCACTGGCAACCATTTGTTCGACAATTTCGTGGAACATGGAATTTACGCGATGTTGAACTTTGAATCCAAATTTCAGGTGAACAAAAAATATTTGATGCGGTACAATCGTATCCACATGGTAACTTTTTGCATAAGGGTCTTCTGTAATTGCTACATGGACAAACCAATAGACGTTTGCTCGCTTCGGACGTTTTCGAAGAATGGAATACATTATATTCGAATCGATCAGATTTTTACTTTCTGACATACTTAAATAAACCAGATGGCTTGCTTCTTTGGAAATTGAATCATCACAAATTACATCTTTTAAAATCGGAACGTAATCGTTTAATGGAACGAATCTGGTGTGTTTATTACGGATTTTCTGCGCATTGTAGTGCACAAAAACTACAATAGCAAACACCACTGTTAAAATCAAGGTAAACCATCCGCCATGTAACAATTTATCAAAATTTGAAATCAGGAAGGTTGTCTCAAAGCATAAATAAAATATCAATAATGAGAGTCCCAGCCAAGTTTTGTGCGATTTAATTTTATAGAAATAGCTCAGCAGTAAGGTTGTCATCAACATATCAATCGTTATGGCCAAGCCATATGCTGCCTCCATTGCTTCAGCGGATTGAAAAATAATCTGAACTGCAATGCATCCAATCATAAGAAACCAGTTGATCGAAGGTATATAAACTTGCCCACGGAATTTAGATGGATAATTGACCCGCATCCTAAACCATAAGTGTAGTTTCATAGCTTCATTGACCAAGGTAAACACACCGCTGATAAGTGCCTGACTGGCGATTATTGTTGCGATCGTAGCAATGGTGATACCAAAGGGTAAGAACCACTCCGGCATAAGTTCATAAAATATGCGAGTTTCGGAAGTAATGGCTTGTCCATTCAAATTGGACAACAACCAAGCGGCTTGTCCAAAATAATTCAATAAAAGACAGCTTAACACAAAAGTCCAACTCACACGTATGTTTTGTTTGCCACAGTGTCCCAAATCAGAATAAAGGGCTTCAGCACCAGTGGTACAAAGAAAGACAGCCCCTAATAACCAAAATCCTTTAGGATAATTCGTTAATAAATGAATAGCATATTTGGGATTAAATGCAGCCAATACCTCAGTGTGGTCAATAATTTGAATCATGCCCAGAGTTCCAAGCATTAAAAACCATATGAGCATAATAGGCCCAAAGGTTTTACCTACTGCCTGTGTTCCAACTTGTTGGAAAGTAAAGATGGCAATAATAATTCCGATGACTATGGGAACAGTTCGAATACCTGGAAAGATAATGGTAAGCCCTTCAACTGCTGCTGATATGGAAATTGGAGGAGTGATAAATCCATCAGCAATGAGGGTCGCACAGCCGATGATGGCAGGGTAAATCACCCAGCTGGATTTATATCGCCTAACGGTAGCATAAAGGGCAAAAATTCCACCTTCTCCTTTGTTATCTGCATTCAATGCCAGGTAAACATATTTAATTGTCGTGAGAATGATCAAAGTCCACAATACACATGAAACTCCACCCAAAACCAGTTCTTCTGAAATAACCTTTCCCTTGGTAATGGCTTGCATTACGTACAATGGAGATGTACCTATATCTCCGAAGATTATTCCCAAAGTAATCAACAAACCTCCAAGGCTCAATTTATGATGACTGCTCTCTTGCGACATTTCTCTGATGACTATTTCTTGAAAGCCGTAAAAATACAATTAAGTAAAGCTTTGTGGTTTGAGTTTTTTTAGGTCTGTGAGTGTTATTTCAATGGCTTGTTGGGTTTTTCACAAACATTTAACCAATTCTCCATCACATTGAAGCTACTTTTGGTGTTTACAATTGAAAAACATGAAAAACCTGATTACATTTTGTTCCCTTTTGATTGGTCTGAGCTCATGCAATGCTCAATTTGATAAATTACTGAAAAAAGTTGCCGGATTAGAACTGAGCACTGAAGATGTCGCTTCAGGGCTTAAGGAGGCCTTGACCAAAGGTGCTGTTAATGGTGCAACGGTGCTATCACAACAAGACGGGTATTTCAAAAGTATTTATAAAATAGCGCTACCCGAAGATGCCAGGGCTGTTTGTAACAAACTTAGGGCCGTTCCTGGTTTTTCATCCGTTGAAGACGATGTCGTTGAGAAAATAAATCGAGCAGCCGAGCTGGCCGCCTCCAAAGCCCAACCCATTTTCGTTGATGCCATCAAACAAATGAGCATTGCCGATGCTTGGAATATCTTAAAGGGCTCTGATAATGCTGCTACCCTCTACTTGGACAAAACCACTCATCAACCCTTGTATACGGCCTTTCATCCGGTAATCCAGGAAGCCATGGAAGAAGTTGGTGCTTTACAGGTTTGGTCAACCGCAGTCAACCAATACAACCAAATTCCTTTTGTTAAAAAAGCAAACCCTGACATGTCAGATTATGTCACTCAAAAAGCTCTGGACGGTTTGTTTAAGAAAATCGAGGAGGAAGAAAAAAACATCCGTCATAATTTATCTGCTCGGACATCTGATCTGTTGAAAAAGGTCTTTGCAAAACAAGATAAATGAGTTCAGCCCGAAATAGAATGGCTGATTCAAGTTTCTAAACAAGATATCCAAAAGCTACAATGCCTGTAGTTTATGATAAATATCATTTAACGCCAAATCATTAAAATTCAATTCCGGATTTTGGCATAGGTTCATGAGCAATTCATCTTGCTTGCGCCCCTTGACCATGGCATCGAAATAACTGATATCCGGTCTGAAGGTCACCAGTGCATATTTTGAATAGTATGCGGGGAATTTTCTTTCCAACTGAAGTTCTAAATTGCGTTTGCGTTGAAAAACCGGATCTGCCACTTTATCCCGCATTTCGATAAAATTATCTTCGGCAAGGTCAGCAATCGCATCTCCATTGGGCTTTCGCATTTGATTGTACGCTTTACATAAAGATAGCCAATCCGAATACCGATCCAACAGATCATCAAGCACAACAACATCTTCAAATCCACAATTCATTCCCTGACCATAAAATGGAATGATGGCATGTGCCGCATCCCCTATTAGCATGATTTTATCTTCATAATGCCAGGGTGAACATTTTACCGTATATAGATAACCCGTAGAATGTTCAAAAAACTCTTGCTCCAGATCCGTTAACATGGGCAATGCATCCGGAAAATATTGCTGGTAAAATTCCAACAAAGCTTCCCTGCTTTTCAGTTGGTCAAAACTCTGTGGACCAGAATAGGGTAAAAACAAAGTTGCCGTGTAAGTTGCATCTGGGTTGGGCAAAGCAATCATCATAAAATGTCCCCTTGGCCAGATGTGAAGGGCATTTTTTTCCAATCGGAAACTCCCATTCGGACCAGGAGGGATGGTCAGTTCTTTATAACCATAATTTTGATAACGCTGGCTATAGTCAAAATGGAAACGTGGGGTTTGATCCAGCATCCATTTCCGGGCCGCTGAACCAGCACCATCTGCTCCAATGAGCATTACCTTGGATCTAATGACCCTTTGTTTCGATTCGCTTTCAAATCCATAGGTTTCACTTTCTGTATTCAATTCAACCAATCTGTGATTAAAATGAATGCAACCAGGTTTTAGTCGATCAATGGCATCCATGACCATGACATTTAAACTTCGGCGGGAAATGGAATTGATGAACTCACCTGACCTTGAACTGTATTCCTGAAAGTGAAGCTTTCCATCTACATCATGTATCATTCGGCCTGTCATGGGTATTGCCTGGGCCAGCATTTCGGCGCCCAATCCACAACGCTCCAGGCCCCGAATTCCACGATGTGACAAAGCCAAGTTAATCGACCTCCCTGCACTGATTTCCGTTTTGCGCATGTCTGGACGCGATTCAAACAATTCAACATCAAAACCTCTTTGAAGAAGGCGTAAGGTCGTTAGGCTTCCGACCAATCCACTGCCGGCGACTACCACTTTTCTTGCCTGAATTTTCATTCGATACATTTTTTTAACAAAATCAGAAAATCAACCAACTCAGAAAATCGGTTGTACAAAGCAACAGGTGCCACTCGAATCACATCCGGTTCACGCCAATCAGCAACTACTCCTCCTGCAGTTAATTTCTCAAAAACCAGGCGATCCGCATTTCGAATGCGAATGGATAGCTGTGCCCCGCGTTCTTCGTCTGCTATAGGTGTGATGACTTCAAGGTTCGGATGATTGATGGCTTGTAAACCTTCCAATAAGAAGGAACCCATGGCGAGATTTTTATGGCGAATGGCTTGCATTCCAGCTGCTTGGAAGATGTCTAGTGATTCTCTTAAACAAGCCAATGGTAGAATGGGTGGGTTACTCAATTGCCAGCCTTCAGCTCCTGGCATCAAATCAAATTTTGGCCCCATTTTGAATCGCGTTTCTTTATTGTGGCCCCACCAACCGGCAAAACGAGGTAGTTCAGCTTGGCCATGATGACGTTCGTGAACAAAACATCCCGCCAAGGTACCTGGTCCGCCATTCAGGTATTTGTATCCGCACCATACGGCAAAATCAGGACCGTCTTCATGAAGAGATAAGAGAAGATTTCCTGCCCCGTGTGCCAGATCAAACCCGATTGGAATACCTTTGTGATGAGCCAGTTGGGTTAGGAAACGAATGGGATACGCCTGACCGGTATAGTAATTTACAGAACCAATCAGGGCCAGTGCAATGCTATCGCCATGTTGATCAAAAACTTCCTCCATTTGATCACGGTCAATATAATTTGTTCCTTCCTTTGGTTGTAAAATTATCAGAGACGTCTCAGGATCATATCCATGAAACCTGATTTGCGATTCTACCGCATACCGGTCTGAAGGAAATGCGCTGTATTCGATCAATATTTTATGCCTGTTTGATGTTGGGCGGTAAAAACTCACCATCATCAAATGGACATTGACGGTAAGTGTATTCATCATGACTACTTCAGCTGGTTGAGCGCCCACAACTTTAGCCATGGAATCGGTTAAAAATTCATGATAACGGTACCAGGGGAATTTAGCTTCATGATGTCCATGGACACCAAAAAGTTCCCAATCCTTCAATTCCTGCTCGACGGCATTTCGCACCGACGTAGGTTGCAATCCCAATGAGTTACCGCACAAATAGATACATTCTTGGCCTTCCTTGGTTTTGGGAATCAGAAATTTACTGCGAAATGACGATAGTTTGTCTTCCTGGTCAAGTTTTACGGCTTTGACGCTCAATGCATCCATAGATAATTTCCAATTTAATCAGGACAAAAATAAGGCATTTGCAACGGTATTGCTGATTGACGCTGACAACTTATATTTACTGGGTGGATTGGCCGCAAAGCATTAAGGATTACAAGAACTATCTACAACTTGAAAAATCGTTGTCGAACCATTCCGTCCAGGCATATGTGCGCGATGTCGAAAAATTGCAGGCCTATTCGGAAACTCGATGTCATGGAAAACCACCGGAAGAAATGGATCTACATGATTTGGAGGATTTTCTTGCCTGGTTGCAACAATTTAGCCTAACCGATACTTCACAGGCCCGTATTTTATCGGGTATCAAAGGTTTCTATCGTTATATGCTGCTGGAACAGTTGATTGCGGACGATCCAACTGAGTTACTCCAGGGCCCGAAGTTTAACCGCCCCATTCCAGATGTCCTGCGCATAGATGAAATAGAAACCATTTTACAATCCATTGACTTGAGCGCTGAACATGGGCATCGCGACCGGGCGATTCTGGAGACCTTGTACGCTTGCGGATTGCGCGTCAGTGAAATCACGGATCTATTGATTTCAAATGTCTTTGCTGAAGATGGATTTGTCAAAGTGATTGGAAAGGGCAATAAAGAACGATTGATTCCCATTGGAGTCCAGGCATTACGGGCCATTGAAATGTACAAAACATCCTGCCGGAACCAACTAAGCACTGTAAGAGGGCATGAAGATTATCTCTTTCTAAACCGTTTTGGAAAGAAATTATCGCGAATTAGTATATTCAATATGGTAAAAGCCTATGCCTCTAAAGCGGGCATACAAAAAAACATCAGTCCGCATACCTTTCGTCATTCATTTGCAACCCACCTGGTGGAAGGCGGTGCCAATCTACGCGTGGTTCAGGAATTATTGGGTCATGAAAGCATCATCACTACGGAAATCTACACCCATCTTGATTTACACTACCTGAGAGAAACGGTATTGCAATTTCATCCAATGAACCAGGCTAAAACTTAATCCATACTAAAACGGCATCTGACTTTGGGAGTTTGGAATTAGACGATTCTTCAACCGATTCGGAAAAATCTTTCCTACCGTCTCCTAACGAACGTTAGTATTAATAAAATCACCGACCCAAATTTCACAAGATTCAGCATGACAAATAAAATCAAAGAGGGGCGAATGGCATCCACCGGTTCACTCCAAAATTTGAGGTACGGAAAATAACGAATTGAAATCTCCACTTTGGAGGACAATACTCCGGAGCAGCGTAGGGATTCTGGAATTTTATGGTCGAGACTTTCGATATATCCGTCATAACGTTGCCGATAAATGGCTCTATCGATACCGTATTCAAACAAATACACCCTGTCCGGCTTGCAGTCGTGTTGGTATAAATGCGCTGTATGTTCTTTGGCAAAGAAACGCAAAGCCAGCGAACGAAATGGGTCTTCTACCTGAACCAATGGTAAAAGGACAAAACAAGCAACAAAAAATAATACTATTCGAATTATCCAAATCATGTAGAACAAATAATTACCAAAAGTAGATAAATTTGACGGTGCATTATGAATCCGATTTTTCAACAAATTGCGGTCAAATTATCCAAATTCTATAAAACTTACCGGCTTTGGCCCTGGTACGGTAAATTAGCCGCCTGGACAAGTTTGATTTTATCAGCTCATTTATTTTATCTGTTGTTACTGATTTTCGTTTTCCCACCGCTGACCACTACCCAATTTGCCAGTATTCTGAATGGAAAAGGTATGCAACGCGATTATGTTTGCCTCAGTGAAATTTCCCGCCATGCCGTTTTGGCGGTGATTGGTGCAGAAGATCAGTTGTTTATGGAGCACAATGGGTTTGATTTTGAAAGCATTGAAAAAGCTCTGGAACACAATAAGAAAAAGCCAAAACGCATGCGGGGTGCATCCACCATCAGCCAACAGGTAGCCAAAAATGTTTTTTTATGGCAAGGCCGGTCATGGTTTCGAAAAGGGCTGGAGGTGTATTTTACAGTCATGATTGAATTGCTGTGGTCCAAAAAAAGAATTATGGAAATGTACCTCAATTGTGCCGAAATGGGCAATGGCATTTTTGGAATCCAAGCCGCCTCTAAAATTTATTTTAATAAAGATGCTAAATGGATCAGTCGCGAACAGGCTGCTATGATTGCTGCGAGTCTTCCCAATCCAAAAAGGTACAAAGTCAAACCTCTATCACCCTATATTTCCTTGAGGTTCCCCTGGGTACAACAACAGATGGATCAGTTGGAGCCTGAACCTACCATCCAACGTTTACTCAAAAAAGCATACTCTGGAAATTCCCGCTAAGGACGGGACATAAATTCTAATAAAGACTTCAATTCCTGTTGATCAATGACTTCCGGAATTCCTAAATCAAATGGAATGTATTTGTCTTTTACATCGGATTTGGCCGAGAGTGCGCCATGAATCCGCGTAAGTTGAACCTGATGGCTTAAATCAGAAAAATTAGCCGCATTGAGCTTTCCACACAAAACCCATTGAAAAGGATGACCAAAATCGTCCATCCAGCGACGTATTGTTTCCACGCCGTCGGTGATCACTCTTGCCCTGCCCGAAGTAAGTACCCGGTCGACCTGAATTTCAATCAAATCTTCAATCAATAACTCCGGTTGACGACATATGTCGATGGCCCGGTTAAAAACCAACGGCATTCCATTAGAAACTTGAATGAGTTGATCCGCAAACTTCCGGTTTAACCGGTCATTGGGATCAAGGCAAGCAAAGACGATATTATCAGCCCCTTCATCGATAGCCATCCGGACATCTTCGAGCATCAACTCTTGTTCGAGATTATCGTAAACAAAGTTTCCCTTGCGGGGTCTAATCAGTACACCTAATTCCCCGCTGAATAAATTGCGGGCTTTTTTCACTGCCCCGGAGGAAGGTGTAAGTCCACCAGAAAGCAGGTCCATGCATAATTCAACTGCATCAACTTTGTACAATTCGGCCAATTGCACGGAATGAATATCCGCACAACACAACTCAAGTTGTATTCCTGATTTCATATCACTTAAAAATTGAATGATTGAACAGTTCCCTTAGCGAAATGTAAGGTATCGTTCTTCCGCATAGTCCCAGTTTACCACATTAAAAAATGCGGAAACAAAATCTGCTCTTCGGTTTTGATACAAAAGGTAATAAGCATGCTCCCAAACATCCAAGCCAATTACCGGAATCCCTCCACAACCTGTAGAAGGCATCAACGTATTGTCCTGATTGGGTGTTGAACAAATGTCCAGTGCTCCACCTGGTTTTACGCATAACCAGGCCCATCCAGAACCAAACCTGCTCATTGCAGCCTGTGAAAATTTATCTTTAAATGCATTAAAGTCTCCAAAGGCAAGTTGAATAGCTTCCATCAGAGGACCTTTGGGTTCACCTCCACCGTGAGGAGATAAACAGTTCCAAAACAAACAGTGATTATAATATCCACCACCGTTGTTCCGCAAGGGCATATTGGACATGTCGAGATTTTTTAAAATCTCTTCTATGGTCTTATTTTCAAGGTCGGTTTCTTTGATGGCGTTGTTGAGGTTGGTGGTATAAGCAGCATGATGCTTCCCATGGTGAATTTCCATGGTACGGGTATCGAAATGAGGTTCCAATGCTTGATGCGGGTATGGAAGATCGGGGAGGTTAAAAGCCATTTTCTCGTTATTTATCTACTTCAAAACTAAACGTGAAATTAACACGGAAGTTCAGAGTTCTGTCTGGTTTTAATTAAATTTATTTTTTCATATATGTAAAAATCGTTCGCTGTTGGTTTGAAGAAAGTTTCTTATCCAAATGAATACAACGATTTATCATTTAAATTAGCGAAGCAAACTTCTCAGATAATTTTGATCAAATATGAAAAACACTTTTAACCATTGAATCAGTTCAATACTTGCAAAACATTGAAATCCCTTCAATATCCAGACTGTTGCTAATGTGTTACTCTGTTCCATGGGATTACTCTTCCACTTTTCGTCCCTGATGGTAGCGGTGGTTTTTATCCTTTGCATCTGCATCACCCATGTCATGTGGAAAAGTTTCAAAGGTTTGTACATCAGCAGCCCTGATGGGTCTACCCTGAAAATAAACGCTCTGATGATCTCGTGCATAATGTTCGTTCAGAATGGCAAATGAATTTACATCTGCATTGGAAATTGCTGTTTGCTTATAAAAAACCGAGTGCTTATCCTTACCGTAGGCACCTTCTCCGGTAAAATTTTCGTTTTCTTGAAAAACAGTGAAAGAACTTAGGTCACAAGCATTGACCAAAAAAGCCTGAAAAAAAACATTCTTATCATCACGGCTGTATCCAAAACCCAAAGGTTTGAACATTGTCGGGTTGCAAGTTTGAATTTTATCACCAAAATAATACACATTTTTTTCATCCTTAGCAAAAGGGTGCTCCAGGACCGCAAACTGCGAAGGAAAATCCGACAAAATGCTTATCTCTCCCGGCCCATTGGATGAAAATAAATAATAATATACATGATGACGATCTTTAGCATACACCGAACCGACGAGTTCAAATGTTGATCCGTCACTTCCCATGATTTCTGAGCGATCCAGATAGGCTGCCAGCTTATCTTTTACAAAGTGACGGTTGATCACGGTCAAAGATGAAGGGTGTTTTACCACAAATGACTTACCCTCAAAATAAGCACTCACTTTATCCTGACCATATCCCTCCCCTAAAGGAGAAAACGAATTCGGGTCGATGCTTTTTATCACCTCCACTACATTCTTGGTAGTCAGGTAGTAATTTTTACTTTCTCGGTAGGATTGATAAAACAATAGCTGCGTACTATCCCTCGCATAGTACTCATCTAAAACAGTAAACGACTGCGGATCTACATCATTCATCGCGTGATCATGATACCACAGTTTGCCATCCTTCAGTATAAATCCATAATCGGTAATGTCTTTGTTCTCTTTATGATTAATTTCTGCTCTGGGTTTATTCCTGCAATGGGTCATCCATAAAATGATTAATGCACTGAAAATGAGTCCTGCAAACCACATGTTGTTTAACTTTTTTGGTAAAGCTGATTTTATCATCGGGTTATTGTTCCTCAATGCTTGAATTCAACAAATATATTCCATTTTCGGTGTATTAATCCCAATCCATGCATTAGAAATACCTGGATTGTCCTCATGGCCGACATGACCGAGTGGTAGCAAAGCTAATCAAGCCATACAAAATGGCTTGATCAT
>CAZMSE010000015.1:0-66551 GCA_964568865.1 uncultured Saprospiraceae bacterium
CGGCTGGTTCCATACCTTGGATGGCGGAGCTCTAAGAAAGGCAGAGGATGATATTTTATACGGCTCCCGTAAATTGGAGAATTATCAATCTTTACCTACAGACAATGGAGAACTAACGAACGTTAGCATCAAAACGATTCCCAATCCGGCTAAAGACTTTGTGAATATCGTTTTAGATGGATTTGATAAAGTCAACAAAACCTTGAGCATGATGGATCTGTTGGGTAAGCAAGTTTTCAGAATACAGGTTCCCGCCAGTGAAAATGAATTGGAGATGGATTTGATTCGCCTGAATCTTGCTAATGGTGCTTACATCATTCACGTAGATGATGGAGTGAATCGCAAAACCACGCAATTGGTAGTTCAGCGATAGAACTAGCTTCATAAATTTATAATAAAAAAGCGATGCATTAATTTGCATCGCTTTTTTTTATTCTTTAGTTGAAACAGGAAATCCTGGAAGTTTTTTTATCAAATAAGTCTTGGAAAATAGATGTGCTGAAAAATTATTTTTTACAATTAAGCAATGCGCTCATTTCACAGTGCAAGAAAATATTGATAAAATTACTCGAAATGTATTTTCATAGTGGAACAAAGCAAAAGGATATTTATTAATCCTGACTTAAATGTCAGCTATTTTTAATTGTATAACTGACTCATCAAATTTCCATAGTCCGCTTCAACCCGCCCCATTGTGATTTTACCATCAGCATTAAAATGGTATTCACCCAGATGACTGAGTTTCACTTTACGATGTGTGGCCGGCTTACCCATAAACATTCCGTCATTGGTTCCCGTGAATTCTCCATTGATAAAAACTTTATTTCCGGTAACGGTAATTTCTTTGATATTACGCCATGCATCCGGGAATGCCATTTTGAAACCTAAAATGCGCTTTTTCATTTCTTCAAGATTTCCCTCTTGTCCACCGAAATAATTTTTTGAATCCAATGCCCAATAACTGCCAAATTTTTCCGCATCACCAGCGTCAGCGGCCTTCATCATATCCAGGATTTTCATTTTCAAATCCGAACCAGGCATAATGCCTTTCATCAACTGAGCTTCAAAATCCTTCTGGTCAAATTGCACATATATGGCTTTAATCTTGCCATGACCATCCAGTGTAAAGAGCGTGTTGAAACTCGTGGATACCCAATTACCGGTGGCCGGCATTCCCATCATGGGGCCTTTGTTTGTTCCCTTAAAGTAACCTCTTACAGCCACTTTATCGCCGTTGGCAAACCAATCCACGATCTCATGTTTCATGTCCGGAAAAGCTTGGCCAAAGCCAAGACCTACTTGTTTCCAGGCAGCTTTGTCCATTGCAGTCGGAGAGAAAGGTGCCATGACCGACAATTGGTCATGTAGCAACTGCCCGACTTCTTCGATTTTACCTGCATCAACCCAGGTGAAATAATCCATGACAATTTGTTTGGCTTTGGATTCCTGTCCGGAAACCAAATTAACAAACTCAGCAATTGCAATCAAAATCATGTAAAACTTTTTCATATTCATTTTTAGCTTAATTACGGCAAGCCGGTATTTTTGGATTTTTAAAATGGAAAATATTTTTTTGTCGCTTGATTATCAATCTCCCATGGGGTAAGTACAACAGCAGAAGTGAGGTTGAAATCCATCCCTGGCAAGGATAAAATTCTATCTTTGTACAAACTCAAAGTCTGTTGAACGATTTCCATATTTTCTGGATTTTTAACAACCCAGTCAAAGGCCTTCACTTGACTTTTATTTGGATGTCTTTCCTAAGTTCCCATTTACTCAGTGCACAATCTGTATATTACCATCCCAGCCAGGATGAATTACTAAAGCTTGACGAGGTTGAAGTTGCTTCAAAAAGTTTATTGGATTTTCACATGGGTGTCAGACCCTATCGTAAACATTCCGTAACCTCCGCCTGGATTCGTATGCAGGATTTGACACAAGGGTCAAAAGATTCTGAAATGTTAAGCTGCTATCATGCGGATGTTTTTATGATGGATACCGTCAACCGGCCCGCTCATTGGACTGAACCAAGACCACTTTGGAAATATTTTTACCAGGATGGACAACATTTTTATAGTTTGTACCGGAATGAATTTTCCCTGACCATTGATCCCCTGATTCAGCTAAGTGGAGGATATCAAAAAAGCGCTCCCAGTGCTTTGTACCTAAACCAACGTGGATTTAATTTACAATTGACCTTAGATCGAAAACTTGCAGCGAGCTTTACTTTATTGGAAACACAACAAGCCATCTTGCATCATGTATACGAATACGAACAACTGTATGCTGCATTGCCTGGAGCTGCTTTGTACAAGGCGTATTCAGGGAAGATTTTATCTTTTAAACGCGCATATGATTATCTCCTGGCAGAAGGCGGACTTTCATACGATATTAGCCGTCATGTAAACCTATCCTTGGGACACGGAAAACATTTTATTGGATTTGGTATGCGCAGTTTGTTTTTATCTGAATTCGCACCACCCCAATTTTTTTTGAAATTGCAAGCTGAATTTTGGAAAATCCGATATCAAAGTATTTTTAGTGAGTTGAGCGCAGGGACTTTGGAAAAACAAGGAAACCATTTGTTGGGTAAAAAGTATATGGCCTCCCATGTTTTGAGCTTTAATCTCTCGAAACGCTGGAATTTGGGCCTATTTGAATCGGTAGTGTTTGCACGTGAGAATCACTTTGAATTTCAATACCTTAATCCGGTGATCTTATACCGGTTTGTTGAACAAGCGCTGGGCAGCCCGGATAATGCTTTTCTCGGATTCCAATCAAAGTATTTGATTAATTCATCCTTCAATGTCTATGGACAATGCTTATTCGATGAATTGGTTATTAAAGAATTTGTACAATTCAGTGGATGGTGGGGTAACAAATTTGGAGTGCAGTTGGGAATGAATTATCATCGTGCATTTGGAGTTTCAAATCTACACCTCCAGGCGGAGTGGAATGTTGTAAGACCTTATACCTATACATTTCGAGACAGTGTTGCAAACTACAGCCATTATCATCAGGCTCTCGCTCACCCATTGGGAGCAAATTTTTCGGAATGGTTAATTAAAGCGGATTGGACTCCTTCAAACAAATTTCATTTCAAAGGTTTCATCTCTTATGCCATAAAAGGATTAGATGAAGGGGACTTGAATTATGGAGGGAACATACTCAAAGATTATGATTCGAGAATTGGTGATGAAAACATTAACCTCTTTCAAGGACTGAAGTCAAAAGTATTCACAGGAAGTATGATTGTGCAATACAATTTTTTCTACAACACTTTTCTGTATGCCGAATTAGGTGGAAGAAATTCAATACAGAGGTCCTTGAAAAAAAATAATTACTGGTTAGAATTTGGACTCAGATTGAATTTGGATAAAAATTATTTTCCTTATTGAATATGAAAATAGGTTTACTGATTATTGGTGATGAAATTCTGCTGGGACAGGTTACCGATACCAATTCAACTATGGTGGCTAAGCAACTGTTTACCATAGGCTTGCAAGTCAATCTGAAGGTGACCGTTGGAGATACGCAAGAAGAAATCTTGAGGGGGCTGGAATATTTGACAATGAGTGATTCAAAGGTTATCCTCATGTCAGGTGGTTTGGGACCCACAAAGGATGACATTACAAAAACAGCATTGGCCGCCTATTTAAACAGAAGGTTGGTTTTTAGTGAAGAGGCTAAACAACACGTTCAACGAATACTCCAAAGGAGAAACAGAATCCTGGATGAAATTCAACTCAATCAATGCTATGTACCGGAATTTTCGAAATTGCTGGATAACGAACTTGGAACCGCTTGTGGTATTATGGTTCACCGGAACGAACAAACGTTCGTTAGTATGCCGGGAGTTCCATATGAACTGGAATACATAATGACACACCATGTTTTGCCTGAGTTGGAAAAGCAAGTGGGGCAATCACAATTGGTTCACAAAAGTTTATTGGTTGGAGGACTGGGAGAAACCCAAATAGCGCGTCGCATAGAACCGCTTCTTCAAGACATGCCTTCGTACATCAGACTGGCTTATCTTCCATCCATTGGGCAGGTGAGGTTGCGGTTAACCACTGATTTGGCTGTAGCCCCGGAGGCCCGGCAACTTTGGGAACATTATTTGTCAATGATTTCCGGCGAATTGTCTGGAGAGACCATTGGATTTGAAGATGAAAGTCTGGAAAGTGCCATTGGAAATTTGCTCGTCCTCCAGGGGAAGTCAATTTCTACCGCTGAAAGTTTTACGGCTGGGTTGATTTCAAGCCGCATTGCTTCCATTCCAGGGGCCTCACGTTATTTTAGAGGAGGAATTACGGCTTACCATTCTGAAATTAAGATTAAAGAACTGGGCATTGACCCTGAACGACTAATGCAGGAAGGGGTGGTCAGTGAATATTGTGTTGGTTCCATGGTTCGCGGTGCTTGTCGCTTGTTTGGCACGGACGTTGCAATCGCCAGTACAGGGGCTGCAGGACCCACGGCTGAAGATCCCCAAATCCCGGTGGGTACTGTTTGGCTGGCCTGTGGCAATGAAGAAAAAGTAATTTGCCGGAAATTCCAATTTTCTTCTGACAGAAAGCGAAATACTGAAGCCGGAGTAGTATATGCCCTTCTACTGTTATGGGAATATTTGAGGAACCATTCGGAATGATAAAATATGCGGATTCAGTGTATTGCAGGTAACTAATTTCAAGATCATTGAACAGATAGGATAAGGTTCGACGTTATTGATCCATCAAGGGTGATCGGTGTACTTTCGGAGATGCAGGCAAATTCACTACATTTGCCTAAATTTATGGATATGGCCAGACAGGAGTTAATTCTGCCCAAAATGGGAGAAAGCATCATGGAAGCCACTGTACTGAAGTGGTTGAAAAAGGAAGGAGATTGGGTGGAGCAAGATGAGACCGTATTGGAGGTTGCTACCGATAAAGTGGACAGTGAAGTGCCTTCACCCTTTAAAGGTCGTCTGGTTCAGTTACTTTATAATGTGAATGATGTGGTGCCCATTGGAAAAGTCCTGGCTTATATTGAAACCAGCGAGGATGCTGTGACCGACGGACCAAAAGATACCCCATCACCCAAGGCTGCGTCCGATCTACCTAAAACAGTTGCACCATCAAAACCCGTGGACAACCCGGCAATGCATGCATTGGCGATTGATGGAAAATTCCTTTCACCGCTGGTTCGTTCCATTGCCCAGAAAGAAAATCTCAGTTTAGAACAAGTTCAATCCATTCAAGGATCTGGGTTGGATGGCCGCATAACCAAACGCGATATTTTGGCCTATTTATCCACAAAGCCATCCACAATTCAAACCACCACCACTCAGGTAGTTTCTTCACCCAATGTTCCGGAAGTCAAGAATCCAACGTTAAATTTCACGGGGTCCAATGTAGAAATTATTGAAATGGACAGAATGCGCAAGCTCATTGCCGATCACATGGTGATGAGTAAGCAAACATCCCCTCATGTAACGTCATATGTCGAAGTCGATGTGACTTCTCTGGTAATATGGCGAGAAAAGGTAAAAGATAAATTCCTAAAAGCCTATGGGCAAAAGCTCACTTTTACGCCAATGTTTATCGAAGCCATCAGTCGGGCGATTAAAGATTATCCAATGGTGAATGTTTCTGTCCAGGGTACACAAATCATCCGAAAACTTGACATCAATGTGGGCATGGCGGCTGCATTGCCTTCCGGTAACCTTATAGTACCCGTCATCAAAAACGCTGACCGGCTTAACCTTTCAGGATTATGTTTTGCTGTCAATGATTTGGCCGATCGTGCCCGAGCTAACAAACTAAAACCTGAAGAAATTCAGGACGGAACCTTTACCTTGACCAATGTTGGGACATTTGGCAATATTATGGGTACGCCGATCATCAATCAGCCACAAGTCGCCATTTTAGCCACAGGCATCATTAAGAAGAAGCCCGCTGTGATTGAAACAGATCTAGGGGATGTCATTGCCATTCGCCACATGATGTATCTTTCTCTTTCATACGATCACCGGGTGGTGGATGGTGGGTTAGGAGGTTCTTTTTTGCGAAGGGTAGGAGATTATTTAGAACAGTTTGATTTGAATCGGCAAATTTGATGGCACGCCCTGTTATTCGGATTTTATACCGGATAAGCCCAATCTTTGTTTTTTGTTTGGGTATTGGGATTAATCTCTCCGCACAGGAGCTAAGAAAAGAGTTTAAAGCGGCTCAAAGAAATTATCATCAGGAAAATTATCTACAAGCCTCAGTAAATTTTGAAGCCGCCTGGGGAACCTATTCTAATGATAAAGAATGGTTGTACAAAGCAGGTATATCCCATTGGGAAGTTAACCGACTTACAGAAGCGATCAAATGTTTTGAACGATTGAATCAACTCGATCCGGATTATAAGGAACTCCAATGGTATTTAGCGCGTTGCTACCACCAGAATCATCAGTTTTATGAAGCCCTAAAAACCTACAAAAAAGCGTTGAAAAGCCTAACGCGTACAGAAGCAAGAGCACAGTGGATTAGAAACGAATTAATGCGATGTTATTCCGGTCATCAACTGATCCGTAAAGATCCTGCAGCCATTCTTGAGCCTTTAGGAGTGGGAATCAACAGCTTTCAGGATGAGTTTGCGGTTTGTCCAAGCATACAATTTGATGGAAAATATTACTTCAGCGCCAGACGAAACGAACGATCGTTAGTTTCTGGAGAAAACCAGTCACAGGGGCAAGCAGATATTTATGTGAGCGAACAAAATGAAGGGTTGTGGCAGCAACCCAGACGTTTACACACTGAAATCAGCAGTCCGCAGGACGAACAAGTTTTGGATTTCTGTCAGAATGGCTCCGTCATGATTTTCTTAAGAGGATGGAAGGAAGGACCGTATAAAATTTTTACAGATACTTTCGGAAATGGAACAGAACACATCAATTATCATCCATTTGAAGGTCCGTTAATGCCTTCAATAGGGGATCAGGCATTGACAATCTTTCAGGATTCCATTTTGATTTTTGCCAGTTCCCGGACGGGAGGATATGGGGCTTATGATTTGTACATTTCTTTTCTCCGTAATGGGAATTGGACAGAACCGGCAAATCTTGGCCCGGATGTCAATTCAATATACAATGAAAATTATCCTTTTCTCGCCAAAGATGGTCGTACGCTTTATTTTTCTTCCGACCGTTTGGAGTCCATGGGTGGGTACGATTTATTTCGCACTGTCTTCAAAGCAGAGGCCACAAAATGGACGGTTCCTGAGAACGTAGGTTGGCCCATTAGTTCCGCCGGCAATGACACCCATTTTAAATTAACACAAGACGGACTTGCAGCGGTTTTGACATCTGACAGAAAAAGTTTCAGTTTAGGAAAGCGCGATGTGTATCTGGCTTATTTCACAGAATCCTTGAGAGAACAGGAGCAAAGTCCTGAAGGAAGTCCATTAGGTATGGTGCTTGAAAAAGTCGCAGAACAGAATGCGGTAGAGTCCTCTGTTGAGCCACCCAAAATAGCACAGCCATTACCCATCAACCGAATTCAACTAGAGCCTTTATATCACCGCAATGAACGCTTTATGGAAGAGCCTCCGAATAAAAAAATCATCAGCACTTTATTGGAATGTTTGCAGCGTGATACAGCCGCTCAGCTTGAGATCATTGGCCATTCTTATCAAGACAGTAAAGATCCTTTGAATTTATATTATTCGATCAAACTGACGGAGCAGTTGAAACATTATCTTTCTGAACATTCCATTGATTCACGTCGTATTCATTGCGTTGGTGCAGGAGCATCATTTCCAGTTGCCCGTAATGCGCTTTACGGAAACAGGGCGGAAGCAGGAATCCGTCTCAATCAACGCATCGAGCTACGAATTAAGAACGAAAATCCAAAACTAACGTATGTTAGTATCACCATGCCTGTCGTCAATGAGGCCCTAAAACCGGATACACTATTGAGTTACGTAAATAAGGATATTCCCTATTATTATACCTTGGAATTGGGTAAATCCGCTAGTGTATTGAATCATCCAATGATTGACTTCAGCAAGGGAATTGTAGTGGTTGAACGTGATGACGATGCTTCTACTTACCGATATTATTTTGGCAGATATACCCGTTTTGATGATGCACAACAAGCCTTGCGGAAAGGCGAATTACAGGGGATTTCTTTTTCGGGAATTCATGCCAGATTGGGTGATGAATGGTTAACCCGTGATGCCATTATAGATCATGTGGTTGATTTTCCCGATTTAATAAAATATTTAGACTACCTCAAGAGAGAGAACAGGTAAATCATGAATAGGATTCATATGAAAAACATTGAGTTTGTGCCCGGCACCATTGAAAATTAAATCCCGCGGTTTTGGTATAAGTCAGCAGGTAACCGTTATCCAGAATTTGAATTTACAGCCTTGTTTCAATACTTTACATTAAGGAATAAGAAATGGCAATACTTTCCTCCATTGGTCGGTACTGAGTTCGACAAAATATTTGCCTGGCCTGTAATCCCTGCATTCGATGGCCAGCTTTTCTTGACGGGTGCTAATTGAATGTTGCCATAAGATCTGAGCATTGGCATTGAGGAGCCGGAGGTGACAGTAAATGTGTTGATTCAATGAAATATCTAAGATAGCCTGCCTCAGGTTTGGATCATAAGAGATATTAACCTGTTTGGAGATTTGCTCGTCAAAATTTCCGGTCGTTTCCTGAACAGAGAAAAATGCTGAACAAGTGGTTGGGGCTTGACAAGAAGAAGTCACTGTCCAGGTAACGGTGGTTGATCCACCGGTATTCGGAGGAGCTCCATCATTGTTGTTGGAGAGTTTGGGTTTACAACCACCGGTAAATCCTGCGCTGATAATCCATTGGCTAAATTTTGCATCGATCTGGTCCTGAGTTTGTCCCGCGTCTTCTATTTTATTTGATGGACAAGTTAAGGTAATCGCTGGGGCTGCTGTGACTGCAAAACTGGCCGAACAACTTACGGTAGGATCACAAGTGCTGACCGCGGTAAAAGTCAATTTTGACAAACCCCCGCAGGCGGAAGGCGCCACTCCGCCATTATTACTCAGCATCACATCACAACCGCCAGAATAGGAGGCGCTCGATAACCAAGTGGAAAATTTTGTATCAATTGCAGACTGGGTCTGACAACTTGCTTCCGTTTTATTCTCTGGACAAAAAATCATCAAGTCAGCACTCAATTTTTTTTCCGGAATTTTTTCTGAAAGTGATTGTGCAAGATTATAGTTTATAACACCCGAAAAAAAAATAAGAAAGCAGATGAAAATGTTGGTGTATTTAAAGGATTTCATGTCAAAAAATTTATACGAATATAGACAATTTGAGAATTTAAAGCAAATCATTTAACAAAATTTACCCATTCATGATGAATAGATTTTTTGAACTGAGGGTGTGTTTTCAAAGTTCATGTCTTTCAGGTTTGCGTATGGGTATTGACTTTAGAATTGCCCTTTAGTATACCGAATGGAAAACGGACCGATCCTATGGATTGATTTAGACTTTAGTACTATGCAAAAAATACGAAGCAGAACTATTAGTTTACTTATCCATTTTAATTTTAATGAGCAATGAATAGTGTTATGGATGTCAAGGCTCTACTCCATGAAAGCTTGATTCAAGATAATAATCATTGTTATCCATTCAATTGCCTGAAATTTATACAGTTCTAGATGGAAGTTTTAAAGTTATTTCATTACTTGAATCCCAAATGGATGGATTGAACATTATTCCTTCGTCACGATTTCTAATGAACTTTTCTGGGTAATCCATGAGGGTCATCCTTATGGCTAAAGCATAGAACTAAGTATTATCAACTTGATAAGTTACGGGCAAACTAAATTTCTTTCACCCCGCATGACATTGCCAGTGAATTTAACAGATGAATGGCTTCAGAGAATCCGTTTACTTGCTCCCTCAACAAGATGAGTTGGGTTGCACTTTGTTTAAGCGTAAACAATTTTTGTCCTGAGGAAATGTACTGCATTAGTTTTTGAAAAAGCTGAGTTTCAAAATATGGGGAAGAAGGATTGGAAATAAAATAACATTGCAGTTTCTTCTTTTTGAGAATAACGCGTTCAAAACCAATCTCCTTACCCAACCAGCGTAAACGCAAACCATTAAATAATTCTTCGACTGCAGTGGGAAGGGGACCAAAGCGATCTTTTAATTGATCTGCAAAATTTTGTATTCCTTGCTCATTTTCAATTTTGTCCAATGCCTGATAAAGCCGCAGACGTTCTTGTATATTGGATACATATTGATCGGGAATCAGCATTTCCGTATCGCTATCGATGACCGTATCTCTTACATAATTTCCGATCTCTTGAAATTTATCTGCAAAAGTTTCTTTAAAATCAGTTTCTTTTAATTCAAAGATCGCTTCTTCTAAAATGCGCTGATAAGCCTCATAGCCCATATCAGAGATGAAACCGCTTTGCTCTCCTCCTAAAAGATTGCCCGCACCTCGGATGTCGAGGTCTCTCATGGCCACATTGAAACCACTGCCCAAGTCAGAAAATTCTTCGATGGTTTTTAATCGTTTTCTGGCCTCCATGGTCAGCACAGAAGACGGAGGAGCAAACAAGTAGCAATATGCTTTCCGGTTGGCACGACCTACACGACCTCTCAACTGGTGTAAATCGCTGAGTCCAAACTGATGTGCATTGTTGATGATGATGGTATTTGCGTTGGGTATATCAAGACCCGTTTCGATGATATTGGTACACACCAAGACATCTGATTTATGATCAATAAAATCAATCAGTACTTTTTCCAATTGAGCAGCTTCCATTTGTCCGTGGGCCATTGTGATTTCTACATTCGGACAAAGTTTATGCAGCATGGCAACGATTTCCGGCAGACTTTTCACTTTGTTATGCACAAAAAATATTTGTCCGCCACGATATACTTCATGAAGAATGGCATCGCGGATCAGTTCGTCGTGAAAGACGCGTCGCTCCGTATGGATGGGTTGCCGGTTGGGCGGTGGTGTTTGTATGACACTCAGGTCGCGTGCCGACATCAAAGAAAATTGCAAAGTCCTGGGGATGGGTGTTGCCGTTAGGGTAAGTGTATCGACATTGTGTTTAAGTTGTCGTAATTTTTCTTTTGCGCCAACGCCGAATTTTTGTTCTTCGTCAATGATCAGCAGACCTAGGTCTTTAAACTTCAATTTAGAATTTAGAAGACTGATGGTGCCAATGATGATGTCCAGTTTTCCATCGGCCAGTTGTTTGATGATTGCGTTTTTTTCTTTGGTCGTTCGGAAACGTGAAATGTAATTGACATCTACCGGAAATTCTTTGAGTCGATCTTTTAAGGTTCTGAAATGCTGCAATGCCAGAATAGTGGTAGGTACGAGGATGCCAACTTGTTTTCCATCTTGAACAGCTTTGAATGCTGCGCGAATGGCCACTTCGGTTTTTCCGAATCCCACATCTCCACAAATGAGGCGGTCCATCGGACAATCTTTTTCCATATCGGCTTTGACCTCTTGGGTGGCTTTAAACTGATCGGGAGTATCTTCATACATGAACGATGCTTCCAATTCGGTTTGAAGGTAATTATCAGGAGCAAAAGCAAATCCTTTGGAAGCCTTGCGTTTGGCATACAGTTTTATCAGTTCTTTGGCGATGTCCTTAACCTTTTGTTTGGTGCGCTGTTTGAGGACCTTCCATTGTTCGGAGCCCAATTTATGTAAGGTTGGCACAGTACCTTCCTGACCAACGAATTTTGATATTTTATGCAGGGAGTGTATGCTGACGTACAGAATATCATCATTTTTATAAATGAGCCGCACCGATTCCTGTTGTTGACCATTGATGGTCATTTTTTCCAATCCTGCAAACCGTCCAATTCCATAATCAAGATGCGTAACATAATCTCCTGGCTGCAATTCACGCAGCATTTTTAAACTCAGGGCTTGATCTTTAGTATAGCCTTGTTTAATTTTAAAACCATGAAAACGCGAAAAAATCTGATGATCTGTATAGCATACAATTTTCATCTCATGATCTATGAATCCTTCTTTTAGAGATAGTACTTCAGGATAATAACGAACGTTAGTTTTGAGGTCTTCGAAGATATTGTAAAACCGCTCTACCTGAGCGGAACTACTGGTCAATAAGAAGCACGAGTAATTTTTCTCGTTAAAGGATTCCAGATTTTGAATGAGCAGGTTAAAATTTTTATTGAAAGAAGGTTGAGCTTCACTGGCAACTTCAACTTGGGTGACCTTCATTCGCCAGTCCGGCAGCGTATGGTAAAATAGCAATTTGTATTTTTCCAATCCGGTGATGAAAGTATCGGGATGGATAAAATCCTTGCCTTTTAACAAATCAATCTGTCTTTCTTCTTCGTAATGCTGCATTTTGCTGGAATGGTGCAAGGCGGCTTCGAAACAAGCGTTGAGCGTTGCGTTACATGCGGTCAGATCTTTGATCCAGAAAATGGTATCCGTGGGCAATACATCAAACAGACTTTCTTTGGCACTTCCAGAATCATCCGATTGAATATTCGGGATGATGGAAAATTTCCTTATGTTTTGGACAGAAAGTTGGGTCATTGTATCAAAAGTTCGGATGCTTTCTACGAGATCATCGTTAAGTTCGATACGGTAAGGATGATCATTGGCAAAAGAGAATACATCCAGAATACCTCCCCGTATGGAGAACTGTCCGGGTTCATAGACAAAATCGACTCGTTGAAAACCAATGTGGTTGAGTTTAGAAAGGATGGCATCGAGGTCCATGCGGCCATTCACCACGAATTCAAGTCGTGAGCCGTGAATACGTTGTGGGGAGGGTGTTTTTTCAAAAACGGCTTCAGGATACGTCACCAGAACGACGGGCGAACCAAAGGTGGTGCGGTGAATGGAATCGATGCGTTGTTGAATCTGAAAATTGTCCTGTTCCTCAAAATGTAAGGGCCTTCGAAATGAGTCTGGAAGGAAGTAGGCAATGTTTTTTTGCGTCAGGGAATTGATATCTTCCAGCAGGTAAGCTGCTTCTTCTTTGTCATTGCAGAGGATTAGATAATGCCGGGGTTGCTGGAGATAGCTTGCAGCAATCAAAAAGCTATCCCTGGATCCACATAGACCCCCGATATAAACCGCCTGTTGCACTTCCTCATCCAACAAACGATTGATTTGTCCGGCTTTTGGATCGCGGGACAGGAAATCCAGTACCCGCAAACTATCTGACTGCACGGTGCAAAGTTAAGGATTTTGAGGGTTTGGAGTTTGAGGATTCATTAAAAGAGTGAGGTGGATTTTGTTAAACAAAAAACGAATCCTATTGCATAACCCTTTATAAATCTGCATTTGAAAAAGAGGAGATCGGACAAAGTCTTAGCTTTGCCGGAGCATGGAGCGAATATATCCTTCGAAAATATTAATCGCCGGTGAGTATACGGTCTTGAATGGTTCAGGTGCTTTATTGATTCCATACAAATCCAGTTTTATTCAATGGAAAAAGCAAGGGCAGCGTAGCGATGAACATTTGATGGCATTCTTTGACTATCTCAGTAAGCACGGGGTACTCAAAGATTTTTTTGACCTTTCGCAAATGAAAACAATCATCGAAGAATCGTGGTATTTGGATGGAAATATACCCTTGGGATATGGATTGGGAAGTTCGGGAGCGGTGACTGCGGCGGTATGGGACCGATTTAGACTCCACGGGGTAACGGAGATAAGTGTAGGAGAAACGCTGGAAGTATTCAAAATGATGGAAAGTTTTTTTCATGGGAAGAGTTCAGGATTGGATCCTTTGGTTTCATTTTATCAGCTTCCGGTTTATGCAAGGGATGAAAAAATAGAGCTGTTAAAGGATTTTGACTTGGATTCGATGCTGCCTTCAGGTTTGGCATTGCTGGATTCGGGACAGGCCAGACAAACGCACAAAGGTGTAAACTGGTTTCAACAACAGAGGCAACATCAGGATTTTAGAGAACAGATCGACGACTTGTCAAAAATCAATCAACGCATAATTCAATCAATGATCAAAAGGGATACAATAACTTTTGAAGAATGCTGGAAATGGATCAGCCAAATAACCATGCAATTGTTTCGCCCTTTGATTCCTGATCCTGTATATTATATCTGGAAGGAAGGTCTTCAATCGGAAACTTATTATTTAAAATTATGCGGTGCAGGTGGAGGTGGATATTTTTTGGTGTACTGTAATGACCAGAACTATTTTCATAAAATCTGTACATTGAATCAATTGAAATGGATTCAAGTATCCGGAGAAGGAATAGACTAACCATTTCGGGAGATGAGATTTGGAATAGATATTTTCAATTGGAAAGATTTCAGGAATCGGTTTTGTTTATAATGGAATGGATTTATAATTGGGTTTATGGAAATTATAAAATAATGACTTACACAAGGTCAATTCATTAAATTTGGACTATTTCTTTTACAGCAGGATCAAGAGATCGTAGATGAAATATTTAAGATTATATTTTCTGTATTTTAATCTCAATTCCTGCCGAAGTCAGTTTTTGTTACCATTTTCTATATTTTAATTGGCAGCTTTTCTTCAGGATGTTTTCACATGTCCCTGAAACTTGCATAGATCAGGTTACCCAGGATAAACAACTATTTTATTATATATATAATTCATAAACTACCAACAACTTGTGCTATTTTTGTGGAAGAATAATCCAATATGACGGACGCTGGCTCTGGCCAAAGTGAAATGAAGCAGGCCTACAGTTTAAGAGAACTCGTGAACGCTGCGAGGGAGTATCTCAATGCGTTAAAGACAAGTAGGCACTTGTTGGGATGGCTGGTCTTAATCGGTTTAGTGTTTGGCATTTGGAGCAAATGGAAGAGTACAAAAGTATACGAAGCCGAACTCAGTTTTATGCTCAACGAAGAGGCTGGCTCTTTTCCCGGCTTGTCCAACGCTCTTGGAGGGTTTAGTGGATTGTTGGGAGCCGGTGACCAAATCAACCTCTATAAAATACTCGACCTGGCGAGAAGCCGCAGGATCGCCGGAAAGCTTTTATTTGAAAAAATAAAATTGGAAGATGCCCAACAGGAAGACTTTCTGGCAAATTATCTGATCATCGAATTGGAACATCAAGGTAAATGGGCTGAAAGTAAATTCTATCAACCGGCGCATCCCCTTAAAGGATTTCGGTTTCATCATGACCAACTGCAAAGCTTTTCAAGATTGGAAAACATGGCACTACAACAAGTGCATTCAGCACTTGATGGTATGTTGACGACCAGACTCAGTGATAAAACCAATCTGATGTACTTAAATTTGAAAGGCAGCCATGAGGTCTTGACCCATGTCCTTTGTCTTCGGCTTTTCGATCAGTTAAGTCGTTACTACATTGATCAGACCGTTGAAAAGCAATTGGAAACCTACCGTGGTCTGTCCCATAAAACGGACTCTCTAAAGGCATTGATTGAACACAAACAATATGGTCTGGCGGGATTGAAAGATCATTATCGGAGTGGTTGGTTGCTGTCGGAAGAAGTTCCCAAAACCTTACTGGACCAGGACATCAGAATTTTACAAATGGTCTATGGGGAAGCGATGAAAAACAAAGAAGTGGCTTCGTTTTCGTTGTTGCATAAAACTCCGTTTATCCAGGCCATAGATTTGCCTATTCAGCCGCTTAAAAGTAAGCAGTTAAGTTGGCCCAAGGCATTGATAGGCGGTTTGTTGATGGGCCTGGTGGTTGGGAGTTTAATTGTTTGGATCAGGAAATTTTGTAATGATCATAAAATTTTTGAGTAATTTTATTACTCAATATGTTACTGGAATCCTTGATTGGTTCAACGGCCCGGATCAAAATAATCCGGAAACTTTTTCTGAATCCTGCCCAAGAGGGATATTTACGCGGGCTGGAAGAAGAACTGGGTGAGTCCAGCAACAGCATTCGCATTGAGCTCAACCGATTATTGAATGCAGACCTGTTGGTTTCATGGTTTCAGGGCAATCGGCGGTATTTCAAAGCAAACGTTCGAAATCCGTATTTTGATGATTTACAAGGTATACTCAAACGGGAAGCCGGATTGGATGTACTGACCGAAGGCTTAGAAAGTAATTTGCCCGAGCTCGAGGCCATCTATTTGTCCGGAGATTTGTCCAGAGGGTTGGAAACGGGAATTTTAGACCTTTTGCTGGTTGGAAGACCCAATCCTTATGAGCTGGTCAAGCATTTAAACCGCCTGGAAAAACTAAATGGAAGGAAAATTCGTTTCATCATATTCCAGAAGAAAAAGGACAAAACCTTTTTGAAAATATTAAAAGTAGAAAAACCTTTGTTGTTGTGGGAGAAAAAGAAATAAGCCTTTACCAGGCTTTAGCAGAAAAGAAAGCAAGTCTTGCCGTCGTTGGCCTTGGTTATGTTGGCCTTCCATTGGCCCTGGCATTTGCCAGATCCATGAAGGTCATTGGATTTGACATCCATGAAGGTCGTATTGGTATGATGCAAAAGGGCATCGACCCGTCGCATGAATTAGAGGCAAAGAATTTCGAAGGTTGCGACATACAATTCAGCCACCAGTTGGAAGACCTGAGGAAAGCCCGTTTTTTTATTGTAGCGGTCCCAACCCCGGTCGACCATCATAAGGTTCCTGACCTGAAACCTCTGCATGGCGCTTCCAAAACCATAGCAAAAGTTTTAAAGCCAGGGGATTGCGTCGTATATGAATCCACGGTTTATCCGGGCTGTACGGAAGAAGATTGCTTGCCTTTGCTGGAGCAGGGTTCAGGCCTGAAATTGGGTTTGGATTTTAAACTGGGGTATTCGCCGGAGCGCATCAATCCGGGAGACAAGACCAGACCCCTGGAAAGCATCCTGAAAATCGTTTCAGGGAACGATGCAGAAGCATTGGATGAAATCGCAAAAGTTTATGGCAGCATCATTCACGCCGGAGTCTACCGGGCTCCCAGCATTAAAGTGGCGGAAGCTGCAAAAGTCATTGAAAACAGCCAGCGGGATCTGAACATCTCATTTGTCAATGAACTGGCCATTATTTTTGATAAAATGGGCATCGATACTCGGGCGGTACTGGATGCAGCTGCGACGAAATGGAATTTTCTAAAATTTTCGCCCGGATTGGTGGGAGGACACTGCATTGGCGTGGATCCTTATTATTTGGTGTATAAGAGCAAACAATTGGGACATGATCCGGAAGTTATTTTGAGCGGACGAAGGATCAATGACAGGATGCCGGCTTTTATTGCTAAAAAATTGGTCCAGCTCCTGATTCAAAAAGGCAAAAATCCAAGTGAATGTAAAGTATTGTTGTGTGGTATCACCTTTAAGGAAAATGTATCTGATATCCGAAATTCAAAAGTAGCCGACTTGTATGATGAACTCAAGGGTTATTCTGTAGGGGTGGATGTGGTGGACCCACACGCAGATGCCATTGAGGTAGAGCATGAATATGGAATCCAGCTTTGTCAGAATCCCGGAATGGATTATGATGCTGTAGTGGTGGCGGTGGCTCACGATACCTATAAAGTACTTCCACTCGAATCTTTTTTAGATCGCATGCGTGAACAACCGATTCTCATAGATCTCAAAGGACTATACAACGAAATTCCGCACAGTGGACTTACTTATTGGAGACTTTAAACATTCTGCATGAAAATCAGCATCATTGGAACGGGTTATGTAGGCTTAGTTACCGGAACATGTTTTGCCGAAACGGGCAATCAAGTCTTGTGCCATGACATTGACGAAGAAAAAATAAATCGGCTGAAAGGAGGCGAAATCCCCATCTACGAACCTGGACTGGATGTTTTGTTTGAAAGAAATTTAAAAGAAGGTCGCCTGCATTTTAGCACTGTATTGGATGAAGCGGTAGCCTTCGGCGAATTGATCTTTCTCGCCTTGCCTACCCCACCCGGTGAAGATGGATCCGCAGATTTACGGTATGTCATGCAGGCCAGCTCAGACATTGCAGACCGCATTCAGCATTATACCATTCTCGTCAACAAGAGTACCGTACCCGTGGGAACAGCAGAAAAAGTGCAAGAGATATTGAGTAAAAAATTAGCTCGAAATCAATTCGATGTGGTCAGTAATCCTGAGTTTTTGCGAGAAGGAGTAGCAGTGGAGGATTTCCTGAAACCGGACCGGGTGGTCATCGGCAGTGAATCAGAACGGGCGACGCAACGCATGGAGGAATTGTATGAACCTTTTGTGCGTCAGGGAAATCCAATCTATGTGATGGACTTACGCAGCGCAGAGCTCACCAAATATGCAGCCAACGCCTATTTGGCTACCCGCATCAGTTTTATGAACGAATTGGCTAACTTATGCGACCGGACTGGTGCCAATGTGGATTTTGTACGAAAAGGAATGGGGGCTGACAATCGGATTGGTAAGCGATTTCTGTTTCCCGGAGTGGGTTACGGGGGTTCCTGTTTTCCAAAGGATGTTCGGGCGCTCCATAAAACTGCTGAACATTATGACTACCCCTTTAAAATTTTGGCAGCCGTCATGGAAGTCAATGAAACTCAAAAACAACTGTTGGCGCAAAAAATTAAGCAGCATTTTCATGGCAAACTTCATGGCAAAACCATCGCCATTTGGGGTTTAGCTTTTAAACCCAATACCGATGATATTCGCGAAGCTCCAAGTTTGAACATGATTGATGCATTGCTCAATGAGGGAGCTACGCTGAGGGTCTATGATCCTGAAGCCATGAGCCATGTGGCTCGGCTATATGCGGAAAAAATCTATTTTGCACAGGACATGTACGACGCCCTTGAGGGAGTCGATGCATTGGCATTGGTCACTGAATGGAATGTCTTCCGGTCACCGGATTTTAATGAAATGAAAAAGCGCATGAAGCAAGCCACAGTATTTGATGGAAGAAATGTATTTGAACATCACCGGATGAAGGACTTGGGTTTTCATTATGTCAGTATGGGAAGGCACTGAAAAATTTTAAAAAAAAGCGAATGAGTATAAAATTGCAAATGGTAGATTTAGTCAGCCAATACCACAAAATCAAGCCCGAAATGGATGAGGCTATTTCGCGTGTCGTGGAATCCGCCCAATTTATTGGAGGTCCGGCAGTCATTGAGTTCAAGCAAAATCTTGAACGCTACCTCAAGGTAAAACAGGTGATTCCCTGTGCTAATGGAACCGATGCCCTTCAAATTGCTTTAATGGCCCTCGGACTTAAGCCAGGAGACGAAGTGGTGGTTCCTGCATTTACTTATGTAGCTACAGCAGAAGTCATCGCCTTATTGCATTTAAAGCCCGTCATGGTAGATGTTTATGCAGACGATTTTAATGTAGATGTCGCTGCAATCGAGCGAAGCATAGGCCCGCGTACCAAAGCTATTGTTCCCGTTCATCTTTTTGGACAATGTGCTGACATGGAATCCATCATGACCATTGCAAAACGCCATAATTTGTTTGTGGTTGAAGACAATGCCCAGGCCATAGGCTCTAACTATTCGTTTCGCAATGGAGAAACGGCTATGGCTGGAACGATCGGCCACATCGGCTGTACCTCATTCTTTCCTTCCAAAAACCTTGGATGTTATGGCGACGGAGGTGCCATGTTTACCCAAGACGAAAAGCTTGCGAACAACCTTCGGATGATAGCAAACCACGGTCAAAGTGCAACCCGTTACTATCATGATGTTGTCGGTGTAAATTCCCGATTGGACACCCTCCAGGCCGCAGTGCTGAACATCAAACTTCAATATTTGGATGCATACATTCAGGCAAGAATTCAAGCAGCAGATTATTATGATGCCGCCTTCCAACATCATCAGGATTTGATCGTCCCTTTCCGGAATCAACACTCCAAACACGTGTTTCATCAATATACCCTGAGGGTTACTAATGGACAACGTGATGCACTAAAAGAGTTTCTGGATTTAAAAGGAATTCCCAATGCCATTTATTACCCGGTACCACTCTACAAGCAAAAAGCATTTAGAGAATCTTCAGGTGGTATCGAACAACTTCCGGTTACTGAAATGCTTTGCCGTGAAGTGATCTCATTGCCCATGCATACGGAATTGACTCCCCAGATTCAGGATATGATCATTGATGAAGTGCTACGATTTTTGAAATAAAAAGAATGGATAAACAATATTTTGCTCACCCTACGGCTGTAATCGATGAACCTTGTGAGATTGGACAAGGAACAAAAATCTGGCATTTTTCACATGTCATGCAAGGTTGTCGGATTGGAAATAATTGTAACCTCGGCCAGAATGTCGTCATTTCTCCCGGGGTTATACTGGGTGATCAGGTGAAAGTCCAGAACAACGTATCCATTTATACCGGAGTTGTTTGTGAAGATGATGTATTTCTAGGACCTTCTATGGTTTTTACCAATGTGACCAATCCCAGAAGTGCGGTCAACCGACGGAATCAATATGCCCCCACACCTGTGCGACAGGGGGCAACCATTGGGGCAAACGCAACCATAGTCTGTGGGCATGAGATCGGAAAGTTTGCATTCATTGGCGCAGGCGCTGTGGTGACTAAAAACGTTCCGGATTATGCTTTGGTGGTGGGCAATCCAGCAAGGCAAACCGGATGGATGAGCGAATATGGACATAAATTGCATTTTAATCAAGCGGGTTTGGCGGTGTGTCCAGAATCTGGACATCAGTATCAGCTCGAACAGGGTCAAGTTAAACGAATTGCATGAGTAAACGATTTGCATTGATAGGAGCCGGCGGGTACATCGCCCCACGTCACATGAAAGCCATATTGGAAACGGGCAACGTATTGGTAGCGGCAATGGATAAAAATGACTCCGTTGGAATTATGGATTCCTATTTTCCAGAGGCTGATTTCTTTACCGAATTCGAACGATTCGATCGCCATTTGTATAAGTTGCATCGCAAACAAGCGGGCATTGATTACCTCAGTGTCTGCTCACCCAATTACTTGCACGATGCACACATCCGGTTCGGACTTCGGTTAGGGGCCGATGTGATCTGTGAAAAACCCCTGGTGTTGAACCCCTGGAACATTGATGCCCTTCAGGAAATGGAACAAGAGACAGGTCATCGGGTATACAATATTCTTCAACTGCGTGTGCACCCTAAAGTCATTGCACTCAAGGAAAAACTAACGAACGTTCGTTCGTCAAAAAAACATCAGGTTGATTTGGTTTACATCACCTCAAGAGGAAAGTGGTATTACAGCAGCTGGAAAGGAGATATCAGTAAGTCTGGAGGCATTGCGACCAACATTGGAGTTCACTTTTATGACCTTTTGGGATGGTTGTTTGGCCCGGTACAAACCAATATCGTGCACCTTCATACCAGCGATCGTGTGGCTGGTTATCTGGAATACGAGAGGGCGTGTGTGCGCTATTTTTTAAGCATCAACGAGCAAACTCTCCCTGAGGAAATCAGAAACAAGGGAAAGAAAACATACCGTTGTCTGGAAATCGATGGGGAGGAATTTGAATTTAGTGAAGGCTTTACCGATTTGCATACGGTGTCATATCAAGAGATTCTTTCCGGACGTGGTTTTGGCCTGAATGAAGCACGCAACTGCATACAAACCGTTCACGACATCCGCAATATGAATCCCATTGGGTTGACTGGAGATTACCATCCATTAGCTGTCATGTCATAACTTGCATCATGGCTTTACAATTGATTGCAGAAATCGGACAAGCCCACGATGGAAGTCTTGGAATTTTGCATTCATATATTGATGCCGTAGCCGGCACCGGTTTCCCCATCATTAAATTTCAAATGCACCTGGCAGAAGCAGAAAGTAGTCTGCAGGAATCATTTCGCATTCCTTTTTCATATGAGGATGCATCGCGTATGGACTATTGGAGGCGTATGGAATTCAGTTTTTCACAATGGCAGGAGATCAAATCTCACTGCGAAGAGAAAGGTCTTGAATTTTTAGCCACTCCATTTTGTTTGGCAGCAGTGGACCTACTGGAAAAGATGGAGGTTAAGCGGTATAAAGTGGGCTCCGGCGACATCAACAACCATTTGTTACTGGACTGCATAGCCCAAACCCATAAACCCGTCATCCTATCCAGCGGAATGAGTTCGTGGCAGGAGTTGGATGAAGCGGTAAATTGCATTAAGAAGTATCACACCGCTCTGAGTCTTATGCAATGCACCACGGCTTATCCATGTAAACCTGAAGATTGGGGCCTGGAACAAATCCCACGCATGAAATCCCGGTATGATTTACCCGTGGGTTATTCTGACCACAGTGGAACTTTGACAGCAGGAATCGCGGCATGGGCTAAAGGTGCTGAATTGTTGGAAGTTCATGCGGTATTTGACAGGAGAATGTTTGGACCAGATGCGCTTGCATCACTCACCATTGATGAATTGTACCAATTGAATCATTCTATCCAATTGCTGGAGCTGAGTAAAGTTGGAAATGACTTGAAGTCAGATCCACGGGAAATGGAGACATTGAAAATAATGTTTGGTAAATCATTGGCTGTCAATAAACACCTTAAGTCTGGTCATTCTCTGACGTATAGAGATTTAGAAACCAAAAAACCGGCCGGTATGGGAATTGATGCAAAACTGTATCGGCAGCTGTTAGGAAAAAGACTCAACAAAGATTTGCAAGCCAATTCATTCATAAACTGGGACGATGTTACCTAACGATAAACGCAAAATATGTGTAGTCATTACGGCCCGTCCAAGTTATGCAAGAGTCAAGACGGCTCTGGAAGCGATTCGTGCCCATCCCGGTCTTGAGTTACAATTAGTGGTTGCCGCTTCTGCACTGCTGGATCGGTACGGTAATGCATTTCGTTACATTGAAGCCGATGGTTTTGAAATTAATGCAAGGGTTTTTAATGTATTGGAAGGTGAAAACCTTACGGCACAAGCTAAGACCACCGGATTGGGAATTCTCGAACTCTCCAGTGTTTTTGAAAACCTAAAACCGGATGCAGTTTTAACCATTGCCGATCGTTTTGAAACCATGGCAACGGCAATTTCAGCCAGTTATTTAAACATTCCTCTGGTGCATTTACAAGGAGGAGAGGTAACCGGGAATATCGATGAGAAAGTGCGCCACGCCATTACTAAACTTTCGGATTTACATTTGGTGGCCTCTCAGGATGCCTATGACAGAGTGGTCCGCATGGGAGAAGATCAGGACTACGTGATCATCACCGGATGTCCATCATTGGATTTAGCAGCGATGATTGCATCTGAGGGCCCTGAACTCAGAAATTTCAATCCCGTTAAAAAGTATGGCGGTGTAGGTGCCCGTGAGATATCATTGGATCACTTCATTGTGGTACTCCAACACCCAGAGACGACACAATATGGAGGAGCCCGGACCCAGGTTGAAAAAACCTTGGAAGCTGTTCATCAGCTGGAAATTCCCTGTTTATGGTTTTGGCCGAATGTGGATGCAGGATCGGATGGCACCTCAAAAGGTATCCGTGCATTCCGGGAAAAGCACAGTGATACCAATATACATTTCTTTAAAAACATGGAGCCTGAAGATTTTTTGCGATTGTTGATGAAGTGTGATTGTCTTGTAGGCAATTCAAGCGTGGGCATTCGTGAATGTTCTTACCTTGGAATACCCGTGGTGAACATTGGTGATCGACAAAAAGGCAGGGCCAGGGGAAAGAATGTTATGGATGTCCCTCACGATACCGAACAAATTCATCAGGCCATATTAAAACAAAAGAATTCAGGTCGTTACGCTCCGGAATTCATTTACGGCCGGGGAGATGCAGGGATTCGTATTGCCGATGCATTGTATCGTTGTAACTTGCGGTTTGACAAACAAATTTGTTATTGATTCATGAAGAAACCGGTGATTTGGCTGGCAGAATCCAAAGGATTTTCCTCTGCAGCTATGCAACTGCTGCAAGCTCACGGAGAGGTGGTTTTGGGATTGGAAAATGAGCCATCACTCGGCCAGATTTTTCAAAACTGTGATGTCTTTTGGTTCAGACTAGGACAGCGGATTGAAGCTAAGGATCTTCGACCAGATCAACGTTGCCGTTGGATAGTGACTCCGGTCACCGGAACAGATCACATCGATGAAGAGGCTTGTGCACGTTGCGGAATACACCTGATCAGTTTGAAAGGCGAACGAGAGTTTCTGTCTAAGGTCCGGGCAACGGGTGAGCATACGTTGGCATTAATGTTTGCATTGTCTCGTAAGTTAATTCCTGCAATAAATCATGTGCGTGAAGGGGGTTTTCGACGTGAACTGTTTCAGGGAAATGAGTTGTACGGAAAAACACTGGGGATTGTAGGCTTTGGTCGACTGGGAAGTATGGTGGCACAATATGGTCTGGCTTTAGGAATGCACGTTGTGGCGCATGATATTTTGCAGGAAAAGGAAGATCTGATCACAGGAGTGACCTTTACCGACTTAGATCACTTACTTTCTTTATCCGATTTTGTCAGTTTGCACATGGACTTTCATAAAGGAAACCTGCATTGTGTGGACCGAAGTTTTTTTTCTAAAATGAAATCATCTGCATTTTTGATCAACACCTCCCGTGGGGGACTGGTTAAGGATGAAGATTTGGTATATGCATTGGAGAACGGAATTATTGCAGGGGCTGCATTGGACGTGGTGGAAGGAGAACCCGATGTCGATTTCAATAGTGTTTTAATGCGTTATTTTAGACAGTCCGACCGCATCATCATTACACCTCATATTGGGGGAAATACCACTGAATCGTTTGAAAAAACTGAAGTTTTCATTGCTCAAAAATTAATCAAAGCGCTCCGGAATGGCTGACATCATTTGCATCATACCCGCACGATCCGGTTCCAAACGATTGCACAATAAAAACATGCGCTTATTGTCGGGAAAAAGTCTGGTGCATCGCGCAATGGAAGCGGCCATGAAGTCAAAAAGGATAGATCACATCATTTTGAGTTCAGATTCAAAGGCCATATTGGACCAAGCGAGACTGGTCAGTGAAAGGGTAATGACTTTGATGCGACCAGCTGCTTTGGCTACTGATGAATCCCCTGCTATAGACTATGTAAAACACTGCATTGAATGGCTCAGGAAATCGAAAGACATACAGGTTTCTGAGGTGGTTATCGTTCAACCCTCCAGCCCATTTACAACCGGTACTGACATTGATGCAACGTTGGATGTGCGGGAAGTCTTAGGGGCTGACTGCGCAGTGAGTGTCTGTGAGGTGCCGCATCATTTACATCCTGCAAAATTCAAACGTTTGCAGGAAGGAAAGCTAATTCCTTATTTTGAAACAGAAAATGGAAGAACGGCATATCATGAAATGGAGCGCATCTATGTTCGAAATGGTTCGGTATATGTTTCAACATTGAAATTAGTAGATCAAGGTATTTTATTGAATGACAATTGTGCAGCTCACATTATGCCGACAAGCCGCTCCCTGGACATCAATGATGAAATGGACTGGCGTTTTGCTGAATTCATGATACAATCAAGTGTTAGTTCATGAAAGAAAGAAAAGTGAAAATTGTGCAAGTGGTGGGGGCAAGACCAAATTTTATGAAAGTGGCTCCTATTCAACAGGCTTTTTCAAAATGCAATGAGGTCGAAGCATTTATAGTCCATACCGGACAGCACAAGGATGTCAACATGAGCGACGTATTTTTTCGGCAGTTAGACCTCCCGCAACCTAAATATTTTTTAGGAGTGCAGGCAGGAAGTCATAGTTACATGACAGCTCAAATGATGGTGGCTTTTGAAGAAGTTTTGTTGAAAGAAGAACCCGATCTTGTCGTGGTGGTTGGCGATGTTACTTCAACTCTGGCTTGCGCACTAACGAGCGTTAGGAATAAAATTCCGGTGGCCCATGTTGAAGCGGGATTGCGGAGTTTCGACCGGGATATGCCTGAAGAAATCAATCGGATTTTGACGGATCAGATCAGTGACTATCTGTTTATCACGGAAGAAAGTGCAAGGAAAAACTTGATTCGGGAAAACATACCCGGGCATAAAATATTTTTTACCGGAAATTGCATGATTGATTCATTGGTAAAATTTTTAAAGCCAGCCCAGGAGTTGAACATGGCAAAAAACTGGGGTTTGGCCCAGGGAAAATATGCCCTCATGACCATGCACCGACCAACAAATGTCGATACCGGAGAAGGGCTGTCGAAAATAATCCAGTTGCTTGAATGGACCGTTGGTCAAACCCCTGTCGTTTTTCCGGTGCATCCGCGAACGAAAAGCAGATTGAAAGAGTTTGGCTTGTGGACCCGTTTGGAAAGCATGCAAGGCCTGATTCCCACAGCCCCATTGGGATATTTAGAGTTTATTTCCTTATTGAACGGCTGCAAATTTATTCTGACCGACTCGGGAGGAATCCAGGAAGAAACCAGCTATCTTGGAATTCCTTGTTTGACCTTTCGGAGAACAACTGAGCGGCCAGTGACCGTAGAAGTAGGAAGTAACCGCATGATCGAGGATCTTTCCATTGAATCAGCCATTCTTGCGATTAGAGAAATTTTGCATGGTTCATTTAGACCTGGAGGCATTCCTGAATTATGGGACGGGCATGCTGGACAACGCATTGTGGATGTGATCTTGAGCCGGGTTTTACATTAAGATAAGCCCATTTCATTGCCGATGTTAGAAAATTGATTTATACGAAATGCAGTGTGATTTTCATCGCTCTCCAGCGAAGTCAATATTTTTGTGACCAGTGACTAAACTCCTGTTATATATTCGGACCATGCTGCATTTGCGATGGTCGCAATGCCTTTATTTTATTTGGTATCGATGGTTAAAACCCAAGCCGGATCATCACAGAACCAAAATTAAATACAAAGGATTATCGCTGAATGTCAAACCCATCGGAAGTCTTTTATATCCGATATACACCAAGTGTTTTGCAGGAAGGGGTGTGACGATCTTTAACCGCACACTGGAGACGAAAACATGTCCAGATTGGTCCTATACGGGTTATGGAAAATTGTGGAACTACCATCTTCAGTATGCTGAATTTTTATTGGATGATGACCTAGAATTTACATGGAAACAAGTTTTGTTAGAGGACTTGTCAAAACAGATTGTTAGTGGGAAACTGGTCCTTGAACCCTACCCCGTTTCTTTGAGAATAGTGCACAGTCTCGAGTTTTTGGCTCAATTCAAACAGGAAAACCCAGTGATTCAAGATGCCCTTAGGATTCAAATTCAGTATTTAGAAGGTCACCTTGAAAAACATTTATCGGGCAATCATCTGCTGGAAAATTACCTTGCATTGGTGTATGGACATTTGGCGTTCGAAGGATCTCCAAAATTGGACTTCTACCTAAATAAACTATTGATTGAACTGGACGAACAGTTGCTAAACGATGGAGCACACTATGAACTTTGTTTGAGTTATCATGCAGGGATATTTTGCAGATTGAGTGGTTTGATTTTTTTGCTCCGGCAAACAAACGTTCGTTTGCAGGCAGCAAATCGCATCGAGCTGCATGCACGGAATATGTATGCCTGGTTGAAGACCATCACACTTGATTTTACGGTTTTTCCATTGATCAATGATTCGATGTCCTGGCCAAACTTCCAATGGCAGGCTCTTTGTAATTATGCAAAAATCATGAAGTTGGATATCCATGATTTACCCTTGGCAGATTGTGGATATCGTTGGATGCAGTCCGGATCACTGTCATTGATGATGCGGGTAGGTGAAATACCCTCAAAGCATCAACCAGGACACGCGCATGCAGATTACCTCACCATCTACTTATACCATTCGGGAAAACCTGTTTTGGTGGATACCGGTGTATCGACTTATGAAGCAGATGCCGTACGTTTAGATCAACGTTCATCTTCCAGCCACAATGTAGTGGTGACAGAAGGAGAGAGCCAGTCGGAAATATGGTCAGCTTTCAGAATGGGAAGAAGGGCACGGATAATGGAGTTTAACTCCAAACCCGGAAATATAGAAGCCAAGGTGCTGTGGTATCAGGGTCACATGCACCACAGAAAGGTATCTTGCTCGCCGCATGAAATTCTCATAATCGATCAATGGAAGGCAAAGGTAAAAGGGCATAAACCCGTTGCATTATTTCATTTTAATCATTCGGTAGAAATTGAGGATATACCAAAGGATGCCAGGGAATTCAGGGTGGAGCAATTGCACTTTTCATTTGAAGGGCTTGAACAAATTGAAGTATTGGAATACCATCAATGTTTTGCGATTGGTGAAAAGTTAGCGGCCAAATGCATTCGGGTTTATTTTTGTGATCAATTGAAGACCCGCATACAAAGATTACCTTGAAAAACATCTTATTTTTAAGTTACTATTTTGAACCTGATTTAAGTGCTGGTTCCTTTCGTAATACATCGCTGTCTCAAACATTGGCAGAATGTTTAAAGGAAAAGGCCACGCTACAAGTGTATTGTACACAACCTAACCGATACCAGCAGACTTCGGAAACTGTATTGTACCATGAGAAAAAGGACAATTGCGACATTTACCGAATTCAGGTACCCCAACATGGCAATGGTTTTTTTCGCCAGATCCGATCATTCCTTTTTTACCGCAGACAGGTATTGGAATTAACACGGAATCAGCAGTTTGACTTTATCTATGCTTCCAGTTCCAAGCTCTTTACGGCCTACCTTGCATATGAAGTTGCCAAGCGGAAAAAAATTAAGTATTACATTGACTTGAGGGATTTGTTTGCGGAAAATCTTGAAGAATTCATTCCCATACCCGTGCTGAATATTGCGTTAAAAAGGTGGATCCAGCAATTTTTTGAGCGACCATGTCTGATGAACGCTGCTCACATCAATATCAATTCTCAGGGATTTCGAGATAGCCTGCCAAAGGGTTATACGGGTACAGTAAGTTTTTTTCCTAACGGAGTTGATGATTATTTTTTGAATTGGAGAAGAGATACACATGTTAAAAACGAACGACCGTTAGTTACATACGCTGGAAACATTGGAGAAGCACAGGGAATGCATCTCATTTTACCGACTTTGGCCAAACGACTGGAGGGGCGATTTGATTTTCTGATTGTTGGAGAAGGATCCATGCGCAACCGGTTGATGCAGGAACTCCGAAAGGCAGGAGTAAACAATGTGGAATGGCGGGCGCCGGTGAAGCGGCATGCGTTATTGGAAATCTACCAAAGGAGTGACTATTTGTTTATTCATTTAAACCGACACAAATCACTGGAAAAGGTTTTGCCTTCAAAGTTGTTTGAGTATGCAGCTGGAAATGTGCCGATTCTGGCGGGAGTTAGTGGATATCCTAGGCAGTTTATTCAAACGGAAGTGAAGAGCAATGTTTTTTGTTTTGATCCCGGAGCGGTAGAACCATTGTGCCAATACCTGTTGAATACCGATTATCACTTAGCATCTCGCCCAGAATTTGTGACAAAATTCAGTCGAAAAGAAGTGAATTTGCGAATGGCTAAGTCCATTATGGATACTTTTGAAAAAGGATGACAAAGGATAATCGATTGGCCATTGTTTCCAATTCCGGATGGAACATCTATAATTTCAGGGCTGGACTGATTCGCAAGTTACAAGAGTGTGGTTACTCCATCACCGTGATGGCTGGAAAAGATGCTTATTTTGATCGAATTAAAGAGTTGTTTAACGTGGAATTGGTGCCCCTTTTGAACATGGATGAAACCGGAATGAATCCCTGGCGAGAGTGGAAATTGTATAAGGAGTTAGAGAGCCATTATAGAAAGTACAGACCAGATTTGATCTTCCAATTTACCATCAAACCCAATATATATGGGAGTTTGGCTGCCAAAAAGCTGGGCATTGAAGTGATCTCCAATGTTACGGGACTCGGAGTGGTGGCAGAGAAGAAACATTTTCTTAGTCCTGTTTTAGACCAACTTTACCGGTATGCATTGAAAAGTAACTATGAAGTTGTTTTTCATAACCAGGACGATTTGGATTGGTTTAGGCATAGGAAAATGTTGCCCGTTGGATTAGGATGTGTTATTCAGGGAAGTGGTGTCGATACACAATTTTTCAAGAGAGAAAAAGCCAATACTACCAAACGTTCGTTCGTAGCGTTGATGGTGGGGAGGATGGTACGTCAAAAGGGCGTATGGGAATTTTTCAAAGCATGTGAACTATTGGTCGAACAAGGCAAGTCATTGGAGTGTTGGATGGCGGGGTTTTATGATTCGTTTCACCCGGACGCGTTATCACCAGAAGAAATGGAAATTATGCGTAGTAAAGCTTTTGTCCGTTTATTTGATTTTCAGGAGGATGTGAGACCCCTTTTAAATCAGGCCCAGGTTTTTGTGTTGCCTTCGTATCGCGAAGGATTGTCTAAAGCCATGCTGGAAGCAATGTCCATGGAACTACCCATATTGACCACAAAGGTGCCTGGATGTCGTCAAGCAGTTTTGGAAGGGATTAATGGGTTGCTGGTGGAAGCCAAAGACATCAAGGGCCTTTCTGCTGCATTGGGGAAATTTATGGAATTTGACAGGCAAAAATTGCAGAATATGGGAAGCAAAAGCAGAGCATTCGTACTGGAGAATTTTGATACGCAACACATGGTCCGGGGGTATTTGGACTTATTGGACCGTATAGCAGGAAGACAGAGTAGCACTTTTGGTGAAACAAACTAACGATAGTTAGTTGCATGAAGTGCACAAGAATTTTAGAATTATATGAATAAAAGGGAAGAACTAGGGACATTTTTGCGAAACCGGAAGTACTATCAAAACCGGCTGAAATTTATATTGGAACACATACATCCAGCCAGTAAAGATGTTTTGGATTTGGGTTGCGGAGAAATGTGGTTGAAGAGCTTATCGGGAACCTCACCTGAGTGTTATACGGGAGTGGATCATTTGCGATATCCGGCAAGTGGAAATTACATTTGTGCAGATTTACTGGAATATGCTTCTTCGATGAAGAAATTTCAACAAATCTGGTTGATCGGGGTGTTGGATCATTTGTCGTTTGAAAAGAAAATGCAATTGTTGGGATTTGTAAAAAAGAATTTTAGTGAACATTGCATCATTACCCAGCACAATTCATTCAACCTATTCAGTCGATTTTTGGCCAAGGAAAAGCCGGTTAACTTACCAGAAATATTTTCCGATTACCACATCTACCAATTGTCGTTATTGAAATGGCCATATTCGAAGAGGGTGATGGATCTCAGTAAGTTTCCGGTTTTGATCAGGATGTTTTGTACGGAAATAGTTTATATTATAGCTTGTCGGGAGGAAGTGTAGTCAGATACTATTTCCAGGAGTAGTTTTTGCGCAAGTTCTAATTTATCATTGCTAATGACGTAGTCAAAATAACGTGCATATTCCAGTTCGAGTGCAGCCTTGTCAAGACGTTTATTTAGCGATTCCGTGGTTTCGGTTCCTCTAGCGATCAATCGCTGCTTGAGTATTTCGATGGAAGATGTTTTAATGAAAATACTCAGGGTATTTTGGTTTTTTTCACGCTCGATGAAATACGCCCCTTTGACATCGATGTCGAGTAAGGGATATTTATTTTGTCCCCAAATTCTTTCTAATTCCTTGTACAACGTTCCATAGTATTGGTTTGAATAGACTTCCTGATGTTCAAAAAAATCACCTCTTTTAATTTTTTGCTGAAAGTCATCGGAAGACAAAAAATAGTAATCCCGTTCATGCACTTCACCAGGCCTTGGAGCGCGGGTGGTAGCCGATACTGAAAAGCTCAGTTGGGGTAAGGTGGACAACAGGTACTTGGCAAGAGTTGTTTTGCCAGAACCCGAAGGAGCGGTGAGGATGATGATTTTTTTTTGGGACATTAGAGGATGTTAGCCATTTGCTCTTTAATTTTTTCCAACTCATCCTTCATATTGACGACCAATTTTTGGATGGCGGAAAATTGTGCTTTGGATCCCAGGGTATTGATTTCTCGGCCGATTTCCTGAGTAATAAAATTAAGTTTTCGTGCTTTGATATTTCCTTTCTTGTTGAGTTCTTCCAAAAAGTAATCACAATGTTGTTTTAGCCTGACTTTTTCTTCTGTAATGTCCAGGCGTTCGAGGTAATATAAAATTTCTTGTTCGAAACGATTGCGGTCGATGGATTCCGTATCAAGATTTGATTCAATGGTTTTTTGTAATTTTTCTTTTAGCATTTTGATGCGATCCGTATCGAGTGATTCCACTTTGTGAAGAAAATCCAAAATGTTTTGAATGCGGAGCACCATGTCGTTGGCAATAATGGTTCCTTCGATCGATCTAAAGTCATTGAGTTTTTCAATGGCCTCCAGCAAAAGGTCAAGGGTAAACCGATACTGGTCGTCTGATATAAGGGTTTCCTGAGCCGTGATGACATTGGGAAATTTGAGAATGGCATTCAGCAAATCAGAACGATTGAGATCAATTTGGGGAGATAGTTGATTGATTTGATGATAAAAATTGAGGAAAAGGGATTTATTGATGGCAAATTCTTCATCCATGCCATTGGAATCAATGGCTATGTTCAGGTCTAACTTACCCCTGACCACCCTGTCATTGAGGATTTTGCGTATTTCTAATTCATGTTGACGGTAACTGTTGGGTATTTTTAAGCGAAAGTCATTCACTTTTGAATTGATGCATCGGATCTCAATGACAATTTCTTTCCCTTGAAAATGTCCTTTAGCATTGCCAAAACCGGTCATGGAAAGCAACATAAGATATTGATTTTAGGTGCTAAGGTAGGATTTATTTTTGGATGGTAGAAAGCCTTGAAACGCCTGTAGAATGAACCTATCTCGTTGATATAGAAAAAGTTATAATATATAATTTGAAAGAAAAAAAGGGCTAAAAGTTTTGAGAACCAGATTAATTTGCGAAATTTGCCACGCTCTTTTGGGGCGGTTACTTATAACTATCTAAATATCAAGCAAATGAGAAAAGCTGACTTAGTGGCATTGATCTCGGAAAAATCAGGAGTACCCAAAGTGGATGTCCTGGTCTCCCTTGAAATGTTTTTCAAGGAAGTTAAACAATCCCTTGCACAGGGTGAGAATGTTTATATCCGTGGATTTGGGTCCTTTGTGGTCAAAAAAAGAGCAAAAAAGATAGGCCGTCACATAAAGAAAAACGTTGCCATTGAGATTCCGGAACATTTTATTCCCTCTTTCAAGCCGGCAAAGATTTTTGTGGATCACGTGAAATTGGGTAAAGAGCCTGAGCATTCAGATGAGGATGATGATGAATCAGACGATATGTAATTTCGTATAATGAGTCCGGTGAGACTTTTTTGGATCCTTGCCGGATTGTTGATATTGACTTATTTCGGATTCAATACGGTTTCACCAGAAATCAGAAAATCCCTGGGGATACGGAAAGAGAATCTGGAAGTCACAGGGCTTGAGAATCTAATAAAAGAAAGCAAAGAGCAATTGAATGAAGTCCAGAAAGCTGAACTTCAAATCCTTGAGGAAAACCATAAAGCGAATGCGGGAGATTCAGTTAACCGCGTGAATTGGAGAACCTTGTCTGCGTTTTGGACACGTGTGGGAGATTATGCGATTGCGGGTGCTTATCTAAAGAATGTAGCTGAATTGGAAAAATCAGCAGCATCTTGGGCAATGGCGGGTTTAATTTTTCTAAAAAGTTTGGAAATCGAGAACTCTCAAAAAAGCAAATTGTATAGTCAGCAAATGGTTTTGCAATGCATGGATCAGGCCTTGTCATTGAACCCTGTTGCAGAACCTGAATATGAAATGGTAAAGGCCCTCGCGTTTGTCAAATTTCCTCAGCAGGAGCCCATGAAAGGTGTTCGCATGTTGTTGGATTTAGAAAAAAGGCATCCTGAATTTATGCCACTTCAAATGGAATTAGCCCGGTTGGCTATACAAACGGGGCAGTTTGAAAAAGCTGAAGCTAGGTTGATGAAAGTACTTGCAAACGATTCCCAGATGGAAGAAGCCAATTGCCTTATGGTAAAATTGCTAGAGAAATTAGAAAGAACCGAAGAAATAAAAAAATATATCATTCATTGTAAATTTTAAGATATGCCTTGCGGTAAAAAAAGAAAAAGACATAAAATCGCTACGCACAAGCGCAAAAAGCGATTGAGAAAAAACAGGCACAAGAAGAAGAACAGGTAGAATTTTATTCTGCGTAATGTTTGCGATTTCCACAGATGGAATGCACTTCTTTTAAACTTATTTAGCCATTGTTCATTTTATGTGAATGGACAAAGGGCGTTATGGATTGTTGGCAAATACCCAAAACCGTAAATTTTAGCTTCCGGACCTCCCAACCAAGAACCAAAGGCCTTAGTAAACAGGCATTCATTGAGCCCGGTGGCTTCATTTAACCGACAGATCCATGCTGTGATGTTCGCGCGCATTTCGCATCATTTATATATGGTGCATGGAAAAAGAACTGATCATCTCTGCACAACAAGGTTCTGTAGAGATTGCTCTGCTTGAAGACAGAAAGCTCGTAGAGCTACACAAGCAGAAAGCCAATACCCAATACAATGTCGGGGATATATTTCTCGGACAGGTCAAAAAGCTTATGCCGGGCTTAAATGCCGCATTTGTTGATATTGGCCACCGGAAGGAATCTTTTCTCCACTATACGGATATGGGTCCGTTATTCAATTCAAATTTTAAATACACGCAAGATTCCATTGACGGTAAACACAACGAGCCATTATTGGAAGGATTTGTGCTTCAGCCAGAAATTGCAAAAAACGGAAAAGTTGCACAGGTCGTTGACAAGCGTGCCAATTTATTGGTGCAAATTCTCAAGGAACCCATTTCAACCAAAGGTCACCGGTTAACTTGTGAAATCACCATACCAGGAAGGTTTTTGGTATTGACGCCATTTAACAACACCATAGCCATATCCAAGAAGATTGCGAATTCCGATGAACGAAACCGCTTGTTTCACTTGGTAGAATCCATTCGCCCGAAAAATTTTGGAATCGTCGTCAGGACTGCCGCTGAAGGAAAAAAGGTGGCAGAAATGCATGAGGAAATCAATAACCTGAGTGAACGATGGAAGGCCATACATGCTCAACTGTATAAAGCCAAAGCTCCTGTAAAACTGATGAGTGAGTTGGACAAAACCTCTAGCATCATTCGGGATTTGCTCAACAGTAGCTTTACTAAAATTGTCGTCAACGACCGGGATATATACGAAGGCATCAGGATTTATCTGGACAATAACCTACCCGAAAAATCAGGCATAGTTCAATTGTATAAGGGCAGCAAGCAGATATTCGAGACGTTTGGAATCAGAAGGCAAATAAAGGCTGCATTTGGGAATACGGCAACTTTAAGCAGTGGTGCATACATCATCATTGAGCATACAGAAGCCATGCATGTCATTGACGTAAACAGTGGCCCTAAATCCCAGCGTTTGGATCAGGAAAATGCGGCCATTCAGGTCAACAAAGAGGCAGCAGAGGAAATTGCCAGACAACTGAGGCTTCGCGATATTGGTGGGTTGATCATCATCGATTTTATCGATATGAAAAACGCGGAAAACAAAGTGGAGCTTTACAATGCAATGAAGACCTACATGCAGTATGATCGTGCTCAACATACCATTTTGCCCCTGAGCAAATTTGGTTTGATGCAGATTACACGGCAGAGGGAAAGGCAGGAATTAAAGATTGATACCTCGGAAGTATGTCCGTCGTGCGCAGGAAGTGGAAAAGTCAACGCATCTATTTTCCTCACGGATCAAATTGAAAAGGATCTCGATTTTATTCAAAGTACACGGCCAGTAAAATCTTTAAATCTGGAAGTACATCCATTTATTGCGGCTTTTTTACGCAAAGGATTCAGAAGTTACCAAAGGAAATGGTTTAAAAAGTACATGAAGTGGATTGGAATCCGTGAAAATCAGGATATGCCATTGATCGAATTCAAATTTTTTGAAGGCCAGGATGACGAAATCCGTCTAAAGGGTTAAAATTTATTAATACTAAGGCACAATACTCAAGCCTATCTTTACCCTTTAATTATTCACCTCTACAGGATGGATACATTACCAAAAGTGCTTATTTGTCCTCAGCATTGGGGATTGGGTCATGTCACCCGTACGATTCCCGTCATACAATATTTTATCCAAAAGGGATATCGGATTGTATTGGCAAGCTCCAGGGCAGGAAGTGAATTACTTCGAATGGAGTTTCCGGACCTAAAAGTATATGAATTACCGGATTATGGAATTACCTATCCCTTTCAAAACATGTACTTGAATATGGCCTTGCATTTAATCCGGATGCATGTGGCCATTGTTCGCGAACACTTTGCCGTTCGGAGGATTTGCAAACAGGAGAACATCGGTCTTATTGTTTCCGATGCCAGACTTGGGGCACCACAAAGGCATATACCTTCTGTCATCATAACCCACCATCTTCACTTCAACCTGAACAACCGGTTTTTTGAATGGGTTAGCGATGTTTGGATGCGTTTTTTTTACATGCGTTTTAATGAAATCTGGATACCTGATATTGAAGGGCCAGACAACTTGAGTGGTGATTTGTCGCATTTATTTAAATCCAAGAGGCATTATTTTATTGGAATTTTGTCCAGGTTCAAACCCATGGAACCACCCATGCGTTATGATTACGCCTTCATCTTATCTGGACCGGAGCCACAACGTACGTATTTTGAAAATATCATATTGGAACAACTTACGGATTTAGCCCCGGCAAAATGTATTTTGGTAAGAGGTACCCATCAACCAACTGATTTGTTCAAGCGATTTCCTAACTGCAGTGGTATGCTGGAAGTCAAACCATTTTTGAAGGCCGGAGAATTGAACGAACTGATCTGCAGTTCCAGGCAGATCATGTGCCGCTCAGGTTATTCCAGTTTATTGGATTTATGCATATTGCATAAATCAGCTTTTTTAGTTCCTACACCTGGCCAACCAGAACAAGAATATTTAGCCCACGAACTCATGAGTAAAGGACTGTTTTATAGCAAATCACAGAGTGAGATTCATCTAAAGCAGGATTTGACTACTTCAAAAGAATATCCTGGTTATAGCCAAGTTGACCTTGGGAAAAACCTAAAGGATATTTTAGATTACCGAGTCGCAAAGCTTTTAAAAGCGAGTTCTGCCCGGAAGAGTGCGAATTGGCAGCCAGGTCATCAGGAATGATCATAAAGGAATTCCTGGGGATGTTTAAACATAGCCTATAACACCTTGAAGTGAGTGACAAAATTATACGGCTTTCGATCGGTTCAGATATTAAAAAAAAGTGATAGCTTTGAAAAAAATACAATCATGAATAAGAACGTTGGAAATTCCGATCGGTTAATTCGTTTAGTAGTGGCTATTGTCATTTTGGTACTGTACATGACAAAACAAATCACGGGAACAGCAGCAATTATTGCTTTAATATTGGCCATTGTTTTTGCAGCAACCGCATACATGAGGTTTTGTCCGCTTTATTTACCATTCGGTATTAATACGATAAAAAAGTCTGAATAGCTGATGACCTTCCACTTTGGCAATACTAACGGACGTTAGTATTGTGTTTTTGGGAGCGAATCATTTCTGCATAATTTTGTTTTTTAAGCATTGCGAGAAAACAAGCTTCAATCCGTTTGTATTTTGTTTCCTTTGTTTTTGCTGCATCCACCCATTTGCTGAAATAATTTTGATGTGAGATTGGCAGTGTTTTAAAATATTGAAGGGCTTTTGGATCTACTTCTAGCGCAACCAACAATTCCGGGTCAATGACATAAGCCTGATGATCTAAAGTTAAAGCAACTGCAAGCGTTTGGCCCGCCTTCTTTTTTAGCAATCTGCGCAGCTCAGAATTTATGCTTAAGATAAAATTCCCTCCCCCCATGGGTAGAAGGCTCAAACCGGATATGGGTACCTGGTCCAACAATCCCTTTACGCGGAAACTTTTTTTAATACCAGGATTCAGCGTTTCAGCCAATTCTGCAGAAATTTCAATGTAAGACCAACCGGTTTTTTCTCCCTGACGATCAAATTTTTTTATGAGGCTTTGAAATTTTATCATACCAATTGGCTAAACTGTTTTCATCATTTTGTGGATAGATGCGAATATACTGGTTGTCTTTTCCAAGGCATCCATAATCATAATAAATTTTCATTGAGGTTCCGTTTTTCATTACCCGAGTATGTGTATGGAAGTCAGGCTGAAAACCCAGATCCAAAAGGGTTCGTAGGGAAATCATAGATTGTTGATGAGACTGATATAGGGAATCCAACAGTTGGCGATTGTGTTTCAGGCGACGATTGATGTACCGCATAAGGGAAGCATTCTCTTTATGCAATTGTTGATAATGTTGACTTCTGCAATGGTCGTCGCAAAATTTTTTGTCGGACCGGCCGATGACCGTTGTGCCGCATTGAAGGCATTTTTTTGTAGTACTCATAGTGAATTATTTAATGTCAAAGATACCAATGCAGATTTTGAATTACCCATTTTCACAAACGCTAACTATCGTATGTAAACGATTATTGCTTGTACCTATGGTTCCGGCTGATTTAATTGCATTGTTTTTTGATTGAGGCCTCATCATAAAACAAAGTAAGCTTTATTTTTTTTAAACATTACAAATTAACACGTATGAACAACCTTAGAAACAGTGTACGCCTGATAGGTAATTTGGGCGCGAATCCAGAAATCAAGCAATTGGAAAAAGGGGGCAAGATGGCCAAGTTCACTTTGGCCACCAATGAAGTTTTTCATGACAAGGAAGGCAAGAAGGTAACTGATACTCAGTGGCATAATATTGTGGCCTGGGGTAAGTCAGCCGAAATTGTTGAAGAGTATTTGAGTAAAGGCAGTGAAATTGCCCTGGAAGGTAAACTGACTTCTCGCAATTACGAAAGTAAAGAAGGCGAGAAAAAGTACATTACCGAAGTGGTCATGAATGAGCTATTGATGTTGGGAAAAAAGTCCTGATGGGTTTAGAATATCCGGGCCTGAATTTCAGGTCCGGATTTTTTTGAATGAGGAATGGGAATTTGGTTACCTGAAGGATTAAGAAGATAAATTATCCCAATTAATGCAATAGCATGCATTGCGCGGAGGGCTGACGAAATGAATAAAGCACATTCAAGGAATTATGAGATTCAGTTTGCTTAACCCAATAGATGTTTTATTCATCCAATTTATGCGGTGCATAAATTGCGCATGGCGCTGACGAAATGAATAATGCGCATTGATTCAATCCATGAAAACAAAGTAAATATCGCGCTTTATTCATTGGTCAGGATGAACCCCGACAAGCCCTTTATGCAAAGGGCTTCGACGGCTCTCCATGCAGAAAGCATTATTCATGCATGATCTTGAGTTCATTGGTCAGGGTTAATCCAGACTAGCCGTTATGGTCTTTTGGCCAAGCCTCACGAAGTATCGCTCGGTTCCCTCATGATCAAGCCATTTTGTATGGCTTGATTAGCTTGGCTACCACTCGGTCATGCCGGCCATGAGGACAATCCAGGCATCTCTAATGCATGGATTGGGATTAAAGAAACTTACTCTTGCGCTGAAAGAATGCGTAGGTGCAGTTGGTGGACTCCCTGAAGTGCTGTATCCCGACCAAACTGTTTGATTTGCATCTGATAGGTTCCAATCATTGGAAACTTAATTTTTTGTTGAAGCAAGAGGTTTGTGCTGCAGGTATTGCTACTACAGACTCCGTAGGGTTTGCCGCCGGTATCAAACAACTCCAGGCTAAGCAATTGTTCTTTTTTGACCTGATCCGGAAAAATGGTGTTGATGAGAACATATTGATTTTGAAAGGGAAAATTTACATCATGTTCAATGTTGAGCTCCATGTTATAAGTACCCGTTGTGTCGTTTACATTCCATTCAAAGGAAATTATCTCACGCTGTGACCAAATCTGTTTTGGTATTTGAATTTCTTTGTCAAGTATTACCTTCGACTTACAGGATAGTACAAAAAGGTTGATTCCCAACATACAGAATAGAACAAATTTGTATTTTGATTGGATCGCCATCACGAACTAAAATACTCCTTCATGCGTTCAAAAAAACTTTTTTCTGTCTTACTGGGATCCGGTTGAAAATTTGGCATAGTCTTCATCTTTTCCAGAAGGGCCTTCTCTTCAGAGGTAAGTGATTTTGGAGTCCAAATATTTACATGAATGAGTTGGTCTCCTTTTCCATAAGATTGAATGGAAGGTAAACCCATCTCTTTTAATCTGAATATTTTTCCTGCTTGTGTGCCATTGGGGATCTTAATTTTTGCCGAACCTTGTAAGGTGGGTACTTCTGCCTGACATCCTAAAGCTGCATCAGCAAAATTTAAATAGAGGTCATAATAAATGTTGTGTCCTTCACGACTAAAATGTTCATGGGGTTTTTGTTCAATGCTGATCAACAAATCTCCAGGCGGACCTCCATGGCTTCCAGCATTTCCTTTTCCACGCATGGACAATTGCATATTGTCTTCAACTCCTGCAGGGATGTTGATTTCGATGGTTTCTTCCCCTAATTCTTGTCCGCTACCTCTGCACTGCGAGCAATTTGCTGCAATCGTTTGACCTGTACCATTGCAGGTTGGGCAAGTCGTAGTGGTTTGCATTTGGCCCAGAAAAGTATTTTTAATTTGTCGTACATAACCCTGACCGTTACAAACACTGCAAGTCTTAACGGATTTAGCATCTTTGGCCCCACTTCCATGGCAAACCTTGCATGCCATTTGTTTTTTAACCTTAATTTTTTTTGTGATACCAGAAGCAATTTCTTCCAGGGTCATGCTGACCTTAATGCGCAAATTACTGCCTTTGGAGCCACTGTGTCCCCTTCCGGAGCTTCTTCCGAAGAATGACTCAAATGGGGAACCTGAGTCACCAAAAATATCCCCAAAATGACTGAAAATATCGTCCATTGTCATTCCGGAAGCACCACCATATCCAGCATTAGGGTCTACCCCAGCATGACCATATCGGTCATAACGAGCTTTTTTATCTGCATCGCTCAAAACTTCATAAGCTTCTGCGGCTTCTTTAAATTTCTCCTCTGCAGATTTATCGCCGGGATTGCGATCGGGATGAAACTGCATAGCCACTTTGCGATAAGCCTTTTTAATGGCATCCGCGTCAGCATTTTTGGTAACTCCCAGTATTTCGTAATAATCTCTTTTCGTCATGTGTTAAAATAATGTAAGCGATTATTGTTTACCAACAATCACCTTTGCAAAACGTATGACCTTTTGATTTAACAAATAGGCTTTTTCGATGGTGTCGATCACTTTTCCGTTCAAAGAACTCTCAGTGACTGGAATTTCTGTAATCGCCTCATGAAATTCTGCATCAAAGGGTTTTCCTGTGGGATCCATTTCTTCTAATCCTTTTGATTGAAGTATCCCTAAAAGTTTGTGGTGAACCAATTGCATACCTTCAGGGTAAATGTTATCATTTTTTTGCTCTATAGCAATTTTCTTGGCACGATCAAAATCATCTAATACGACCAACACGTCCTGGATTAATTCCTGACTTGCGTTTCGGATGGTATCAATTTTTTCTTTTAGGCTTCTCTTTTTGAAATTGTCAAAATCAGCATAAAGCCTCAGATATTTGTCTTTTTGTTCTGCCAATTCAGCCATTAAAAGGGCCACGTCTTGTTCTCCAGAGGCTGAATTCTGATCGACGGTTTCCGTTTGCGTTTGTTGATCTGCTCCAGTAGGATTTGACTCAGCAGATTCCACATCGATTTTCACCGTTTTTTCTTCCATTTTAACCATGTTTACCTGAGAGTTGTACTCGTCAAGAATTCTGCCAACTGAAAAAACAGGTCAATTTGTCAGTTTTTTTGAAGTTGGTAAGCCAAAAAAGCATCCAATTCGGCAATGGTTGGGTCATTCAGCAGGATGAGCCCATCCGGACCAATTAAAAATTTGGTGGGGATGGATTTGACGTGATAGTCTTTTGACAGTTGACCACTCAACAAATTTTCTTCAATGATGTGATGAGGCCACGACAATTGGTCTTGCTCCATAGCCCTCAAGGCATCTTTTCGGTCTTTTTCCAGCGCAATGCTTAAAAATTCTATGCCATTTGCAGATTTAAATGATTTTTCATGATATTTATCATACATCATGACTAAAATTGGATTTTCCTTGCGACAAGGACCACACCACGAACCCCAAAAGTCAATCAATAAGTACTTTCCGCTAAACTGTTTAAGGGTAATGGTTTGTCCATCTTTTCCTGTGGCATTAAAATCTGGAGCTGGTTGACCCAATACCAACATGGTTTTGAAAAAAAAGTAATAGATCAAGTAAGTAAAAAACAATAGACTTGCAGCAATCAAAAATGGTGTCCTCAACTTATTCAGCATGTACGGCAATTTTATGCAAATGTATTTCAAACAATAGGGAAGTCTGAGGGTTTTTGGTTTTTCTTTAGACGGAAGTGAAAAACAAATTAAGAGGATCTCGGTTTAATAATATCAGAGTTGTTTAATTGTAAATATATACATCCATGAAGCGCATCATTACACCCGGAACCTTATCTACAGGTGATCTTCATCAGTACCTTTTAGGTTCAGTAGCTCCACGCCCCATAGCATTTGTCAGTACCGTTGATCAAAAAGGGCAGCAAAATCTGGCCCCATACAGCTTTTTTAATGCTTTTAGCTCAAATCCACCAATTCTTGTATTTTCTTCTAACCGTCGAGTTGAAAGCAATACTACAAAAGACACATTGCACAACATCATGGATACCATGGAATGTGTTGTCAATGTTGTGAATTATGAAATTGTAAGGCAAATGATGGTTTGTTCAGTGGATTTTCCACATGAAGTTTCAGAGTTTGATCAATCAGGATTAACCCCCGAGCCTGCAATATTGGTTAAAGCACCTTTGGTCAAAGAGTCGCCGGTCAATATGGAGTGCCGTGTCCGTGAAATCATTACTTTAGGACAATATGGTGGTGCAGGGCATCTGATCATTTGCGAGGTCTTAAAAATGCATATACGAGAATCTGTATTGGATGAAAACGGAAAAATTGATCCACATAAAATTGACTTAATGGGAAGAATGGGAAGGGCATTCTATGTTCGTGCAAGCGGTGCTGCTGTTTTGTCTCTACCGCAGTCACAACAACTGCCCGTAGTGGGATACCAAGAATTACCTCATCACGTAAAAGAAAGTGAGATATTAACGGCTAATTTTATTGGTGCGCTGGCAGGCATGAAACATTTTCCCACTCGGGAGGAAGCGCATAAGATAATATCACAGGATAATAATCTTTACATGTATATGGAGCAAGACCTGGAGTCCATTCATCGAAAAGCGTTGGAATTATTTTTGAACAAAGATTTGGAAAAAGCAGCAATGTTGCTTTCAATGGTCAGAGAATAAACTCTGGTTAATCAAATGCTCGTCTATTGTTTTTTCTGAAGCCAGGAAAAAAGGTAATCAATTGTATCAAACTTCTTCCGGCTAAATAAGCAAAATACTCTGCAAGTTTTCTTATGAATCCAGTCGAATGTTTCATTTCAATTTTATCGCATGAATTTTCGATAAGCTGGTTTAGTCTGATACTGCATTCTTTTGTAAATCCAGGATATAACACATCCACATTCAACTCAATACTTGCATACGTACTAAGGTGGTTTAAATTGAATGAGCCAACGGTCATCCACTGGTCATCGACTAAGGCTAATTTTGCATGCATCACCGAATGATTCCATTCATAAAGTTCAACTTTATTGCGGAGCAACCATTGATAAAAGTAAAGGCTTGCATTGAGAAATATCGGAATGTCGGATTTACCGGCGAGCACCAAACGAATTTTTACTCCACGTTTGGAAGCTTTTTCAATGGCTTTCATCAATTTCCTTCCGGGGAGGAAATAGCTGGCAAACAAAGTAATGTAATGTTCAGCTTTTTGAAAAGCCATTAAGTAACTGAAGTAAATTTGTCTCTTGTTACGCAACCAATCATTTTGACGAATGTTGATTTGTGGAGTATTTTGTCCTTGATATTTTATCGCCGGTAATTCATTGAAAACAGGAAAACTTCTTTCTTCAATTTGGTCACAAATTTTTCGAATACTGCGGCATGCATTTCCTGAAACCTTTATGGCAAAGTCAAGCCAGGGTATTTCACTTGAAGATCCTCGATATTTGTCGGCAATGTTTATTCCTCCTACAAAAGAAGTGGTATCATCGATCACAATGACTTTGTGGTGAAGCCTGCGGCCAAGGTTCAAGTTCTTGAACAAAGAAATTTTTGAAAACCGGTGAACTTTAATCCCACGAGTTGTCCAATTTATAATCCAATCTTCAGGAAATTTACCAGAACCATAACCATCAATAACTACCGAAACCATAACTCCCCTGGAAGCCGCTAAAAGTAAGGCAGTTGCCACTTCTGTACCGGTATCATCTGGATCAAAAATATAGCAATGGAAATGTATGGTTGATCTGGCATTGTGAATGGCATTCAAGAGCTGTGTAAAATATGCCTCACCGCTTTGAAGCAATAAAACTTCATCAGCTGGTTGGAATGCAGCATTGTAGGTCTTTAGTTTTTTATCATGCAGCCTCATCCTGTGTGGCAATTGATCCTGTCGGCCTTGATTTTCGATATCGATCTACGGTCCATCCAATCAAGTAATAGGCAAGGAGTGAAAGTGTGAAGCTGAGAATTAGACTTCCAACTAAAATGGAGAAGCTCAGGTGATCCAAATGGTTATACCATTTTCGAAAATTAATCTCCGCATGAGACGGAAAAAATAAACTACCCAACTTATAGCTGAGGGCCATGAAAAATGGACTTGTAAATATGTTTGAGACCATACTTCCTCCTAGAGCGGCCAATAAATTAAATTTCCACAACCTGTAAAAAAATAAAACAAGTAAAGTCCCAGCCCCGAAAGTGGGAAAAATGCTAATGAACGTACCGATGGCCGCTCCGATGGCAATTTCATGTGTACTGGCACGATCTCTGGAAATTTTTATCAACCAATATTTTATCTTTCTCCACATAATATTCATACGAACAAAGCAAATTCTAAACAAGTTCAAGTCCAATAGCCCAAAGACCCTCATTAATGAACGTAAACTAATGCTATTTAAACGCCTTAAGCTATAGTTTTTTGCTACTTTTGCCCGGAAAGCGATGAGCCATTTTATAGTATCGGCGAGAAAATACAGGCCATTAAGGTGGTCAGATGTCATTGGACAGGACCACGTGGCCACCACCCTGCGCAACGCATTGGCTAAGGGGCAAATCGCTCATGCTTTTTTATTTTGTGGCCCCAGGGGGGTAGGAAAGACCACTTGCGCCAGAATTTTGGCCAGGGTCTTAAATTGTTTAAACCCCACTCCGGATTGGGAACCTTGCAACGAATGTGAGTCGTGCAGGTCTTCAATGGAAAATGCTTCGTTTAATATTTTCGAATTAGATGCAGCCAGTAACAATTCTGTAGAAGATATTCGCGAGCTGGTTGACCAAGTTAGGTATCAGCCTCAGGCTGGGAAATATAAGATTTATATTGTCGACGAGGTACATATGTTGTCCTCTTCTGCGTTCAATGCTTTTTTGAAAACCCTGGAAGAGCCTCCGTCATTTGCAAAATTTATTCTGGCAACAACGGAAAAGCATAAGATCATTCCCACCATCTTAAGTCGTTGCCAGATTTACGATTTTCGTAGAATTAAGGAACGCGACATCGTTTTGCAACTTCAAAAGATTGTCACGGAGGAAAACCTTCAAGCAGAAGAAGAGGCCTTGTATTTGATCGCACAAAAAGCAGAAGGTGCAATGCGCGATGCATTGTCCATGTTTGATCGTATAAAAAGTTTTTCTGGAAATGAAATCAAATTAAAGGATGTACTGGATAACCTCAATATCCTTGATTATGATTATTACTTTCGTTTTACTGATGCCTTCTTAAGGGAGGATATCGCAGATTGCATGTTGATGCTGGATGAAGTTTTACAAAGGGGGTTTGATCCTGAGGTATTACTCGAAGGATTGGCAAATCATTTCCGGCAACTGATGGTGGTAAAAGATCAGGGAATGCTGGCATTGGTGGAGGGAAGTGAACAAATCAAAAACCGCTATCAACAGCAGGCCAATGCATGCAATTTATCCAAATTGGTTACCTGGCTGGACCTCGTCCATGAAGCAGACATCAATTTAGTGCGTGCCAGAAATAAAAGGTTACATACAGAAATTCTTTTAATCAAAATTGTGTACTCCGCTTCCCGTCAGAATGTTCCAGCAGAATCATTTTCTGAAGAAAAAAAAAATCCAACTGACGAACTGACCAAATCGATTCAACAGATTCCCCCGCCTTCAAAGCCTTCTATTCAAAGACCTTTAACCGAAGCCATTGTTCCGGGTGCTTCGAGTGTGATTTCAATACCCAAATTGGGGAATCTTGCAGCGTTAAAATCAAGAATTCAGGAAGAAGAAAAGATCAGAAAAGAATCCCTTATCGCTTTTAATGAACAATCGGCAACAGATTTTTGGAATCAGTTATTGGAAATCGATTTACCTTCTTCATTAAAAGCCTTCATGCGCTCTGCTGTTTTGAAAATTGACTCCCACGCTATTCACATTTTAGTAGGTAGTGTTATCGCACGTGAAACGATTCGTGCAGAATTGAAATTGGATGAACGTATGCGTGAAACATTTTCTGATAAAAATGTGAGATTGTACATTGATATTGATCCCGCATTAGCAGAACAGGATAATAAAAAGCAAATAAAACAACTCAACGCATCTGAAAAATGGGAAACCATGTTGCAGAAAAATCCACATTTGCAGCAATTTAAAGAAAAATTGCAGTTGAAAATTGATGAAGAAGTATGATGTGGACCTTTTTAAGATTCTTGTTTTTTCGGTGGAATGCCGAGCGGGCACATTATCTGGCGATGGATTTATTGTCCCTGAGTTTGAAAATTCCCCTCTTGAGATCATTCCTGGTAAACAGTTTTCGTTTTGAACATTCATGTCTTGAGTTTAAAATGGGCGGGCTAAAGAGCAGAAACCCCGTGGGCTTAGCAGCGGGCTTTGACAAGGACGGGAAGTGGCTGGAGGCCCTTGCATTATTAGGCTTCGGGCATATTGAAGTAGGAACTGTAACGCCCAAAGCACAGGAAGGCAACCCCAAACCAAGGTTGTTCAGATTAATAAGGGATAAGTCCATCATCAATCGCATGGGTTTTAATAATGAAGGAGTGGAGGCACTCGCTCGTCGTTTGAAAGAATTTAATAAACCAAAAGGCTTGTTGATTGGCGGAAACATCGGTAAAAACAAAGTAACTCCTGCAGGAGAAGCCGTAAATGATTATTTGATATGTTTCAAGACATTATTTTCTTCTGTGGATTATTTTACCATAAATGTAAGTTCGCCCAATACACCCGGTCTTCGCCAATTACAAGAGCGTGAACCCTTAAATAAATTGCTCAAAGCACTACAGGAAGAAAATTTGAAGCAGGTACAACCCAAACCACTTTATTTGAAAATAGCCCCGGATTTGGAAAATGAAGCCTTGGATGACATTGTCGGGGTGGTAAAAGAAAATCAATTTACTGGAATCATCATGGGCAACACGACCATTGGTCGGCCTAAATCCTTAAAGGATCAAAAAATTGCCGAAGAATCCGGAGGACTGAGTGGTCAGGCTTTAAAAAACCTGGCGGTAGAAAAATTGAGATACCTCAAACTCCAATCAGGGGGTGAGTTTGAATTAATTGGTGTAGGTGGGATCTCCAATGGTATGGAAGCCCTTCAGCGAATGCAGGATGGAGCATTATGCATTCAGGTGTATACCGGCTTCATTTATGAAGGCCCCTGGATGGTGAGGCGGATAAAAAAATACCTGGCCAAACACTTGTTAGTTTAACCAGGTACAGTTTGTTTTATAAGGAATGGTTTATCTTAAAATAACCATTTTTCCTAGCTCATTTTTAAAATACTCGTCGGTACCATTGTTGTATTTATCAAGATCTTTTCTGTGAAGGTCTTTCACCTTGAAGCGATACAGATAAACTCCGTTGGCTAGTCGTTCGCCAAATTGATCAGTTCCGTCATATTCAAACTCTGTCATGTGGGTACCTACCTGTAATGGACCAATTTCATCTTTATCAATTTCACGGACAACTTTTCCACTGACGGTCATAATTTGAATGGAATAATATTCCGGCAATGTTTCACCGGTTAGTGTATATACAAATTTGGTCCGGGTTGTGAATGGATTCGGATAATTGAAGAGATTTGATACAGAAGATTTTGATACGATTGTAAAATCGATGAGATATTCCAGGTCATTAGCAGCATTGCCTGAGGCATCATAAGCTTTAACAAATAACGTGTAAATTCCGTCACGCCTGAAATCTCCGTGGATAATGGCCTTGACTTTGTTGTCTGACGAAGAAGCCGGTATGAACTCTACATTGTTTTGTGCAAAATAAACACGCACAGGGCTTCCTCCCGGTTCTTTGATGCGCAATTCAAATGCTGTAGTATCTTTTGGCAACAAGTCTTTGTTTTCATCCTGAATGACAATTTCTATTACTGACTTACTGGAAACAATATCCAGGTTAAAAATCTTTTCTTTATTGAATGTTACATCAATAAAGGGTTTACGTCGATCTCTTCTGATGTAAAAGGGAATTGCTGCAGTATTATTGAATTGGTGCAATTCAGTCTGATCGTTGTTTGGGTTTAACTCAATAAATAAAGTAAATTGTCCGTAAACACTTGAAGTTTTGTAGGAATAGGGGATCTTCAGAGTCGCTAGTGAAGCCAGAGGCATAAATCGTTTAAAACTTGTTATTTGCTGGTTGGCTTTATTGATCAGGGTAAATTTAACCAACAAACTATCCATATTGACTTCACCTATATTTTGCGCGAGAATCTCGACTTCAAATAAATCTCCCTGGTTGATGGTATCTTTTACTTTTTTAAATAACAAGGCAGGGTGAAATGCAGCGTCAGGTAGTGAACGACGATTTACTCTCCAGTAATCCATTTGTACGGAGTTGCGTGAAATCGAGTCTTTACTGGTCCACTCCAGTTTGAGTCGGGGAAATTCTTTTGCAGATAGCCCGCTGAGGTCCTGGGATTTTGAACTGAGCGCGCTATACAAAAGAGATTGGCTACCATCAGTTTTTAAACCATAAACATTGACCGCATGTTTGTCCTCTGCAGGATTTTCTCCATGGTGGTCCCAGGTAAAATTCTGCCAAGACGATACGGGGCCTATGATTTGTGATTGTAATATACCTTCCGTAAGGGGTATAGTAAATACATGAGAAATTTCATTTTCGTCTGTGAAGTTTCCAATACTCTCTTTCACTTCAAATGACAATTGCCCTTTGCGATAGACAAGGATGTAAGGAACTGAAGTAAACGATTTCAAATTTCGTACCTGCTTGGCACCAAAAGATTCCAAAATGGAATAAAGGTTTCTGGCGCCATCGCTTTCCCAAAGTTCCGGGAAATAAGAATTTTGATATTGAGTCATGGTGCTGAATACCACCACATGATCGTTAGGAATAGATGTTTCTAAGAAATTCATCAGGTGTGAACGTTGTTCTGATGTTTCAGTTTGAAAGACAAAAAACGGTTTACCGGCATAGCGGGGGTCGTTGTAACTGTTGAAGTCACCACCGCTCTGGTTGACCCATAATTTTCCGGTGATCGGATTAAACACATTCACGACCACTCCACTAAAATCATTGTTGTAGTTCCAATAATCATAATCGGAAGCCACATCTGTACCTACGTATAGTCTTGGGCGAATGTAGGTGGGTAATTCAATGTAACCATTGTTGGCCCGAAACTCAATAAAACCCTTGGCATAAGTAAATTCCCGATAAGGTTCCTCTAATTGAAATTTGACAAAGTCATCTTTTTTGTATTGGAAGAAATGGGATTGATTCCAGCCGGGCGAGCTTCCCGGGATATAGATGAACGAAGAGTTTCTCCAGGCATACTGGCCAGCTATGGTGCTGTCAGGTGAAACTCTCCAGTAATAAACCGTGTTTCCTAACAAACGTACGTTAGGTTGCCACTGAATGATTCCACCCGTTTGTTCAATGGATGTGGATAAAAATAAAGGACTGTTAAAATATTCTGTGGTATCCATCTGGAGGTGATAACGGATTTTTGGCGCAAGGGTGTTTCCGTTACAGGCAATGAGGGTTGGATTTTCAACATTTACAATGGCAAAATCTTCAGGAAATACAGGTCGGGCCTCATTTCCAAACACCAGAAACTTGAATCCTTTTCCACCGTTGATTTCCAGTTGATTGTTTTGTTCAGCCTCTGGCATTGGACCTTCTGCTATGGCATTTTTTGTATCTAATGAAATGTACAACACATTCGAGCCTATAGCATCATCCCCTAGAATGGGTATAAGAATTTGCTGACTACTTCTCCAGGAAGGAGTTGCAACACGACCATCGAAAACAATGCTTTTACTGCCATTTGGTTTTTCTCTTTCGACAGTAAGTTGGATACTGTCCTGTACGTATGCACCGAGGTTAACAATATCAAAATTTAATTTGAAGTCTTTTTGAGTACTGAAAATTAATGAAGGATCAGCAATTACCGATGATGGGTCGATGGTATAGTCTTGTTGGGTGTTGAAATTGATATGAATGGCGGGATCTCCGTTAAAAGTGGTAGAATAAGCCTGGGTTAACAATCTTTCGCCACCATTTCGGATCATTTGCATAATGGTTTCCCGTACAGCATCACCGATGGATTTACCAAAAGATGTACCCCCAAATTGGCGATAGAGTTCATTGCCAAAAAGACCCAGAATGTCTGGAAACCCAGCAGTCGTGTTGGCCAAGTAAACGATAGAGCCTTTTTCCGGTGCTAGGTTGTGATCCTCGCTGATGGAACGGTTGGCTCCAAACAAAGAACCTGCATAACATCCCATTGCAATGAATAAATGGTAACGGTCTTTGTTTTTATAAGAATCAACGTTTTCAAGATTAAAATCCAGACGAACTGCTGCAGAATGCCCCATAAAAGAAATGATCGCACTTCCTTCATTGATGTATTTGCGCAAAAGTTCGCTGTTTGCAATTTCTATGCTACTGCTGCTCTGCTTATAGAAAGTTTTTACATCAACTCCTGTACCCCCTGATTCAATGACATTTTCCATACCGGATAGCTGACTGCTGATCAAAGCATAGATCTGTGGATCACCACCGGAAAGATGAATCACTCTTTTCAACCATTCGCGGTTTTCAAGGGAGTAATGGGTATTTTTTAAAAACGACTCATGCGACTTTACTTTGTCCAAATAAGATTTGATTTCTGCCCCATTAATGGCAGGGATCCGGCCAAAAGAGCACAGGGGTTTCTTATCTCGGTCGGTGACCAGACTGATGTCTGATGCAGGAGAGCAAAATGTTGGAACGAAAAACAATTCAGCATTGAATCCAGACTTTCTGTAATACGGATATTCAAGTCCTTTTCCGATGATCAGAAAATATTTCATTTCCGGCCAAATCGTTTTAGCATATTGAGCAAAGTTTTTAACCGCGAGACTATGTGTGTGGATGCCATAGGCAAATTGATCATAGAGATCTTCGATATCCACCGTGATAACATCATACGAACCACCTTCCTGTGAGCGTCTGTAATTGGCATATTCCTGAACATATTTTGTTCCATTGAGAGGTTCATCGAGTGCTCGGTGGTAGAGCATTACATAATTGTGTTGCCCGGGAGAAAATGTCTTAAATGAAACGGATTGAAGAGATTGAATAGCCTGTTCTTCTGAGTGATTCCAAACCAACAATGTGCGATCTTCTGAAGAAGGAGGGATGGTGATGCGGTAGATTCCATTAGCCTCGCGCGCGCTGTGCAGATAAATGCGATTGGTCATGTCATACACCACAATTTCAGAGCCACCATCGAAATCTTCCAGTTCAAGGTATTTCCGGATAACGCTTTTTTCAAGTCGAATCCATGCAATTTTCTTCTGGTCAAACTTAAACTGTTGAGGGTAATTTAATTCAATCCTGGAAATGGCCAGTTTGTCTTCAGGGCTTGCCTCTCCTGCTATTTTGAGCTCATATTGTTCTTTGAGTTCAAATGCGGGAAAGGTAATTTGGGTATTCCTCAATTTGTAACCTGCAAAAAGTTCAGATACCTGTGAAACCCCATCCACGTAAAAATTTGCCCGATGGGCCGTATTGTCATCTCCAAAACCTGTGATACGGACAGTTGCAGTGGCGTCGGGTCCATCCGTATACACGTGAGGCATGTTTAAATTAAAACTGCGGTTTCTGAAAATATCGGTGGAATAACCCTGGCCCGCATCAAATAAAGGAAATTTTTGGTCACTACCAAAACCGGTACCCCTTTTAAATGAAATTTCGGAAAACACCAGTTTATCATTTTGTATGAAGTAGAGGTCTTTTGGGAGAGGAGCGCTCAAATCATTGGCAATGCGGGTTATATCTTCACCAGATGGGTTTTGGTTCCATGTAATATAATATGTCAAGGTATCATTGAACATACTATATTCAGGATTCATGATCAATGCCGGATCATCAAACAAAGCTTCATCAAGGGCGGCTTTGTTTTTTTCACCATAGAACAACAGGAAGTCTCCGGAAGCCATCAAACCACTGGTTGTACGGATGATCGGCAATTCCCGGCCTAAAGCGAAGAGTCTTATCTGAATAGCGGGAACCGATTGCACAGGAAATCCGGCCTGAATCAGGGTGGTGTAATCAATTTTATAGACACCGTCAGTGGAAACCTTGAATTTCCAGTAGGACTGACCGGGTTGGATCCATTCATTACCAAAAAGGATCTGACCTTTAAAATTCATTTGTGCATAGGAGATCGAAATAGTGAAAAGGAATAAGGAGAATGCGACAAATCTTAACATAGTGAAAGTATTTTATTACAGGGTTTTCAGGCACAAACATATTATATTTTTTTATAATATAATTGATTTTCAACGAAAATATTTACCTTAAAGCGTGATCCAGGAGCTTTTAGTGGGTGTTTGTCTGGCTAGTACCTTGTTACAGCTCATATTTTGGGGTATTTTCTTGCCCAGACTTTTTAAGGAAAGTCCCCCGGTCAATAGCGGATTACCTGCGGTGAGTGTTTTGATTTGTGCCCGTAATGCACATCAGTATTTACAAAAGCATCTACAGGATTTTTTAACCCAGGATTATCCAGCATTTGAGGTAATTGTAGTGGATGATGGGTCTACAGATGGAACCATGTCATTTCTACAGGAATTGAGTCGGCAGATTCCCAAATTGAAGACCTTGTCCATTGTCAAACAGAATGAAGGAAAGAAAACCGCCTTGATGCATGGAATTCGGATAGCCCAATTTGAATGGATATTATTGACTGATGCAGATTGTCGGCCGGCGGGAAAAGATTGGATCAGGTACTGGATGCAATCAGTTTCCGTGGACACAGAAATTGTATTGGGTTATGCTCCCTATGAGAAAACAAAAGGATTTTTCAACCGATGGATGCGGTTGGAATGTTGCATAAATGCTCAACAAATGTTTGCAGCTGTGCTTTGGGGTAAACCTTACACGGCAGTGGGAAGGAATATGTTGGTCAGAAAATCCCTGTATCATGATATAGAGATATTGCGACCAGACATAGCCTTCGGCGATGATGATTTTTTAATTCAGCATTATAAAAATAACAAGAATATTGGGATTTGTATTCATCCAGATACTTTTAGCATCTCTCCACCTGCTGAAAGTTATGGTGAATATTTTCAAAGAAAACAGAGACACTATGCGGCTTCTCGGTACTACAGTCTAGAAAGTTTATTCTATTTGTTTTTGTATCATTTTAGCTTTGCTGCCTGGATGTTAACTTCTTTAGGACTAAGTTTTACTTTTGCTCCGTGGACCGGTTTGCTTTGTGGGTTAACGCGTGTTGTGGTAAGTTCATGGGTATTCTGTAAAAATGCCCGGAAGCTGGAAGAAGCTGACCTATGCAGTTTATTTCCTTTGTATGAAGGACTTTATCTATTTCATCTGATCGCGCAAATTCCCGGTTGGTTGCGCAAAACAAGAAAATGGAAACATGGATAAGTTAATAAAATATTTTCCAGACCTGAGTGAGAAACAATTGGATCAGTTTCGTGAGCTTAAAGGGCATTATGTGATGTGGAACGAAAAAGTCAATTTAATATCCCGGAAGGACCTGGATCATTTTTATTTGCACCACGTGTTACATTCTCTGACCTTATCAGCTTTTGTACCTTGGAATCAGGCCTGCAGGATCTTAGATCTTGGGACGGGAGGAGGATTTCCATTAATTCCTTTGGCTATATTTTTTCCTGAAATTTCTTTAACCGGAATTGATGGAACGCAAAAAAAGATACGCGTCGTTCATCAGATTGTAGAAGCGATGAAACTAACGAACGTTAGTGTACTGGCCATTCGTGCGGAAGACTTTAAAGAGCGGTTTCATTTTGTGGTGAGTCGGGCGGTGTGTTCATTGGAGCAGCTGACCCAGTATGCGAATCACTTGCTACTCAAAAAATCCGTTTGTCCCCTACCCAATGGTATCCTGGCTTATAAAGGTGGGGACTTGCGGGAAGAACTGCAGGCAGTCATGAAGAACCATTATACAGAGGTTTGGAACATTCATGCAAAGTTTCCTGAAGAATATTTTAAGGAGAAGAAGATCGTGTATTGCCAATAAAAACCAAGCTTACACCGTGGCTAAACCCGAACTACCTGGCCTAAGAATTTGGACTTATGGGTCGCTCTTTTATAAAACCGGCTGTCAATTTCACCATTTTTTCAAAAAAACCAGTTTGAAAGCAACAAACACATATATTTGTAAAGAGGAAAAGCCGTTTGCTGGCTGAGACGAACAAATTTATGGATAGCAGCAAAAGTATCGAGAATTGCCCTATTGGAGGGCCTGCAAACCGTGCGACAAGCATGGGTAATATGCGTAAAGTGGCCGTATTTAATTTAAAACCATTTGATATGAAAAAACTAATTGTATTCCTTTTGGTATTCGTTGGGTTTCAGTCTACCGGGTTTTTTGCCCAGGATAAAAATGCTGTACAAGCGATCACCAGTTATTTTACCTGGTTTGATCAGGGAAAAGCCCATCAGTTTAAAAGAGTACTGGATAAAGGATTTTTAGCCGAAAGTTCACATGCTCCTGCACCATTGGACATGACGGCATGGTCTGACTGGGCAACTCAGCTGAAGGCTGCATTTCCCAACATGAAACACGAGATTCTGGAAACTATTTCAGAAAAGGGAAAAGCCGCTGTGAAGGGAATTTTTAAAGGGACGAATTCTGGAAACTTCATGGATAAACTGCCCACCAATGTCGAAGTCAACTTACCTTTTAATGCTGTTTTTGTTTTTAAGGGCAGTAAAATTGTTTCTTTAAGTACCACTTTTGATCCACGATCGTTGGAAACCCAGTTGTACGGAGGAGTAGAAAATAGCGAAAAAAAGGCAAAACAAACCATCATTGATCTGGCTGCAGCGATGGATGCCGGACAAACAGCCAATTTTTCAAATTATTGTACCCCAGATTTTACTTACACCAACCCAGCATTGATAGAACCTACCACTATGATAGGTTTTCAGGAGATGGTGACAGCAAGGAAAAAAGGATTTGATAACATGAAAACAGAGATATTAAATTCTTTTGTCAATGGTACCCAAGTCATATCAAGAGGCATTTGGAGAGGAACCCATACGGGTGTTTACAATGATTTGGAGCCTACCAACAACAAACTTGAAATTCCATTTCTGGTAGTTGACCAGTTGGATTCGAAATTCAAGATTAAAAAGCGCGAAGTTTATTATGACGTCAAGTCATTTGAGAACCAGTTAATGGCAGGTATTTCAGCCAACATGGAAAAAATGCTGAAGGAAATGACCGCTGCAGCTGATGCCGGTGATGCTGACAAATTTGCCAGCTATTGGGATCCTGCTGGAGTCAATCACTTCAATGGAAAAGATAACACCCTTGCTGAAACCAAAGAGCGCGTAAAGTCATTGAAAAAAGCATTTCCAGATGTAACCCGTACCTTGGATGCCATAACGGTATGTGGAAACAAGGTTTTTATTCATGGCATCATGTCAGGTGTTAATTCCGGACCTTTTGGTGGTAAGCCTGCAACCAACCGTTACATCAATCTAACCTGGATGGGAGAGTACCATTTTAATGCAAAAGGAAAAATTGTAGCGGGATGGGCTGAAGTTGATTTTGAAACGCTGACCAAACAACTCTATCCAAAAAAATAATATTTTTTGATCAGTTAATCGCTTGGAAATAAATAGAAAAGCGCCGGAAAATACCGGCGCTTTTCATTTATAAAAACCCCAATTATGATGACCATTAAAATTTTAACTCCGCTGTTGCCCGATCATGCAACGAATTCTTTTGTCTTTAATCTTGGATATTCCATATAAGTCATGCATCAAGATCAAACAAAAGATGCAAATATTCCCAATTTTAAAGTTGTTCCATCGCGCAAAAAATATTCAGCATACACCAGTCCAAATCGATGGTTCATCCGGAAAATCACTTTTTCAAAAACCGGATTATCTGAGAGCATGTATTGTGTAATTTCTGAAGTTTTTATGTAAAGGAAAGGAGTGAGTGGCCAATCATCTTGTCCAGTTTTTTCGGTTACTGTCCGCACCTGTTCTTCGCCTTTATCATTTACCAATTTATACTCTGTGCCTACACCGTCACCATAACGGCCTACAATCCAAGGTTTTCCTTCGGTGAAGTAATCCAAATAACCCTCTGAAGTGATCCGAAGATCAAAATCAAACTGGAGAATATTGTTTGGACCCAAAACGAACGCTCCAGAATCCAATTTGTAGTATTCCGCTATTTGAACGGCAAGTGTTGCAGCTTTTAATTTAAGGGAGTCAGGATATTGGCTGATGTCCAGTGTTGCCCGATATTTTACCCGGCCATTATCATTTGAAACTACCGTAAGACTGGCATTGGATAAACTTTGTGTACCATAGGATCCCCATACCGTTGATACACTTCCAGGTTTGGTTAAAGTGATATCGGTACTTCCACCCAAGGAATTTCCGGTAGAATCTTCTTTATGACAAGCGGTAAGAAAAGTCACTCCCAGCCATGAAACCAGTACCATGATGTCTTTGAATTTTTTCATATGAGTTGTTTTTATTGCATTCAAACTTACCATACGGATATATTCATTTCAATGACAAAGGACAATGGGCCTCATGACAATGCTTAACCTGAAGATATTTTGATTAGATATTTATGAGGAAATTTCAAGAAACAAATTTTGGATACTTCAAAATATTACCCGAATCTGATTCAGGAATAAGTGTATGGTTTGATTGTATTCAATGAATGCTTGCCATAACCCTATTGGGAAATATATCTGGAAGAAAGCTTTAACCGTAAGAGAGGTTTTTAGGAGAAATTGATTCACTGCCTAAAAATCCAGTCTGGATGACAGAAGATTATTCTTATCAGTGAGATCCTTCAAATATTCAAGTGCGATCTGTTTATGATAGACCAAATCAACCCTAATGAATTTGCTTAAGGAAACCCACCAATGGCATCCAAAGAAGAAAATAGGGGAAATCATTCACCTATATTTGAAAAATTATGAAAAATAATTAGAGTTTAATCCAGTAAACACTTTGTCCAAACTAAAAAAGGACATACCAGTCATTAATAAGAACACTACATTTTGAAACTGAGTTTTTTATAAGAGTAAATTCCCTTAAATTATTGAAAATGACTATTTATAAATGCAGTCAGTACAGCTGCCAGATTTTCTCAATTTAAGCCAAATTTGGATTAATTTTATGTAAAGTCTTGGATACTAAGTAATTGATCATTAATTTTACCTTTTTAGATGGAGCGGTTTGGTCCATTTAAAGGAAAATAACAAATAACCAAAGATTCGTTATGATCGGTTTAACCCGCCCGATTTTTATCAATGGACATTTAATGTCCACGGAATCGTTCTCGAAATCTTCCCCACAAAAGTTTACCCGTAGTGTGTCCATAAGATACCTGTGGTGTTTGTTTTTAGATGAAATTTTTTTAAGTCTGAGTCAATCATTTTTCACACCCGTTAATATATGCCCTAATGGAAAACTTCAAATTAATGCTGTCAGGATGTTCAATGATTTTTCGATTTACTAAAGTCGATCAGAAATTTAGACAATTATTCACCTTGCTTGGGTTGATGTGTCTAACTTCTTTGTCAACATGGTCGCAGTGTACCTTGCTCAATGATCCATTTGATGTTAATCCGACGCTTTCTGCAAGCAATGTCGATGGAGCCTGGTATCCTGATCGATACCCACCCAATGGATTTTCTGCAGATGCCGGACGCTTAAAAATTTCTATTCATTTAATGGATGGTGCACAAAACAGGCCTCCTGGATTTGGAAGTGCTTTTTACAATACCCAAGGCAGAAAATTTAATCAATGTGGCAAATGTGTCACGGTATCTAAAGCACAGTTATACATTCCTGCCGAATGGGCAACTAAACATCGGCGGTCTGATATGTGGGCAACCGCTTATGATGTTTCAGATGTTATTTCCTTCTATCCCATAATAGGTTTTCGAAACATTGATGCCGCAAGTCCTAATTTTTCGTATTGGAATGGCGCAGCGTGGGTAAATTTAGGAGCACCTCCGGCTTATGATACTTGGTATAGCCTGGAATTTAGGATCAATGGAGCAAACCTGGAATACCTCATTGATAACGTCGTAGTAGGGACCGTAGCATCAGGAGGTTCCACTTATTTTGGGGATATCATCATGCAGGCATACAATTTTAATGATAACACATTAGGTGCCAGTTATGATCCTAATAGCACATACGATGCGTTCTGGGACAACCTCATGACCACAGGTGCGGGAGGAAGAGTCGTAACCAATACCAATACCGGTCTAAAATATTGCAGCATCCAGGGTGCCATTGACAATGCAGCAACGCTGAGTGGACATGTATTGCAAATTGCTGATGCCACTTATCAAGAAAAAGTCACGGTGACCAAATCGCTGACTTTGGACGGAACCAGTGAGGCCAATACCATATTGGATGGGACTGGTCTTGGAACGGGCTCAGGGATCACCATCAACAATGGAATTACCGGAGTAACGATTCAGGATTTGACGGTGAAAAATTACTCTGGCACATCTCCTAATGCCTATGCCGGTATTTATGCTGTAGGTGGAAATAATACACTGAGTGTTCAGCATTGCACTTTAAAAGACAACGTTGGGGGTTCAGGATTTTATGCAAACGGCCCCGTAAATGGAGTTACACTCAACGACCTTGAGGTTTATGGGCATACCAATGTCGCAGGAGCAGCAAGGGGTATCGTGATTTGGAATGGATTCAAACAGAATATTACCATAACCAATTGTGATGTGTACAATAATAATTGCTGTGGAATTGAATTGCAGGATGGAACTGCTTCCGGGGTTACTATGAGCAACAACAATGTACATGACAATGGAGATAATGGGATTGGACTGAATGGACTGAAGGGTGGAGCAGGTGCCAATCTCATCAATAACAATACTTTGAGCAACAACGGAAGGTTTGGAATTGAAATCAAAAATCCAAATGGAACCGGACTAAACACAGGTGACGGAAGTATATATTTGGATAACAATAGCGTAAGTTTCACGGCAACGCCAGGAATGAACATTCGGGATCATGCCGGAATTGCCGTAATGCGAAGAGCCTTTCAATCCGGAAACCCGGATGGATATCCCAATGTACCAACCGGCGTGGTGATCAAAAACAACACCGTATCCGGTTATTCACATTTAAATCCTGGACGAGTAGAAAGTGAAGGATTTGGAATTTCAATTGAAGGGACAAATCACGAGGTTTCCAATAATACAGTATCCGGATGTGATGTGGGAATTCAGGAACAGGGTGGTGCCCATCCAAATCCAAATTATGTAGAAAATAATGCCGGTGATGGGGATCAAGCCGACAGCAAATCAGCCGCCTATTTTGGAAGGGGCAACGCTCATATAGCCTGTGACAATGAAATCATGAATAACACATTAACTTCAAACTTGATCAATTCCAGGACCAGCATTGGAAGCAGTTCTTATGGACTTGTTACCAATCTCAATAACGGTGAAACATTTTGTTCGATACAGGCGGCCATCAACGATGCCAACACTTTAAATGGGCACGTGCTTGAAGTTTCAGGAGATAATTACCCGGAGAATCTGACGATTAATAAATCCCTAACTCTGCGTGGTGCTAATCAAGGGACACCGGGATGTTCTGGAGGACGAATTGCGGAAAGCGTTATTGCCGGAGGAGGTGGAACCGCCGTTACGATATCCGCAAATGGTGTGGTTCTCGATGGATTTGAAATTACGGGACTAACGGGTGTTAGTTCGACTGGATATACGGATGTTGAAATTATCAATAACAAAATGTTGGTGCAGGGGGCTGGAATTCAAGCATTGAATGTGACTACCAGTCCGGGAAATACCTGGTTGATTGAAGACAATTGCATTGATTTGGTGAGCCAAACTTTTGGCGGTACCAATACCTCGTCAGGTATAGTGTTTAGTGGTGCTTCAGGAACAGAAGCCGTTTTGCTTCAAAACAATACCATTTCCGATGGCTTTTATGGTTATGTGATGCACAACATTACGACCCTTCCCAAATCTCAGATTTCTAATGGAACTGTTTCGGGCTGTATGCAAGGTATTGCATTGGTAAATACAGTGGGTGGTCCATTAGGAAAAGTTGACATAGAAATAGTGGCCATGAATCTTATGGGATTTGCAGGAAATTATCCCGCTTTACCCGCACAGAATTTTCATGCAGGGATTTACACCTTTACAGCTGCCACAACGATTCCAGCGAATGGCATTCAAGCATTGATACAAAACTGTACGATCATTGGTACGGGGGCAGTTTCACCTTCGGGTGCAGGAATATATCTGGGCGATTTTAGTACAGGTGGTGTTTCTGTTCAAACCATTTTAATTGATGAAAACACCATTTCCAATAATCTAAATCGTGGGATTGATGCACGAGGTTATGTGACGGCAACCATTTCCCAAAATACATTAACGGATAATGGAGCTGCGCCATGGGGCACTGGAGGTAACGATGGATTTGCCATCATTGCACAAAGGGGAGCCAACATCACCGCAAACAACAATTTCATTACCCATCCTTCATCGAGCACACATCCGGTAACCGCTTTTTTTACTGGCAATGCACCGGCGAATACCATCTTGGCAAACGACAACAGTGTCTTGATGAATGGCAATGCAAATGGTTTTGGTGCTAATTCTGTTGCAGGAACTGGAACCATCTCGGCAGAATGCAATTGGTGGGGCGTGACAGGTTCAGGGGTTCCCCCATTAATGTCTGGTTCGGTAGATTATGAGTTGTTCCTTACTTCCGGAGTAGATGATGCGCCGGGTACGCCAGGATTTCAACCACAAGCCAATAGTTGCAATGGCTGCGCTTCAGGTAACTCAGTTCAAAACCTAAGCACAGGTGAATTCTTTTGCAGTATTCAGGAAGCCATTGATGATCCTCAGACTTTAAACGGGCATACCCTTTCAGTAGGTTCAGGTGTTTACGCAGAGAATATTTTAATTGATAAAGAAATTACTCTCTTGGGTCCAAATGAAAATATTGATCCATGTAGTGGAATGAGGGTTGCTGAAGCAATTTTAACAACAGCAGTTTCAGATATTGACGGCAACGGCGCTTATTCTATTGTCGATATACAAGCCTCTAATGTAACGATCAAAGGATTTACGGTTGATGGCGATAATCCAAGTATCACAACAGGTTATTCCAGCACAAATGGAGCTGATATCGATATTGCAGTGGGTATTACACGATATGTTACAGGGACAGACGCCTTAGTTAGTCACAACATCATTAAAAATCTATCCTACTTTGGAGTAGAAATGTATGATTATCCGGCAGGGATTCCATCATCAAATAATGAGATTTCTCATAATCAAATTAAGGATTTAGGAACCTATGACAGCGGTTCAGGAATTGACTTCTGGGGAGGAGGTGTTTTGTTATACAATAACCAGTATACCAAAGTAAGTAATAATTGCATGACCAATGTTCGAGTCGGTGTTCAAACAGGCAATTTCTATCAAGCAAATCCAGGAACCAGCGATTATCAAAAAATTGAAAACAATACCATTCAGGCTCGCCGTCGCGGCGTTTTTAATAATTTATTTTATTCTTCAGCATCCGGGTACACGCTTCAGGGAAATACCATTACTGCTATTAATCATGCGAGTGAATCCTATTGGGATGGTATCCTGATAAGTTCACACCAAGGTGTCACCACTCAGCTTGTCAGTGGTTCGGTAGATGGATCAGCGGTGACTGGAAAACCAAAAGAAGGCATCGAAATATGGAATGTTCGCAATACCCATCCGGCCCTGATATCGGGTGGGTCAGTAACAGGGGTTGATATAGGGCTCTTTGCCAATAATTATGAAGGATACAACTCTAATGCGACTGAAGGAGCGCATGTGACAGTATCCGGACTTTCAATAAATGAATGTCCTATCGCAGCAAAGATTCTGGATAGTCCGTCCAGTACCACGCATGATGCCGTTTCGGCAATGATTCACAATGATTGCAATTTCAATCATAGTGGTGGAGGAACTACGGGTATTTTTGTTATGGGGACAAATGCATCAGCCACGATACAGGATAATGATGCATCGTTTTATGGATTTGCAACAGGGGTTGAGGTCAATGGAGGATCTGCGAACATCATCAACAATCACATTTATCAGAATGGGACAGGTATTAAATTTATCAACTCTGGTTCCGGTACGGTACAGGATAATAATTTTGATGGAGGCACAGACAATACCATTGATATACAGATCAATGTTGGAAGCAACGTGACCGTAAATGGAATTAACACATTTGCCGGAGAAAATTATTACATTGAGAATCTTAGTTCAGCAAATCAGAATATTACCGGCAGCGCTTTTGATCTATCCAATTCATTCAGACGATCCGATAAGATTTATGATGCTTTGGACAACGTAAGCTCTGGATTGATTCGTTTTGACAATAACAATTTGTATGTTTCCACTCCCGGTACCGGACTTTCGGACGAAACTATTGATAGGGCTACTTCTGCTGCTTCAAATGGTGATTTCGTGCACATCGAATCCGGTTCTTACAGTGAACCTCTTGATGCCAGTGCCTTTGACCTTACTTTTGTCCCTGGATCCAGTCCGGGTTGTGTCACAGTAACAGGCTTGACCTTAAATGGGGGAGATGCGCTGAATATGGAAGTTAATGGTGTAACCCCATGCATTGATTATGATCAAATGATCGTTAACGGCAGCGTTAACCTGGGAGGTGCTACATTAAATCTTTCCATTGGTTATACGTTAAGTGGAATGGATGTCATTATGCTCATCAATAATGATGGCGTTGATCCTGTTAACGGGACATTTTCTGCAGGATCAAACATTACAGTTTCAGGGATTACCTACTACATTGACTATACAGGAGGCGATGGCAACGACGTTGAGATCTATAGAATTTGTAACGGAAATACTTGTGCTGGTACCCAAACGTACACCGGAAATATTGTCCTTGATTCTCAATCTGATCTGAATGCGTTTCATACCGCGGGTGGTTGCAAATATGATGTGATCAATGGAAATCTTACTCTGGTCGGAAACGTTGGAGCGGATCCAATAACGGATATGTGTAATTTACAAGACTTGGCAACGGTAACCGGTACGCTAATCATCAGAGATTTTAATGATCCGCTTAATCCAACGAACTTAAATGACCTTGCAGCACTTTCAATCGTAGGTAATGGTGTCGGTACAGATAACTTTACCATTGGTGGTGCGGTGGGTGATGCAAACACCTCTTTTACGGAAATTAAACTTCCGGGATTGACTCAGGTAGGGAATGGAATTTTGAGAATTTCCTACAATCCAAATGTAGTTCCCATTGAGTTGGTAGCTTTGAACTTAGTAGGATTTGATGTGATCATTCAAAATAATAATGAGGTGCAATCCATTGATATAGGAGCATCCAATTTAGATGTCAACAGGGATATTCTGGTCAACACCAATAATTCATTATCATTGAATGCCATCAATATCAACGCTGTTGCTGTAGGGCGCAATTTAAATATCGATAATAACAATAATGGCACAGGGGCTACGGTAACATTACCGAATCTTACGGCAGTTGGAGACGTTTCAACCGGTACATTAACCATATCTGAAGTAGCCACGGGAGCTCTTGTGTTTCCGGAATTAAATACGGTTACAGGAGATTTGGTGATAAACAATAACAACAATGGACTAACATCTGTTAGTATTGATGAACTGATTTCTATTGGAACCTTAGGAAGCGGTGATTTCGAGATTACGAACAACGATGACCTTGTTACTCTTAATACAACAGGAACCAACTATGCGGTTGGTCGAGATGTATTGGTTACAGGAAACAACGATGGTATTACTTCTGTACTAACAACTGTTAACCTTAGTAATTTGACCACGGTGGGCAGAGACATTACCATGGACAATGACAATCGAAATGCTACGGGTACAGCAGTTTTATTGAATTCATTGACCTCAGTGGGAGATGATGTGTCAATATCCCAAATAGCAAATTCAGTAAGTGCCACAAATAACTTTACTATAACAGGGGCATTGATTCTGAATGACAATAATGCCTTATGTGATGTAAACTTGAACGGACTTCAATCGGTTGGCGAATATGTATTGGTGACCAGCAATTACGACAACTGTGGAAGTCAGACTTTTAACTTATCCAATTTAGGAAGTGTAGGGGGGTATATTGAATTTAATGGAAATGACGACATTCCCAATTTGAATTTTCCTAGTCTCAACACCATCGGAGGAACCAACACAGGAGGCAGATCGGTTGACATAAACAATAACGACAACGAATTATTAAGTTTTTCTATGGATGCTTTGACAAGTACTCCAGGAGAATTTAGGATCATTGGTAATGCTAATTTGTCCGTGGCTACATCTAATTTGCTGACTTCAGTCGGGGAGGATCTTAGATTGGAAGACAATATTGCTATGACGACTTTGGGTTTTTCATCGCTTATTACAGTTGCTGGATTATTAAATATCGATGACGAAGACCAAGTACTCGACTTGACCAATTTTGGTGCATTGAGCAATGTAAATAATTTCACCATAAATGGAAATAATTCACTGACCAGTGCTTCCTCTCTTACCGCGATTACTAATATTACCGGTGATTTAAACATCACCAATAACCCAACATTAAATTTACTGTCAGGCTTATCCAATTTGGTGAATGTAAATGGAAACATGTTCTTTACCAACAATGATGCCATCACAACTTTAGACGGGCCAACTGGTTTTAATGATTTGGATGTAGTAAACGGAAATTTTTCTGCCACCGGTAATGCCTTGCTTGCAAATTGTTGCGTAGTTCCATGTAGAATCGAAGATCCCAACAATCCAGGCTTTACAGACGGTGGAGGTACTATTACAGTCAATACCAACAATGGACCTGGGAATTGTACCACATTGGCAGAAGCACAAGTTGCTTGCACCCCGATGGTTAATATTAGCGGAGATAGAAATGTTTGCTTGAAGAATTCTGTTATGTTAGACGGGAATCCAAGCGGAGGCACATCACCTTATTCACATAATTGGACCATCACACCCGGAACTGGAAATGCAACAGTTTCCAATGCTACAGTCAACCCAACAACTTTTACCGGCACAGCTTCAGGAACAGTTATTGTAAGTTATACTGCGACCAGCAATCAAGGTTGCGAATCCGCCGTCGATACCTTTGTTTTGGTAGTCCAAGCACCTCCGACTTTGACCGCTTGCAATTCAAGCCACACTTTGAATACTTCATCCGTAACTCCTGGAGATTGTATTGCCGAGGACTCCTGGACACACCCAGGTCCGATGGATCTTTTTCCTTCCTGCGATCCAGTGACTCTTGAAATTGACCTTGATTACCCAAGTACTTATACAACAGTAACACCTTTTACCAGCGCAAATTATAATTTTTCACTAGGAGCTCACACAGTGATGTATCTTTTAACAGACGCTGCCGGAAATACGGCTACTTGTTCGTTTGTCGTGACTGTAGAAGATGATGAAGACCCTCTACCGACATGTGAAGGCCCACAAACCATTGTATTAAATGCAAGCTGCCAGTTGTTAGTTCCGGATTTAACGGACATGGCAACGGCGACCGATAATTGTGCTACGACGTTTAGCTGGAGTCAAAATCCGACGAGTGGAAATTTGTTAGCCTCCGGCGAAGGAATGACGCATACGGTAACGGTAACAGTCGATGACGGCAATGGAAATAGTGCAACGTGCACCGTATTACTTACGGGAGATGATACTACCCCACCAAGTATCACTTGTCCAGTAAATGCAACAGTGAGTGCAGATGCTAATTGTCAGGGGCAGATTGGAAGTTATTCAGCAGCAACGTTGAGCGACAATTGCAATCCAACACCGACCGTCACACAAAGCCCTGTATCCACGACAGTACTTACGGGCCATAACAGTAGTCAATTGGTCACGCTAACCGCGAATGATGGCAATGGAAACACCTCAA
>CAZMSE010000016.1:0-63790 GCA_964568865.1 uncultured Saprospiraceae bacterium
CATTTCGTCAGCGCCATGCGCAATTTATGCACCGCATAAATTGGATGAATAAAGCCTCTATTGGGTTATGCAAACTGAATCTCATAATTCCTTGAAAGTGCTTTATTCATTTCGACAGCGCTCTGCGCAATGAATGCTTTTGCATTCATGAGGTTAATTAATGTTAGTGAAAAAGAAAAGGAAAAACCCATTGCTTTGTATGTAAGGTTTTTTTTTGCTTGCGTTGACCCAATGAACCTGATGCCTGTCCCTACACACCATAACGGTTCGTTGGAATAAATCCGTTTTTTCATAAAATTGCAAAATTAAGGTACGCGTTAATTATATTTGCATGAAATATTATATGTATCTTACCTATTATGAATGCTTTAATTCGATTTTCTGGTATTGTTTGGGTCTTAAGTGTTTTGGCTTGTGCAAATGGTGATCAAATTAAGAGGCTGCAGGCTGATCAAAACAAGTTATTGATTAAGCAGGACAGCCTTATTCACCAAAATATGCAACTCGAATTGATGAGGTTAGAATGCATTAGAACAAAACAACAATTAGATAAAACTGAAAATACACTGATCCAATTTTACTTAAAATATGAAAACTCGTCAGGTGGTGAATCACCAAAAATGTTGAAGGATTATTTGGATAGCATACAAGAAGTCAATAAACGTTTAAGTGATTCCTATTACCGAATGATTCAGTCACAAAGCCAGCAGCAGATCCTATCCAATGATTCAAAGAATGATTTACCTATTTCAACCGAATGGGCAAAACAAAAGGAAGGTCTTCAAAAAGAGATGAATGACAAAGTGGTAGAGCTGGAGCAAGTTAAAACACAGAATGGGATGTTGTTGCAAAAAATTGAATATTTAAATCGCTTATTATCAGAATCTCAAAGTAAAATATCTGGATCGGATCCCACCAAATCAAAAGAAATTCAACTCCAATCAACAGTGGTGGAATTAAACCAAAGGGTTGATGAACTGAATCTAAGATTGGAAGACATAAAGACCAAGTTGGCTTCCAGGGAGGATAGTCTTCGCTATTTTTATAAATGGCAATTGCAAAATGTTCAAACCATTAAAAAACTGGAAGAAAAAAATGGTATAGTTGACCAAACATTGCATGCATCAGAGGCACAGAGGGTACAAATGGCGCTGCAGCAAGATACCCTACATGAACTTAGACGAGAATTGTACAACAAAAAGCAGCAGATTGAAAATTTGGACAGATCAATTCAACAAATGGGGTTTGAAAAAAGCAGCAAAAACAATGGCTTAGACAGTATCAAACAACTCGTAATTTTAAATAATACCTTGAATAAATCTATTGATGTATGGAAGCATGAAAACGATTCATTGAAAGCAGTAGTTGGAATAAATTTAGACAACCAACAATTTCTTAAACAACAACTTGAAAGAACCGAGCAGGAAGTTAAGCTCTTGAAAAGCCAACAAAATAAAATTGACCAAAGCATTAAACCACGTAAGGACAATGTGAATGACACACCTAGGCTTCGAGCTGAAATTTTAAAAAACCTGAGCAAGTACCCAAAGAATCAATGGAGGCTTTCACCTGAAGGGCAGCCCATTCAATTGATGATTTCACAGCAATTATTATTTCATCCCCAGAGTTTTGCAATGACCGAGGAAGGAACCGCTTGGTTATCCCGTTTTCAGGCAATTTTGAATAAGGAAAACGCTGTAAACCTGGTCATCTCGGGATTTTCGAATAAGCTGACCGCTGAATCACTTTCCGTCGATCAAATGGTTAGAAATGCCGGCACGGTATTTAAATTATTCAGTGCTTTGGGAACAAGCCCGGTTCATATGAAAATTGCAGCCCGTTACTTGAGTACAAACGAGCAAGAGCATCTACCTTTGCAGGGAATTGAATTTCAAATTGAGGCGCACTAATCTAATCGGAATTATTTTATGGATCATCTTGTTGGGACTGAGCTCAACACACGCTCAGTTCCTGCGTTGTTCATTGTCTGATTCAGAAGGACCATATACCTCAGTTGGAAACCAAAACTATCTGGCCCAAAGGAGTCCAATGACCTTTAAGTTGGTATTTCACATTTTCCACTCTTCACCTGAGGAAAATCTTTCTATGGCACAGATTCTGTCCCAGGTCCAAATATTAAATGATTTTTTTTCCGGTAAAGTCAATGATCAAAATATAGGCATACCCGAGGAGTTTCGACCCTTACAGGCTAAGCCTCAGTTTAGGTTTTGTCTAGCATCCACAGACCCATCAGGAAATCCAACAGAGGGCATCACCAGGCATTTTATTTCAGATTTGTCACTGGCCTGTAAGCGCGAGTTTGGCATGCGTTCCATCATGCATAGAACGTTGGGAGGGGTTGATCCATGGGATCCAACTCAATACATCAATGTTTATGTAATTAACCGTATTCAATGTCCGGCTTTGGGCGAGGCAGTTTTTCCTTGGAAGGCCCGATACGATGAAGACGGAATCATTTTACACTACCGGGCAGTTGGTTTTACGGGAACCGCAGCGGATTTTTATCCATTTCAGGTCGGAAAAACGCTGGTACATGAGTTGGGTCATTACTTCGGATTGTTTCATCTTTCAAATGGTCTAAAAGATTGCACTGGCGATGACTTGGTAGCGGATACTCCAACACAATCAGAGGAATATTTTGGTTGTCCTCAAACTCCGGTCATTACCTGCGGACAAACCAATATGTACATGAATTTTATGAGCCTGGTGAATGATGATTGCTTACACTTTTTTACCATCGGCCAGGTTGAACGGATGAATGCCATGATCCTGCAATATCGTCAAGGATTGGATATTGGATCTTGCAAGGTTAACGACGGAGATTCACTTCAAAGATTGAATTGGATTTATGACAATCGACATTGGATGATTTTTCATCCAGAGCACAAAAACTGGACAGCCGAAATATTGTTATTTGATGCAATGGGGCGTTTAATTTGGAAAGAAGATTCCAAAACGGCGACCTATCGATTTATACCGTACGCCCATCATGTAATGATACCGGGAATCTTTTATGCAATATTGCACAATAATTCTGAGAAAAAACGATTCATTTTAGTAACACCGTAAATGAACCATGAACTTTTTACTAAACCTATCCATTTTAACCCTGAGCCTTGCACTGCTAAGTTCTTGCAGCAGCAGTAAAATGGCCGAAAATGCATCAGAAGATAAACTGAATCATTGGTTAACCATTGAGAAATTGCCTTGTTTTGGACACTGCCAGGTATTTCAGCTGAAGCTTTACCGAAATGGTTTAGTGATCCTTGAAGGAAAGGATCACATGGATAAAAAAGGTGTGTTTTTTACAGAGCTCAGCAAAGAAAAAGTTAAAAACTTACAATTTAAGGAACGCAGTGTGCAGTGGAATCAAATCAAAAATGAATATTTGGTCAATATTGCTGATTTGCCGATGATGAACATCACATATCACGACATGAACGGAGCACGGTTAAAATCAATTCAGGCAAATTCCAACTTACCTGATGCTTTGCATGAATTCATCAAAACGGCAAGTGAAACCATTGATAAAGAAAAATGGACTCTGGTTCAACGCAAGAGTGAGATGAACAATCCGGAATTATTGTACAATGAATTGATGGTAGATATGGATTCATCCTTGACGGTGGAAATGCTGGAACAGATGTATGCAGACTACGACTTAATGCGCATATCACGCGTATCTCCCTTGATGAATTTGTGGCATTTGCGTTACAACGAAGAGAAAATTGGGCGCTATGAAATCCTGGTTACATTGCGCAAAAAAAATGGTATCCGGCATGTTAGTTTTAACCGTAAAATTCTACCCAGAGAAGAATAAATTACATTGATCTCATCAATTCCTCAACATCAATGGATTTAGGATCCACAAAATTTTCCAATGAAGTTTTTCGAAACCAGGTAATTTGTCTTTTCGCGTAATTTCTGGTTTTTTGTTGAATTAAGGCGATGGTTTCTTCAAGTGAAGATTGTCGCCGTAGATAGTTAAAAATTTCGGGATATCCTACGCTGGCCAGTGCATGACAATTTTGATAGGATGAAAGTCTTTTAGCTTCTTCAATCCAACCCATTTGGATCATGCTGAGTACCCGTTGATTGATTTGATAATAAAGTGTCTCTCGATCTGGCATTAAACACAATTCCCGGATTTGAAAAGGACGAACGATGGGCGTTCCAATTCTGAAACTGCTAAATGGTTTTCCTGTCATATGGTAGACCTCCAATGCACGGCTAACACGTCTTAAATTGTTGAGGTCAACTTCATCATAGTATTCCGGATCAATTGATTTCAACCTTTCCTGAAGAGCGATCAAGCCACCCTCTTCCAACAGGTATTGGACAAACCTCCGGGAATCATCATCGCTTGGTGGTAAGGCATCCAATCCTTTCACAATAGCTTGCAGGTACAATCCTGTGCCTCCACAAAGAATTATCGTTTTGTGATTTTCAAACAGTTGGTTGATTAAAAGAAGGGTTTCTGTTTCAAATTGGCCTACCGAGTATGAACCATCCACTGGAACGTGGTTTATAAAATGGTGGGTAACAGATTCCAACATATATTGTGGGGGCTTTCCAGTACCAATGTCAACTTCTTTATAAATTTGCCGGCTGTCAGCTGACAAGATGGGACAATTCCAGGCTTGAGCCAGTTGATAGGCAAGTTGCGTTTTGCCACTGGCTGTTGGGCCGGAGATGACCATCAATTTGCCATTTTTCATATTATACCCAAGGATCTATAGAAGGTGAAATAAATCTCATGATTTACAAAATTCTAAAAATATGGGCCAATTTAAGCTTTCGGATATATTTCCGTCGCATCTTTTTATCTGGCGTTGAAAACATTCCTAAGGATGCTGCGGTATTGTTTATCGTGAATCACCCTAACTCATTTTTGGAAGCTTGCCTGGTGGCCAGTTTCCAGCACAGAGAACTACACTTTCTGGTGCGAGGGGATATGTTTGAAAAAAAGTGGCTTAAGCCAATCTTAAAGTGGTCGAATCAAATTCCGATTTTCAGGTTTAAGGATGGTTTTTCAAAATTGAAAAAGAATAAAAGCACATTTGATGAATCTTTTAAAGTATTGCAACAAAATAAGGCGTTACTGATTTTTCCGGAAGCCTCAACCCAAATGGTTCGCTTTCTTAGGCCTTTGCAAAAAGGGGCCGCGCGGTTGGCCATTGGAGCAATTGAAGAGTATCAGGTAAAAGAATTATATGTAGTTCCAACAGGTGTTTTTTATACATCTGCGAATAAAGTTCGAAGTGAAGTTTTACTTCGTTTTGGTAAACCTCTGGAAATACGCAACTGGCTTTCAAAATGTCCCGGAGGAACTGATAAATTAACCGAATTGACTCAAGACTTTCAGAATACCTTGGATGATGTAATGATCAGCATTCGCCCTGATCAGGATTCTATGATTTTCGAAAAACTCCTGACTTTACTTGAACCGTTGGTGCTTCCTGGCAAAAATGCAGGTATATTTACTAATGAACAAACGTTTGTTAGCTTAAACAAGTTGGCTAATGGATTTCGCCAATTGCATGGGGATAGATTACATCAGATAAGTCATGAAATCCAATCCATTCATCATCTAGATCCTTCTCCAGTTTCCATGGTATTCAGATTGTTTTCGAGTCTGTGGATGCGATTGATTTATGCAAAGGGAATGGTATTGCTTTTTTTTGCAGGGTTACCAGCAGTGATTTTTTACGGTATTCCTTTCGCACTTGCGAAATCATTTACCTTGAAAAAAATCCGGCACATTGAATTTTTTGCACCAGTTCGGCTTGCCATATCGATGTTTTTACATGCCTTGGTTTCAATTTTGTTGCTCTCCGTGGTTTGGAACCAATATGGTGTATGGTTTGCTCTGATGGCAATCTTGTTATTGCAATTGTCGCTTTACGCTTTTGTTCGTTTTCTGGACTTTTCTTCTTTCCTCAAGCCCTTAAGACGATCATTGGATCAACCATTAAAAGCGCATTTACAGGGGAAGGTAAAAAGTCTCTATCAGCTGATCATGGGTGAGTTCAATTAAACTTAGGCATAGGCTGAGCGGGATTTAAATTATTTTATTATTTTTAAAGAAAACTGTCAGTTTTTCAGATACGAACAACTGTTCATCTAATGTCATGCCATTGAAAATAGGGAGGCGAAGTAGACAAGTCTCAAATTTTTCCGCATTGGGGAGTGCGCTATTATGGAAATTTTTTGCAAAGGGACTCAGGTGAAGGGCAGGATAATGAGCAGCTGATTCGATGCCATGCTGACTTAGAAATATTTGGAGGTCACTTCTCATCCTGGTATGAGGTAAGACCAGGTAAAAGTATGCACCATTGATATTGTGATAAGCTTTAAGCCTAGGTAATTCAAAATACTCAGAGGCCTGTAATGGAGCAAGTAATTCCATATATCGGTTCCACAACATTATACGTTCAGAAACTAATTTCTCTGCGACTTTGAGTTGTTCTTGCAATACACAGGATTGTAGGGAAGACATGGCAAAGGAAGAACCCATTCTCAACCATTCGTATCGATTTACCCGTTTCTGTTGAAAGGCATTGCGGTTGGTTCCTTTTTCAAAGACCTCGTCGGCGATTTTGACCAGACTTTCGTCATTCACCAACAGACAACCTCCTTCTCCACACGACAAGATCTTTGTATAGTGAAATGAAAAGCAGGATAGGCTTCCCAGCGTACCAAGGGATTTTAATTTGTACCTGGCGCCAAATGCGTGTGCTGCGTCTTCAATCAGGGTGATACCATGACTTTGGCAAAATTGTATGAGTGGATCCATATCCACCGAAATACCTGCATAGTGCATGACCACAATGGCTTTAGTGTTTCTGCTTACCAAAGGTTCAATGGTTTTCAAGTCAACGACAGGCAACTCTTCCAGGCAGTCTGCAAAAGTTATTTTTGGGGTTCTCAAACGGAAGGCATTTGCTGTGGATACATAGGTATATGAAGGAACGATGACTTCACTGCTAGCCTCAAGATTCAAGATCAGCGAGGTCATTTCAAGTGCATCCGTGCAACTTGGATTGAGGTAGACTGCTTTGGTGTCGAAATGTTGTAAAAGCCATTGGGTACTTGCTGTTCTACAGGAATGCTCCGTTTGCAAGGATCCGGAAGTGATCATCTTGCTCAAGGCCTCCATACATGTGTCGGCGATAAACTCTTTATGCAGTGGAATAATCCTGGAAGACATTTGTTGAATGTACTGCTCAAATGTACAATGTCGCCTTGATACTTTTACTTTAAGTTATAGAAGAAACGACTTTTGTGAATGTCTAGCTGGATGGTTTGTGCTTTAAATCAACGCTAACCTTAAATTGTATGTTACACTTCTCTCTGGAAATCTCAAAGTGCGTTTAAGGTAATTAGTATTTCTGCTTAGTTTAAAATATTTCCATGGTTGTATTTTTTCACATGAAAAGTAAATTCATATTTTGGTTTCCTTGGACTGGCGTTAGAGCTACACCCTTTAACAGCCTCCTCAATCAATGTCATTGGAATGAATCTTAAAATCATTCTTTCGAAGATCTTAACTCAAATCAATACAATTCGAGTTATTATTATTGTAATTCGTCTTTTTGAAATAGGCAGCAAGAATGTTAATGATTAAAATGATTATTAAGGGTATACGGATAATTTTGCTGAGGCAAAGACATCAGTACCGTTAACTAAAACAACATAATAAAGTCCCGGACTAATTTGATCCCACTTTAAAAGACAACGTTTTTCACCCATTCGGTCAATGACTAAAGAATTGCTAAAATCCTTTCCTTCTGCGGAATAAAGCTTAATATTAAACTGGTCTAAATTGTATAAGCTTTCAAGATAGGATTTTGATTTTGCGGGGTTGGGGTATAAATTAATAATTTGCTGGTACGGATTCTTTGATTGTAATAATGGTTGTCCCTGGATATTTCTTTCATTACGGCTATTTGTTTTCGCGATTATTTTAGCATCGTCAGTTAGAGTTTTATGGAGATCATTTACCGGTAATATCGAAGATTCATTATTCGGCAAATTATACTCCCATAAGCCTCTACCATACGTTCCTGCCCTTAGTTTTTTCGAACTTTTTTCAATTTGGAGGTGATTGACGATTACATTGGGTAATCCGGCATTGAAGGAAATCCAATCATTTAAATTAGAATTTCGGTAATAAATGCCAAAGTCTGTGCCAGCAAAAACTTCATTGGTTGGACTATCATTTAAGTGTAAAATGCAATTTACTGGCACATTGCTTAAACTTCCTGAGTAATTGTCCCAGCTTGTTCCACCATTAGTCGATACGTAAATTTTGTTTTGAGCTGAATAACCTGAAAAGCAAACATAGACCCGATTGCGATCTGTTGCACTGACTTCTAAAAAACTAATTGAAGCTGATGAGGTGGGTAGCCCAGCTGTAACATTTACCCATGTAATACCACCATCATCTGACCGAACAATTTTATTGTATTTGGCAGCATATACAACATTTGTATCAGCGTCGGAAACTGCAATTGCTATTACAGAATCGAGTATAGGAGAAGTGGACATGGTTGTCCAACTCATGAATTCACCTCCAATGGTTGATTTTCGAACACCAATCTTAGCACCTATGTACATCGTTTTTGAATTCTTCGGGTTCATGGCATATGGCGCAATCCACATACATTGGCCGGGAGATGCCAGGCTAAACGTTTTACCTCCATCTTTTGATTTTTGCAGATATCCATAAGCACCACAGACAAACAACGTGGAAGGTGAGTTTGGGTCAAACAAGGATTGCATGCCATCTCCACCAAAGACCTGTTTCATAGTGGAATCATTTAAAACAAAGCGGTTGGTAGCACAATCCTGTTGCCCTAGGATAATGGTATCAGGACTGTTAGGGTGGTTGCAAATTCTGTAAATCTGTGCAATGTTAATTCCTTTACTTATATTGGTCCATGTTGCACCTAAGTTTATTGATTTAAATATTCCACCATCGGTCAACGCAATGATTGAACTGTCTAAAGATGGTATGAAATAAAATCGTTTTACATCTTGATGGATGTAATTGGTAGCCTTTTCATCAGTCCATTGTGCAGTTAAATTCCAACTATTTCCTCCATTTGTGGATTTCGCAGCTTCGCTGCCTCCTACTAAGAGAATATTAGAACTCCATGGAGCTACCGCCAATGCCCTGTCATATAGGCCATATGGGTGAACTAGGCCATCCGGACTAATTAAGGTTGTAAATACCTTGGTGGTAGAATTATATTTTTTAAAGGCTCCTCCTTGCCCCCAGAGATATACAATATTTGTGTCTGTTTTTGAAATGCAAAGTGAAACTCTAAAACTACCTGTTTTGGAATAACCCCCACCTTTCCAAGTCCAACTGGTTCCAAAATTATCCGATCTCCACAAACCATTTGCATCGGTCAGATATAAGGTATTTGATCTTTTAGGATTAGCTTCCATGCTGAAGAAAGTTCCATCCTTAACTTTAGTCCAATTCTTTCCTGCATTTACACTCCTCCACACCCCGTTGAATGATGCAACAATAATGGAGTCATCATTTGTAGGATGTATTAACATTCTTTGGGGTACGATCATTTGATTTTGTGAAAATGACATACCCGTAGGTCCCCATGTCAGTCCTCCATCACTTGATTTCAGTACACCCGCACTAAAATGGCCTTGCAGACTTTTACCAATCCCGGGAAAACCTGCAAACATATCTCCGGTAACTACGTATATTTCATTATTGTTTATGGGATTTACAGCAATATCAGTAATACTTAAAGCGGGTAATAAATCTGAATTCAAACATATCCAATTTGAACCATCATCCGTAGTTTTCCAAAGCCCTCCAGTTGCAGCTCCAACCAGGTAGGTGCCCGGACTCCCTGGAACAAAAGCCAGACAGTTGATTCGACCCATTCCAGTAGAACTTCCACCTGAAGGTAAAGTGGCCGAGATCAAAGGATGCCAAATTTGCGAATTGAAATTTTGACTAAGCTCATTTCTGTTTATTAGTGAATTCCTGTTGTGATGAAAGTCCTTCCAAAATTCAGTGGCTTGAGGATAGAATCCCGAAGGGTAAACTCGTTGTTCAGTAAACCACTCCCATCTCCGATACTGATTTTCTTTTTCACTTATTTTGGTGAAACACATTTGGTCTTCCTGTGGATGATTTTGTATTAATGTATCTTGCAGAAATGTTCTGTATGCTTTTTGTACTTCAAAAAAATTTAATTCATTCTCTGATGCTTCTGATCCTTTTACTAAAGAATTAGGATCTTGTAACCATTCTTGAGCAGAAATTGCTGAATAACTCAGGCATAACGTGAAGAAAATAACATTTTTTATTGACATATACAATTATTTGAAAGCAAAAGTATCCGCTTTCAAATGTGTTGTACAATTCAATTGATATCCGGAAGCAATGGATTGACAACCGGGCCGATATCAAATTGACGATGTGAAATCAAATGGGTGTGTTGGAACTGTCGGATAAATGAAACATTTTTTCTTTTAGAAACTTCAATTTTTGAGGCATTGCTCATTATGGCATAATAACCACCCTGAGTAGAATAGGATTTTACTTCTGACAAGTTAACTAAAAAGGAATGATGGCATCTAAAAAAATTGAAGGGCGTCAGAATTTGTTCATATTCACCAATGTTTTTTGAGGTTAAGATCATTTTCCCAGATTTCAAGTAAAAACTGGTATATTGCCTTTCTGATTGCAGATATAGAATTTCACTTGGTTTAACAAGATACTTTTCTTTAAGGGTTGATAAAATTAAATTGCATTCTGCATTGGGGGTATTGTCAACTATGTTTGATTTATCCCCTCTATTTAAATTTTCAGATTTTAATTTTTTTTCTTTAAATTTTTCAACGGCTTCTTGAAGTTCTGTTATGTCAATGGGTTTCAATAAATAATCCAATGCATTTACCTTGATGGCTTTGATGGCATATCTTTCATAGGCAGTTGTAAAAATGATGTCGAAATTTTTATCATTTAGTTGAGGCAGTAACTCAAAAGCTGTTTGATGATTCATCTCAATATCCAAAAAGAGTAAATCTGGCTTTTCAACAGAAATCAGTTTGAAGGCTTTTTCCAGGTCATTCACATTTGCAATGACTTCCAGGTCACTACAATATTGCAAAATAAGATATTCCAAAAGCTCTGCACTTCTAGGTTCGTCCTCTATGATGATCGCACGAAATGGTTTCATGTTTCAATAACGATTTCTAAACGAACTGAAGTACCTGCTGCACTTCCATCATTATTCACTAAATCCTTGATTATCAACTTTGTTTTTCTAAAGGAATACCATTGCAACATATCTATACGTTCCTTAATAACTTGAAGACCCATTGAATCGAATTTTTGTTGCCTGGAATTCTTAATATTTGTTGCTGCCAATCGACCAATTCCGTTGTCCGTTACCATGCAAACAATTATGTTTGATTCTTTAATTATTTCCAGCAAGATTTCTCCACTACCTTTTTTGTTAAGCAATCCATGAATTACAGCATTTTCAACAATCGGCTGGATCATCATGGATGGTATTTTTATTTTTTCAATATCAATGTTAGAATCAATTTTGCAAGAATAGTTAAACTTTCCAGGAAATCGTAAGGTTTCCATATCCAGATATAAGTTTATCAGCTTTAGTTCATCTGAAATACTTATTGTATCATACCGAGTACTTTCAAGGACTAGTCTAACCATGCGGGAAAACCTGGAAAGGTATTTTAATGCCTGTTCTTTATTACCAACTGAGATTAATTGTTGAATTGAATTTATGGAATTAAAAATAAAATGGGGATTCATTTGTGCTCTTAAGGCAGACATTTTTGCATCAGCAATCATTCGAATGGTCTCGGTTTGAAGTATTTGTCTTCTTTTCAGATTTTTCACTCGCAAGTTGTATAAGAGAATGGTGAAACCGATGAAAATAGATATCAAGAGAAGATAAAACCAGTTGGTTTGCCAAAATGCTGCATGGATTATTATTCTCAGTTGTTTGACACTATAGCTTCCAATTCCATCGTTGTTTTTAGCCAGGAAATTTAAGTTGTAGTCTCCTGGTGGTAGTTTGACATAACTTAAGACAGGATTATTTCCATTGGATTTAAGTTCCTTGTCATAGCCATTCAATTGGTAGTAGAATGTATTTTTTTCTGGATGGTTATAACTTAATGCAGATAATTCAATTTCAATGTCATTTTGGAAGTATTCAAGTTCAACCTTAAGATAGCCATTGTCGAATTCATCCAATGAAAACTCTTCACCAGATATCTTAAAACATGAAACCTCTACTGGGGGAACATAAGTATTCAGGGGAGCATTTTTAGGATCATACACACTAAAACCATTTGAACCACCAAAGAACAAAGTACCATTTTTTAACCGTAGCGCAGATCCCGGATAAAATACATTCCCTTGTAATCCATCTCGATGATCATAATGTTTTATGGAATCTACAATGTAATTTAAATTATAAAAGCACTGTAGCAAACCTTTATGCGTTCCAAGCCATACTTCCTTATTACTCACCAATACCATTGAATTGATCTCTTCATTTAATAGTTGGTCGCTGGATTTTAACTGAAAAATTGAATTATTTCTTCTACTCCAAATCCAAACTCCACAATTTGTAGCCATCCAAATATTGGTTAGCGAGTCTTCTGAAAAGTGATGTGCCTTTGTCGCTTTAAACTCTTGGTTATTTTTGTAATAATTAATTGCCTTGAACTCCTTATCGGTGTGAAAAATACCTGATCTACTGGTTGAAAGCCAATAATCGGAATGGCTATCTTGAAAAAGGGTTGTATAGAATTCGTGTAATAAATTTTGAATATTTAAATTATTCCATAAGTTTTCAAATTTTTGGTTCCCTATCATACGATTTATTCCACTGGATGTTCCGGCTACAAGCCTTCCTTGAGAATCGATTAAGACGTCATAGATTACAGATCCACTGATACTTGATAAAATGGAGGGTACGTTTTCAAAATATTTAAAATTATTGTTTATAACATCAAACTGAGCCAGGCCAGCTTCAGTTCCAGCCCAAATTATTTTTTTATGATCACCAGTCAGCGCATGTATATAATGATTATTTAAGTTTGGGCTTCCTTGAGTTGACTCTGTATAACAAATAAACGTTTCATCTTTTGAGTCATATTTCATTAAGCCACTTTTGCTTCCAAGCCAAAGCGTTTCATTATCGTCTTCGAAGGCATCTGTAATATCATCATAACACATTCCACCTGGTTTACCATATTGCTTGAATGATGTTTTGAATTTCTCTCCATTTGTACAATATCTGTCTACACCTTTTCCCTGAGTGGAAATCCAGATCATACCGGCTTTGTCTTCGTAAAGTGATTTTAGGCCATTTTGTATTAAGCTTCTTTTATCGAAGGGATCATGGCTGTATTGTGCCCATCGGTTTGTATTTGAAAAGTTTACCAAATAACCCGAATATTTGCTAGCAAAGTGAATGTCTCCGTTATGACTACAAATGACATGTTCAATGTCTTTACTGGCTGCTGCCATTTTTTTTGGAGGATCCAAGTTTCTCAATGATTTTGCTGCAGTATCAAATTGAAATATACCCATGGCAGGGATGGCAAGAATTAGGTTTCCATTGCAATCCATGCACATCGTACTTATTCGACTTTTGGGTGGAATATGGGAATTGCAATTTTCTAATAAGTTCGAAGAAAATTGTCGGCTGCTTAAAGCAAAGCTGTATAATCCACTCAAACAGCTTATCCACAATTTACCTTTGCCATCAGGAATAATCGCCGTTATCCTGTTACTCAGATATACTTCCTGGGTATTTCCGGTAGTGTCATGCAGGAAGGTGATGAAATTTTGATTTCCTTCATGGAATCCACACAAGCCACGTCGAGTAGCTACCCAAAGTTTGTGATTTTCATCTTCAACTATCGAAATGATGTCGTTGCTCGGTAAAGCACAACCATCACCCTTTCGATAAATTTGGTGTTTTTTATGTTGAGGATCGTACCATAATAACCCAGTTGTACCGAACCAGAGTTTTCCACTATGATCCTCAAAGGAACAAGTGATTTCATCATCCTGGTAGTCATTGGGCTTTATGAGTAAGTTTTTAAAGGATTTAACGAAATGGCCATCATATCGATCAAGGCCTTTTTTCGTTCCAATCCAAATAAAGCCTTTTTTATCCTGGGTGATGCAATTGACATCACTATGTGATAATCCACTTTCAGCGTCAAGATGCTGGAAGACAATGGCTCCCTGTTGAGAAAAAGCATGATAAGTTGAAATGAGTGACAGGCTCGAAACAAGCAATAGGGTTATCAATCTTGAAAGCATGCACCTCAAAGATAATTCTCGGAAGCAAACTTTAAAAAGAATCACTATTGCCTTGACGAATGGAATGAATGAATGTACAAGTGGTAAAACAAGGTATATTTTTGTTATGCTATGACATATGCATTCTTTCTGAAATTGACTTTACTTAGGGTGTGTTCATAGAATAGGGAAGGATAATTTTACTTTTATTTTTGATTATTCACTTGTGGATTATTAAATCTATACATAAAGCGGTGTCGAATTGAGCTCCCCGAATTTCCCTAATGTCATTGTTAGAGGCGGTTTTATCATGATTTCTTAGCAGTTTTTTGTTAGAATATTTGTTTGATCTTATTTTTACTTATATTTTATCCTCGTTTAACCATTGAATTTGCCTCGAATAAAAGACCTAAGTTTTCAATCCACTGTGATACAATTTGCAGGTTCTGCATTGGGTGTAATCAGTACATTATTCATCTATCCACTTGATTTGGAGTTGTACGGAGTTTATGGGTATCTGACCAATACAGCATCTCTGTTGGTTCCATTTATTTCTATTGGATTTGGAGCGGTCCTTCTAAGATTTTACCCACAATATAAAGATTTATCGTCTGCAGAACGACATGGTTTCTTTGGATTTATCTTTTCGGGTTACGGGATGGGTATAACCATTTTTAGTCTTTTGTTTTTACCTGGGTTACACGGGTTCGTTAACTGGATTAAACCAGGAGGTGAATTGGAGGCTTACATTTGGTTTTTATGGCCTTTTACCGTCGTACTGGTTTTATATGATTTCACAGCACAGCTGTGTATCAATTTTTCAAAAATTCAATGGACAGCGTGGGCGGCATTATTGTTTAAATTCATTCTTCCGGTTGTATTTCTTTTTACATTCTGGCAATTCTTGTCCCGAGCTTGGTTTATTGTGGGACTTTGTATGTATTACCTTTTGGTGGTAAGCTGGATTATTTGGAAATTGATGGATCATGATCAATTGGGGTTTCGCTGGATTCCTGCGATGTTTAATGCAGAACGAAGAAATTCGTTGTTGAAGTTTGCTGCATTTTCTGTATTGAGTGGTGCCAGCTCAGTCATTGCACTTCGAATGGATTCATTTTTTGTGGGAAGTCTGGAGGGTGCTGAAGCAAATGGTTTGTTTACGCTTGCCATGTTCATGAGCAACGTAGTCTTTATACCGGCAACTGCCATTACCGATGCTTTGAATCCATCTGTCGCCAAATCCAGCTATACCTTCAATCGGGAGGAACTCTCAGATTTGTACAAGAAGTCTTCCAGCAATATGCTGCTCAGTACAGTTTTTATGTCAGTGATCTTGTGGATTTCATTCGAACCTCTGCATTGGTTGATGCCACATTCCGATCGAATCAATACCATTAAAACAGCACTACTTTTCTTACTTTTGGCTCGGATCATGGATGCCGGAACAGGTGTCAATCATCACATTTTATCTTACTCCAAACAATATCGTTTTGAACTGTACCTGCTGTGTGGAATGGCCATTATGAATGTTTTATTGAATTTAAGCCTGATTCCAGCTATGGGAATCAGTGGGGCTGCCCTTGCAACTTTAATTTCAATAGGCGTTTACAACCTTCTTAAAACGATTTTGGTGTGGTTTTTTCTTAGGATTCAGCCATTTACGCGTAGCACTTGGATTATTTTACTAACGGGCGTTAGTATTGTCGCAGTTTTTTCATTCCCTATTACATTATCGAATCACTTAATCGACCTTTTAGCAAAATCCATAGGCGCCGCATCATTATACCTAGCCATTATGTTTTGGTCCAAATGTTCCCCTGAAATGAATGCATTTGCAGAATCAAAACGGGTAAAAATTTTAAAATATTTTAAATCAACCAGTCTTGATTAACGGCTAGCCCCGGTAAATGCTTGATTGCTGGGTATACGGATAAATTCAAGAGATCCCGGTTTAACTCCTATGAAGAAAGTATAATAACCGAATTGAGGAGACCAGTCAAAACGCATTAGCCAACAATGAAGATCGCGCTCCAACCCCAGTGTTGGATATTGTACACTCTTTGTTTTAAGGTCATAGCTAATATTGCTCAGATTAACACGCCAGTTTTTGGTAAGAGGAATATTTCCTTGAATGGAAAGACTGTGTACAGACTGATCAAAATGATCCAGACCTTTTTCATCCCTGAAATGTCGGTAATTTAGGATGTATTGGAGTGTAAAATTATTGAAGAGTTCAAAGAGGCTGGGTAGTTGTCCGGTTGCATTTGATTTTGGCTTTCGGAACAACTCAGCGAGCTTTTCAAGTGAAGCAGAAAACGTAGTATTGATGAATGCATTGGACAGGATGGCTAATTTTTGATTTTGATCCAAAGCAAAGGATTTACTACGTTTCTCCTTTCCATCTATGAGAGTTCGTCCATAAGGATCTAAAGTGCAACCGTAGTAAACTGTGATCATACTGTTGATAAAACGATTAGAGCCACCGATTTGGATCGGACTTAAGTTGAAGGAATCTGCGGATACATTGTAGTTTGTACTCAGGCTGAGATTTTCAAATAGTGGAATTTTTTTAAAGCTGCTATCCGATTTCGAGAAATATTTTAATTCCACCCGGTTATTGAGATTGAAAGAGACGTTAAAATTTTCAGAAGGTGTTGAGAAACCACCAAATGGACTATTGGTAAACCTGATGTACTCTCTGGGTTCATTTTTATCAGGTCGGGTGTCTGAATTTACCCTTCCGAAATAATCAAATGGTGCTTTGTGATAATCCGGTGAAAAGTTTAAACTGATAGTGGGTGTCATTTGATGACGAATACCCCTAAACCAGCCTTTGGAAGATAGGATCTGTCCAAATATTTGTGTGCTAAGCCCTGCACTGAGTGAAACCGTTCGAAAAGAATTGAAACGATTGGAAATGATTGTATCCAGTAAACCATAAATGCTGTCTTTTCCGTTGGGGCCAAGAAATGTAGTATCCTTAAGTTGAATTTCCTGTTGGAAGAAACTAAACTCTTCATCGTAATTTAAGCTGGGATTGAAGCTAAAGTATTTTAAAAGTTTAAAACTTGCATTGGCATCAACACCATGACGAAAACCATAACGTAAATCATCCAGTACTTTTGGCGTGAAGAGGATGGAATCAAAGGTATTGACACTGTTTCGAAATTGGGCGGAATAACTTGTGGTAATGCGATCGTACCATTTTTCCGTACTGGTCAGAGGGTTTTTACTTTTAAAGGGATTAATGCTTCGCATTTGAAAACTGACATCGGGAAAACTTAATTCGACTACTTTTGTGATCAGGTTTTGGGAATGCGAAAGAGCAGTCGTCAAGTTAAATGGACTGTTGGGAATTTGAAGAGAATACTTCAATGAGGATCTTAATATATTTTGCAAGGAGCGACTGACATCGTAATACTGGAGTTTGGAAAAACCACCGGTTTCAATTTGGATATTGCCACCAAAACTTTGATAAGGGTGAGCGGAAGCATCCTGATTATGTGACCAGTATAAGCTGATGGGTCGATTGATATTTGTTTTATAAGAGGCGGGAAGTTCCTGAATCCTGTTTTCAAACTGCAAATTGAAATTGCCATTGTATTTGTACCGTTTTTTATAGCTACCACTGGTACTGATGCGAAACGAACCTTTTAAAAAAACGTCTCCGATAAATTTTAAATCCAGATGATCACTTACCGGCAAATAATAGCCAAAATTGGTTAATCCGAATCCTCGATCATCGTAAGTATATTCTTTAGGTATGATAAGTCCTGCTTTTGCTTTTTTTGTAATGGGAAAAAAACCGAAGGGGAGCCAAAGTGGGGTGGGTATGCCTTGGATGCGAACATTGGAAGGTCCAATGACTGCAATTTTATCAGGAACAATTTTTTGACGTGTGCTGTAAATGCCGTAATGAGGATGCTCCGCATCGCAGGTGGTGATGATAGCGTTCTGGTTAAATATAATATCATTACCATCGCTGTCTTTACTGTTTTTAGAAATGAATTTCGTTACTTGACCGTGTATGTATAAATCTGATTCGCGGGTCACGATTTCTTCAATAAATCCCTTTTTCGTACTGAAGTTATAAGCTATTCGTTGAGCTTTAAACGATTGTTCACCCTCTTTAAATTCCGGTATTCCGGTTTTAATACCTGTACTATCCACAAAAGGTTCCGCTATGGCGAGATTGTTTTTCAATTCCACCCTGATGTAAGCAGCCCGGATGTCCATGGTTTGATATTGAATGTAAGCATCACCGTATAAATGGATGATGCGGTTTTGATAATCAAAACGGACGCGGTCTTTGGCACCATAGTGGACCGGGACCGTAAGGCTGTCCGGGGACAAGGTAAACAATGAATCCGTCGATAAAATAAGGCTATCTTGGGATGCTTTGATACTGTCAGGGACTCCCTCCTGGGCCCACGCTGAAGCCCCTAAAATATAAATTAAATATATTAAGTATGTTTTATTCAAATATTTATAATGTTTTATACATTAAATAAATTGTAATGTATATCTTTGAAATTGAATTTGTCTCAAAATGCAAAACTACGATACCATTGCAACGCTTGCAATCGGCACGATATTTCGACCCATCTGTGCCTTTTTTATCATGGCGAACTCCCTGATTTTCGCACAAAGTTATACCAATGGCCCATTGGTCGTATTGGATCCCGGCCACGGAGGCAAGGATGTGGGTACCTCAAACGGAGCTTGTTTAGAGAAATCTATATGCCTTTCGATTTGCAAACTCACACGAGAGCGCCTTTCTGAGCTCATGCCTTCAACCGCCATTTACCTCACAAGGGATGAGGATAGTTTTATTCCTTTGGCCCAACGCAGTGAATATGCAAATTCTTTAGATGCCGATCTTTTCCTGTCCATCCATTGTAATGCCTATCCTGGCCCAGCTCATGCAGCTCGGGGATCCGAGACTTATGTGATGGGCTTGCATAAATCAGATGAAAATTTAGAAGTAGCCCTGAGGGAGAATCGTTCTTTATGCTATGAAAACCAGGAACTCAGTCATGAAGATTTGGCTACCGAATCATTGATTCTCCTGAATCATCTGCAAGATCGATTCCTGCAACAAAGTGTTCAAATGGCGAATTTGGTGGAATCCAGATTCGGAGCGCAACATCCGGGGAAAAGTAAAGGTGTTAAACAAGCAGGTTTTATGGTCTTGCATCAAGCGAGCATGCCCGCCATATTGATTGAAGTAGGCTATTTGAGCCATCCAATAGAATCTGCCTATTTATGTTCGAGAACTGGACAAGAAGAAATTGCTTCCATGATAGCAGACGCTATTATGGCTTATTTTGAAAAAGTCCCTGAGCGGGGAATTATAGCCGCAGTTTCGGAAACCACCACCCGTGTGATAAAATCGCCGGAAATGCAGTATAAAATTCAACTTGGTGCACTCAAGACAGATCCCCGAAAGGAAGCCAAATGGTCCTCATTTTCTGATTTGGATATCATCTTCGATGGAGAGGTTTATAAGATTTTTTCCAAGCCTTTTCCCAATAAAGACATGGCATTGGCTGCGAGGGACCAGTGGAGAAGTAAAGGATTTAATGATGCATTTGTGGTGCGTTCTCCAGCTGAGTAATTCAAAAAGGGGAAGATCCCATAACCTCTTAATCTGATCTTGAAAAAGAGCGAAGGAAAGTTTCTGGGCTTTGAGTATCGATGCCTGAAATGTTGAACCGGCAGTTTTGCCGCCACTGCAAACCCAATGTTCATATTGACCAGACGATTGATGGATGTTTTATGATGTTATAAGTCTGAAAGATGAAAGGTTGATACAAATAGATTAACAGTTAGTTTGCAGCAGGAATGAGATCCACTAATTTCATTGTGCTTCGATTTTCCTATTTTTGGGGCTCATTAAGGTTAAATTTACTTTGAGAAACGAAGTTAAAGTTGGAATCCTGAGCTTGGTCACCATTTTGGTTTCCGTGTTCGGTTATAAATATTTGAAAGGAAGTAATATCCTTGAGAGAGCCAATACATATTATATCCGATTTCACGACATCGCTCAGATGGATGCTTCTGCACCTGTGTTGATCCGGGGATATAAAATTGGATCAGTAACAAAAATCGGATTGGATCCTGAAAGTCCTGATTGGATACTTGTGACCATTGAAGTCAAACGAGAAATTTCATTGCCCAAAACCACCAAAGCCATTTTAACCAGTCAAGGATTGATGGGGGGTAAGGCGTTGATTCTGGATTATCCTGCCTTTTGTACAGAAGATTGTTTGGAAAATAAAAGTTTTATTCCGGGAGAAATTGCCGGCATGTTATCGAGTATGTTTAGCAAAGACGAACTAAAGGATTACGCCAATACTCTGGGAAAAGAACTCAACCAAATGTTGGATACCGCTGGGACCAATCAGAAAACTCAACTGGCAGGGACTGTCAAGAATCTTCATACCATTTTGGATAACTTAGCACAGTCAACTCATCGACTCAACACGGTGTTGGCGAATTCATCTTCTGGATTTGAGCATACGATGAAGAATTTGGATGTATTGACCACTGCAATGGCCCAAAATTCTCAGGCACTTTCCAATTCAATTAAAAGCCTGGACAAACTTTCTTCGGGTATAGCCGCCGCAGAGCCGGGAAAGCTGATCAAAACCGCCGACCTAACGCTAAGTGAAAGTCAAAAAACAATTCATCAGTTAACTGAAGCGGTGGCTGAAAGTAAAAAAACCCTTGATCAACTCAATGGTGTTTTAAAAGATATTCATCAAGGAAAAGGTAGCCTGGGAAAACTGATAAATGATCCGGCACTTTACGATAACCTGAATCGCTCTAGCAAAAATCTTGATCTGCTCTTGCAGGATCTCAGATTGAACCCAAAGAGATATGTCCAAATTTCAGTTTTTGGTAAAGATGGTACTCCTTATGAAAAACCCAAACAGGATCCTGCAGAAAAATAAACTAACATTCGTTAGTTATTATTGAATTAATCCTTTTCTTTATGATATGATTACTGAGTTCAAATCAGTAATACTAACGCACTTTTGGAATAAATTTTTACAAATTACCTCGCAGCTCCTGTTCTCTTTCAATGGCTTCAAATAAGGCTTTAAAATTGCCTTTGCCAAAAGACCTCGCTCCACGACGTTGGATGATTTCAAAGAAAACCGTAGGCCTGTCCTGTACAGGTTTCGTAAAAATTTGAAGCAGATAACCGTCTTCATCGCGATCTACTAATATATTAAGTCGTTTGATCTCGTCCAGGTTTTCATCAATGGTTCCCACTCTTTCCATTACGGTGTCATAATAATTATCCGGAACATATAAAAAATCCACTCCATTGCTACGAAGTTGATCAACGGTGTTCAGAATGTTGTCCGTCTCAATGGCAATGTGTTGAACACCAGCACCCCGATAAAATTCCACATACTCTTCAATTTGCGATTTTTTTCTTCCCTTTGCCGGTTCGTTGATGGGAAATTTTACATATCCAGTGCCATTAGATACCACTTTGCTCATCAGTGCAGTATACTCTGTGGAAATATCTTTGTCATCAAAGGTGATCAACAATTTAAACCCTAACACATCCTGATAAAATTTTACCCATCGATTCATATCTCCTAATTCCACATTGCCCACACAATGGTCAACATATTTAAGCCCTGTTGATTTGGTTTTCAGCAAACTGTTCCTTTTTTGATATCCAGGTAAAAATATCCCTCGGTAATTTTTTCGCTCCACCAGTGTATGAATGGTATCACCATAAGTCTTAATGCCTGCGATAACCACTTTTCCATCTGCATCTTCAAGCGTAAGGGGTTCAAAGGCAGCTTCGGCACCTCGTTCTATTGCCGTTGAAAAGGCTTTTTCAACATCTTCCACCCAAAGAGCCAACGCTTTTACACCATCCCCATGTTTTAAAACATGTTGAGCAATTTCATGTTCAGGATGGAGTGCTGAAGTGATAATAAACCGGATCCTGTCTTGCTGTAAAACATAGGAACAAAATTCTTTATTCCCAGTTTCTGGTCCCTTATAAGCAACCCACTCAAAACCAAAGGCTGTTTGGTAATAATGAGCCGCCTGTTTGGCATTACCCACATAAAACTCAATGTAATCAGTGCCTAAAATGGGAAAGGCATCCGTTTGTTGTTGTGGCTTGAGATTTGTAAGTGTTTGCATGAATTAATCGTTGAAAGTAAATGAATGATTTACGAATGGTTATGAGGTTATATTATTCATCAAAATGCCGCCTTCAGCAGGTCTTTGTGTAAGCCAGGATTTGTGATAATCCGGATCTTCTAAACCTGCAGCAAATTCAGTCATCAATAAAGGTCGGAAGGTATCGACCATTACGGCAAGTTCTTTGGTTTCTTTCGCCCCAATGCTTTTTTCAATGGTTCCTGGGTGAGGTCCGTGTGGAATCCCACCAGGATGTAAGGTGATCATGCCCCGCTCTACATGCTTGCGGCTCATAAAATCGCCATCGACGTAATACAGTACTTCGTCACTGTCAATGTTACTGTGATTATAAGGAGCGGGTATTGCCAAAGGATGGTAATCAAACAACCTGGGTACAAAGGAACAAATAACAAAATTTTTACCGTCAAAGGTCTGGTGGACTGGCGGAGGTTGATGTACTCTTCCGGTGATGGGTTCAAAATCATGGATGGAAAATGCGAATGGGTACACATAACCATCCCACCCAACAATATCAAAGGGGTGGTTCTGATAATGGTAAGGGTACAGCATGTCCTGTTTTTTAATATAAACCAGGAAATCACCTTGCTGATCATTGGTTTCCAAATGAACCGGCTTACGAATATCGCGCTCGCAAAAAGGACTGTGTTCCATCAATTGACCATACTCATTCCGATATCGTTTAGGAAAACTTATCGGTCCATTTGACTCCACAATCAACAAACGATTTTCGGGCTGATCAAAATGTATTTTGTAAATGGTACCACGTGGAATGACCAAGTAATCCCCATAGGCAAAGCTAAGTTGACCATACATCGTATGAAGAATTCCTGAGCCCTGGTGCACGAATATTACCTCATCGGCATCTGCATTTTTATAAAAATAGGCTGTTTGACTATTGGTGGGTGCACTGAGAATTATTTTACAATCATCATTGACCAATACGGCCTTTCTACTCTTGAGATAGTCGGATTCTGCTTTGAGTTGAAAACCTTTTAGGCAGCGATGTTTTAATTGGCGATCCTGTACAATTTTCGGTTGAACTGAAACTGGTTCGTCTACTTGCAATATTTGGGTAGGTGGTTGACAATGGTAGAGTAATGAATATAGATCAGAAAATCCCTCGGTGGAAAATAATTCTTCCTGATATAAGCTTCCATCCGGTTTTCGGAATTGGGTATGCCTTTTATGTGGGATAAGCCCCAATGAGTAATAGTGCATTGGCTGATAGTAAATTTGTGTCCTACAAAGATACAATGAAATTATATGGATCGGATTGTGCGAATCATGGTCTCTGGAAAAGTGCAAGGCGTGTACTTTAGAAAGTATTCGGTACAGGAAGCTCGTCGCCTGGAGCTAAAAGGATGGGTTCAAAATCAAGCGGATGGCTCGGTACTCATGGAAGCCAAAGGCCTACCTGAAAACATTGAAGCCTTTATCAAATGGTGTCATCAGGGTTCACCGGCTTCTAAAGTTACCGCAGTAAATGTTGAAGATATTCAGACCCTGGCAGATTTAGAATTTAGCATACAGTTTTAAAGTCAAATCAAAACTTTTCTTAAAAACAGGTTATGTTGGGATAATTTGAATTTCCAGTTTTTTGTAAAAAAAAAGCCGGATGATTTTTTTCATCCGGCTTATAAAAATAAGAAGTTAAAATATTATTTCACTACAGTGAATTTCTTCGTCAACGTTCCTTCATCAGTAGAAACGCGGATCAAGTAAGTACCAGCATTCAAATCACTGGTGTTTACAGGAATTATGCTCTTCTCAATCGCTTTGTGAGACTCGAAGCTCATTAATTTTCCATCCAATTGAGCAATGGTCAAGTTAGCATTAGTTGCTTTATCAAAGTTAAGAGAAACTTTTAATTCATTTCCAACAACAGGGTTAGGATAAACGGACATAACATTTTCAGCTAGTGGTTTTTCATCTGTGCTGGTTTTTAATACGATGACCAATTCCTGGATAGGCGTATTCACTCCCTGGAATCCATTAAACCATTCACCTGCATCATCAATGACGAAAGTTGAAAAAGATTGAGCATTGTAGCTTTTTTCATTGCTGATGGCATGGAAAATGGGCACTGCACCAGTAGGCGTTGCAGGGTGCTCAGTACCTATAAAATAGCGGCTTGAAGGCAATAACATAATGCCTGGCTCACCGGTATTAAAGTCGGTAAGGTCCACTTCGATCAACTGGAAATTCTGCTCAGTGGTTCCGGTAAAGGACTCAGCGGAAAGAATTTCAACTGAAGGTGAAGTAATTCCACCAGTTCCCTCAAAATTTGACCAATCGGGTAATACGTCATCCAAAACTCTCATTAAGTAAAGCGAAACGGCATAGCCATCCAGTGATCCTCCTGGGTTTGCTACCATTGAAAAACGCGTTTTAGTTGCACAGAATTTATCATTGGCATTCCAGCAACCTGAGGTACGGTAAAGGTTACCAAAAATGTAACCGGCACCACTACCTGCTCTAACTCCACTGGTGGAGCGAGGTGCCTTAGCATAATCATCCAAAGAAACTTCAAATGAATCTACGCGGATATTATCCAATTGGTTATAATCTCCCGTTGCATCTTTACCATAAATGGTATAGCGGAAATAATAACGACCAAAGTTCAATTTGTTAGGAACAAAGAAATTGGCCGTTTGAAATGCAGTATCATCATCCCAGGTCTCCAGTTTGTCAATAATTACTGAGTCTCTGTATAGTGCAGTTCTGCGATCTATATCCAAAATTTCACCAACCAAAACGACGTTGGTTTGGGCTGAACTTCCTTTATTGCCAATGTTGGCTTGGAAAATCATGGTGTCAGTACAAATTTGAGTCTTAGGCTGACGATAGGCAGCTGGAGTGTAAAAATGGCTAATGAGCGCAAGGTCGAAAGCGGGTACTTCAATCAATTGTACGTCATCAACGATCCAATAGTAGTATTCTCCTTCAAAGCGAAAGCGGAATTGCACATTTTTTTGTTGTGCTGCTACAGAACTGATGTCAATCGTCACCTGGCTGTTGCTGCGAGTTTCCTGATTTACCGCGATGTCGGTATTCAACTGAAAAGAAGTCCAGTTTGCACCACCATCATTGGTAACATCGACAAAAGTTGTGGATTGAAAATTGCGATAATACTGGTTAAATTTTAAAGCTACGCCCGGAAATGTTGAGCAATCAATGACAGGGCTGGTCAAAACGCCGGTATGTGGGGATGGACATTTTCCATTTCCAAAATTTCCGGCAATACCTGCATTGTCATAAAGGTCTGAATTAAAGACCATTGCACCATTTGCACGTGAAGTCGATTGGATAGGGCCTCTGGTTCCCCAGTAAGCGCCTCCTGCAGCTGATGCAGCCGCGCTGTAATACCAAATGGCTGAATCAGCCTTGGCAGGATCATTAGAACTCAAGCCTTGAGTAGTCCAGCCATTGAGTCCTCCTGCAAATGTGGAGTTTGGATCATTGGGTCCACCCCACAAAATAGCCTGTGCATTCATTATACCTATGCTCAGACAAAGAAGTGTAAAAACGGTAAAGATTCTTTTCATAAAAACGGTAAATTGATGAAAGTGAATAATAATACTTTTCAAAAAGGCGCACAAATATAGTATAACTGTATCGTTTGCCCTTTTATTTAACAAATAATATCTTCCAATTGGTTAATTAGTAAGGTTTTATCCACTGGAACCACTCCTGGCTTTTCACAGACCTGCCCCCCGGCTTCGTTGCAGCAAATGGCCATGAACTCTTGGGTAAACGATTTTGCCATGCAAATCGCTGCCAGACTAATTACAGTATCTCCGGCACCGCTTACGTCGGCAACCCTGCGGGCTTTTGTGGGAAAGATGCGTTTGAGGTTTTCACCATCTATCCAAAGGCCTTCTGAAGCCAATGTGATCATTAATGTTTTACAATTAAGCCGCTCTTTTAGATAAGCAGAAAGCCCTTCGAGATCCTTAATTCCGGTATAATTTCCCGGAAACTGGTTTTGGGCTTCTTTTAAATTGGGTTTGAACAATTCTGCATGCTGAAAACTGAAAAAATTGTCTTTTTTCGGGTCCACCGCTACCCGTACCCCATGTTTTAGAGCCATATCCATGATTTGGGAAATCCAAGCTGTAGTAAAAAAACCTTTGTTGTAATCCTGAAGCACGAGGACATCTGGTCTGTCGGCCGTAAAAATGGCAGAAAGTTGGTCTAAACCAGACTGTTGTAAATCAAGGGACAGGGGAGTTTCTTTTTCAATATCCATTCGGGTAATCTGGTGGCCGTTTGCAACAATGCGGGTTTTGACAGTCGTGGGACGCTTTGAGTCCTGTAACAAGTAAATTCCCTCACAGCCTGAATCTGTCAGTAACTGATGAATCCGCTGTCCGTCAGCATCCATCCCACACAATCCCATCAAACTTACCCGGCATCCCATCGATTTCAAATTGGCTGCAACATTGGAAGCCCCTCCTGGTTTGTCAATGGTTTCTCGCCATAAGACAACAGGCACTGGTGCTTCGGGCGAAAGTCGCTGTGCTGTACCCATCTCATAGCGGTCAATCATGATGTCACCTGCTACCAGGATGTGCAATCCTGATAAATCACCTTTCAATTGGTTAAGTTCGGCCAAAAGCTTATTGTTCAAGCAATTAAATGATGTTTAATGTAATCGTAAACCCTTTGAGTGGCACCGGAATGGCTTGCAAAATAAGCATGGATTTTCTCTTTTATTGCTTCCTGGTGTTCAAAGATATGATCTTTGGCTAGTAAAAACGCTTCTGAATGGTTTACACAGAATGCTGCACCAAAGTCTATCAACATTTGTGCCTCTGGAAATTTATTGAAACGGGGCCCAAAAAGGACTGGTAATCCATGCGCAGCGGGTTCCAGGATATTGTGGATTCCTTTGCCAAATCCTCCACCCACCAATGCCATGTCTCCATAGCGGTAAACATGAGCTAGAAGACCTACCTGATCGATGATTAAGATTCTAATGTTCGCATCGTTGTGGTAATTACTGAGTCTGCAGGCAGCTGTGCCGAATTTTCGTTCAACCCACTCCATTTCACCATGTTCCAACTGATGTGGAACCATTAAAATATTCCAGTCGTGGCGAATCAGTTCCTTAAAGGCAGGTAACAACATTTCTAGGTCTGTTTTCCATACACTTCCTGCAACCAGTATCTTCTTACCATAACAAAATGGAATGGCCCAGTTAAAAGATAAGTTTTGCCTTGCAATGCGCATGACCCGGTCGATGCGGGTATCACCGGTAACAATCACCGGTACTTTACCAGCAGACTGTTCGAGTAAACTCTTACTGTTTTGATCCTGCACAAAAATGGCTTGGGCTTTGAGTACACTGTAGAGCAATGGTTTCAGCAGTGGATGTAACAAAAAGTGGTTTGACCTGAAAAGGCTTGAAACAAAATAAAATGGAATTTTCTTTTTATGGAGAATTTGTAAAGTATTAAACCAAAAATCGTATTTAATAAACAGAACCAAAGATGGCGCAACCCCTTCAATAAAGGTCTCTGCATCATGAAACCTATCAGAAGGAAAATAACAAACCCAGTCTACCTGATCATAATCTTTCCGTTTCTCAAACCCGGAAGGAGAAAAAAAACTCAATATGATCACCCATTCCGGATGGTGCTTACGAATCATTTCGATGAGCTCTCTTCCTTGCTCAAATTCACCCAATGATGCAGCATGGATCCAGATCCGTTGCTTCCTCTTGGCATATTCTTCTTGAAATTTTTGAAGGCTGAACTTCCAATCTTTCCGACCACTTGTGAATTTAAATGCGGACTTGGAAAAAAGAGAAGCCATTCGGATGCTTTCAAAATAAAATTGGATCAGCAAGTTATACAAAGTGAATTGCCACATCAATATTCAATTTCTTCTGCAACGTTTGACAAGGAAAAAGGAAGGTAGATGGAAAGTTTAAATTGAAGAAGTATATCAAGTCGGGTTTTTGATGATGCTGGTTGTCCGAGATCATAAGAATAACTGCGACGATCTTTTGTGAAGCCAAAGATGCTTTCTACTCCTGCATACCAGGAAAATTTACCGAGATCCGAAAGGCTTTCATAACCGATTGATGGGATCAGAGCCAGTCCGTTGCTCAGACGGTCCAACCCTTGAATCAAAGAAGAGGTAAACTGAGGAAGTGCACTGGCATCATCGACAAAACGAATTCTATGTTCGAAAAATCCTACACCCATTTGATACCGGATGGATTTTCTGTAAGAATGGTTATGATCCAATGGAATTAAACTTCCGGCAGAAGCATGGACCATAAAAGCGCGTTCCCGCAATTTCAATTCGGTTAGAAACTGGTCAAAACCAATAAGTAAACCTTCGTAGGAGGTGCGAAATGGAAATAATACATCTTCTTTGACCTGATTGCCAAAATAAAGGGAATAGCGGAGAGCCAGGTTAATAGGAGAGTTGCCCCTTTGATAGTTTATTCCGCCGGAGAGTCCAAGATGATTTCCAAAACGATTGGAGAAATCTCCTGCCGGGATTCCCATCTGGTAGGAAAATTCCGGAAAAATAATCGCGGGATGATTGGATTGACCATAGACTTCTTGATTTATAGAAAACAAACCACAAGCAGTAAATCCTGCAATTGCAATCTGTCGGGCAAGTCTGGTGAAGTGTTCAATGATAATATTATCCAAGAGAGACATGTTTGGCATTGGAAAGTTGTAAAATTAAGTCAATTGAAGCATTTTGAACAGGTGGATCGACCGAGGCTGGGGGTATATCAAGTCTTGCAGGTTGATTTTATCGGGAAAGTGAAATGGAATTGAAAAAACATATATTTTTTATTTATTGTATTGATCATTGATAATCAATTATTTTAATCCAATTTTGTACATTTGTGCCTTATGTCTGGGCAAAAAATTCTCATTACCGGCGCTGCCGGCTTTATTGGATCACATTTGTGTGATCGCTTTATCAAGGAAGGATTTCAGGTCATTGCTATGGATAATCTGTTGACGGGTAACTTGCAAAATATCCAGCACCTGTTTAAACTAAAGGAATTTGAATTTTACCACCATGATGTAAGCCGGTTTGTACATGTGCCTGGAAGCCTGGATTATATTTTGCATTTTGCATCTCCAGCGTCCCCAATAGATTATTTGAAAATGCCCATTCAAACCTTGAAGGTTGGGTCCTTAGGCACTCATAATTTATTAGGTCTGGCCAAGGAAAAAAAGGCCCGGATTCTCATTGCTTCAACTTCTGAAGTCTATGGAGATCCATTGGAGCATCCTCAAACCGAGAACTATTGGGGAAATGTCAATCCCATTGGACCCAGAGGAGTTTACGATGAGGCCAAGCGTTTTCAAGAAGCCATTACCATGGCTTATCATCGGTATCATGGATTGGAAACGCGAATGGTCAGAATATTCAATACTTATGGTCCCAGAATGCGCGTTGATGACGGAAGAGTATTACCTGCATTTTTTAAACAAGCCATCAGAGGTGAGGAGTTGAGTATTTTTGGAGATGGATCGCAGACGAGATCCTTTTGTTATGTAGAAGACTTGGTTGAAGGAATTTACCGATTGTTATTGAGTGATTATGTTTATCCTGTCAACCTTGGAAACCCTCAGGAAATAACCATTCGGGAATTTGCCGAAGAAATTCTGAAATTGGTGAACAACCCGGTTGCAAGAATAGGTTACCATCCCCTGCCGGTAGATGATCCAAAGCAGAGGAGGCCTGACATAAGTTTGGCAAAACGCGTATTGAACTGGGAGCCCCGGGTAAATCGCCAGGAAGGACTCAACTTGACTTATCAATATTTTAAACATATCCTTTCCGAATCTTAAAAAAATGTCCGAACAATATATAAAAAATGTTTTGATCACGGGGGGTGCAGGTTTTATTGGTTCGCATGTAGTCAAGCGAATGGTGAAACAATACCCAAAATATAAATGCGTCAACCTGGATGCTTTGACCTATGCAGGAAATTTGGAAAACCTGACAGAAATCGAAGGGAAGCCCAATTACACATTTATTAAAGGAGATATAACGGATTTGGATTTTATCCGCAAAGTTTTCAAAGAACAAAACCTTACGGACGTAATTCATCTGGCAGCAGAATCTCATGTAGACAGGTCCATTCACGATCCTTCATCCTTTTTGAAAACCAATGTATTGGGAACGCTTAATTTGTTATTGGCTGCGAAAGATGGCTGGGCAAGTGATTTACCAAACCATCGGTTTTATCATATCAGCACGGATGAGGTGTATGGTTCATTGGGTCCCGAGGGTTCGTTTACTGAAGAAACGCCTTATGATCCACGTTCGCCATATTCAGCGTCAAAAGCAGGATCTGACCATTTGGTGTCTGCATTTTTTCATACCTACGGATTGCCTGTAATTTTATCCAACTGTTCGAATAATTACGGACCTTATCAGTTTCCGGAAAAACTCATTCCTTTGATCATTAATAACATTCTAGAAGGCAGGGAGTTACCGGTCTATGGAACGGGAAGTAATGTAAGAGACTGGCTGTGGGTGGGCGATCATGCACAAGCAATTGATCTTTTATTTCATCGGGGAATACCGGGTGAAAAATACAATATTGGAGGTAACTGTGAGCGGACCAATCTTCAATTGGTTGAATTCATTTGTCAGTTGATGGAAAAAAAGCTGGAGAGAGAAACAGGAAGTATCCTAAAGACCATAAGGTTTGTACCTGACCGATTGGGGCATGATTTGCGGTATGCCATTGATGCAACAAAAATGAAGGAGCAAATGGGTTGGATGCCATCCAAATCACTTGAAGAAGGTATTGCTGAAACCATTGACTGGTATTTGCGGCATCGTGACTGGTTAAGTCGTGTGACATCTGGAGCTTACAGGGATTATTATGAGCAACATTACGGGCATTGAGTTGAGATTCAATGAATTTAACTAACAACTGTATGTTTGGAATAAATTAATGTGATGACTTATTTGTTTACCATATTTTCTTCCATGAAACCACGAACTTTTTTCTATATTTTTTTAATATTGGGTTTGAAGATGTCATGCGGTGCAAATTTATCTGCCCAGTCAAATCTTCAAATGGAGCAAGCAGCAAAATCGGCATTGGCTGCAAAAGGCATACCTGAAGAAGAATTTCAAAAAAAGTTAGAGGATCGAGGGATTAGAATGTCTGATCTGGAAAGTATGTCAGCTGAACAAGCCGCTGGCATGAGAAATACATTTGAAGAAATCATCGCTGAAATTGAAGCAGAGCATAGTGTAAAAAACAAGCGGAACAATTTTCCTTCAGCACTGGAAAAAAAATCTAATACAGTGCAACAGGGAAAAGAGGGAACAATGGTGGTAAGTGACACCATTCCTAAGCCTAAGGTTTCTGCAAAAGACAGTCTGATACCTTTAACCATGCAGCAAAGTGTGCCAGCGATTTGGGGGCAACAATTTTTTCTAAACCAACAATTCAAGTTGGTTGAATCGTTTGGATCTTCCAATCCTCCTTTGAGCTATATACTTGGAAGTGGAGATAAATTAGCCATTAGTATTTGGGGGATGAGTCAATACAATGAGTCTTTTGTCATCAACGATGAAGGATATATCCAACCAGCAAGGATGCCAAGAATTTTCTTAAAAGGCATTAGTCTGCAAAAGGCAAAAGGAATGGTAAAAAACTTTTTCAGGAAATATTACCGTTTTGAAGACCAGCAATTTGAACTTGCCCTTCAGCAAACCCGTGCCATCAATGTCAATATTTTTGGAGAAGTGAACCAACCCGGTGGATACACGATCTCAGCCATGAATACGGCTTTTAATGCATTGACGGCAGCCGGTGGATTGACAAATTTGGCGAGTGTTCGCAAAATAAAAGTTATTCGAAAAAACAAGACTACCTTATTGGATGTGTATAAATTTATCCGTCTACCTGTAGTTGAACCTGATTTTTATTTAGAACACAATGATATCATTCAGGTTGGAGTAGCCGACAAAACAGTAAGTATTGAAGGAGCAATCGGTAGACCACATGTCTATGAATTATTGGACAGTGAGCATCTCAACCAGTTGATCGTATATGCCGGAGGATTAAAAGAGGATGCTATTGTAAAAACAATTCAGGTTGAACGTACACAAAACGACCGTAAAGTCATACTGGACGTACCTTATTTGCAAATCCGGGAAAAAAACGGTGATTTCCAGTTGAAGCGTGGAGATAAAGTGAGGGTTAATTTCATTCGGACACAGGCAGAAAATTTTATTTATGTCAATGGAGCGGTAAGAGCGGACGTTAAGTATCAATATGTAGAAGGCATAAAGTTGTCGGAATTGATCATGAAGTTGGATTTTATTCCTGAGACCAATTATGAAATTGCCTTTATCAAACGTCTAAATGCCGATGGGACCTATACTTTATTGCGGGTTAACCTGCAACGATTATTAAGCGGTGACCTGTCTGGGGATGTTCAATTAAAGGGAGGAGATGAGTTGATGGTTTTTAAGAACAGTAGTTTTGTTGACCAAGCTTATGTACACGTTGTAGGTGCCGTGCGCGTCGAAGGTCTATATCAATTTAATCCCAACGCCGATACACGTGTAAAGGATTTATTGTTATTGTCCGGTGGTTTGAAGGCAGACGCATTTCCAAATGCATTGTTGTTTAGAAAACATCCAAACAATTCAAAGGAACTTGAAATTCTCCGCATAAATGTGCAGGAAGTAATGGCTGCGGATCAGTCAGATCAGAATATTTTTCTTAGACCCTTTGACAGTTTAGTTATACAATCCATCAGCAGTTTTGATCAGTCGGAATATGTCGAAATTTCAGGTGCAGTCAAAAATCCGGGTCGTTATCCATTTGGTAAGGGAATGTTAGTGGAAGATCTTATCCAATTGGCCAACGGCTTTACCTATAGTGCAGCTTCTAACCGGATTGAGGTATTCAGAATGCAAATGAAAGATGGTTTACCCAGTAAGGTGACTGTGCAATCGGTAAGTCTTGATCCTACTTTGAAGAACAGTGTCAATTCAACCTCGTTTGTGTTGAGTCCATTTGACATTGTTATCGTACGAAATCAACCCGGCTTCCAGTTCCAACAAATGGTGCATATCGGGGGGGAAGTTAGATTTCCTGGTCCATATGCTTTGATAGCTCCTAACGAACGTTTGTCTGATGTTGTTCAGAGAGCCGGAGGGTTAACGGCAGAAGCTTTTACAGCTGGTGCAACGCTTTACAGATCCAGTGACAGTATTGGTTATGTTGTAATAGATTTAAACGAAGCGCTGATGCGGGTCAAATCACATGCGAATATCATTTTAAAGGAGAGTGATTACATCTACATTCCAAAACAAAAGGATTTGGTCAGGATTGCCGGTGCTACAAATGCACAGGATTTGTATCCGGAGAAGATGTTATCGAATAACAATACCATATCGGTAGCTTATCAGGATGGTAAATCAGCTAAATTTTATATCGATCATTATGCTGCTGGGATATCCAATTCAGGTGATGCGGATAAAGTAACTGTTGAACATGCAAACGGTAGGATAGACCGCACCAAACAATTTCTGTTTTTTAAAGTTTACCCCAAGGTTACCCATGGGGCGGTCATTCATGTGGGTTATAAGGACATAAAACCAGAAAAGGCAAAGAAAGAAAAGAAAGACGTGGATTGGGCAAAAGTGGTAGCAGATTCTATTGCACAGGCCACCGCAATCTTATCGCTCATATTATTGATTGACCGGTTGAATTAAACTAACGTTTGTTAGTAGACTTAATTGGATCTTTAGCCATCAGATTTGTGTTTTGAAATACTGAGAAAGGTCCTGGTCAGACCACCAATCTTAAGCAGAATAATTATTCACCTGAGATGGCTTCAATACCAGGCAAGATTTTTCCTTCCAATAATTCAAGCATAGCACCTCCTCCGGTGGAAACAAAGCTAACCTGTTGGGAAAGACCAAATTGATTAATGGCTGCAGCAGAATCTCCGCCACCGATTAATGAAAATGCTCCATTTTGAGTTGCGTATGCGATTGCATGGGCAATGGATTCACTTCCCTTTGCAAATGAAAATTTTTCAAAAACCCCAACCGGCCCATTCCAGATAATGGTTTTTGACTGGCGAATGGTATTTTCATACAATTCCCTGGTTTTCGGTCCTATGTCGAGTCCCATCAGGTCATCGGGTACATTAGGGTCAATGGTTTGCAATATGCTTGAAGGGTTATCAATATGGTCTGCACAAACATGGTCTAGGGGCAATAAAATGTTTACATTTCGTTCCACAGCCTGACGCATGAGATCGCGAGCAAGATCAAGTTTGTCTATTTCGCATAGTGAACGCCCTGTTTTAAAACCCATAGCCCGGAGAAAAGTAAAAGCCATACCGCCTCCAATCAATAGGGTATCACAGAAGTTCATTAAATTTCCAATCAACAAAATTTTATCAGATACTTTTGCTCCACCCAGGATGGCGGTGCAAGGCTTTTGTGGGTTTTTAAGCACCTTTTGGCCATTCTCCACTTCTCGAATCATCAAATGTCCAAATGCTTTGTGGTCTTTATCAAAGTAACGCGCAATGGTAGCTGTAGTGGCATGTTCTCGATGTGCTGCTCCAAAGGCGTCGTTGATGAAATAACTTCCCAGAGCAGCTAATCTTTGAGCAAATTCTACATTTCCTTTTTCTTCTTCTTTTTGGAAGCGGGTATTTTCCAACAGAAGTGCCGAACCCCGTGTCATGGCTTCTCTTTTTGCAAGTGTGTCAGGCCCACCACAATCGTTGGCGAATGCCACTGGCCGGTTCAACAGAGCGGAGAGTTTTTCTGCCACTGGTTTCAAAGAAAATTTTCCCAAATCGAGACTTCCATCCGCTAAGGTTTCTTTCAATGGACGTCCCAGATGTGAGAGTATGATCAGTTTTGCCTTTCGATCCAATAGTTCCTGGATGGTGGTCATTGATTTTACAATGCGCGTATCATCCTGAATAACGCCATTACGGATGGGAACATTAAAATCTACCCGAAGGATAACATATTGGTTATCTACATTCCAATGTTTCAAGATTCAAAAATTTTAGATGTTGCAAAAAAGTTCGCACATATCGGCTAAACGTGCAGAATATCCTGCTTCATTGTCATACCAGGCAACTACTTTCAGCCAATCTCCCTGGTATGCAGTCAATTCAGCGTCGACAATGGCACTGTGCGGATTGCCAATGATGTCGTTAGAGACCAAAGGCTTTTCAAGATATTCCAATATTCCTTTTAATTGGGTTTCTGCCTGTTTTTTGAATAAGCCATTGATTGCTTCAACTGTAGTGTTTTGATTTAACTGACAGACCAATTCAATCAGAGAGCCGGTGATTACGGGTACCCGGTAGGAAGAGGCCATTAATTTCCCCTTTATGGGAGGGTAGACCGCTTCGACGGCGCTCCCGGCTCCAGTGGTGGTTGGGATGATGTTCATTGAAGCAGCACGAGCCCGTCGTAAGTCTTTATGTGGGGCGTCCTGAAGCCTTTGATCTTGAGTAAAGGCATGTATGGTGTTCATGCTGGCAAACCGGAGGCCATACGCTTCATCCAGGATTTTTAAGACCACACTCAAGCAATTGGTTGTACAAGATGCGTTGGAGATAATCCTTTCGGTGGATGTGAGCAAATGCTCGTTGACCCCTTTAACAAAGGTGGGTATGGATTTATCCTTAGGAGGAGCCGACAGAATGACTTTTTTAGCTCCGGCAGCCAGATGCATTTCATTGGCTTCCCGGGTCAGATGGATGCCGGTACATTCAAGAACTACATCTACTTCAAGGTCTTTCCAGGGTAGTTGATTGACTTCTTTGATCTGAAAAGCTGCTATTTTATTATCCTGGATGAGTATGGAATCTGGACCTGTTTCAACTGGAAAAGGGAATTTGCCTTGGGCGGTATCGTATTCAAGCAAATGAGCCAATGTGGGAATATCGGTGAGGTCGTTAATGGCGACTACCTCCAGACCTGACCTTTGCAGCAGCGAACGGTAAGTAAGCCGGCCTATCCTTCCAAAACCATTTATTGCAATTTTTTTCATTATCAGCGCTTTCGATGCAAAATAAATAGAATTCCACGGGAAAAGTTCATGGAATTTCCAAAGTCCTTTATATTTGCACCTCCTTTCCCGGCCCGTTCGTCTAGGGGTTAGGACACAAGATTTTCATTCTTGGAACAGGGGTTCGATTCCCCTACGGGCTACACTCAAAGATCCACAAAATGTGGATCTTTTTTTTTAGGCGAATATGGAAGTTACGGTATATGTTTTGAAAAGTATTGCAGATAATTCGCGCTACATCGGAATGACTATGGATCTAGAAAGAAGACTTAACGAACAAAGTGCAGGTAAATTTCAATAAACAAAAAGCCATTTACATTGAGGCATCGTTAACATTCTATAATATTTTAGCTGATTGAAACCTAGTATTCACAAAATAATTCTAAAATCATATCCCGGTAGCTAATTCTTACAAGACAAAGAATTCCATTAATTACAAATGACTTGAGCTTGAAACTAGACTGTCTTCCTTAACAATATTTAGAAAATGCATCTTTAAATTTCATCTCTGATGTAATAGGTTCGCCAATTTTACTTCCCAATATTGACTCCGGCTATATACCCGGTCGTCCAGGCAGCTTGAAAATTGAATCCACCAGTAACGGCATCAATATCCAATACTTCTCCGGCAAAATACATACCCGGTACCACCTTGCTTTGCATGGTTTTTAAATCAACTTCCTTGAGGGGAATTCCACCGGCAGTGACAAACTCTTCCTTGTTTGTACTTTTGCTAAAAATTTGTATTTCAGATTGACACAATAAATCAGCGATGGCCTGGAGCTCTTTTTTATTTAGGTTTGCCCATTGTTTGCTGTGGTCCAACTCCAATTCTGTGAGACAGTTGCTCCAAAAACGGCTGACCAATTGGCAGGGCGCGTAGTTTACTACTGCTTTCTTTGGGTAATTGTTCTTTATCTGGTTCAGTTCTTCCAGGAACTGCATTTTACTTTGGTTTACCCAATTAATGAGAATGGAAAACTGATATTTCTTTTCAGCCAAAAGTCTGGCCCCGTAGGCAGAAAGTTTCAATACCGCCGGTCCACTGATACCTGTATGGGTAATCAGGATAATCCCGTCAGATTCAACGACAGAATCTTTGATCTTTACTGTAGCATTGGGGATGCTAATTCCGGAGAGATTTCTGAATAAATTGTGTTTCGTATTAAAACTGAACAAGCTGGGCACTGGATCAATAATGGTATGACCAAAGGTTTTCATGATGTTCCAAAGAGTTGCATTACTCCCACTCGCAAGGAGAATATAATCTGCCTGATGTTCTTTGTCAGCGCATCTTACAATGAATCTGTCCTTTTTTTCAATTTGAATAACCTTTGATTTATTCAATACCTTAATTCCCAATTTGGCGGCTTCATTTTTCAAACAATTCACGATGCTCATAGAATCATTGGTCACAGGAAAGACCCGGCCATCATTTTCAATTTTTAAGGGGACATTTCTTTTTTCAAAAAAAATCATGGCATCTTCGCAATTGAACTGGTAAAATGGAGAGAGGAGTTCTTTACTTCCTCTTGGATAAAAATTTACCAATTGCTTTACGTCAAAACAAGCATGTGTCACATTGCACCTACCACCCCCTGATATCCTCACTTTTTCAAGCACGTCTTTACCTTGCTCAAGAATGGTGATCTCCATATGTTTTCGGATGCTGGCGCAGCTGATCGCTGCCATAAACCCTGCGGCTCCTCCTCCTATAATCAATAGTTTCTTCACCTGTTCCACCCTTCAAAGATACAAAAGACCAACTCAGCGTTGGTTGAGCATAACATATAAGCAATTTCGGTAAATGGATTGTTTGTTGAGGATTAAGTGCCTCATTGAAACTAAATGGAAGTGGGGATAACAGATACTATTGTGAATTTCAGGAAACTTTTTATTCAACCCGAAAGGTAATGATTTTTGTTACCGTAAGATCGCATAAGAACAAATTGGAAGGTTGCAAGAATAATCTTTCTATAGATTTACGGCGAATTATATTGAGTTCAATAATTTTCTAATTGAAAATTTTTTTTCCAAACTTCACACAACCTTAAAAAAGAGTTGATAGAGCAAAGTTGTAATTTATGGTTGAGGATTGATTTATGCTGAATCCTTTATGCTTTTACCAACCGGAATGCATGATTCCATTGATTGCGCAAGAATCCCGGTATGCACCATAACATGCACAAAGGTTCAATGGCACGAGCCGCTTCCACCATCCCCATGTCTTCGGATTCCCAACCAAATTGGTCTAATATTTTGCGGACTTCCATTTTGGCTTCTGCATCATTGCCGCAAATAAACATGGTGGGTTTTTCTGAAAAAGGTGGATTAACCATAAAGGCATTTCCTACACTGTTAAACGCTTTGACAAATTTTGCTTCAGGAAATGCTGTCTGAAGCTGTTCCATTAAAGATTCATCCAGACTGGTAAAAAATTTCAATACTCCATGTACAGGAGGTTCTTCGCTAATTGGATTGGTTGCATCAATGACCACTTTTTCAGCAAGGTTTTCGAATCCTGCCATAGATAAAGCTTCCCCTGCGACTTTTCCGCTAACGGCGAGCACGATGATATCTCCAAATGCCGCTGCCTCTTTGAAACTTCCCATCAATGCTTTTTGCCCTTCAGCTTCTGACCAAGTCTTTAATTTGCTGACATCTCTTGTACCCATCATAACCTGAAAACCATGTTTTAGAAATCCTTCTCCAAGTATTTTAGCCACAATACCCGAACCGATTATACCTATTTTCGTGGACATATTCATTAGATTAATTTTACCATAAGACAATTAATTAGGTTAAATTGTTTAATGTGAAGATCTTTTAACAAGATTTTTAGACCCTTGCAAAGTCCCAATTTACATATTTGGTTTTTATTATATCAGTGGCAGTCATATTTGAAACGAATTCAAATTTCATACACTATGCATTTGACAAAAAAATATGTTTTTCAAGGGTTAAGATTTAAATGTAAAATGTTGAAAAGTTGAAAACACCATGATATCTTCACCTTTTCATTCGGCACTGAATCAGTGTGCCTTGCCACCATCTCTCAAGGCTTTAGCCAGATCTTCAAAGCTTCTTGTATAGGACCGTAGACTCGGTTCTTCATTTTCTAATCCGAACTCATTTCACAATTTTATTTTTAATCATCGGCTTAATACTCGTGAATCCATCGTGATTCGACTTATATCCAAAACTTAGGATTCCGGTAAACTGTAGAGACGAAGTAATAGGAGTTTACCTTTTTTGAAATGACAAAAATTTGGACATAATGTACAAGAGTACCTCCCATGAAGAACGTTTGCAAAAGCAAGCAAAACTAGTTTATTCATCAGCTGTAACGCTTTGTCAAAAGTTAGGATTGTGTGTCATGATTTGGATGGGAGCCAACCATCTGCTTATAGGGAAAGATGTTTCATCTAAAGAACCTGACAGGTCGCTAATAATCCACAGCAGTCATTTTAATAAACTTTCAATTGAGAAGAGAGAAAATTACCTTGCGCCGGTAATTAATTGTGAAAGTGATCAAACCATTGATCTGACCGTGGATTGCAAATTGTTGGTTCCTGATTTGACGGACGGCGTAACGGTGATTGAAGATTGCGGGAATCCGGGCCTGACTTTTACGCAGATACCTACCGCAGGGACCCTTATTTCTTCAGGACATAATATGGTGCATATTGTTTCAATCTCCGTCACTGATGCATGTGGTATGTCTGCACAGTGTAGTGTAAATCTAACCGGAAATGACATCACTTCTCCTAGCATAGTTTGTCCATCGGATACTTTAGTAGCATGCACAGCGGAGGTTCCTCTTGCTGATCCTGATTTGGCATTAGCATCAGATAATTGCGGGATGCCAACAGTAAGCCTAAAAAGTGAAACCATTGGCAACTTTACATGCGTAAATGTGTATACCATGACCCGCATTTATGAGGCAACAGATGGAGCTGGAAATAAAGCCGAATGTTCGCAAAACATTACGGTTAAAGATTCAGTGGGCCCATCAATAGTATGCCCTCGCAATGTGGATGTCAATTGTCCTTTGAATATACCCAATCCTGATTTAACTCAAGTAATTGTTGCAGATGAATGTGGCAATGGAAGTCTTAAGAAGTTTTTCATTGGTGATTCGATTTATGATCGCACATGTCTTAATCGCTATAGTATAAAGCGCAAATATGGTTCAGAAGATGAGTGTGGCAACATGAAAATGTGTGCTCAAATCATAACAGTGACCGACCCGCTGAGTCCAGTGGCAAAATGTGTAAACGGTTTAGCGGTTCAACTTGACCCTACCGGTAATTACACTATTTTAAGTAGCGATTTGGATGCAGGAAGTATGGATAATTGCGGAAACCAGGGCATGGTGTTAGTGGGTAGTGATACAACATTCAATTGTACCCAAATTGGACAGATTGAAGTAGTCCTCACAGCAATAGATGCTTGTGGAAATGAAGACACTTGTCATGCCCGTGTCATCATTACAGAACTGGATTTTCCTGCATTGAATTGTCCTCCCAGTGATACCATACAGTTAAATTCTGGGGAGTGTGGCAGGACAGTTGATTTTTCCATTCCTTCTGCCACTGATAACTGTATGGCATTGCCAGTTGTCCAAACAGATACGACTGGTTTGACCAGTGGTTCGTTTTTTTCCATAGGTCGTCATTGTCTGAGTTATGAGGTTACCGATTTATCAGGGAATAAGGCAAGTTGCAGTTTTTGTATACAAATTGATGAATACCCCAACCCGAGTTTGGATCTTGCATGTCACAATTCCGTACAAGTTAGCCTCAACGATTCTTGTTGGGCAACCATTGGAGCAGAGTTGTTTTTAGTGGGCAATGTTTATGGTTGTTTTGATAGTTATCAGGTTATTGTACGCGATGCACAGTTTCCAAATGGGCCGTGGATAGATCGCGATCCACTTCGACCAGGGGTTCAAATAAACTACCTGGACGTTGGTAAAATTTTGCGGGTGATGGTGTTTGACCCTAGAACTGGAAATAGTTGCTGGGGTGAAGCTACAGTTGAGGATAAGTTTCCTCCATTACTCAGTTGTCCTTCGGATACCAGTATTTTATGTTCTTCCCCTTTAGATTTACTCACGCTGGGACAAGCAGAAGTTATAGAAAATTGTGGTAGTTATACATTGGAATATAAAGACCTGGTACAAATGGGAGAGTGTGCAACTGGAATAGAACGCGTCATTACCAGGATTTTCTCAGCGACCGATTTATTTGGAAATACAGGAACATGTAAACAGACTATTGTTGTTCAGTTTGCCGGTTTGCGGGATGTAATTTATCCTCCGCACTACGATAGCGATTCCGTGGCCATCACAGGTCACAATCTTGCATTAAGATGTGATCAGAAATTTGATCCCAACTATAACTGGGGATTGTGGTTAAAGCCATCACCCGAATGTGTTGACGATGAATTACTGGATACCACAATACTGCGCCTCAGCGGACAACGTGTACCAAAAACATTGGGTTGGAATTGCATTCAGGGTGGCATCTACAATGGACATCCAAGTCCCTATCCGGTTTATTATCCTGCACACCCAGACACTAACAGTTGTTATGGGTCAAATTCTATTGTGATGTGGTCTGGAACAGGTGTACCATTGGTTGGTGGATGTTCTCATCTGGCGGCCAGTTTTACCGATGTTCGCATTGAAATTGCGCCATCTGCCTGTGATGCGGGTGATGTAGGATGCTTTAAAATATTACGCAGGTGGACCCTTTTGGATTGGTGTACTGGTCAAACGCTAGATACCCATCAAATCATCAAAGTGCTTGATCCAAAAGGGCCAGAAATTATTTACCCAGACTCAATCTTTTTGGGAATGGATCCTTGGAGATGTGAAGGACATTGGGACGTGGCGCCACCTGTATTGACAGATAATTGTTCGCAGGAATTACACTATAGCATTGAATTGGAGTATGGAACCATTTTGGGAAATGAAGCAAGCGGTTATATTGCAGTAGATATTCCAGCAGGAAATCAAACGGCATATATCGTAGCAACGGATTGTTGTGGAAACATTACCCGAAAAGCCATTAAACTATTCGTCGAGGACCTCAACCCACCAACTCCGGTTTGTGAACAGCGTACAGTGATTTCATTGACGGGCGGTCCGAATCCTTCATTGAACACGGCTACGTTGTGTGCGGAAACATTCGATGATGGGTCTTTTGATAACTGTGTACCACATCTATTTTTTAAAACCATACGCATGGAAGATTTGCTGGGTTCAAACAATGGAAGTTCAGCAAACAATTTAAACTCATGTCAGGGAAAAAATGGAGACGATGATAAAAATATTTCAGGAAATCAGGTCTATTATGACGATTGCGTATTATTCTGTTGTGATGATGTCAATAAAACGATTCGTGTAGTATTCCGGGTATTTGACAGAAATCCTGGAAGTGGTGCTATACATCCATCAAGGATGAATCCAGGTGGAGATTTATTTGGCCGTTTCAGTGATTGTATGGTTGAAGTGGAAGTTCAGAATAAAGGAGTTCCATCAGTTCAAGCACCACCGGACATCGTTATCAGCTGTTCATTTTGGTTTGATCCGGCGGCTATTACAGATCCCTCAGACAAAACTTTTGGTAGAATTGTTACCAGTCTTTCTGATCGCCAGACGGTAAAAACAAAAGATGTAGTGTGCCAGGCATACTGCACACCAGATCCGTTGACCGGATATCCAGGATATGTTGCAGGAAATCCCAGCTATGCAACGGCGTCAAACAAAGCATGTTCTTACAATTCACAATTTGACCCCAATCACCCGGATAAGATCATTGAAATGGTGTGGGGAGAAGATGGTTATGTGTTATCAGCCTGTGGAAGCAATCCCGAAATTACCATTTTGGATCAGCGTCATTGCGGGCCAGGTAAATTTTTCAGAATTTTTTCTGCTAGAGGGCCAAATGGAATAGTAGTCAGGGATACTCAAACCATTTGGGTGGTGGATTGTGACCCATTTTACATCAATTCCGAAAATGCTTGTGATACCCAGGACGATATTATCTGGCCATCCTGTGACGGGCGTGTAGTAAAAGTATTTGGTTGCGGTGCAGATATAAGTCCTGATAATCCATTACTCGGAAGACCTCAAGTGGTATCAGGTTCAAAAGATCATTGCAACCTGATTGCTATTGAAAATTTCGATGAAATTTTTATAGGAGAACCAAACGCTTGTTACAAAGTTTTGCGCCGTTGGGTTGTAATTGACTGGTGCCAGTTTGAACCAAATATCAACGGTCCTGATAAAGGGAGGTGGGAACATCTTCAATTGATTGAAGTACATGATCAGATCAAACCGGTGGTTAGGTGTATTGTGGGTGATTGTGAACCTGCCGTTCGTGATACTCAGTTTGGAGTTTGTAAAGCGCACATTAAACTCACTATGGAAGCGAGTGATACCTGTACGCCACAAGATTGGCTGGCAGTTGAATATAAACTGGATGTATACAATGATGGATTTTTTGATTTTACTGTTGGACCACTCACAAAGGCACAATTTAATAATGGTGAAAAGCCTGTATATGATAATAATCCTTTGTCTGACTTTAAAGGAAATCCTTTTGATGCCAGTGGAGTTTATCCGGTAGGTGTGCATCGCATTAAGTGGTTTGTTGAAGATGGCTGCGGTAATGTGGGTACTTGCGAAAGTATTTTTGAAATCAAAGACTGTAAAGCACCAAGTCCATATTGTAAAGTTGGAATCATAACGGTCCCAATGCAAGGATCTGGTTGTGTAGACATCTGGGCCAGTGATATGGATGCTGGATCAAGAGACAACTGTACTTCTCCAAAGGGACTAAAATTTTATTTTGCAGGAGACAGAGATTCATTCTCAATGCGAGTCTGTTGTGATGAATTCGAAAGGCAAAAGAAAAATGACGAAGTGAATATCGTTGTGGATGTTTGGGTAGAGGACGAAGAAGGGAATCGTGATTTATGCACTACCACTATAACCGTTCAGGATAATTTAGACGTTTGTCCCGATCAGGCATCGACCTTAACTGGAAGCATTGAAGGTCAATTGCGCACGGAAATGGGTCAAAATACGTCCTCAACAATGGTGGAGTTGCACGATATTAATGGATTGATGAAATCCATGATGACCGCCAGTGAAGGATTCTATGGGTTTTATGAAATTCCGGTTCCCGGACATTATGAAATCAAACCTGTGAGAAATGAAGAGCACGGAAATGGAGTTTCAACAGCGGATATTGTAAAAATACAAAGGCATATTCTGGGATTGCAGTTATTGGATTCTCCCTATAAACTTTATGCTGCAGATGTCAACCGCTCGGGTAGCATTACAGCCAGTGACATTTCAGAAATCAGAAAATTAATTTTAGGAGTGCAAGCTGAGTTTACGAAAGTTCCATCATGGCAATTCATCCCTTCAGATTATGTATTTCCAAATTCACAGGAACCATGGAAAGCACCGGTTTCAAAAATATTAGAACTTACAACGGATAGTATGTTAACCTCATTTACTTCCGTAAAAATGGGAGATGTGAACAATTCTGTAGTGGCCAATGCCCGACCACCATTGGACGCCAGGTCAGGGAATTTCGTTTCGTTGGAATTAGAGTCAGCGACATTGCGTGCTGGAGAATATTATAAAATACCTGTATATGGATCGGGTGTTCAGCAATTGGCTGGCATTCAATTCACCATAGAAGTTCTATCGGGGTATGCAATGATTGAATCCATGGAATCTGGAGCCATGGAGATAGGTCCAGAAAACTATTATTTAGATAAGGCATTGGGAGATAGAATGTCTTTTAGTTGGAGTGATCAGCATCGTGGAGAATTAAGAGACGGTGAAGTTTTATTTTACTTAAATCTACACATGCAAAAGGACGCTGATGTCGAAGAAATTTTTTCACTCACTGATAGAATAAGTTCAATTGAGGCAATAACCCACGATGACCAATTGAGGAATGTGCAATTGCGATTCCGGCAGGATGGACAAATTGATGCGGATGAGTTCATGTTATTTCAGAATACACCAAACCCTGTTTTAGGAAAACAGACTACTATTTACTTCCATATACCTGATGCCATGCCAGTTCGCATGACCTTGTACGATGTGACAGGAAAAATCCAAAGGATCTATGACATTGCAGGGTTGAAAGGATTGAATGAATTGCATATCGAAATGAATGAGATTCCGTCTCATCAGGGTATGTTATATTATCAAATGGATGCAGGGCAATTTACAGCAACGCGAAAGATGATGATTTCAAAGATTAAATAACACAATGGATCATTTTTAATATTAATGCTATCCAACTTTGGGGTTAATGAATTGTTGAATTCATCCTATAAAAAAAAAGATCCCTGAAGCTATCTTCAGGGATCTTTTTTAATGATTTGATATTGCATTAATGTTTGACCATTTTAATCTGACCTTTGTGTTTGCCTTGGATGAACTGAATTAAATAAACTCCGGACTTCCAAGTATTTCCAAGCAGTGTAGAATGTTGTTGCGGTGTTACAGATTTCAATTCAATTAATTGGCCATCAATCGAGTAGACTAACAACTGTATGTCTTCACTGGATTTATTTTCCCACCTGAGGATGAACTGATCTGTAAACGGATTGGGATGAGCAGAAAGAATGGATTGATTATCCACTTTGTAGTTAGCTACGATCTGTCCCTCTTCAATAAGAAATGCATCCACTGCAGCCTCTACAAGATGCCCAGGATCGTAATCCCCGGCTTCTACCAGTAATTGGACAAACGTTGGGTTGTTTATAAAGGTTTTAATCTTCAGCTTTTCTATTTTATTCCAATTCGGATCATTTCTCCGGATGGTTCTAATCAAGACAGTATCAAAAACTCCATTGGATTGGTGAATTAAATAAAAACTCAGACTGTCATTGGGGTTTCCGCTTCCGCCACCATTGGTAAACCAATATTGGACATTCAACAGTGGGTCGTTATATTGACTAAGATCCATAACGGGACTGGTTAATCGAGTAATCCCACCATCTATGTCATCTCCGGATGGATCCGAAGATCCATTGCCTGTCACATAACAATTCACACCGAAATCTGTGGGTACATCAAGTTCTGTCTGTACGGGCAAATTGTTGCGCAATGAACCTAAAGGTTCAGCGCGGATCCATGCCCCTGAGCTAGCTGTGGTTTGCGCGGTCCAGTTGAATTCAAAAATAAAATCATCCTGATAACCTTTTTCCAAAAGAAGGGTTATGTCCTTTGCGGGTGGCTGAGGATTCAATAGGGTTCCTTGATGCAAGTAACCCCATTTTCCGGCAACGACCTGGTAGGGTATGAGATCTGTTGGAACGCCTACCGTACTTTCTCCTTGAGCATTGGTGGTTACCTGAATGCTTTTATTTTGATTGAAAACAGCAATTTGGGCTCCTTCAATTTCTTGTAAAGTGTTTTTGTCTTTTACAATAATGCGTTGTAGAATGGTTTCTTTTTTGACCAATTTGATATTTCTTATGGTGACAATTCCATTTTGTAAACTTACTTGAACCGTTTGTGGTAAATAATCAGGATGCATATAAGTGACATCGTACAAACCTGCAGTAGCATAACCTGTTTTATATAGGCCTTTTAAATTGGTGAGTTCTTCATTCTTTCTGGCAGCTTGAATGATGACGGACACGTTCGAAAGAGTTTCATTCGTCAGACTATCCGTAACCAGTCCTTCCAAATAGCAAGCACGAATGTAATCAGCCTGAATAACAAATAAACCGCCTTCGATATCGGAAGCCACGATGGTTCCGCTCGGTAAATAGGGACTCACTCCCCAGCATCCATGAAATCCGGATTGGTTTCCGAAATATGTATCCACCGACCCCACTTCAATAAGATTTTCAGGGCGGTTTGCATCTACTATTTTTACCCCATCTGTGTAATAACTGGTAATCAAATAACCATTTAAGTATCGCGTATTGTGAGGGATTACTCCTTTACCTTCAGTGTCTTTCGGTCTCCATTGGTCCACTAGTTTGATATTCGTGAGGTCGCTGATATCATATGCTGCCACATAAGCATTTTCGCGTTCATCGGTGGTAAAAACATATTTCCGATCATCAGAAGGCCAACTGTTGTGCGTAAACGCAAATGGTGTGGTAATGGTAGTGAGTTCTTTTGGATTTAATGGGTCTTTTACATTCCAAATGGACAACAATCCATCCAAAATATCTGATGAAAACATGGTATCGTTTCGAACAAAATTGTCATGGCAATATCGTTTGGTTTCTGCACCCAGGAACACTGGATTTTCTGGATCCTGGTTCAAATCAAAAAACAAAACACCTTGCCATGGACGGCAACCATTCAAACTGAGAATCCCTTTTTCGTCCACAAATACGGTGTGACAAGTCGTGATGTTGGCCGTTTGGTTATTTGCCGTGATGGAAGTTGTCCAAAATTTATGGGATATCTTATTTGGAGCTTCTTTCATATTGATGATGATTACACCATCTGACGCATTATCGGTAACCCCATAAATATAGTCCTTATAAAAAAAGACCTCTCTCCAGATGGTTCTGACTCCACTGGCCCTATAGCGTTCTATGGGTTTTGATGGGTCTTCAAGACTATAAACTACCAGAGCAGTTTGGGTTCCAATCGCGGCATATTCGACCCCATTGCGATCAACATAATGCCAAATTCCACTGCCACCCTCGGGAGCTGGAACATGGGCAACAATTTTCATATTCAGGTCCCCATCTTGAGAAAAAACAGACAAGATGGATAAGAAAATAAAGTAAACTAGAAGGCTAATTCGCATACTAATAAAATTTAATTTGGCAAAAATAGTGGTTTACCGTGCGAATCGGGAGACTTTAACCTTTATAAACACACAATTATATATTTAAACGGTTAATATTCGCCTGATATTTAAGATTTAATTCATTGATTGTTAATATACTATGGTTGAATTTTTGCGGCATATAAAACGAAGAGAGATTTCCTGGCTGGAATCTTAAACTAAGCTTTGAAGCCAAGAGAATTTGCCACTATTATTTATTAGAGCAGCAGCCATTTACAATTGGGGGTTACAGTAAGTTGCAGTTGGAATATATTTGCGGCTTATTTAAAAATCTATGAAAGAAGTCTTAAGCCAGCTGGAAGATGGGATTTGTATATTGACCATTAACCGCGAACAAGTAATGAATGCACTGAACCATGAAGTCATCAGTGACTTATATGAAGCTGTTGATGAAATTGAGAAAAATATCGATCAGATCAAGGGACTGATCATTACCGGTGCAGGACAAAAGTCTTTTGTTGCAGGAGCTGATATCTCTGAGTTTGTAGGTCTAAGCCGAAAAGAGGCGATTTCTCTTGCAAGAAAAGGTCAAGCCCTTTTTTCTGAAATTGAGAAATTAAATATTCCAGTGATTGCTGCAGTCAATGGTTTTGCATTGGGGGGAGGTTGTGAGTTAGCCATGGCTTGCCACATTCGGGTAGCCAGCACCAACGCACGTTTTGGACAACCCGAAGTCAATCTTGGGCTGATACCTGGATATGGAGGAACACAACGTCTAATTCATTATATTGGCAAAGGGAAAGCCATAGAAATGCTTATGACAGGAGATATGATCAAAGCAGAGGAAGCCCTGCGACTAGGACTTGTGAATCATGTAGTGGAACCCGATCAGGTGATTCTAAAATCCAAGGAAATCATTCAAAAAATTGCTGAAAAAGCACCGTTCGCCATACAAAAGGTCATCAAAATTGTAAATTCATATTTTGATTATGAGTTACCGGGATTTGAATTTGAGCTGGATTCCTTTGGCAACTTAATGACCACACATGATGCTCAAGAAGGCGTCGATGCTTTTTTAGGTAAACGCAAACCTAACTTTACAGGAAATTAACGCATGTTTGATTACCATAAAAACAAAGAGCGGTATTTCAATATGCAGTATTTAACCGCTCGTGATTATATTTTACCCTTTATACAGAAAAGTTTAAGCATTAATCCCGGAATGCACGTGCTTGAAATAGGATGTGCGGAAGCAGGGGTTTTGAAAGCATTTATAGAAAAAGATTGCATTTGTACTGGCTTGGACTTAAACGAAAGCAGGATTCAATTGGCAAAGGAATTTCATCGTGAAGCTTTACAGTTAAATAAAATCCGGTTTTCCACTACCAACTTGTATGATTTATCTTACGGAGTTGATTTTCCAGTGAAGTTTGATGTGGTAGTGCTTAAAGATGTCATAGAACACATTCCAGATCAATTACGATTCATTAAAAGAATTAGAGAATTAGTAAATCCCGGAGGCTGGATATTTTTTGCTTTTCCACCTTGGCAAATGCCATTTGGTGGTCATCAACAAATGTGTAGATCTTCTTGGATGGCTCGTTTGCCATGGTTACATCTTCTCCCTTCCGCAGTATATCGAAAAATACTAGAAATGTGTGGAGAATCTCCAGCAGTGGTTGATGAATTAATGGAAATTAAAGAAACAGGACTCAGTATTGCTCAGTTTGAACAGATTGCAGAAGCATCAGGTCTGGAAATAGTGGACAAATTGTTTTACCTGACGAATCCTATCTATAAATTTAAATTTGGACTAAAAGTAAGACGAGTCAGTCCCATATTCAATTATCTTCCCTATTTCAGAAACTTCTACACGACAGCTGCGTATTACCTGATGAAGAATTGAGCTATCTCATAAGATGCTTAAAATAAATCCCTTCTTTTGCGAAGGATAGGATTGAAATCAACCCCCACAAAAGGTTTTAAACTTTTTAATGTAAACATCCCAGAGTTCCCGTTGCTCTTTGACTTCATCGTCATCACAGAAGTCGGTCACTTCTAGAATGGTTTCATTTGTGATGTCAGTCTTATAAATGCGAAATTGTAGGTATTCGTCATCCCGGTCATCCCATACGTATTTGACCAATTCTTCTTCAATGTCAATTGCAAGGGTAGCTTCTTCGTGATCTCCTTCCCAGTCAAATTGGTATTTATCCCCGATATTATCTACACGATCACAAAACCAACGAACCATGCAGGTAGGTTGAGTTACGAACAGGTAGACTGTGGACGGTGACGACCTGAACATATATTCAATTTGTATTTGGACTCTTCCCATCTTATGGCTTTTAATGCAAGCGTTTTGTTCACTTACGGCGGCAATATTAAAATTGTTATTATATTTTTTGTCAAATTCATGAACTTTTTTTATTTACAAAACATTAAGTCTATTTAGGGCTGGATTTGTCGGGGATGGCATTATTTTCGCCCTTTATTTGTCCCGGGCCGGTTGTAAAGACGTAAATTATTGTGTCGTAAAGCATTATAGATTAATATTCCTTCCATGAGGCAACTTAAGATTACAAAATCCATCACCAATCGCGAAAGCCAGTCGCTTGAAAAATATTTGCAGGAGATTGGAAAAGTCGATTTGCTGACTCCAGAGGAGGAAGTAGACCTGGCTAAAAAGATCAAGCAGGGAGACCAGCTTTCTTTGGAGCGATTGACAAAGGCAAATCTGCGTTTCGTAGTTTCGGTTGCCAAACAATATCAAAACCAGGGCCTTTCGCTATCGGATTTGATTAATGAAGGTAACTTAGGTTTGATTAAAGCTGCCCAACGCTTTGACGAAACCCGAGGATTTAAATTTATTTCCTATGCGGTTTGGTGGATCCGACAGTCCATTCTGCAGGCTCTTGCCGAACAATCTCGTATCGTGCGACTTCCACTGAATAAAGTTGGTTCTTTAAACAAGATCAATCGTGCATTCTCCGAATTGGAACAGGAGTATGAGCGCGAACCATCAGCAGAAGAACTGGCAACTTTGTTGGAAATTCCCACCGAGGAAGTTGAAACGACGATGGGAGTTGCTGCACGCCACGTCTCAATGGATGCCCCTTTCGTGGAGGGTGAAGACAATTCATTACTGGATGTTCTGGAAAACGACAGCACTCCGGCAACTGACGCTAAACTTGAATTCAAAGAAGCGCTCCGGATTGAAATTGAAAGGGCACTTGGTACATTAACGGACCGTCAGGCCGATGTCATTAAATTATACTTTGGAATTGGAGTCGAACATCCCGAATCACTGGAAGACATTGGAGATAAATTTGGTTTGACCCGTGAAAGGGTTCGCCAAATCAAGGACAAGGCCATCAATAAACTGCGTTCTGCTTCACGGAGTAAACTTCTTAAACAGTATCTCGGCTAATTTTGGGTCTCATATTATGAACGCAAGGGTCTTTTTAAGACATTTGCAAAAAATATGATATGAATCAATCTGAAATGAATAAAACCTCCGATTTACAATTGAAGGATTGGAGGGAAAAAGAAAAATCCGCCTTAGAACTCTCAAAATTAGTGGGTATTTTGCGGTTTGACCGGTCCATCGAATTGGTTTTATTCCGCAAGGATTTATATGATGCAAGACCCAGTCAGATCATTGCCGATCATTTATTTGCAAAAAATTATATCGACAAACCTCTTGATATAGCCCTTAGTCTGGAAATAACCCGGGTCATTTCGAACATGACCGCAATGGGTCCTGCAAGAATAGATATTGGGAAGCTGGCCTCTGAGTGGGAAACCCACAACTCAGGTACAGGAAACCTCAAACAATTTATTCATGATAAGCTAAAAGAAGGAACCCAGACTGGAAATCAACATTTTACTCCGCGAGATGTGGTCTTGTATGGATTTGGTAGAATTGGAAGATTGGTTGCAAGAAGACTCATTTCACAAACAGGACGGGGTGAACAGTTGTTGTTAAAAGCAATCGTCGTTCGGGCTGGGATGAAAGAACCCAGAGAGGAAGTTCAAAAACGATTGGCCTTATTGGAAACGGATTCAATTCATGGCAACTTTCCAGGAGCCATTGAAGTCAGCGAAGATGGCAAAGTTGCCATTATCAATGGAAATAAGATTCAAATCATTTTTGCAGGGCACCCATCGGAAATCGATTATACCGATTACGGAATTAAAGATGCACTCTTAATTGACAATACTGGTTTATATGACACACGCGAAAAATTAAGTGTTCATCTTCGTCCTGGCATTTCTGAGATTATTTTAACCGCACCTGGTAAGGATATTCCTAATATTGTGGTGGGTGTTAACCATCATCTGGCGGATACCCAAGAAGAGAATATTTTTTGTGCGGCATCTTGCACTACCAATGCAATAGTGCCGGTAATCCAGGTTATTGACAATGGTTTTGGCCTTGAAAAAGGACATATAGAAACCGTTCATGCATACACCAGCGATCAAAATTTGTTGGATAATTTTCACCGAAAACCCAGACGGGGGAGAGGAGCACCCATCAATATGGTCATCACCAGTACGGGAGCTGCCAGCGCAGTTGCAAAAGTATTGCCCCACCTTAAAGGGAAGTTAACCGGAAACGCCGTTCGTGTGCCGGTTCCGGATGTCTCACTGGCCATACTGAATTTAACCCTAGAAAGACCAGCAGATAAAGACCAAATTTTAGCCCAATTGAGGAATGCCAGTTTACACGGTGAACTCGTTGAACAATTGCATTACAGTACCTCCAATGAGTACGTGTCCAGTAATGCTGTTGGAACAACTTGTGCATGTGTAGTAGATGCTCCTTCAACCATCCTTTCTACCGATGGGAAAACCGTTACCATTTATGCATGGTATGATAATGAGTTTGGTTACGCTTGCCAGGTGGTAAGATTGGCAAAATACGTTGCGAAAGTGCGCCGTTTTACTTACTATTAATGGAAAACGATAAATACAGGAATTATAAAATCTGGCAGCCTTTGTTGCTTGGAGTGGTTGCGGCTTTGGGTTTTTATGGAGGCCTTAAAGCAAAATTACCAGAAGTCCACCGGGATTCAACGGGTTATGCATTGAAAGTTGATAATGCACAAAAATTAAGAGATGTTTTGGCTTATGTGCATGCCCAATATCAGGATAGTCTTGATGAAAACTGGCTGATTGATTTAGCCATTCAAAACTTCATTCAAACGTTAGACCCTTATTCTGAATACATTCCTACCCGCCAAGTTCACGATGCGAATGATTTGGTTAACGGCATACACCAAAGTTATGGAACTGATTTTATTTATGTGGACTCTAACTTGGTACTGTTTAATGTTGATTCGAATAGTGTGGTATCCAAGCAAGGTTTGCGTAACGGTGATGTCGTAATACGGATGAACGGAAGAAGCATGCAGATCAATGCACCGGAATCTCAAAATCAATTGGATTCCATTTATGCTTGCTATTCTGATTCCTTGGAGGTAGAAGTGATGTCTGTGATTACCGGCCAAATCAAATCATTGCGTTTAATGGCGGAAAAACGAGAACAAAGCTCAATTCCTATTTCCCGTGAAATGGGAAATGGTATTGCCTATGTGAAAATTTCGGAATTTACAAAAGGCACTTATCGAAATTTCATGGAGACTTTAGAAGACTATTTAGGAAATAAGGGAAATACGAAAATCATCATAGACCTGAGAGGCAATACCGGTGGATTGATCGGTGAAGTTGCCAGTATTTTGAACCAATTGGTTGACCAAAAAAATGTCCTTCTGTTCCAAACCAAAGGAAGATCTAAGAAAAGTAAAGATTATCTATCGACCGGAAAAACTTTTTTTCGCATAGATCAAATTGCATTGCTGGTCGACAGTTGCACCGCATCAGCTGCAGAACTTTTTGCATTAAGTTTGCAAGACCTTGGCAAGGCAAGAGTGTATGGTGACACGACGTTTGGTAAAGCAACCATCTTGGAACAATTTGAGTTATCAGATGGATCTTCCATAAGATTGGCCATTGGACACTTTACTACGCAAAGTAAGAGAGACATACAAAGGCATTATATGCATTCTTCCGCCTCTTCTGGCCCGATAAACACTCCACGAAAAAATGTTAATTTTCCTTATGGTGTTCTTCCGGATGAAACGAATGAACGAAATACCTACTGGCCCTGGCTTTCAGAAGCATCTATCGAATGGATGGATAAATATATTCTAGATAATATTCATCGGTTTATCGGGATAGTTGGTCACCAACCGGAAAGAATATTTGAAGATCCTATGATCGATAAAGAGATTTCAATTGCGTTTTCGTTAAGGCCTAAATCTATAGTAGAATTAGATGCGAAAGAACAATTTAAAGAACAGTTCAGGTTCGGATTGTGTGCCTGGTTATTTCATTCTGATTTAGAACAACGTGCCAGGCTGGATCACGATCCATTGGTAAAGCATGTTTTACTACAGCTCAATCAACAGCAATAACATTTTTCTATTCAGGGTCGAACAATTATGATTTCACCTTCGTCATCATATCGTATGATGGTACTTGCTTCAGTCGGTGAAAGATCTTTTTGTCGGTAGAGAACGGTGTGGTCCACTTTTTTTAGGATGGATTCCGAAATTTCAGTAAAATTTTTTGGGGGAGGTTCCCCAGATAGGTTTGCTGAGGTAGATATTATCGGTTGGTTCAAGAATTCTATCATCTTTTGACAAAAAGGATCTTTGCAAATTCTTATGGCAATCGAGCCATCTTGGTTCAATACATGCAAGGGAAGACCCACTGGATTGGTATAGATAACAGTGAGCGGACGGTTATGGAGTAAAAGCAAAGTCTCAATTCGCGGATGGATTCGGCCTGAATAGAGTTTGAGCATTTCGATAGAATTCACCAAAAGAATGGGTGACTTGGTCGGTGGACGATTTTTAATATGATAGATACGATCCAAAGCAGCGGGTGATTCAAGTGAACAACCCAAACCCCAAATGGTATCGGTTGGATAGAGGATTACCTTGCCTTCTTTTAGGTATTTAGAAGCCAGAACAGCTTCATCATGCAACATTTGGGGCAAAGATTCCATCACAGTATTGAGATTGACTTAAAAAATGCTTGAAACATCTAATTTTACATAACCAATTAACGCATCCAAACGTTTGTTTCGATATATTGACTATGCAAAAAATTTACCGCTATTTTTGGTTGGTCTTGTGCATCGCAAATGGGTATTCCGGATTGCAGGCTAAGCATATTATTGGCGGAGACATGTACTATGAATGCGTTTCGCGGGATAGTGCTCGAAATTGGATCCGCTACCGGATCACCATGAAATTGTATCGCGATTGCAGTAATCCTGAAGGAGCCTTGTTTGACCGGGACGCAAAATTTGGAATTTATGAAAAATATCCGGATGGGCGTTATCGGTTTGTGGATGATATCACCAATGTGGATTATCAACAACCCATCAGAGACATAGATCCTGATGCCAGTAATCCCTGTTTGATTGTGCCTCCAGGAGTTTGTGTACAGGAAGCCACTTATCAGTTTTTAACCGGAAACTTAACAATTTTAAAAAGTGGTTCTTATGTGATTGCGTATCAGCGATGTTGCAGAAACGAAACCATAACCAATATTGACCTTCCTGGCGAAGCCGGGGCGGCTCTGACTTTAGAAATTACCGCAGCATCTCAACAATATTGCAACAACAGTCCCAGATTTAGAAGTTTTCCTCCAGTGGTGATTTGTGTCAATAACCCCTTGCAATACGATCATTCAGCAACGGATCAGGAAGGGGACTCTATTGTTTATTCTTTTTGTACTCCCCTGACTTCAGGAGGACAGGATGGCACCCCAGGTGGTCGCAATAGTTGCTTTGGGGTGACCCCAGATCCATCCGCATGTCTACCTCCCTACCAGGCTGTAAGTTTTAGAAGTCCTTTGTATAATACCAATACACCATTGGGTGGAAATCCTGTGGTTCAGATCAATCCAGTGACCGGATTGATATCAGGGACCCCTTTGGTTCAAGGGCAGTTTGTGGTGGGAGTGTGTATGCGTGAATATCGAAATGCGCAATTACTTACTGAAACCAGAAGAGATTTTCAATTCAATGTAGCGTTTTGTGAGCCCAAAGTCTTTGCTAAAATAACGGCCGATTCTACTTTACCCAATTCTCAAATACAGGTGATCAATTCCTGTGGACCTACAAACCTTAATTTCACAAACCGCAGTACGGATGCACAATACATTTTCTCTTATCACTGGGAATTTGATATGCAGGGTATATTGAAAACAGATAACAATAGAGATGCAAATTTTACTTTCCCTCAATTGGGATCGTATGATGGAAAAATGGTGGTCAATCGAGGGACCCAATGTGCAGATTCTTTAAATATTCGCGTCAATATTTACCCTGATATTGGAGCGCGTTACGACTACCGATACGATACCTGTAAAGCTGATCCGGTAATATTTACCGATAGGTCTTATACCGGAGCTTCAGGATTGACATCCTGGAATTGGGATTTTGCAGGTAATGGTCGTTCGATCAGTCAAAATCCCCAATTTCAGTTTACTTCACCGGGCTTGAAATTGGTAAAACTTACGGTAAAAGATGTTAACGGTTGTATTGCAGATACGGTGGCTCCCATTCGGTATTACCCTGTACCTCCTTTACTCATTATTGATCCAGATACTACACAGGGTTGTTCTCCTTTGAAAGTCTGCCTTAACAACCTTTCTTCCCCTATAGATACAAGCTATAAAGTGTTTTGGGACTTTGGAGATGGAAATTCAATAAATGCTATTTCGCCCTGCCACACCTATGATAAGGGGGGCATATTTTCATTAAAACTGGAGGTAACTTCACCCATTGGATGTTACACAGAGCGATTTTTTAATCAGCTGGTCCAGGTCCGACAATCACCGGTATCGAAATTCAGTTACAGTCCGCTTAAATTGACGTCATTGAATAGAAAAATCACCCTGATGGATGAATCGGAGTTTTCTTCCACCAGGAGATGGTCGATTAATCAAAATTTTGGGTATACATCCCAAACAGTTCAACATGAATTCCGGGACTCTGGGATCCAAGAGATCCAACTGGTGGCCATTTCATTTAATGGTTGTTCCGATACATCGTTACAATATATTGATATAGAGCCAATTGTGACTTATTTTTTGCCCAATGCCTTTACTCCAAATGGCGATTCTCACAATGATGAATTTGTAGGTGTAGGATACTTGGATGGACTGTCCGACTTCAGTTTAAACATTTGGGATCGCTGGGGAGGGCTTGTATTTTCTACCCATAATCCGGCAGAAGCCTGGAATGGGAGGGCAGGAAATGAAGGAAATCAATTGCCCAATGGTGTATACGTTTATCAATTGTCTTATAAGACACCTAGAAAGCAACTCGTTGAAAATAAAGGATTTGTAACTTTGATTCGATAAATAATTAAACAAAGCATGGATTGAAGCAAAGAATTTTTATTATCTTTGCGACTCTTTTTAAAATACCGCGGTCATGGATTTGATTAAATATGTACAGGATCAGTTGTTGGACATCAGTAGAATTCCTGATTTCAACGCTGGCGATACCATTGTGGTCAGCTATAAAATCATTGAAGGAAACAAGGAAAGGATTCAGGATTTTAAAGGTGATGTAATCAATGTCCGTGGAGAAGGCAAAAACAAAACCTTTACGGTAAGGAAAGTAAGTAGCGGGGTTGGCGTGGAAAGAATTTTTCCTATTTCTTCTCCCAATATTGCTGAAATCAAACTGATCAAGAAAGGAAAGGTACGTCGCGCCAAATTATTCTATCTCCGTGGACTTTCTGGAAAGAAAGCAAGAATCAAGGAGCGCAATATAGCGTTGAAAGAACAACCAGCTTCAAGTCCGGCTTCCGAAAGTTAAATTCAAACTTTATTTGTTCATTTTAGGATTGGGATTGTCGGTGTGTCCGGCATCTTTGAAGGCTTTCATAATTCACCCAGTAATGAAATAGCCCATAAGCTTTTGAGAAAACTCAGGCCTGAGGTATCTTGATCAAAGATTGTGTACTCACTGGCTTTACCGATTTAAATTTTCGATTGAATTGAATATTGCGTTCTGTGGTTATGGCATCCAGCTGAATGATTTTACCGTCCATGTTGATTTCAATGGGTAACTCAAGTTTTTGTTCCGTGCAATTGATTTTGTAAAATATTCTTGTTTTATTTTCTGTGGTGTCAATTCTTACCATTAGTTCAGGTATTTCAGTCGATCGAAGATAAGTGTTGAAAAATGGTGTAAAGTCTTTCCCTGTGAATTGATTGACATAACTTTCAAAATCAGAGGCATTGATGTTTTTGTATTGGTATTTTTCATAAAAGCCTCGAAAGAGTTTAAACCAAACGGAATCATTTTTTATGGCAGATCTTAGTGTTTGGAGTACCCAAGAACCTTTGTAATATAAGTCAGAATCGGGAAATTGTGTGTAATTGACCTCCTTCGGACCCAGCATCGGCGCATTGTTCTTAATCAGTTTACGCTGACTTTCCAGATAACGAACGGCTGCTTTTTTACCAAACAAGTATTCAACATAAAGGGATTCAAGATAGGTAGTGAATCCTTCGTGTATCCACATATCTGCGTGGTCATTCACAGAAACTGAATTTCCAAAATATTCGTGGCCACTTTCGTGGATGATGATATAATCAAACTGAAATTCGTCTGGAATTAATCCTCCAAGATATCCCCTTTGATATTTATTCCCATAAGCGATTGCGCTTTGATGCTCCATGCCCAAAAATGGGGATTCAACCAAAGCATAACCATCTTTCCAAAATGGAAACTTGCCCAAATAATGTTCATAACTTTCTAACATTTTGTGGACTTGCTCAAAATGTATTTTCGCTTTTTCTTCATTTCCCCGTATGACATAATAATTTAGCTCCAGCAATGCACCATCCTTTGCTTTATATTGATCGGTAAAGTGAATAAAATCACCAATGTATAAACTGACATTGTAATTATTGATTGGATAACTCACTTCCCAGGTCCAAGTTTTCATTCCTTTTTGCTCAACACTGGTTTTTATTAATTTCCCGTTTGAAATAGCCATTAGCTGCTCGGGAGCTGTAATGTGAACTTTCATCCCTAAATCCGGTTCATCGGATAAATGGTCTTTATTTGGCCACCACAAACTGGCTCCGGCTCCTTCACAAGCCACACTGACCCATGGGTTTCCGCGACTGTCTTTTTGCCAGATGAAACCTCCATCCCAGGGCGCATTCTTAGCCTTGATCGGTTTTCCTTTATAATGTACAGAAATCTTTTCTTTTTTACCTTTTGTAAAATCTCCCTGGATAAATACTGCATCAAAATCACGACGATATTCCAGTGAGTGAGAACCTTCTTGGATTTTAAGAATATCCATATTCTCAACCAAATCCAGTTGAATGCGGGACAAGGCCTCGTTGGGTATAAATTCCATGACCAGTGTACCTTCTAAAGATTGCTGACTGATATCTGGCTTAAGGAATAGTTCATAGTAAAGCACATTGTAATTCCGCTCCATCCGCAATGCACCTCGAAGGCTGTCTTTGCGAGTGAACTGCTGTTGTCCGTTTAACAAAGTACAACCCAAAAGAAACGGAATGAATAAGCGTAGGCACATAATTTTTTGCGTTGTCATGGATTAAGTTCTTATTTCAGGCGTTTTCATTTTAAGTCGATTGCGGATCATCCGATCAACAAAGGTAACTGGCAAAATTTTAGTCAGAAGCAAGAACATCCATTTCTTTTTGTAAACCAAATAACTTGGACGTGGACAAGTATGTTCCAAGGCTTTTAGAATGGGTTTATTGATTGTTTCCAATGGCATGGATTCTGACTTCATTTTCAATATGGATGAATTGGCTACTTGCAGGTATGGCCAGTAATTTCCGGTTTCGAATTTATCCAGTAAACCCAATTGCTTTTCCCAAATGGGTGTATTTATGCTACCCGCCACAATTTTAACCGTGCGAAGTCCAATTAATGAAAGTTCTCTCCTGAGGCTGTCGAAAAAACCTTCTCCAGCATATTTTGAGGCAACATAAGCCCCAAGAAATGGTGAACCAAACAAGCCAGAAACTGAACTGATGTGGATGACCCTTGCGCCCGCACCATAACGAATCAAATAGGGAAGACACAACTGGATTAAATGTATTCCTGCAAAAAGATTAATCTGAAATTGATACCGATAATCGGGCAAACTAATTTCTGTAGCAGGTCCGGCAACTACCATACCGGCATTGTTGATGAATGCGTATAATCCATCAGGAGGTATCATTTTACGGATGTGTTTAAAACCTCTTTCTAGCTGTTCATCATTGTCCAGGCACAATTCAAATATCTGAATATTTGGATTTCTAAGCAGTATGTCCGGAACCTGTGAATTTCGTCTGACCGTACCCAGCACCATATATCCTTTTTGTGAAAGGTACAGACTGATATGTAATCCAATTCCTGAGTTGATCCCGGTAATCAAGAGGGTTTTCAATGTGACAATTTCCGTAAAAGTAGGCACAAAAGAATTAAGTGAATTCTCCCTTGAATGACTTATTTTTGTGGACGTTGCAATGAGAAATTTCTTTTATTTAACCCTTGTACTTACGTTTGCTACCAGTTGTAAGGATCAAAACATTATTGATCACGAATACCTCAACGGGAAATGGGTTGTGGAAAAAGCTTTCCGAAATGATAAAATGACCAACACACTTGAGGGAGCCTTTTTTTATTTTGATGGCAACATTCTGACTTCTAATTTTATGGGATTGGAGCAACAAGCTTCTTATCAATTAAAGAATAATCAAATACTTCTCACAAAAGGCATGGACTATTCGTTTGATTTAAAGAAGCTGGGACCCATGCAACTTGAGTTAAAAGTCGAAATACAAAAAACACCATTTGTCTTTAGTTTGAAAAAGCAATGAGGGTTTGGGTTTATCGATTATTGGCGGTAGTTCTTTCCGTGGCTCCTCTAAAATTACAGGCCATTGAAGCATACGTCCAACCTTGTGTTTTTTACAAGGACTTCCAGCCTTATCTTGATATTCAGATTTTTATACATCCCAAGGGGATGACCCCGCATTTTTCAGGTGATAGCTTGCAGTGGTTGGAAGCTAAAATTACCTTCATACTAAAGCAAAATGACTCCATAATTGGTGTGGATAAGTTGCTGATCAAATCTCCGAAAAGCAAACAATTAAGACCGTTTTTTCATGCAGTCAAATGGGAAATTAAACCAGGAGTCTACCAATTGGAAACGCATTTACAAGATGGCTTTAACCAAAACGAGGAGTTGACACTTATCGATACGGTCAAAGTATTAAATAAATCAAAGTCTTGGGCAATATCGGATGCACGTTTACTCCAGTTCGCAAAACCTTCTGCCGACTCCACCAATCCCTTGTATCGAAATGGGTTTTATGGCGAACCATTACTGTATGAAACCTTTGAACAGGATCAACATTTGATGCTGGTTTATTTTGAATCATATTCAATTCCAAACTTGGAAAAAGGACTTGCAATACGTTATTTGTTGTCTGAGCTGGATACACTCAATCAATGGCAATTAATACAGAAATGGTTTAGAAAACGTAAAACTGAATTTGTTGAAGCACATTTACTTCAGCATGACATTAGTGAATTACCCACTGGAAAATATTCGTTGGCCATACAAATCATCAATCAACAGGAAAATGTTTTAGACGAGACGGTAGTGACATTTTTCAGGAAAAACCCTTTTTGGGATAGAATTTCCTATTGGTATTCTAGTCGTAAGGAGGATAAATGGTTTTTTGATACACTATCCATTGATCGGGTTAATTATTGTATCAGAGCGATTCATCCATTAATTTCAGGGATCAATGTACCAATTCTTAATGAGTTGTTGAAAGACCGAAAAGAGCACGAAAAAAGACTCTTTCTCTTTTCTTATTTCAGCGAAAGAGCGGACACTGCCCGCAGGGCTTATGAGCGTTACATGAAACTCGCAGATTTTCTGGATGCTGAATTTAAATCCGGATTTGGCTATGGATTCGAGACCGACCGAGGTATAATATTTTTACGCTATGGCAAACCGGATGAAGTGATCAAAGAGGATAAGGACCCTGGTGCATATCCCTATGAAATATGGAAATACAATAAAGTTGCACAGGCGGGACAAACCAATGTTCGTTTTTTATTTTACAATCCTGACCTTGCTGGAAGTGATTTTCGATTACTGCATTCCACGGCTATTGGTGAACGACAAAACAGGAAATGGGAGATTGAACTTTACAAAAACGCTGCTCATGAATTTAAAGGTGACAACCCTATAGATGCAACGGAAATGTTACCCAACATTAACCGCCGTGCAAGAGAATATTTCGAAAATTAACAACACTTCGGGTCGTAAATTTTTTAAACTCCCAAAACTTAGTGTAGTTTCTTCGGCCATCATAATCTGGCATTAATCCCTTAACGTAGTTGTCTGAGTTAGATACATTCCATGAACCCAATGAACGCAATTGCATTCTTTGCGCAGAGCGCTGAAGAAATGGATAAAGCACTTTTAAGGAATTATTAGATTAAGGTTTCATAACCCTATAGATGCTTTATTCATCCAATTTATGCGGTGCATAAATTGCGCATGGCGCTGACGAAATGAATATTGCGCATTGATTCAATCCATGAAAACAAAGTAAATATTGCGCTATATTCATTTGTCAGGATGAACCCCTGCAAGCCCTTTATGCAAAGGGCTTCGTCGGCTCACCATGCAGAATGCATTATTCACGTATGATCTTGGGTTCATTGGTCAGGGTTAATCCGACAAGCTCTTATTGTATTAGGGCTTCTTCGGCCATGAGGACAATCCATGCACTTCTTCTGTATGGATTGGGATGAAGAAGGAATTTTTTCATACGTTTTTTTGATTTAATGATTGGATCGAAGAGGACAAAATTGCTGCCAGCTGCTTGAATAACTTAATACAAACTTCAAAAATTTACCCCAATAAGCTCTTTTCCGATAGACATGTCACAGGCAAGGTGGCTTTATCCACCAGAATGCTCCTGAATGGGGTCCGGGGGTTACAAATTGTCCGCTATTTTGGCCAGTGCTATTTTAAATGCTCTGTAAAATATTACTATGGCAAAAATTGATTTAAAAGCATTTACACCGCTTTGCTTCCCCTATCTTTGCAGTGATTTTTTTGAAATTAATTAATGCCATGATATTATTGGATGGAAACAAGTTGTCGGTAGTCATAAGAAAGGAGATACAGGATAAAGTCAGGTTATTTTGCCAAAATGATGTTCGGCCGCCTCACCTTGCTGCAGTGCTGATTGGAGATAACC
>CAZMSE010000017.1:0-59909 GCA_964568865.1 uncultured Saprospiraceae bacterium
TTGCTTCCTTTTAATTTTTATAATATTTCCTTGCATTTATGACTTGAACTTAGAATTCACATAATATTATTAGTGGTTGTTCCTTTTCACCAAGCTCTAAATTCTTATATGTATCAACATTGACGGAAGTTTTACAAGTAGATCTTGAAGAACCCGATCAATCAAAAGCTGTTGACACAGTTGGCGTTTTTGATTGGTTCTTTGAACTATATGCTACCACTTATCAGCAAATGGCATTGGGCCCGGATTGCAGAATTTACATTGCAAGCGGTGGTGGGAATCAATATCTTCATGTTATTTTATATCCGGATCGAAAAGGAAAAGAATGTCAGCTCATAAACCGGGGATTAAAACTTCCAACCAGAAATGCCAATGCAATTCCCAACTTCCCCCACTACCGTGTAGATGAACCCTATCCTTGCGACAGCACCATTCGCATTAAACTCAATACAGATGTGGATGAAGCATTTAAGTTCAGGGAAGGAGAAATATTGATGTATCCCAATCCGGTTAAAACTGAATTGATCGTACATGATATCAGGCATGCCTTAATTGGCAAAATAATGATAAAATTGCTTTCCATTCAAGGTCAGTTGATGGATGAAATGCAGACGAACAATACCGGAAAGGAAATAAGGATACCCATAAGTGATCTTGCCAAGGGACTGTGCATTATTCAAATACGGGATACAAGGGGTAAATACTTAGCGGATAAGTTTGTGAAGGAATGAATAACATTTTTCAAGTTCTTCATATTTAAGTAAATATGGCCATTGCAATACCCAGGTCTGAGCTTTCTTCTTTCCCCAATTTTTCATATTTTCCTATTCATTTTTTGCAAATTAAACTATATTTGCATCCCACTTGCAAAAGCAAGAGTGGTAGAATTTATTCATAATCAATGAGTTAAATTTACCAGGAGGTACCTTAGCTCAGTTGGTAGAGCAACGGACTGAAAATCCGTGTGTCCCTGGTTCGATTCCTGGAGGTACCACGAAAAGCCCTTGTAAGTCCTAGATTTGCAAGGGTTTTGATTTTTTAAAGGTCCTTGTCGGGAAAGATTATCTGAGTTTTGTATTCAGTATAGAAAACCCTATTTGGGGGCATTCCAATATCCCATTTTGAAGATAGAAAGCGGTTCAGGATTAAGGCCTGAAGAGTGCTCAAGTGATGTTTGAATGAAACGCGAACAATCGTTTATTTAATGGATTGAAAGTTCAATAAAGTTGCATTTGTTTCTAACAGGTTTCTTTTGGCCGAGGAATTCTGGTTTATTAAGAAACAATTGTATTTTCAAGCTTAATTTATTTGAAAATGAAAAAATACAGGTTATTGTCAGTTTGCTTTTTAAGTCTGATAGGGGTCATGACCTTTGGTCAAGAATACAAACCCAAAACTGTATTGCCTGGAGGGATACCCACGGGTAAACATAGTGAAATTCAAGAGATCATCTGTGATGGCGTATCCCAACCGCCATCCCTGGACATTTCTTTGACGCCAAGTATAGCTTATCCTAAAAAGACCAGGATCAGGCATCGTGGACCAGATCAGGATTTGATTGACTCACTGAAAAGGGTCAACGCGCATTTGAAGCAAAAGGGAGCGCCCACATCCATTGATGGGATCCTGAACACTGATCAGCCAAATCTAACACCACTGAATCCAGAAGTTGGAGATCGGTGGGATACTCATCCATTTACAGGAAGTGCACCTGCCGACAACACCATTGCCATTGGAAATACAGGATGGGTGGTGACTGGTGCCAATTCATCCATTTGCTATTCCCGAAACGGCTCTCTGACTTTCACCCAATCTTTGGAAGCGTTTTTGAATTATCCAAACTGGACAGGTTATTGCGATCCTGTCGTATTATTTGACCCAGTGGCGAAGAGGTTTTTTATGTACGTTCAAAATTGCGGAACTTCACAGGATAATAAAGTCGCTTTGTTATTTTCCAAATCAGCCAATCCTAACGATGGCTGGTATCGTTATATCATTAAAGGAGACCAAACCGGTCAGGGACGATATTTTGATTATCCGAAAATTGCAGTCACCAATAATGAAGTATTCTTATCAGGAAATCTTTTTGGATCAGACGGAAAATTCTCTGATGCTCAAGTATGGCAAATCAATAAATCATCCGGATACAATGGCCAATCCTTAAAATTTGTGTACTGGTATAATTTTGACAAGGACATCAATTTCACTCTTTTACCGGTAAGTTATGGTGTAAACAATACTTATGGGCCGGGCGTCTATATGGTAGCTACAGAATCCGCTGCCGGAAATAAAATTGCATTGTATGACATTACAGAAGAACTCAGCAATAGCCCGCAATTGCTGTATTATGAAATTTCTGTTCCTCCCTACGAAGTGGGTTCTGACGCTTATCAAAAGGGGACTGCATGTAATTTGGATATAGGGGATTGCAGAGCTTTAAGCGGATTTTACCTCAATGGAATCATTCATTTTGTGCACGCAGCCAAACGAAGTGACAATTGGGGTGGAATTCATTACAAAAGGCTTGATGTGGCCAATCGAACGGTAGTTGCAGATAATTTTGGTTTAACGGATTATGATTATGCATACCCGGCTATTGCATCGTATTCCAACAATACAACAGGTAAGTCAGCGATGATCATGTTTACCCGAACGGCTTCTGACGATTATCCTGAAACGCGTGTGGTGCATGTAGATGATAATTTCAAATGGTCCGGATCAACTTATGTAAAAGGACTATGGGAAGTGGAGTGTTTTGGAAATGATGAAGTACAACGTTGGGGAGATTATTCAGGAATCTGTAGAAATTATAGTGTAACTACACCCAGCGTCTTGGTTGCCGGAGCACATGGAAACTTCGATGGGGAATGGGTCAGCCATGCAGCAGAAGTACATGATTCGGGTCCTGTTTCAACGGGGAACCATGTTAGGCTATATGCATCAAGTGCTTGGCCTAATCCAGTGCAAAATAAGTTTTCATTTAAATTTCAGGCTCCTCAAACTGGGATAGCACATGTCCGATGTATTTCTCAGGACGGTTCAAGTGAAAATGAAATTCTGGTGAGTACTGCACAAAAGGGAGACAATACATTTACGATGAACATTTCCACTTTGCCGGCCGGAGTTTACATGATTTCCATTTTACAAAACAATAAAATCATAGCCAATGAAAAGATGGTGGTTCAACATTAATCTTTTGTGTTGTTTTTTGGTTTTTTCTGACTGCAGCCAGAAAAGTAGCGGTGTGACCAAACCGAAAACAACGCAGTCGCAAGAATCAGGAACCGGGGCCAAGCCTCAGGGAGGAACCACGGTCAAACCTTCAGGCGGAAACGGAACAAATCAAGATACGGTGATCCGGGTAACACCACCCACCGTCATTAAACATGGCTCCAAAAACGAAGAACTCTTGGATTCTCTCAAAAGAGCCAACGCCCATAAGAAAAAGGGTGGATAAACACAGTTGAAACTAACGAACGTTAGTGCTGTAACAGCAGGCAAATTGAAACATGGGAATACCTAATAAACTATATTTATAAAATCATTCAAACCGATATTCCTAATGTTATAAATTCAATCGCCCAATTCTTCTATTGGAACAACGAATGATTACAAATAAGCCGCAAGTATAAAAATAATCATTGGTAAAACCCATCCCATTTGATGCATGACAAACTGCTGAAAAGCGGGATGCAGTCTCGATTTTACCGGATATTAAACAGAGTAATTGCTCTAGGCATCATATCAGCCGGTCCAGGGAAGAAGCAAATCTAATATTTTGGATTGCAAACGATATCCATTTTAGGTGTTTGTCCACTCAAAAAATGGATTAATCCAATCAAAGTTTGCCTCATGAAAATGTCATAAGAACGTTTCCGTAGCATCAAAGCTAACTGTATATCATGACCAATTGGTGAAAATTCCCGATACAAAAGGGATTCGAAGGAATCTACATTTCAATCATGACGAAGTAGAAGCTCTAAAATTTTACTGCCTTAAAAAGTTTTTCTTCACCGGGATAACGGACTTTAATCAGATACCACCCGGGAAACCAATTTTGGCAATCTAAAAATATGCCGTCTTCTGATTCACGAAATGCAGATTCCTGCAAATGGCCCATTGCATTATACACTTCGATATTTTGAGGAGAGATGCCTTGATCTAACGGAATCAACAAAACGGGACCGTTTAATTGAATGGCGGTTCGTTCAGTGGTGAGCTTATTCGCTAGTACCTCTGATGCACCTTCTTCTAAGTGTAACAAAGGATCATCGTTTTGGCCTTCTTCTTTGCGGTTTTTCTCGCAGCAGACGCGGCCAATGGATTTTGAAGCTTTACAGCTTTCATTTTCGCAATCCATGATGATAAACTCATAATGCGTCTTGCAATCTCCTTTTAATGGACCAATGGTTATGGGCAATTGTGTATATTGGTAAGTTCCATAAATTTTTCCATTGCCTTTTACAATGAAGCATGAACTGACATTGGAGTATTTAAATTGAATGGTCACGAAGAAATTCTTATCTGAGTTGCAGTCGGACTTTTTTATTTGTAAATCCCGAATGGAGCATCCTTTTTTCTCGCAACAAACCGGACCAATCGATCCGGAAACTTTACAGGTCTCTTCTGCACAATCAACCACAGTAAATTCATATTTCGTTTTGCAGTCGCCTTCAAAGGGTCCTAACTTTAGCGGTAGTTGGTGGTATTTATACGTTCCGAATAATTTTCCTTGTAGATATACTTTAAAACAATCACTGGAATCGTTGTATTTAAAATTCAGGAAAACATTAAACTTCCCTTTCTCATCACATTCTCCTTTCTCAAGGATAAGATCATATAATTTGCAAGGAGCTTCACAGCAGACGATTCCCAGATATCCCGAAACGCTGCATTCTGGTTTTTCACAATCTGAAACAACAAATTCATATTCAGTTTCGCAATTTCCCTTGAGTCCACAAATCTTGACAGGAACTTGTGAATAACTGAATTTTCCATAATTCGTACCATTTCCAGAAACGTTAAAACATTTAGAGTTACCCTGATATTTAAAACTCAGATATACACAGAAATTTTGCTCTTCGTTGCATTCAGTACGCTCAATGTGCAGTTCAGATAATGAGCATTCTTCCTCACAACACACTTTACCAAGCAAATAAGTTAGTTTGCAGCCTTCCGTTTTGCAATCCCGGATTACAAATTCGTATTCAGTTTTACAATCCCCTGTTAAAGTCAGTTGTATAGGGAGTTGTGTGTACTTAAAAGTCCCGTAGGTTTTCCCATTTCCTTTAATGGTAAAACACTCTCCGACATCTTTGTATTGAAAATTAATGGTTACGGTGAATTTTTTTTCCGGATTACAATCCGACCGGTCAACACTTAAATCAAATAACTCACAAGCTGCGGAAGCATGAAAGGAATGAAGTGCGAATAAAAGTAAAAAATAGAAATATTTCATAATGCTGGTTTAATGCTTGAATGAATATACGGTGAAACCATTAAAAGAGTTGCTTTTCAAACCGTAAAATTTCCAATAAATCTCAATTAATCAGGGTACAATCTTCAAAAGAATAAACAAAATGGCTTAATTCTATGAATTAAAGCCAGGTCATTTACAAGACACATATTGTATCGGTTTTGCTGCTTGGTTAAAGAAAATTTTGCTTGAATTGGATTGAAATTCAATTTTCATAGTTTATGATCTGGATGCTTCAACAAAATACATGTCGATTTCCCCTTTATTTTTGGCATCAATTTTACCCCGGTAGCTGCAATTGAAATGAGATTGGATGCGCTGATAGGTTGCTCCGCTGATGTTGACCTTCCCCGGAAAACTACTGGCTTCCATTCGTGCAGCAATATTTACGGTATCTCCCCAAATGTCATAAGCAAATTTTTTAATGCCCACGATACCCGCCACAACAGGTCCACTGTGTAAACCGATGCGGATTTCAAAATAGGCTTTATTTTCTTTGATGCGTTGACTTTTTAACTGATGGATGTAGTCAATGATCTCCAATGCAGCTTGAGTTGCGATAATGGCGTGATCAGAGCGCATTTGAGGCAATCCGCATACCGACATGTAACTGTCTCCTATCGTTTTTATTTTTTCAATTCCATACTTTCCGGTGATCTCATCAAATTTCGAAAAGCATTCATGAATTTCATTGACAAGATCCTGTGCTTCCATGTTTTCACTATGCTTAGTGAAATCTTTAAAATCCGTGAACATCACCGTAACTTCCTGGTAGTTTTTCGCTTTAGCAGCACCGTGGGCGATGATTTCAGCTGCAGTTTCTGCAGGCAGGATATTCAATAAAAGGGATTCACTTTTACTTTTTTCCTTTTCAATCTTTTTATACTGAAGTAAAATAATCAAAAGCATAATCATTAATCCGCCAATCCCTAAACTAAGGTTTTTTATGAATTGAGATTTATGAATCAATTCAGTTTCCTTCCTATTGATTTCAGCTTTATGTTTTTCCAATTCAATCTTTTGCTGTGCTCCTGTCAGTTGTAAAACATTGCGTTGACTTTCCATGGATTCTTTTGCGATTCTACCCGAATCCAAAAACCGGTAGGCCAAATGCATATTTCCAATGGCAGCATAAGCTTTCCCAAGAGGGATATATATTTTTGAGACGATATGGTTTTTTGAAAAAAGGTTTTTTTTGACCACAATGGAATATGCTTTCAGCAGACAACCAAGGGCTTTTTCATTTTGTTGCGTTTTCAGATAAATATCACCTAAAGTGGAAAGAGCAAATGCCATATCCGCCAATTCATTGTTTTGCTCACTGAGTTCAATATTATTTTGCAATAAAGGGATCGCCTGATCGTACTGTCCCATTTGATAATAGCAATTCCCTAAATTTCCACTGATAATTCCCATCCAAACCTTTTCCTTTGTTGTATCTAAGATGGACTCAGCAAACTTGAAATAATAAATCGCAGAATCATATTCCGCAAGATTGGAATAACATAAGGCCAGGGTATTAATTTTTGAAATCTTGCTTTGAATCATAGCAGGAGGTATGGTTTGCCACAAATTCAGAAAAATCGATTTGGCGGTTTGATAGTCCCTGAAATAGAAGAAACGGCTGCCAAACGTATGCAGGTATTCTGATTTGACTGGAAAATCTTTTGGATTTAGATCCTGATAAATGCTGCGGGAATGATAATAATGTTCCAGAGCACTGACATAGTTTTTCTGCAGCCAATAGTAATCCGCAAGCAATTGGAAGGCATCTGCCTGTAACGGTGCACAGGATAACTGCTCACAGTCTTTCATCAGATTTTGAATTAGTTCCTCCATGTTTGGATAGAGGTACTCGCGATCCAGGGCCTTTCGGTAAATGGTTGATTTTAGGAGACTGGCCAAAATCCGGTCACCTGCCAATAACGCCGCTTGTTCGTAGTCCTTGTAAGCGTTTATGAATTCATCTTGATTTAAATACCTTTTCTCAATGACGATGGAATCGATAAAAGCGATTTGGGTGGCATACGATTTATGCAGAACCTCTTTGGGAATGATTGGAGTAGCAGCATAAAGAGGCAATATCCAAAAGAATAAGAGGAATTGTACTAGGAGAATCGATTTCAAAATCATCAGGCTAAGTTAAGGAGAGCTTATTGAGTACTGTTCATTTTCCTAAAGAGAGTTCCGATATTCGATCATTCAATCCTTTGGATAAAGGGAAGGAGGAATCCCGGCCAGGGATTGCGCTAAAGGTTTTGAGTAAATCATCTACCTTCGCTTACAGATTGCCATATGAATAAAAATGTATTGATACTTGGAGCCGGAGCACGTGAACATGCATTGGCTTGGAAATTGGCCCAAAGTCCGCACCTCAACCAATTGTTTGCCATGCCGGGCAATCCAGGAATTAAACAATTTGCACTTTTGATTCCGGGAGATCCGTCGGATGCTGGTTCGGTCATTAAAGCCGTAGAGCAATTCCAGATCGATGTGGTCCTTTGCGGCCCTGAAGCCCCTTTGGATGCTGGCATCATGGATGCCTTGCAATCAGTCGGCTGGTCTTCTCCACCATGGCAAATAGGACCTACCCGTCAAGGGGCTCAACTCGAAAGCAGCAAAGCGTTTTCAAAAGCATTTATGAGTCGTCACGCCATTCCCACTGCGGCCTACGGAGTCTTTACTAAAAGGGAAATAGACCAAGCGATGGAATTCATCAGCCAACTGGTCCCACCCATCGTGATTAAAGCTTCTGGATTGGCTGCTGGTAAAGGTGTCGTGATTTGTGATGACCACCAACAGGCAGAATTGGAAATCATACAAATGTTTTCTGGTAAATTCGGTTCAGCATCAGAGACCCTCGTGATTGAAGAATTTCTGAAGGGTATCGAGTTTTCCGTGTTTATATTGACCAACGGCACTCAATATGTATTGTTGCCAGAAGCAAAAGACTATAAACGCATTGGAATCGGGGATACCGGACCCAATACAGGGGGAATGGGCGCTATTTCGCCTGTGCCCTGGGCTTCCCCTGAATTAATGCAACGTGTACGACATGACATCATCGAGCCGACCTTAAAAGGATTGTCAGATGAAGGAATTGCCTACCAGGGGTTTATATTTTTTGGTCTAATGGTCGTCGACCAACAGCCTTTTGTGATTGAATACAATTGTCGAATGGGAGATCCGGAAACCGAAGCAGTCATTCCAAGGTTAAAAACAGACTTGATGGAAATTTTTGAAGCGATGGAAAATAATACCCTGGATCAAATGCGACTGGACATAGAAGAACGATCAGCGGCCACGGTGGTTGTGGCTAGCGGAGGTTATCCAGACAGTTTCCAAAAAGGCTTCGAAATGACGGTACCGGAGACCCTGCCTTCCGGTACGTTAATTTTTCATGCGGGGACAAAAGAAGAACATCATCAGCTGCTTACCCATGGGGGAAGAGTGCTGGCCATTACCGCAATGGACCTGGACCCAAGAAAAGCCATAAATTCCAGTATGGAAATGGCGGAACGAATTCAATTTGAAAATAAATATATCCGGAAAGACATTGGAAGGGATTTGTATCCCGAACCTGTAAGCTGAAGGATTTGAATTTTACCTGCACGTATGCATTATACCGTTTCAGAACTGGCAACTATTCTCTCCGCCGATACTAACGAACGTTTGTTAGTATCCAGCGCAATGGAATATGCAGAAGTGGATAGCCGCGCAATACTTCATCCTTCAAAAACAGTATTTTTTGCATTAAAGGGATCCCGTCAGGATGGGCACGATTTTATTCCGGAGTTGATTGCATCAGGCGTTAAGGTATTTGTTGTTAACCGAATTCCTGAGACTCCGGATGATGCAATTTGCTGGTTAAAAGTACCAGATGTCCTAATTGCCTTGCAACAATTAGCTGCACATCACAGGAAGCAATTCAATATCCCCGTAATTGGCATTACCGGCAGCAATGGAAAAACCGTAGTGAAAGAATGGTTGTATACTTTATTACAGGAAAAATTCAAAGTTTGTAAAAATCCAAAATCCTTTAATTCTCAACTGGGCGTAGCCCTATCCGTATTGCAACTGGAATCTCATCACGATCTGGCAATTTTCGAAGCAGGCATTAGCCGGAAGGGAGAGATGTCATCTCTTGAACGAATGATTCTTCCTACCTTGGGCATCATCACCAACATTGGAGATGCACACCAGGCGGGATTCTCTGGCATTGAGGAAAAGACAAAAGAAAAATTATTACTTTTTACTCATTCAGAAAAACTCATTTATTGTAAAGATTATCCCAGCATTGATTATCATCGACGACCTAACCTGCTGAATGTAAGATGGTCTCAAAAATTGCCAGCCGAATATCAGATCGAGTCCATTAAAAGAAATAAAGAAGGTGTCATGCTTAATTTGAGACACCATCAAGAAATTGACGCTTTTGCTTTGCATTTTCATGATGATGCTTCCCTGGAAAATATCATGCATTGTATCGTTATGTGCTTGGAGTTGGGACTTACCGCAAAAGAAATTCAGCATGGAATTTACCAACTGCATAGTTTGTCCATGCGCTTGGAACAAAAAGAAGGCATACAGGGATGTTTGCTCATCAATGACAGTTATTCACTGGACCTTAAATCTCTACAGTTAGCGCTGCAATTTGTGGATCAGCAAAACCATGAATTACCCCGAACGCTGGTCTTGTCGGATTTTGCCGGACACAGGGATCACTCAGAATTATTGGAAGGTGTTGCTTTCTTGCTGGAGAAGCATCGTGTTAAGAAATTAATCGCCATAGGGAAAGAGATTGCCCAGATAAAAAATTATTTGCCATCTCAGATCCGTTTTTTTGAATTCCTTACCACCGAATCGTTGCTGGATCAAATTGAAACACTGGAACTCCGTAACGAACTGATACTGATCAAAGGTTCGCGGAAATTCGGGCTCGAGCGTTTATTCCAGCAACTCAGTCTTTCACATCACGATACCATACTTGAAATTGACCTCAAGGCCGTTTCCCATAATCTGGAAGTGTATCGTGCGATGTTGCCGACCGGGGTCCGCATTATGGCCATTGTAAAAGCAGCAGCCTACGGGAGCGGTCATTATGAAATTGCCAGGTTACTGGATCAGGGTAGGGTCCATTATCTTGCAGTGGCATACACAGACGAAGGCATTCTCTTACGGCAAAAGGGTATACAATTGCCCATTATGGTGATGAATACCGGATTGGTGGATTTCAACACGTTGATGAACTATCGTCTGGAACCGGAGATTTTTTCAATACCCCAACTGGAACGCTGCCTGCAGGACCTTTCAGAATACCCGGTCATACCCATCCACATCAAATTGGATACGGGAATGCATCGACTGGGATTTCAGGAAAACGATATGCAAAACTTGAAAAGCATATTGCAAGCCAATCCAAAACTGCAGATTAAATCAATTTTTAGCCATTTGTCAGCCAGTGACCAGGCTGATTTTGACGAGTTCACCCGACTACAGGCATCAAATTTTGAAGCTATGGTAGCCTCCTTACTTTCCGTATTACCCAACCGACCCCTCCTGCATTTGCTGAACAGTGGAGGCATTGCAAGGCATCCAAGTTTAAGTTATTCGATGGTTCGTCTGGGCATAGGGTTGTATGGCTTTGATGCAGATGCACAGGTAAAGCAACGCCTGGAAGTCGTGCACACATTAAAAACCCGCATTGCCCAAATAAAGCAATACCCTGCCGGCGAAACCATCAGTTATAACCGGTCAGGTCAGCTTCATGGCCCATCTAAGATTGGCGTACTCAGCATTGGGTATGCCGATGGTTTACCCCGTATTGCAGGCGTAAAAGCCTACAAACTTCACCTGAACCGGCACAAAGTTCCTCTCATTGGATTGGTGTGTATGGATATGTGTATGGTGGATCTTACAGGTCTGGACAATGTCGTGGAAGGAATGGAAATCGAAGTGTTTGGAAAAAATGCTGCCTTGGAAGAACTGGCCGCTTTGTGTGACACAATTCCCTATGAAATTCTTTCGGGGATTTCAGGACGTGTAAAACGCATTTTTTTGCAGGATTAAACCAATAAAACTTGATTTCAGGCAAATTTTAACATTTTTATCACCAAAAGTGCCTTAAATGAGACGTTAATGACCCGTTCTATCCAATACTTCAGAACAATTCATCGTTTCAAGTTCTTATTTTTGACCGTTTTTCAAAAATCCAATATGAGACCAATTATTTTACTTTTCTTACTTTTTACGCATTTGCCAATATGGGCACAACAAGACCCCGTCTTGTTTACAGTGGCAGGTAAACCGGTTTTACTGTCTGAGTTTGAATACATCTACAACAAAAACAACGGTAAGGAAGCGGATTACAGCAAAAAGTCACTGGACGACTATTTGAATTTATATACAAAATTCAAACTTAAAGTTCAGGCTGCACGGGATATGAAAGTAGATACTCTACCTGCATTGATCAAAGAATTAGAAGGCTACCGACAGCAATTGACGACTAATTTTCTGAATGACAAAGAAGTTACAGACAAATTAGCCCGTGAAGTCTATGAACGCCAGAAAAAAGATGTGCTGATCAACCACATCCTGTTCAGTTTAAGTCCGAACGCTACAGGTCAAGATACCGTAAAATCATACAACATGGCGGTGAATGCAATCCGGATGATCCAAAATGGAATGAAGTGGGTAGATGCAACCAAAAACAGCAATGATTTGAATTCTGCGCAGAAAGGAGGTCGATTAGGTTGGTTTACCAGCATGTTTCCCGATGGATTTTATGGTTTGGAAAATGCAGCTTATAGTCTTAAGCCTGGGCAGATTTATCCTACTCCTATCCGCACACGATTGGGATACCATGTGTTACAACTTGAATCCGAAAGACCTGCATACCGCCGTATGGAGATTGCTCATATTTTCGTTAAAAAATCCAGCAGAGGAAATGCAGACATGAATGCAAAGGCAAAAGCAGACAGCATTTATCAACTGGTAAAATCAGGTCAAAATTTTGAGGAATTGGCAAGAACGTTAAGCGATGACAAAACCAGTGCGGTGCAGGGAGGTACCATCGGATACATCGGGATCAATCAATTTGAACCAACATTTGAAGATGCTGCCTTTGGTCTGGCTGTGGATGGTGAAATAGCTGCCCCGGTTGAATCGGTGATCGGATGGCATATCATCAAGAGATTGCGCAAAGATGATGAACTACCCTACGAAAGAGCAAAACGCAAAATTCAGGTTGACATTCAGCGTGATGAACGATTTAACCTCGCTCAAACCGCCTTAATTGAAAAGATAAAGGTTGAATCGGGATATAAGGAAAATGAAGAGACACTGAAATATTTTACTGGACAATGTGACACTTTGTTTTACACTTATAAATGGCAAGTCCCTGATAATTTAAAGAACGATGTAGTTTTTTCATTGAGCAATCAATCTTTCGGATTAAAAGACTTTGCCGAATATGTAAAGACAAATACAAGACTTCGCATGCAAGGGGGTGAAAACAAAGAAGTATCCGGAACACTGCGAAATATGTTAAAGGAATATTCTAATCAAAAATGCCTTCAATTTGAAGAAGGGAAGCTGGAGGACAAATACCCTGATTTTAAAGCCTTGATGAGAGAATACCGCGAAGGCATATTGCTTTTTGAAGCTACAAAGATTCAGGTTTGGGACAGGGCATCCGAAGATACAGTCGGACTAAAAATATTCCACGAAAAAAATAAGAGTAAATACCAATGGGAAGAACGTGCAACCATAATGTCCATAGCCATTGATACTGTTGACAAAAAATTGGTGGATGCCATCTACAAATTTGCCAGAAAAAATCCGATTGAAAAACTGTTTGACAAGTTTGATAAAGAGAAGAAATATATATCTTATCAGCGTTCAGTGGTGGAAAAAAAATCAGTAGACGCATACAAAGGATTGAGTTTTATAAAGGGGGCAACTACTGATCCCGTTTTGAGTCCAGATCAAACAGGGTATATGTTTAGAAAAATTGAAACCATTCAGCCAGCAGGATTAAAATCTTTGGATGAAGCCAGAGGTTATATCATTGCGGATTATCAAGACCACCTGGAAATGATGTGGGTGGATGAGCTTAGAAAGAAATATGAAGTCAACATCAATCAGACTGTATTTCAGTCATTGATTAAAAAGTAACAATGTCCAACCCGGGAAAGATACTGTCCATCCTGTGGGCATGTTGCCTGTTACTAAGTTGCAAAAAGGAGAATTCCGGCGTGAACACTGGGGCTGAAGATGTTCTGGCCCAATATTATGATCGAAAATTTAAATTTAAAGATTTAACCGATAATTTACCTGAAGGGCTAAATGGTCAGGATAGTATTCAATTTATCAACAGTTGTATTGACCGTTGGTTAAAAGATCAAATTCTCATTCGGGATGCCAGTCAAGACCTCAAAGAGCTTGCAGAGATTGAAGAATTGACACAGAAATACAGAGATGAATTATTGCTTTTAAAATACGAAGAAAAGTTGCTTGCTGAGAAGTTGGATACCTTGATTCAGGATACTGAATTGCTTAAATATTACAATAGCAATAAATCCAACTACAAATTGGAAAGCACTATTTTCAGATTTGTTATGGTTAAAGCCAATAAACCTGTGGTGGATTCCCGAAAATTGGACCAATGGTGGAATTCCGGATTGAGTCAAGCTTCGTTACAATCGTTGAGCCGGTATTGTGAAAACAATGCAGAGGTATGTTTTCTAAATCCTTCACGTTGGTATAAGTGGGAAGAAATTAAACCACATTTTCCTTCTAAATTTATTCAGGAAAAAACCATTCAGGCAGGAATGCGAAGGGATTTTGCAGATTTTAATCACAGTTTTAAAATTCATTTTTTGGAAGTGGTAAGACCCAACGAGGATCCACCATTTTCTTTTATCAGAGATCAGGCACGCAATGCGATTCTACATCAACGTAAAATAAAATTGATGGAATCGTACAAAGCGGAGCGTTATGAAAAGGAATTAAGGGAGAAAAACATTCAAATTACGAACAAATGAAAAGAGTATGTTTGTTGACGTTGTTGTCGATGGGAATTGGGGTAATTTCTGCACAGACCATAGATAAAATCATTGTTAAAGTGGGCAATGAAATCATTTTATACTCGGATTGGCAGGAACAGTTGCAGTTTGTAAAGTCAAAACAGAACAATGCCATGAACAAAGCTAACGAGTGTTCGATACTTGAAAATTTAATTATCCAAAAGTATCTCGTGAACAGAGCTAAAGTTGACAGTGTTGAAATAAAAGATGAGGAAGTGGAGCAGCAGTTAAATGCGCGGATTGAACAAATTCTTGCCTATTTTAACAATGATTATGAGAAATTCAAGGAATATTATGGTCAATCTGTTGCTGAAACGCGGGAGCGGTTTCGGGAAGAGTTGAAAAACCAATTGCTCACAGAGCGACTTCAAAATAAAATCATTGGTGAAGTGAGGATAACTCCTGAAGAAACCAAAGCGTTCTTCGACAAAATACCGAAGGACAGTATCCCCTATTTGAATGCGGAGGTAGAGATTTCAGAAATCGTTTATTTACCTAAGTTGAATGAAACACAAAAACAGGTGGCGAAGGATCGTTTGCAGAAAATATTACAACGCATCCGCAGTGGTGAGGACTTCGCAAAAATTGCCGCGGTCCAATCGGATGATCCCGGTTCTGCAAAAAACGGAGGTTCATTGGGATGGACTAAAAGGGGAAGTCTGGTCCCCGAATTTGAGGCAGTTGCATTTAATTTGGAGAAAGACGCAGTGTCAGATATTGTTGAAACGGAATACGGCTTTCACGTGATACAATTATTGGAACGGAGGGGGAATTCCATTTTGTGCAGACATATTTTGATTAAGCCTAAATATGAAGAATCAGATTATACAATGGCTGACCATTTTTTAGATTCTATTCGCACCCATATTCTCAAAGATTCCATACCATTTGAAGCGGCTGTGCGTAATTATTCGGATAAGAAATCCGATTCATACAACAATGGTGGGTTGCTCCTGAATCCAAAAACCGGCACTCCTGATTTTGAAACCGCAGACCTTGATCCGGATGTGTTTTTTGCCATTGACCGTCTAAAAGTTGGGGAAATTAGTAAACCATTTTCTACAGCTTTGCCCGACGGTTCGAAAGTGTTTAAAATCGTGCGCTTAAATTCAAAGACTCCGCCTCATAGGGCTAACCTAAAAGAAGATTATGCTAAAATTCAACAAGTGGCCAAAGAAAATAAGAAAGGGCAGAAGTTTCAGGAATGGTTGGCCATTAATGTTCCTAAGGCGTATATTCAAGTGGATGATCAGGTAAAAAGTATTTGTCCCGATGTGGCCAATTGGGCCGTTCAACAACCCTGAAGTTGGTAAATTTGCAGTAATTCCTGCTTACAATGCAGCATGTGGAGATTTTCTTGAACACCCAATTGGGCATTGCGTTTCAATTTGGTATAACTGTAAGGACTAAGCTGCAAGAGCTGATCTAAAATATCGATAAACGCAAGCTGGTTATTTTCCTCTGTCAGAAAACCGTTATAACCGTGAATCAGCCATTCTGGTATATCACAATGCCTGCTGCTGATTACCGGTCTTCCCGCAATTAAACTATCTTTCAAAAATACAGGACACCCTCCTTCTGTATCAGCATTTGAAGATCGTTGACTCCATTGAACGGAAAAATGGCATTCCGATAACTCCTGAAGATATTGTTGGATGGGAATCAGCGGAAACAATTGAATATCATGTTTATGCTTATGCTGGATGCATTTGGTCAATTCCCGGTGATAGTTTGGGTCATGGGGTTCTCCAAACATTCTGATGGAAAATTTTCCGGCATGTCGGGATTGTAAACTTTCAACAAAACCCAGTTGGTTTTTTTTCTCTGTGATGGTAGCTACCTGCAGCAGCCGGATTGGAGAATGCCACCGTGGATGAAAGGGAGGAAAGGTTCGTGGAAACAATAAGTGTAACTTGTGTATGTGAGTATTGGGAATGCCATAGCCCATAAGTAGCCTTGAAGAATAATTGCCTTCGACTAGAAACAAACCACCGCGCTGAGCCAAGGCTTTGTAATGCTCAACCGTTAGCGGATCTTTTTTCGGTAAATATTCGTAATCATAGCCATACAAGGAGATGCAAAACGGGATGTTGAGTTCCAATAACAGGGATTTGTATTCAATTGCTAAATTGCCAAAATGGATATGCAATACATCCGGTTGAATTCGAGCAATTTGTTTTTTTAACTCATGCAAACGAAGTGGTTTGTTAATCCTGTTACGCAATTTGTGAAATGAATTTATTGGGTACGTGTTGAATTTTTTTTCATTTACAGGATGCAAGCCATTGGGATATGCACTGATCTGATAAGTAGCATAAACATGATGTTCGCATTCGGAGGAGGAGGATGACAACAATTCGCTTAGCCAATTCATGGTAACCGGAAGCCAAACATCTACTATATGCAGTACCTTATAGGACATGTGCGGTATTTTGTTGCAACATCTTTAACCATAGGACTAAACTGAGCATTCGCAATTTATTTTCTCTTCCAGTTAATGGGAAGTTTAAAGCTAACTCTTGTATTTCTTTTTCGAATGCATTTAACCACTTTTGGATAGTGTTGTCCAGTGCATGATAATTCATGAAATGCCGGTTTTGTCCAAAAGTATTAGCCACCCGATTCCACACACCCGGCCATTTGCCAGCCAACAACCAACGATTTAGCCATACATGAGATGGTTTTATTCCGGTGCGTTGCCAGGGAATGTTCAACAAATTGGGCAGCATGGAGCGATTCAATACTTCCAGATAAAACTTACTGTTGAGTTGTAAATGGTCGTCAATGGTATAATTGCACTCCATCCAATCCAGGTCATAAAACGGAATCACCACTTTTGTCTGAAGACTCAGAAGATAAATACTATAAGCGGATTGATGGCGTATTTTCTGATAGGCAATATAGGGATCAATGGATGGAAAATTCAAGTACTCAGAACGGGAATCCACTAATTCAGTCTCGCTTTGAAACCATTTGTGCGCCAAATGTTGATCCATTTTTTGGTTGCAAGTGGAAGGAGAGGCATATATTCCACCTCCATAAAATCCGTGGAAATAGTAATCAGTATTTTTCAAGAGCTCGTGATACTTTTTCCCTTCGTGCAGGTGTCCCAAATGGAGACAACCGTCGCATGACCACAGTAATTCGAGTCTATCTTCCAGCCAATTAGAATAGGATATTGGATGATATTGATGAGAGATTCCCAATATTGATGCAACTTTTCGGGACAAATTCAATTCCCAGTTTTCACTGCTGGCAAAACACAGAGCCTTTAAATTATATTTATGACTAGCTAACGATGCAATCCATCGGCTATCCAAACCTCCACTTAAACCAATACTTGATTTTTCATTTGGAGAGATGTCCAAATTTGTGATACTACTTTCAAAAAGTGAGCTATACTTCTGAATCAAACGCTCTTTATCATTTTGCTTTGTTCCAATGTGTGACCAACTCCAATAATGTTGTTGAGAAGTTTGGTAATTGGCAAGATTAAAACAATACATCATGGCCGGTTTACTGCGCGTTAATCCTTTGAGCCAGCTCTGATCATTCAACAAATGACCATTGTACAGGTAATTGATTATAGCGTTCTGGTCCAGTTCCCAGCGCATACCGGGTGTATTGTACAAGGAATGGATGGAATTGGTGAAACCCATAAAATCTGCATGTTCATACACATATAGAGGATAGAAGCCCAGAAAATCATTGATGAGTTGTAAAATATTTTGCTTGCTGTCCATATAAAGAATCATGTAAATGCCATTAAAACAACCTAGCAGGTTCCTGACCTCCAACTTGGTTATTCCATTTGGGTGATCCTGACAAATCCAATTTTGTACATATGTTGCAGCATGCTGTCGGGCGGTTGCATTACCAATAATGACTAAAGACTTTACTTTTTCTTCATCGGTAAATTTATAGGCGATATTTTCAATCTGCAATGTATATGGACTTTCCCTTTCCGTTATTCCGAGTTCTGTTTTATGTTTAAAATATTTCAAGTGGAAGGATTCCATTTTACAGGATTCTTAATTGAAATAAGCGGATCATTTTCTTTCGGTAGAAAATCAACAGAATGAACATTAGCGAACTAATTCCTCCAAAGAATGAAATCCATACATTGGGCGAAACCCACCGGATAAAAAAAAGTGTCGTAATACCAGTAAGTAGACAGAGAAGGTAAATATATATATCTTTAACTAACAACTGTTTGTTAATATAATACTTACCCAATTTACAAATACTAAAAATCAGTACAAACAGACTTACAAAAATATTAATCAATAAAAAAGTTACAACAGATGTTTTTAATAATATAATGGTCGCGATGAATGCGTAATTAAACAGAAGAATAAAAACATTCCATCGCAAAAGATTTCTCGATTCTCCTAAGGCAAGTAAATTGTTGAAAGTAAAATTATTGACAGAGCGTATCATAGCCATTAGGCAAATGAATTTTGAAAATAATAATACTTTTCCTTCAGGATCCTGAAACACCATGGGAATTAGATCTTGCAAATGAACATAAAGTATCACGTAAAGGGAAATGCAGACCAATGCATGGCTTAGCGCGGATTCCCTCAGAATATCTTGTCGTTCCAGGTCATCTTGTTGATGACGGGCCAATACGGGAAATACCGCTTTGTTGAATATAGGATTGATTTTTGAAAAGAGCAGATAGCAGAGTTCTGAGGATAAATTATATGGACCTAGCACCGATAATCCAAACATCGATATGATCAATACAGAATCAAAATTTCCTTGAATAAAACTGAGTCCCTGATTCACCATTTGGTAAGAAGAAAATCGGATGTGGTCTTTTTCATCATTTATTTCATGGTTAGAAATGGTGAAACAGGATGTCTTTATCCGATGATAATATCCATAGGCCATCAGGTAGTAAATAAAGAATCGAATGAACAATGCAACCGTGAAGATTGACAATGGCTCAAATGTCCGGAGCAAACTAAGAATAACTATGAACTCTACAGTAGCACCACTAATTTGTGCAATGCCTAACTCTCGTTGTCGTAGCATGCGCGTCAACATGCTCGTGTACCTGGATCCTACAGCAATGGTTCCAAAGAGGAGCAAAGCCATAATGGCAACGAAAGAGTTCTCGTACCAATACTTACTTTCAATCACATAAAATGAAGCAATGAGGACAATCCCAGCCAGACCGGTGAAAAATTGCAACCGAGTTAAACGCCCTAATATTCTTGGGGTAAGTTCAATTCTCTGTATGGCACTGACAAACATTCCAGGCTCTAGTAAGGCCAGGGCAAGACGGAAAATAATTTGGAAAACAGCATATACACCCAATTGCTGATACCCCAATAATTTACCCAGGTAGACCATGACCACCAATTGTAGAGCAGTAAGATATACCGATGACATGAGTTGCCACCGAAACATTTGATTCAAAGAATGACCGCTATGATGAATTTTATTTGTGGTGACCAAGTAATTTTTTTAAAGTCCAAAAATAAAGAATCGGAGGAAGGTAATTCACTCTTTTCAGTGGAATGCAGTAACCGGACTGCACAATAAATACATGAAGTCCTTTTCTGAAAATACCGGTTGATTGTTGCCGTACGAAATTTGATCCGGTATGTAACAAGTATTGATCATTGAGAATCAGTCGTTGCTCCATGTGGGTTTTGTTTATCCAATCGGTGGGTGCGCTTCGGTTTGAAATCCGAATAAATTGTTCAAAATCTTTTAAAGAGTAATATTTAGCTGCCGATTCATTTTGTGGGATAGGGACCAAAGAGTCGTCTAACAGACGATGGAGATGTAAACTCGCGTGACAGATGAGTCGTTGACATATCGCAGGTACACGGAGCTGCTCAGGCAAACGCAAACTGTTTTGCAATAATATTGGGCCGGTGTCAATGGTCTTGTTTATTACATGAAAGCAATATCCATAAGATTCTACAGAATTGACTTTTTGCCAAAAAACGGGAAAGGTACCACGGTATTGTGGTAAAGGTCCGTAGTGAAAGTTTATGGAAAAATTGTTTACTCGTATTAACAATGATTCGGGAAGAATGGTTCGGATACCACTGACGAGCAATAAATCTGTTTGTCCTATAAATTCATTCCAGGCCTCCACTTGATCCGACTGGCTAATCAAAAGCCGGATGTTTAAATTCTTGCAATAAATTTTCCAGTACATTCCAGCAATGAATATGGCCCATTTTTGTTTGAACGCGATCAATAAAGCAAAAAAACGAAGCCATAGGTCCCCTTGCTTTGGAAAGGATAAGTATGGATTTTCAACAATTAAGATACAGCTTAAGCGATTGCCCTGCAAACGATAAAGTTTTGGCAGAAAATGTTTTGCGTAATCCCCCGAAAGAGGAGCCAAATACGTCACATGCTTAGACAATATTGCCATGGATGCAAAATTGCACAATGTTGACCAAAGCCTGTGTACAAATTGTGAATGATGAATGTAGGTATCCCAATGGATTTTATAGGATATCCTGACCCAGTTCTTCGTTTGACGTAATTTCAGTGGAGGAATTCTCCGGATTGGGTTTCATATCGGGTCACGGTGGGTGGTTTGAAATTATTGGGGTAATTAATTACAACTGTTTAATCTAATACCGGCATATTTGTGGCACATTTCCATAATTGAATTTTAAATAGTTGGATATTTTATTGGAAGAGTAGTGCTTCCTGTCGGAAGAGATCAGCATGGATTGATTAAATTCGATGGGCATTTAATGAAGTTGGCGATATAGCGAATATGGAAGAGATAAATCATGCCGATTTGTTGAGAGCTGAACTGCGCTCTATGGAGTGGTTGATTTATGCTTTTTCGCGATCCAAGGATGGCGGTTGCCCGCACAGCAGAAACATTTTTCTTCCAGATGCCTGGGCCTGGAAACCATCTTATGCTGAAACCACTGGATATTTGATTGAAAACCTCTTACAGTTCAACCCCATTTTTCCAGAAGTGCAAGCGAGAATTGCTCACGAAGCCGGCAATTGGTTGTTGAATCAACAACATTCTGATGGTTATTATTTCAGTGGATTGGAAAGAACCACGCCAAGTGTTTTCAACACCGCCCAAATTCTGACTGGCCTGGATGTTTTGTACCGTTATTCCGGTGACGAACGCTATAGGATAAGCTTACAACGCGCATGCACCTGGATGTACAATAACATTGACCGGAACGGTAGCTGGTCTCAAGGTTTGTACGTACACGGATTTTACTCAGCTTATTATGCCAGGGCTTTATGGCCTTTACAGTATGTAGACATTCATTATTGTGAATCCTCGCATGCGAGTATAATGGATAAGACTTTAAGCAGGTTAATGGAACTTTCATTTCCGGAACTAACGCGAAGCAGTGGATTTTTTCCTGGAAAATCCGTATACAGCCATAGCCTAGCTTACGCACTGGAAGGATTTTTTGAACTCTCATTGATTTCAGGAAATGATGAATTGATGAGACTTGTATTGCAAAATATTTATCCCATCAGCGAACGAGTGTTAGCCTACCATAAATTACCAGGGTGCTACGATCCTTCCGGAAAGCCGGACGATAGCTTTTCCTGTGCAACGGGTCAGGCACAAATGGTATCGCTCTTGTTAAAAATGTCCCATGGGTTCCCCGGCCAGGCTTTTGAAGAATCCGCGATGCTGTTGTTAAACCAATTGATGAGCTGGCAGATTCGTTCTGGGTTGCGAGGATTTTCAGGAGGATTCACGGCATCTAAACCTTTCTGGGGCCCATACTTTCCCGGGCGCATGGTCAACTGGACCAATAAGTTTTTTCTGGACGCCTGCTATCAATACAAAAAATTTATTTCATCCAAAAAAGAAATGACGAATCAATAATCGATAATGAGTATGACTAAAGACCAATTGCTGCATTCACTCATTGAGCAACATTATGTTTGTTTAAAACCTTCCGGAATTCATGGGGTAGGCGTTTTTGCATTGAGGAATATACCAAAGGATTGTACAGAAATGTTTTCCACTGAACCAGGTGAATGGCACCGGTTAGATTTCTCGGAGGTTGAGCACTTACCGCCTCATGCAAGAAAACTGATTGAGACTTACTGTCTGTTTGATGAGACCCACTATTTTGTGCCGGCACAAGGATTTCAAGTTATGGATCTTTCGTTGTTTCTCAATCACAGCGATCAACCCAATATTGTTTCGGTGGATGAAGGTGCTTATTTTATGAGTTTGCGGGAAATTATTGCCGGAGAGGAATTGTTAATTGATTACGGTACATTGGTTGATTCGGATGAATGACCGGAACATCATTCAGCCTCTGCTACAACTTCCTGAACTTCGGGTACCATGCGCTTTAACAAGCCTTCTATTCCTGCTTTCAACGTTACCGTAGAGGAAGGACAGCCGCTGCAAGATCCTTGCATCATGACCGTCACAATACCATTTTTGTAGTGTTTAAATTCAATATTTCCTCCATCCATTTCCACAGCAGGTTTCACGTAAGTTTGAATCATTTCACGGATACGCTGCACGATTTCTGCATCTTTTCCTTCATATTGTTCTGCCAATTCCTCGGTGCGCTGTTGTTGTTGGAAGCCTTCAAATTCTTCTGAAACGATGGTAATCCCGGATTCTATTAAGGATTTCAGATATTCTTTGGCAGGAATCATGATTTCATGCCAATCGTAATCAGGTTTTTTGGTGATGGTTACGAAATTATTGGAGATGTAAACGGCTTGTACATATTCTTTTTTAAACAGGGAATCCGCCAGAGGAGACCATCGTTCAGCCAATTCGGGTGTTTTAAAATCTGCAATGCCCTTATGCAACAATTGGTTGGTAACGTATTTCAACGATTCAGGATTGGGCGTTTGCTCGGTATAGACCAGTAGGGTATTATGAACTTTTGGATTGACCGCCATTTTCTTCTATTTTGTTTAGAGACAAACCAGATTTGATAATGTTCATGGAAGCTCTTAAAAAGTAGTTCCGGAGATTGCCCTGTATGGGATCATGGTGAATCATGATATTAAACTTAGCATAACCGAGTAGATCATAGACTGATCATGCACAGGACTACCGTTTGCTAATTTGAGGAGCTAGCCAGGTCGTACATTAAGTCTACCTTGAGATGGATAATTCGATTTATTTTTTACCCATCAGGAAGACTTGTATTTTTTGATTTGAGGATCAGAACGAGGAATGTCCAACTTTAGAGTTCATAAAATCCTTCGATAGGACAATGATCAGAAAACCTTTGTTCTCGATGATGGATAAAATCTTTGACCTTTTTACTCAGGTCCGGTGTCACTGATTGATAATCGATTCTCCAGCCTTTGTTTTTTCCATATGACCCGGCACGAAAACTCCACCAACTGTACTCAATTTTTTCAGGATACACCAATCGAAAACTGTCTTTAAACAAGTTTTTATACCACTTGTCCAACCAGGCACGTTCTTCGGGCCTGAAACCACTGGGGTTGTCTTTTCGTTCCGGATTATGGATGTCAAGATCTTGATGTACAATGTTGTAATCACCTACTACAATGACGGGTTTTCCCGAGTGGGTGAGCTTTTCAAAAAATGGATATACATCTTCTAAAAATTTCATTTTAAAAGCATGGCGATCTTCACCAGATGATCCGGATGGAAAATAACTATTGCAGAGAATAAACGATGGATATTCTAACATTAACAATCTTCCTTCAGCGTCGTACAATGGTATTCCAAATCCCATCGTCACCTTATCCGGAATTTCTCGGGAAAGCACAAGAACGCCGCTATAACCTTTCTTTATAGCACAGTGCCAATAAGAATGGTAGCCTTCATCCCGAAACATATCCTGATTCGCATGTGAAGCATCCATTTTGGTTTCCTGAATACAAATGATGTCAAATGGATGGGCGACTATCCATTCTCTAAAGCCTTTTGTTATTGCAGCGCGAAGACCATTGGTATTCAAACTTACAATTCTTTTCATGCGATCCTGATTTTATATTGCAAAGGCAATAATAGTGGTTTTCACATGCGCTTCCAAATAGGATATTCAAACTTTATATCATACATGGAACTACAAAAAGCGGCTATTTTTATCAAAATCAAAAGCATGACATATACATCCGTCGTAATATGAGGCGTTCATTCACTGAAAAATGGGACATATTATTCCAAATCGCTATGGTATAGTTTTTGAAATCAATTAGCAGGTCCCATTCAGAAAGTTCCACCGATATAAAAGAAAGACAATTCATGCCGGTGATTCACCTTACCGGGATAAATCCATTTAACGATTTGGATAAAACTATTTTATTCTTAATAAATCTCTGAAAGCGTATGAAGACAAATCAGGCCCCAGCTGTTTTGTACAAGGACGTCAGGTTTTGGTTGGTAACCATCATGACTGTATTATTGGTCGTTTTGTTGTTGGCAACTTATCCTGCCTGATGAACTTGTATCTTCAGACTGAGATCGAGGCTTCCGGCACTGTGTGTCATGGCTCCGATGGAAATATAATCAACTCCCGAGAGTGCGATTTTTCTAACGGATTCAAGGCTTACTCCCCCGGAAGCTTCGGTTTTAAAGCGATGGTTTACCATGGACACTCCTTCCTTCAATAAATCCAATTCGAAATTATCCATCATGATTTGATGGACCTGACCCGTTTCAAGTACTTCTTCTAATTCTACCAGATTGCGAACTTCAACAGTTAGCTCAAGATGTTGGAGCTGATGAGCGGCTGCATATCGTTTTACCGCCAAAATGGCTTCCTTTACACCTCCACAGGCTTCAATATGATTGTCTTTGATCATAAAGCGGTCAAACAATCCATAGCGATAATTCGAGCAACCTCCCAAACGAACGGCCCATTTTTCAAAATATCGGTTTAACGGAGTGGTTTTTCGGGTGTCCAAAAGAACCACTGGCAGATCTTCAACTTCAGCATGAAAACGATTGGCCAGAGTTGCAATTGCACTCATCCGTTGCATGAGGTTCAGGACCAACCGCTCACTTTTCAATAAAGCCCGGGTATTTGCTGTCACTTTGAAGGCAATTTCTCCTTCATGAACAAAATGTCCATCCGGAAGGAAAAGGGTAAAATCATGTTCAGGGTCGACATGGAAAAAAATTTTACGGGCGCACTCAACACCAGCCAAAATGCCATCCTCTTTTATTTTTAATATGGCTTCTGAGCGTTGTAAGGCTGGGACGCAAGCCAATGAGGTGACGTCACCTTGTTGAATATCTTCCTCCAGGGCCTGCTGGATAAAACGATCCATATCAAATTGAACCATGTATTAAAATGTAATTCCAACTCTAAAATCAAGACCCGTAAGAATACCTTTTGAGTTTTCCTTGGTCCCGTCATCATATGTTCCTGAATCTTTGGTAATATCAGAAAATGATTGAATGAAGCGCACGCCAAACAACAATGACAAATCTTCAGAGAGGTTTTTTTCTAATCCTATTTGGATCCCATAAAACAAGTTTAAAAAGGAAATGGCATCCCGAATGTCCTCATCTTCGGTATAGGGCAAGCCCAAAGAGGTGATTTTGCCCCTGGCTTTGGTTCGAATGCCAAAAATTATTTCGGGAGCATGCAAATAAAGCCGGTAACCGCGATATTCACCCGTTCTTATTTTAAGCCCAACCGGAAAATCCAAAAAATTTATTTTATAATCAATTCTTGATTGAGGCGCTAAATGATGATAGATCGAATCACTTAATTCAACTTCCTTGAGCAAGTCTCCACCTTTTTTGTATTCAAGCGCACCCCCATTGAACAATGAAAACCCGATCCCACCTGTCAGGGCATAGCGTTCTGTCATCCAGTACTCAACCACCAGATGTGCTTTATAAGAAATTTTATTTCCGCTGTTTTCAATGATGTTTTTATTTGCCCTCATCCAGGTGATGGAAGGTCCGGTCATGACATTCAATTGGATGTTCTGTGCCCGTCCGGCAATACCGATTACACAGAATGTCATAAGCAATATTTGCTTCATGCTTTCGTTTTTGATGTTCTGCAATTAAACGACAAGGTAAAGCTATGATAAATTGGGAAAATAGCTAATCAATGAAATCTCAAAGTAAACTCAATGATCAGGTTCATGAAAAAATTAAATGCATTATTTTCCCGGTTCAAATGCTAAAAGTTTAGATGAAAACCACTAAAAAGTATGCGATTTCGAAAGGATGGTTATTTGTTTGCTTAGTCTATATGGCTTGTCAACCCAATCAGGGAAAGCCGGACATCAACCACCTGCCTGAAAAATTGAACTGGTTTCGTTTTGACCAGGTCTTGCATTCAAAGGATACTCCTGCACTGATCATGAATCTTCAGCAGTTTTGTAAAGAGCACCCGGTCTTTTGTGACCTCTATTTTAAACAGATCCTCTTGTTACCTTATTCCCTCGACAGTTTGCCGAATGCATCAAAAAGTGAATTCTTTCAAATACTTTGGGATCCGGTCTTGCAAAAAGCAATGCAAACCGCGGAATCGACATTGCCTAATGAGGCTGAATTAAAAGACCAACTGGCTAAATCGACCCAATATTTTCAGTTTTACTTCAAAGAAATGCAAGTTCCCACTTTTTATACCTTGTATTCTGGTTTTACCTATGCAAATTTTATTTTTGAAGAGCATCCCGGACAAGATGCACTAGGCATAAGTTTAGAGTTTTTTGCTGGCCCCGAATTTCAATACAAGATGGTAGATCCTGAAAATCCTGTTTTTTCTGATTACCTGACCAGAACGTTTAATGCTGACCACATACTGACCAAAACCTGGGATGCCTGGCTGGAAGATAAAATACCGGTAAACCCCGGCGAGCAGTTACTGGATTACATCATTCAAAGGGGCAAAAAAATGTATATCCTCGAACATTTATTGCCAGAAATTTCCGACACAGCGAGATTTGAGTTCACTCCAAAACAGTTGGATTGGTGTAAAAAGAACAAAGTTGAAATCTGGAGTTATTTTCTTTCACAGAAATTGTTGTATTCCTCAGAAATGATCAGAATTTCTAAATACATCAATCCGAGTCCAAATGCCCCTGGAATGCCCACAGAAGCACCCGGCAGAACCGGTGTTTATATAGGTTATGAGTTGGTAAAGTCATATATGCAAAATCACCCCGAACAATCCTTGAGCAGCCTTTTGGAACCCATGGAATCACAAGAATTTCTCAAACAGGCGCGTTTTAAACCCCGGAACGAATGACCAGTCAAAGGTGTTATATTAGGGTTGGTTTGATTTTTGCATTCCCATTTGAAAAAATATATGGCTGAACGCGTTATACCTATAGTTGACCTCAACCGTTTTGTTGCGGGTGACGCAATGGATAAAAAGGCATTTGTCGAAGATCTGGGCTCAGCATTTCACAACATTGGATTTGTTGGGGTGATCAATCATGGAATTCCGAACGACCTGGTAGACGGCTTTTATCGGGCTACTAAAGCTTTTTTTTCATTGCCTGAAGCGACCAAAAGAAAGTATGAAATACCTGGACTCGCCGGACAAAGGGGATACACCTCTTTTGGTAAAGAACATGCTAAGCAATCTAAGTTTGGAGACCTTAAAGAGTTTTTTCAGATTGGGCAGGAAGTTGAAGGTGATGATCCCATCCGTCAAGAGTATCCGCAAAACGTATTCGTGGAGGAAGTGGCTGATTTTAGCCAATTCGGCAGAGCCCTGTATAAAGCCTTTGAGCAAAGCGGTGCCAGACTATTAGAGGCCATTGCTCTACACCTCGGCCTGGATGTCGACTATTTCAATCCAAAGATTTTAAACGGTAATTCAATTTTAAGGGCTATTCACTATCCTCCTATTATTGAGGAGCCGGAATCTGCCATTCGTTCAGAACAGCATGAAGACATCAATTTGATCACTCTGTTGGTGGGAGCATCTGCCGGTGGATTGCAGGTTTTGACAAAAAACGGAGAATGGAAGGATGCCATTCCAAACAATCAGGAAATCGTGGTGAATGTAGGGGATATGCTCCAAAGGTTAACGAATAATTACCTCATTTCGACAACCCATCGGGTAGTCAATCCTCCACGTGAGTTGTGGCATGTTCCGAGATTGTCTATCCCGTTTTTCTTGCACCCCCGCAGCCATATGGACCTGAGCTGCCTGGAATCTTGTGTTCCTGCCGGACATCAGCCCAATTATCCGCCGGTTACAGCTGGAGAATATTTGGATGAGAGGCTGCGTGAAATTGGATTAAAGAAATAACTTTGAACCTTAATTTAATAAATATGAAACTATTACTATTGGGAAACCTGGGAACCACCGAGGTCATTGTCATACTGCTCATTGTGTTACTGATGTTTGGTGGCAAAAAAATTCCGGAACTGATGCGTGGTCTTGGAACAGGCATCCGGGAGTTTAATAAAGCCAAAAACAACATATCTAATGAAATACGCGAAGGCATACGCGATGCAGAACGTAAAAGTATAGATACAGACAACCAGTAAGACTAAAAGAAATACCGAACTGACGATGAGAAAAACACTGATTTTCTGTGTGGGTATATTGTTATGCACTTTGTCTGTACAGGCGCAAAAGGTAGGTCATATCCATTCTGTACATCTTATAGATTCGCTGGAAGAAGCAAAGGTGGCCAGTAAAACCCTTAGACAATACGAACAGACGCTGGCTAAGACAGGAGACGAAATGGTGGCCAGTTTTCAATTAAAACTCAAGGCCTATCAGGATGAAGCCAAGAAAGGAAACATGACGGCCAACCAACAAAAAACTAAGGAGTCCGAACTGGAAGTTGACCAAAATGCCATTGCCAATTATAGGCAGTCTATGCGGTCCTCCCTGGATAAAAAAAGACAGGAATTGATACAGCCCATTTTGGAGAAAATCAATAAAGCCATAAAGGAAATTGGGGATGAAAATAAGTATTTGTTCATTTTTGACAGCTCTATCGGCCTTTTGTATTTTCCGGAAAGCGAAGATTTGTTTGGAAAAGTAATGATGAAACTCGAACCTAAGAAGCAATAGGTCCGTAAGCTAATAGAGTTCGTTCAATTTGATCCACTGATTTGTTGTTTTAACAAAAACACACAATCGATGGATTGAAATTAGGCATGAAGCAATTTTTTATTCCATACTAACAATTGTTAGTTTCTTTTTTGACCATTTGTGCAGTAGTTTGAAAGATGACTTGTAAGATCAGGATTAGGTTACTTCAAAGCATTTTTTCATTGTCACCCATCTCCCCAAAGGATTATTTTATGGTTGAATTAAATTTCACAGTATGTCGATGAACCTCCATCACTCTCTGGTTCACTTAATGAGGCTCTACTCGCTAGAATCTGATTTATTTTTGCCAGGCGGTCATTGTAGAATAATGGTGGGGAGTTTCCGTTATAGAAAAAGTATTGCAACCAGTTTCTTTTTACACATTTCAGCCATTGATTAACTATGAAACGTCTTCTTTATTTGATATTGATTTTAGCGGGGAGTCTGTGTGCACAAGATTCCAGGTTGGCTGAAGAGTATATGCGGAATGGAGAATTTGAAAAAGCATCAATACTGTTCCGGGACCTGGCTCAGAAATTTCCTTCCAATTCTGCCTTTTTCGAAAAATACTTTAACTGCTTGTTGGCGCTTAAAAAATTCGAAGAAAGTGAGGATTTGTTAAAGCAAGAACTTAAGAAAAGGCCAAAAGAAGGGTTGTTGCATGTTTATTATGGAAATCTGCTCTTGCAGCTCAATCAAACTCAAAAGGCAGAAAAACAATATGAGCTTGGTGCGTCAAAGACACCAACAGATGTCAATGGAATCCATAAACTGGCAAATGCCTTTCAACAAATCAATCGTTTTGATCTAGCGATCCAGGTTTATGAAACAGGTGAGAAGATCTCCGTTCCCAAGGCTCATTTTACTTACAACCTCGCAGATTTGTACCGTCGGAAAGGGGATTATCAGAAAATGATCAGGTACTACCTGGAAGGGATTCCTCAAAAGACAGTTCAACTTCAATATGTACAAAGTCTTATTGTTGCTTATTTTAAAGAGAATGAATACCAGGAATTGCAATCTCAATTGTATGAAAAGATGGAAGCCAATCCAGATGTTCTGGAATATCCCGAATTGCTGTTGTGGTCATTTGTTCAATTGAAAAACTATCCGGCAGCCATGCGACAAGCTAAAGCACTTGACCGACAATTGAATGAGAATGGAAACCGAGTGTATCAACTCGCCATGACCTGTTATCTGGACAATGATTTTCTGGTAGCCAGTGAGGGCTTTTCTTATTTAAGAGATAAAGGTCCGGCAAGTACGTTTTATCACGAATCTTACAGACAATTGTTGGTCACCAGGCGACAAATTATCCTGGAGAAAACACAACAACCCTCAGCAGATTTATTGCAGCTGGAAAACGATTACAACCAATATTTAAACCAGTTTGGGAAAAATCATTTATCCGCACCACTGGTTGTGGAGTACGCGGAATTAAAAGCCAGGTACCTTGGCAAGTTAAGTGAAGCCATCGTTTTGTTGAATGAGCTGATTAAAAATCCCAACATCGACCCTCACATTAAAGCAAAAGCCAAGTTAGATTTGGGAGATTATTATCTGATCACCGGTGAGCGCTGGGAAGCAACATTGCTGTATTCACAGGTGGATAAAGATTTTAAGGAAGATGAACTGGGTGAAATGGCCAGATTCAAAAATGCAAGGCTTTCTTATTTCGCCGGAGATTTTCAATGGGCACAGGAACAATTTGATATTTTAAAAAATGCCACCAGTCGATTGATTGCAAACGATGCAATCGATCTTTCAGTTTTCATATTGGACAATCTCAACCAGGATTCAACCGGAGAATCATTGTTACAGTATGCATTTGCTGAACTAAAATTATTTCAAAATCAACGCGATTCTGCCTTGCAGATATTATCAGGCATTGCTTTCAACGATCTGGAGAAAAAATTTCTTGAAGACGATGTTTGGTTTCTTGAGGCCAAAATTTATCAAGATCAAAACCAAATCAATAAAGCCTTAGAACGGTATCAATGGATATTGGAAAAACATCCCCAGGAAATTCGGGCCGATAATGCTTTATGGGAAATGGCCAGAATTCAGGACTTAACATTAGGAAATATTGAAAAGGCCAAAGAATTGTACGAAAAACTATTCATTGATTTTAGCAACAGTGTCCTGGCGGTTGAATCAAGAAAGCGCTATCGTCAACTTCGGGGAGATAGCGTGCAGTAAATTATCTTTTAAAAATTGTACCGAGAATTTTTCCGAATAATCCACCACCTCCGGACACCGGAGTAGGAGTATTTTGCTGATTTCCTCCCCCTAAGACGCCTCCCAATACATTGCCCAATAAGTCACCAAAGGCACCACCTTGTGCCGATTGAGCTGAACCCATGAGAATGCCAGCAAGGTCGATCAAACCGCCCCCTGAAGAGGCACCCGCAGACGACGGATTATTGGATCGCATCAATTTTCCTAAAACAGACATTACAATGGGAGCCAGAATAGGCATAAGTTTCATCACTTGTGACAGGTCCAGGCCAGACTTTTGGCTAACATTTTGTGCAACAGCTTCCTGCTTGTCGCCTAAAATATGTCCTAAAATACCCAATCCGTTAGATTGATTTCCAGAAGCGGATCCGCTCATCATTCCGCTTACAAAACCCATGATATCATCTAGTGAACTTCCATCATGGTCTCTGTCCAAAGCACCTAATAGGGCATTTAACCCTTGAGCGTTGCTGGTATTGTTTGCAAGTCCTCCAAGCAATGCAGTAAAAATCCCGTTTGTGGCTGTAGCGGTTTGTTCCTCCGGGGCTCCAATTTGTTGGCTGATTTGGCGCATGAGGTCACCGCTCATTTGACCTTGAAGCATTTGCATGATATCCATAGGTATGAATTTATTTGAAATTAATGTTGCAAAGGAAATAGAATTTTAGGACAACACGTGATAAATTAACTCAGTTTTCTGAACGGAAAAAAATATTATCCCCCAGTTGTTGGGAGAAAAGTGAATGCTTTACCTTAAACCTCTTTTTCGATCTCTTTTTCAGGAAGCGGTTTTTCATCGCTTACGTGTTGGCCGCTATGTGGAATGGGCTCAACTGACTTGTCTTTGTGATAGGGTGACGGACCGATCAATCGTTCTACGTCAGACTTATGCAATACTTCTTTTCTCAATAATTCCTGAGCTAGAATGACAAGGTCCTTGCGCTTTTCTTTCAAGAGATTTTGTGCACGTTCGTATTGTGATTCGATGAGGTTACGTACTTCGAGATCCATAATACGGGCGGTTTCATCACTGTAAGGACGTTGAAAAGCTTCTTGTGACAAGCCATAATAAGATACGTTCCCCACTTTGTCGTTCATACCAAAAACACTTATCATGCTGTAAGCCATTTTTGTAATGTGGTCTAAATCACTCTGAGCACCGGTCGAAATCTTATCAAACATAATTTTTTCAGCAGCTCTTCCGCCAAGCGTCATACACATTCGATCCAACAGTGCTTCAGTTCGTGTGATGTATTCCTCCTTTGGTAGGTACTGTGCATAACCCAGGGTACCAATACCGCGAGGTACAATGGTAACTTTCACTAAAGGGGAAGCGTAAGGCAGAAACCAACCAATGATCGCATGACCAGCCTCGTGGTAAGCAATAATTTCTTTTTCTTCAGGGGCAATGAGTTTATTTTTCTTTTCTAATCCTCCAATGACACGATCCAAAGCATAATTGAAGTCATCCAGGTCAATCGCTTTTTTATCACGACGTGCCGCGACCAATGCAGCTTCATTGCAAACATTGGCAATTTCAGCACCCGCAAAGCCCGGTGTCATTTCCGCTAAGGCTGAGGGGGTAACATCTTCCGCAAGTTTTAAAGGTTTGAGATGAACTTTAAATATTTCTTCTCTTCCTTTTAAATCGGGTGGATCAATTCCAATTTGGCGGTCAAATCTTCCTGGCCGCAATAAAGCATTGTCTAAAACATCCGGGCGGTTGGTGGCCGCCATTAAAATGACTCCGGATTCAGTACTGAATCCATCCATTTCAACCAAAAGCTGATTTAAAGTGTTTTCACGTTCATCGTTTCCACCCTGAAAGGTATTCCGGCCACGCGCCCTACCTACCGCATCGATCTCGTCAATGAAAACGATACATGGCGCTTTTTCTCGTGCCTGCCTGAATAAATCTCGGACACGGGAAGCTCCAACTCCCACAAACATTTCAACAAAATCAGATCCAGAAATGGTGAAAAAAGGAACTCCGGCTTCGCCGGCAACTGCTTTAGCCAATAAGGTTTTTCCCGTTCCAGGAGGACCTACCAGGAGAACCCCTTTTGGAATTTTTCCTCCCAGTGAAGTATATTTTTTAGGATTTTTAAGGAAATCTACGATTTCCATGACCTCTTCCTTCGCTTCATCCAATCCCGCAACATCTTTAAAAGTGATATTGGTGGATTCATCTTTTTCAAACAGAGTGGCTTTAGATTTACCAATGTTGAAAATTTGCGCTCCGGGTCCGGCTCCACCACCACCCACTCGACGCATCAGGAACATCCAGATGGCCAGTATGATCAGAAATGGAATAACAAAAGAAAGTATAGGACCAAGCCAGTTTTGTTTTTCTTCGTAACTGATGCTGATTTTGTTGGGAAGCTTTTCATTGTACTGGTCAATCTTTTCCTGAAACTTTTCAGCAGGGCCGATATTAAAATAATACTGTGGCCTGCTACCTTGCGTTGCACTTAATTTATCTTTATAATCTTCGTGGTTAATCGCTTCCGGTCTCAGATATACATACGCTTGTTTGAGATTGATCACTTCAATTTTTTCAATGTCACCTTTTGAAGCCATATTATCAAAGCGAACGGAATTGATATTTCCTTTTCCGGGAGAGGCCATGTAAAAAAGATTCACACCAATGATGATCAACAGGATTATTCCGTAAATCCAGTATGCATTAAAACCTTCTGAGGGTTTTTTAGGATTGCTATTTGGTGATGGTTGTTTTTGCTCCATAATTTAGTGTATGCTCATTCCATTAGGTAAACGAAGTGGAATCAAATAAGTTGCGGCTGTTAAATATTCTGATACTCTGTCATGCGAGCATCACTCCACAATTCCTCAAGTTCGTAGTAACGTCGTGTCTCTTTATCGAAGACATGGACGACTACGTCAAAAAAGTCAACCAATACCCATTTTGAAGACAACTGGCCTTCTGAATGAGACCTTTGGCCTGCTTCTTCTTTGGCACGACGTTCCACATTTGCAGCAATGGCTTTAATTTGCGTACTGCTATCTCCTTCGCAGATGATAAAGTAGGACGCAGGGGCATCAGGAAGCTTTCGAAGATCCAGTAAAATGATGTTTTTACCTTTGATGTCCTGAATGCTGTCAATGATAAGGTCGAGAAAGGCTTGATCTTTTTTAGATTGGGCCTTAGGCTTGGTGATGGTGCTTGTCAAACGAATTCTTGAATTAAAAAGTAAAATTAAATAAAAATTACAGAATTATATATTAAATAATTATATAATGCGTCTTCCCTTTCCACACCTTTACGAACACTCAATGGATTCAACCAATGTGCGGGCTATGGATATGCTCTCAAAAATCAAACCAGAGAATGGATTTATGGTCATTGCAGACTATCAGACAGCCGGCAAAGGACAATTTGGCAGGAAATGGCAGAGCGTGGCCGGACAAAACCTACTTTGTAGCTTAATCATGGGTCCCCTAAACTGGCCCATTTCAAGACTTTTTGCCCTCCATTTATGCTCGTGTTTGGCTTTGTTAAACTTAATCCGGGATTCAGGAATTCAACAGGTGAAAATTAAATGGCCCAATGATCTATACGTCGGAGATCGGAAAATCGCAGGAATATTGATTGAAAATATATTGCGCGAAGCAAACATCCAGTGGTCTGTCATAGGGGTCGGACTCAATGTTCACCATTTTCCCGTTGATACCGGAATCAATGCTACTTCCCTTTCCATGGAGACGGGCCTCAGTTATTCTATTGAAGAGTTGGCGGTTCGCCTAAGACAGCAGATGCTCCTGCAATTTTCCACATCTCAAGATCAGGCATTACAACTTATTGAATACAATGAAAACCTATATGGCCTTGGCAAGATGATGCCTTTCAAAGATAATTTTGAAAAAGCATTTATGGCCATTCCCCTTGCAGTAGATCAGGATGGCTTACTGCATCTCAAAGACTTTGAGGGGAAATCCCTCATCAAACGCCATGGAGAAGTTCATTGGCTTTAGTTGATTTTCCATTCATGGGACCTTAATGCTGAATATTAAATCCAATTCGTGAGCAGCACTTGAAATTCATGAGCATGCATTGAACAAGGGAATCGCAGGCGAATTGATGGAGATCAGGAAGCGTTTTGCAGCTACTTGGATTATTTTTCCTAAGTCCATGTTACACATCTGAGCATTAACCCGCAAAAAAAACAAATTGCTGCTGTTAGTGGCTGGGATTTTTGTTCTTTCGTTTAGATGATTTTGCTTTCTTGTTGTAATCCAATGCAAGATCAATCCAATAATTGAAGTCCTTTTTTGATTTCATGGCAACCTCTTCGATCATAACATAGCCAATCATAGGGCGTTTAGTGAAGTCCATTGTTCGGCAACCATGGTTTTCAACTGCCATTTCATGAAGAGAGGGGTCAATACGGCACATCAATTCGTCTTTGATAATACCGACACACATTTTGCCATTGTACATAAAAGTCAATCCACCCATCATTTCCTTTTCTTCAACGTTTTCAAGGTCTGCAAAACGCTCTCTTATTCTGTCAGCTAATTTTTTACTATAAGCCATGACTTAAATTAGTTTTTTTCAGCGTACTGTTTCAATCCAGCAAAGAATTTTTTAATGCCTTGATCAGATTGCTTCCGAATCATTATGCTGTCTAAAAGTTTGCCCAGTAGTCCAAACTTTACGGTGTATTCCATCAACTGTTTGACCTTAGTCTGAGTACCTACCTTTTCAAAGGAATAGCTATGCTTTAGACCTTTAATAGGGAATGAACAATCAGTTAGCTGAAACGATAAGGCTTTGTAAGGTTCAAAGACGGTGATTTTTTCTTCAAACCAATTCTTCCCGTCAAGCATATCAACTTTGCGTTTCGCGTCTATTCCTGATTTATTACTTGAAATCAAAGTACATTTTTTAACTGTCGGATCGTATTGGTCTAAGATACTGGCATCAGCCAATATTTCCCATAATTTTTCAACGCTGGCGTTGATCGTTATTTCATTTTGTAATGTTGTCATAATTTTGTCTATTCAATTAACTACTTGTTTTTTGCAAGTACAAATATAAATGAAACTACTTGTTTTTTGCAAGTTATTAAATTTTTTTTATTTTTGTAGATGGCCAAGGTAAAACGGAGGTCTGACTGTCCCATAAATTTCGCATTGGAGTTATTCGGGGATAGATGGACATTTTTAATTGTAAGAGATTTAATGTTTAAGGGGAAGCATTACTATAAGGAATTTTTAGAGTCTGAAGAGGGGATTGCTACAAATATACTTGCAGATAAATTGTCGGCCTTAGAGGAAGCAGGAATTGTCTCGAAAACTGTCGACCCTGAACATAAGTCGAAGCAAATTTATAAGCTTTGTCAAAAAGGAATTGATTTAGCCCCGCTCCTGGTAGAAATCATACTTTGGTCTGCTAAGTACGACAGTCATACCGCGACGGATATGAAATTTGTTAAACGTGCAAAGAAGAATAAAGAGAACCTGTTGTCGGAAATTACAATGATGTTAAAGTCAGATCTGTGACCCTAACGCCTTGCTACGAAGATATCGCTTAAACCATTTAACCGGCTCAATCCAAAACACTGCAGGAAAGGAGCAAATAAAGGCCAATAAAAGCTCTGATAAACCCAACGTTTCAAATCGGAAAAGTTGCTGAATTGGGGAATAATACAACGTTGTAAGCAAGGCCAGTATTGAAATTACGGTGATCATTGGGAAAAGTGCATTTTTGTAACGAATGGTCGTCCAGACAGGTTCGGTGAAAGAACGATTGACCAGCGTAAGAAAAATATTGGAAAAGATTAAACAAGCATATAACATGCTCCTTGCATGATCAATTCCAGACCCTCGGGATAGATCATGAAGCGCTAGTGCCAGACAAACTCCTGTAATGATGATTCCCTGGACAATGCTAATACCCAATTCATTCCAGGTGAAAAGGGATTTGTGTGCTTCTCTGGGAGGGCGTGACATGGCGTTGGCCTCGATGGGTTCATTTTCAAAAACGATCGAACACGTCGGACCCATTATGAGTTCCAATAAAATTACGTGTATGGGTTGAAAAAAATCAGTGTGTTTCCAAAAGAAGATTACGGGTAAGGTAACAATCAATACGATGGGAATGTGTATGGAAATGATGTACTGAATCGCTTTTTTCAAATTTTCATAAATTCTTCTTCCTAATGCAATGCCATCCACCATTCTGGAAATGTCATCGTTTACCAGAATAATGGAAGCTGCTTCCCGAGCCAATTCACTTCCCCGCTTACCCATGGCAACTCCAACATTGGAAGCTTTGAGTGCAGGTCCATCATTCACCCCATCGCCCGTCATGGCGACCACTTCTCCGTTTTTTTTCATTTGCTGGATTAAAGCTAATTTGGCTTCAGGAAACATTCGTGAAAACACATCGCAATTTTTTATGGCCGAAACTAACGACTGTTCGTTCATTTGCATCACCTGCTCACCGGTTATGCTTGAGTCTGAATTCCGAATCCCGATCTGACGGGCAATGGATAAGGTGGTGTTGGGATAATCTCCGGATAATATTTTTACCCGAATGCCAGCCTGGTAAAAATGACGAATGGTATCCTGTATATCTTTTTTAGGAGGGTCAATAAACGAAACCAACCCCAACATTTCCATTTTAAAATCAAAAGAATTCTGCGGTAAAGCGGCATCAGGCTCAATACCACGGTCAACTGCAAGGACACGATGTCCCAAATTGGCAAGGTGCTGAACCTGTTTGTGCAATTTATCCAAAGACTCTTCCCCCAAATCGCACCGTGTGATCACACTTTCTAAACCACCTTTGCAGGCGATCAGATGATGTCCTTGTTCATTTTCATATACGTGGATCATGACCGGGGGATTCCCGGATAATGGATATTCGCGGATCATTTGGTAGTCGGTCCGTAGGTCTTGTGTAGTATGCGCTTCATAGTAGGTGTGCAGCGAGATTTCCATGGGATCAAATGCCTGAATTTCAGATGCCCACATCGCCATTTCAATTACCGGAGAATTCTGAAGCGAGTTGGTTCTGATATCAAACAATTGATCCAGACGCAGATCATAAACTCCCGACAAAGTCATTTGGTTTTCAGTGATGGTTCCCGTTTTATCGAGACAAATGGTGGTGACGGCACCCAATGATTCAACCGTCATCGGATTTTTAATCAATACTTGTTTGCGATAAAGGGCTAATGCCCCCAAAGCCATAAAAGTGCTGAAAGCAACAGGAATTTCTTCCGGAAGCAGAGACATGCTTAAGGTCAAACCTTTCAATAAGGCATAGATCAAATTTTGAGTCAGGTAATATTGAACTGCCAGGATGGAGAAGAAAGCCACGAGGCCCAATTGAATCATCTTTTTGACGAATGCATGAATTTGCTTCTGAATAGGCGTTTTTCCAACAGCAATGGTCTCCAATGAATGTTGGATGAGTCCCAGTTGGGTATTGATACCAACCGATACCACCCGGGCAACACCATAACCGGAAAGCACCAAAGACCCTTGGTACAAGTTGAGGTCGCCTGAAGCTTCGCCTTTATACAAGGAAGCGGATTCTCCGGTAAGTACGCTTTCATTGATGGATAAGTCATGGCATTCAAGTATTAAAGCATCTGCCGGTAGGATATTCCCATCTTCAAAAAGAAATACATCGCCTACGACCAGTTCTCGTGCATTAAGGGTCTTGATTTCATCATTTCGGTAAACCCGGGTTTTGGGTTGTAGAAGAGTTTTTAATGCTTTTTCAGCACGGGAACTTCTGCTTTCCTGAAAAATCGAAATTCCTGCCACAAATCCTATGGCAAACAGCAGGATAATGGCATCGTCCTGCTCACCTAAAAGTGCATAAATGACAACGGTTACCAATAAGATAAGTAAAAGAGGTTCGAGGACCACTGACTTCAATAGCTTGATCCAATCCGGAAGTTGCTTATTTTCTACTTCATTGGATCCGTACAACTTTCGTTGTAAGAGGACTTCTGCAGATGTTAATCCCGTATGGTTAGAACTCATGATGGGGATACTAAAATCTTAGGTAATCGCTGGGATTGACTGGCTTTCCTTTGTTCCATAGTTCAAAATGCAGGTGTGGTCCGTTGGTTAAGGTTCCCGTATTTCCGATGATGGCAATGGCTTCACCTGTTTTTACCCGAGAGCCCACTTTTTTCAGCAAAGCTGAATTGTGTTTATAAATACTCACCAGGTTGTTTCCATGCTGGAGGGCAATGGTGTGACCGTTTTCAATAGACCAGTCAGACTGGATGACGGTGCCTTCCAACATCGCTTTAATCGGAGTGTTTTGTGCGGCAATGATGTCAACGCCTAAATGCCCTATTTCCGGGTTATACCTAGCACCCATAGGCCCCCGGACAGGGGCCGTTAGGTTTAAGGAAATGGATTGATCCGAAAGCTCACTTACAATATATCGTTGAACCGATGATCCCCTTCGTTCGGGTGTTTGAGTTTTAGTGGGTAACTCCCTTGCCAGTAAAGACTCAAATTCGGCCCTTAAAATACTATCTTCAGGAACTTTAGGTTCAGCTTCCGGTTTTACCTGCTTTATTTGAACGTTTTTGATGACTTCAGACCGTGTTTGTGGTTTGCCTTCCAATATGCGTTGAATGCTTTCAATATAAGTGTCACGGGCAGTAATGGATTTTTCAAGCTCCTGGATCTTACGATCCAAAACGATGTATTCCCGTTGCCCCCTTACGTCTCCATATCCGGGAATGTATTTTTTGATGGGGGTAAAAATGATCAAAAGCCATAACAATAAACTTATCACCAACACGATGGTACTTCCCAAAATGTAGATGTTTTTCAAGGTGAGACGATAATTGGCGGTCTCTTCAAAGGTTTCCTCATTGCGAATGATGAAAAGAAAGGTTTTTTCCAGGTGCTCTTTAAGCCATTTCCTTGATTTTCTGAGATCTATCCGCATTCTTAAAATTGGTTTAAATTATAATAAATTTGCGCCATTTCAGTTATATTAGTCATCTTATCGCATTCATGAAATTTTCAACGGTATCTTTTCTTCTTTTGCTTTTAATTTGCGCAATTTTAACAGATGGCTGCGTAAGTCGCCGTAAAAAAGGCGAAACTTCTGCTTTGGGTCGTTTTTATCACAACACCACCTCGAAATACAATGGTTATTTCAATGCCAACGAAATCATGGAGGAGGTTGTTTTAACGCTACAGCAGAATCACAAAGATAACTACAATAAAATTTTACCTGTTTATCCTTACAATGCAGTTGAGTCTGCAGATCCTGTAAAATCACGGCTGGACAAAGCTATGGAAAAAGTATCCGTGGTCATTACCCACCACAGGGTAAGCCATTGGACTGACGATTGTTACCTTTTACTGGCAAAGGCTCAGTATCTAAAAAAGGATTATGAAACGGCTGAAAATTCTTATCGTTTTTTTCTGGAGACCTTCGACCCATTTAAAAATCGATTGAAATCAAAAAAAATAAAGGAAAAAACCGCCGCTGAAAAGAAAAAAAGTCAGGAAGATCTAAAAAAAGAGCGTAAAAAAGCTGCAGAGGAAAAAGCTAAAGAGCGCAAAAAAGCACAAAAAGAAAAAGCAAAGGCCAAAAAAACCACTAAATCAGAGGCCAATAAAGATGCTGGAAGCGAAAAGAAAGAAACGAAGAACTCAGAGGTCACCCCTCTTGTGGTCAAAAAGACAGCTCAAGATCAATCGGATCTCACCAATGAGGGTTCATGGTTATTTCCCCACTATCCGGCTTATTGGGAAGGAGCTATTTGGGCAGGTAAAAACCTGGTGGAAAGGGGAAAACCTTATGAAGCAGAACAATTGTTTCGCAAAGTCGAACAAGATCCTTATGCCCACAAAGATTTGAAGGCAGAACTCTATGCGGCTTACGCTGATTTGTACTTAAAAACTAACCAGCACGGTAAAGCCATTCAGGCACTTAAAACGGCCAGTGAATTTGAAGAGGATAAAAAAACAAAAGCCCGATATGCATTTATCTTAGGCCAGTTGTATCAGCAAGCCGGAAGACTGGAAAGTTCTACACAGTATTTTAATGCCTGCATCAAAGACAAGCCGGGTTATGAATTGGTATTTCATGCTAAGATGAATGTTTTGTTGAACGATGCAGCAGAAGGCAATCAGGCAGATCAGGTTGCAGGAAAAATGGAAAAATTGCTCAAGGATCCAAAAAATTCAGATTTCAAAGGAGAGATGTATTATACCCTGGGAATGATCTATTGGCGACAAGGCCAAAAAGATACAGCGGTCAGTTATTTCAGACAATCCTTAGCTTCTCCAAATGTCAGTAATTCCCAAAAAGCAGAATCGTATTTTCAACTTGCCGAATTTCATTTTGAAATTCAAGATTACCTCAAGGCTAAAAATTATTACGACAGCACCATGACGATGCTGGCAAAAACAGATACAAGACGTGTGGCCATTGGAAAAGTGGTAGCCAATTTAGAGGAAATAGCAAAACACCTGCAAAGCATTGCCCTTAACGATAGTTTGCTCAGAATTGCAGCCCTGCCGGTTAAAGATAAACGGGCAATGGCCATCCAGATGAAAAATGCCAACAAACCAAAACTTCCGGAGAAAGTTACCGAAAACAAAAGCAGATTTGCCGAACTCGATGCTTTTCCAGCTGATCCATTCGGAAAAAATCAGGAAGCAGGTGGAAGAAAGGTATCCAGTACTTTTTTTGCATATGACATTAAACTCACTAATCGGGGAAGATCAGAATTCGAACAACAATGGGGTTCAAGGGTATTGGAGGACAATTGGAGAAGAAAGAACAAAACTACATTTGTGGCAAAAGAAATTGCCGTCTCTGAAGCTGCAGAAGAACAAGACAGCCTTGAAGCTGACCTGGCAGATATTTTGCGAGGAATACCCGATTCTCCGGAAGAAATACAGGCCTTGCACGACAGCATTGCTGAATCCCGCTATCAACTGGGAGTGCTTTATCGCGAAAAATTGGACAATTATTTAAAATCCAATCAGAGTTTCCGCCACTTGCTGGCCGATTATCCAAAGACCAACAGAAAAGTTGATGCTCTTTATTATTTGTACTTGAATTGCCTGGATTTGGAAGACGCACCCTGTTCAAACTCATTGAAGGATCAAATTGTATATGAGTTTCCCGGAAGCCACTATGCTAAAATATTAAGCGATCCGGAATATGTCAAAAGCCTTTTGGCTAAGCGCGATGAAATATCAAACGAATACAATAAAGCTTATGCCTTATATGCTCAACAACAATACAAACAAGCATATGAAATGCTTCAACTGTTGAAGAACAGGATGAGCGGCGGTCATAAACTTTTAGCAAAAACAGCATTGCTTTCTGCATTTTGCGTTGGAAATCTAGAAGGCAAAGATGTTTATATAAATGCTTTAAAAGATGTAGTAACCAGTTTTCCTACAACTCCGGAGGAAATCAAAGCCAAGGAAATTTTGCGTTTCCTGAAAGGGGATCAGGATGCCTTTGTTGAAATTCGGTCTTCCGAGTTGGAGAAATTCAATTTTAAGGAAGAAGACGACAAACTGCATTTTGTTTTGGTCATATTGTATGAACCGGATGAAAAACTTGACAACAAAATTAAGATTTCAATTTCCGACTACAACCAGAATTATCATCAATCCGATAAATTGAAAATGACCAGTGTCGAACTCGATGTTGAAACCAATAATCCGATTTTGGTGATCCGTAAGTTTGATAATAAGCTTCAGGCTATGAAGTATGTTAATGGAATTCAGAAAAAGCCAAAAGAGTTTATTACTGAATTTGAAGATTGGGAAGTTCTAGCAGTCACTCAAAACAATTACAGGGAAATACTCCGATTGAAAAGTCTGAAGGAATACAAAAGCTTTTTCAAAAAACACTACGAGAGTAAGTAATTTTACTTAGTCTCTAACGAACGTTAGTATAACGGAAACTTGTTTCCTTTCTCCATAGGGTAATGATCACGGTCAAACGGTTGATGGATGATCTGGGCTTCGTCGGCCATGAGGACAATCCAGGCATTTCTAATGCACGGTTTGGGATTAATGGATTTATTTTGGGTAAAAATTTGAATCACCCAATTCGTACAGAAGTCATGGTCAGCGAACCGGCCAGAGCGCGATCGTTAAATAAGGTCAGTCTTTCATCTTTTCGTTGTAAACCAAGGACATAAAGGAGGGGCAGGTAATGTTCGGGAGATGGAATGGCTAATTGGAAGGCTTTGCCTTGTTCCCGATAGCGGATCAAAGAGGCATGATCGCCCGTAAACATGGATTTTTTCATTTTTTCACTGGCTTCCGCTGCCCAATCATATGCATAACCCACTTCATTTAGCCGGTTCCAATCCAGCCTTCCCAAATTGTGCACCATATTTCCACTGCCAATGATCAGAATTCCCCTTTTACGCAAGGGCTTCAATTCAGCGGCCAGGTCGTAATGAAACTGAGGGTCTTTGGTATAATCCAGGCTACATTGTACCACGGGAATGTCTGCATAGGGATAAAAATGTTTTAATACAGTCCAAGCACCATGATCCAGACCCCAGTTCAAATCACCATTGACAGGTGTTTTATGAATCATTGCCTGGATTTCATTCGCCAAGATAGGATCTCCGGGTGCAGGATAATGTTGTTGATAAAGCGCTTCCGGAAAGCCACCAAAATCATGGATAGTTTTTGGTTGGCGCATTGCGGTAACATAAGTGCCTTGAGTTTCCCAATGAGCGGAAATGCAAAGAATGGCCTTAGGTCTTGGCAATGTTGTAGCCATCTCTCTAAATCCCTTGACAAATTCATTTTCTTCAATAGCGTTCATAGGGCTTCCATGACCCACAAACAAGACAGGCATTTCAGGAGACTCATCCAGCCCATCAGCTAATTTGTTTAGACAGTTTAACGGCAATACCGCCCCTGCTATGGGAAACAAGGCCAGCGTCTTTATAAAATCAGTTCGATTCATCTTTTATGAAGAATATATTTAGAAGTACCCTAAAGTAACTCATGGATGCATGAATGGTTTAAAAATGCTTGTTTTCAAGTTTAAGTAACTTAAAGATTTGAAAATGCAGGGAATTCGTTTTTGCTTAAACCGCCATCACATCATCAACCACTGAATCCAATGGTTGCCATGGAAAGTTTGCAGTCATGAGCAACAAGTAATTGCAGCGCACAGGCTTCCAGTGTAGCACCGGTAGTCAGAATGTCATCGACAAGCAAAATATGTTTGTCCTTTAAATTGATTTTGGTTGAAGCCTTAAATGCGAATTGCATGTTCTCTAAACGGTCTGCTCGTGATTTTTGAACCTGACTGTTTGTGTACAGTTGCCTTTGTAGTGCGCGTTCTTCTACAGGTATCGAAATGCTTTTACCGATTCCTCGAGCGATTAAAGCAGATTGATTATATCCACGCTGCATTTCTTTTCGAGGATGTAAGGGAACCGGGACGATGAGATCCAAATCCTGAAAATGATCTTGGCCTTTCATCAAAAGCCCTAAGTATTCTCCCAATGAGAATCCAATTTCAGGTTCATTTTTATATTTCAATCGTTCCAGAGCAAGTTGTAATCTGGAACCTTTGATGTAATAAAATAATGCAGCACCCTGTTTCAATGGAATTCTTCCAGAGAATTTAGCCGTGAATGGATTTGAAGGATGGTAGACCATATCAGTAGGGTGAATATGTGCCTGACAATTCAAACAGAAAAGATGCTGCACTGAGAAGGTTCTACGATTACAGGAAATGCACAAAGGAGGATAAAGGAGATCCAAAAGTCCAGTGAAATAGGAGTTTAATGCAATTTTCATAAGAAACGGTGTCAATTTAGACAAAAAAAATCCCGGCTTTTCAGCCGGGACCTTCAAACAAAACGAAAAACCAACTTTATAGAAAGCTACAAAAGGCTACTATACAAATTCATTAAATCATTTTTCTAATCTTGACGGGTATCTCTTTGACTTGACCGTTACGAATGATCTTCGTATAGAGTGTCTCGCCAACTTTGGACAAAGCTACAACTTTTTGTAAATCTTCTACGGATTTTATGGATTTATTATTTACTTCAAAGATTAAATCGTTGGGGAGTAAACCTGCATATTTTGCGGATCCCTTATCTTCCAGTTCTGTAACTACAACGCCGTGTTCCCCAGAAATGTTGAGTTCTTTCTTTAATTCTTCATCTAAAGGAACAACCCCCACTCCAAAACGACCCCTATCAAAGCTGCCATGTTGAATGAGTTCACGAACAACTTTCACCATAAGATTGGAAGGGATGGCAAAAGAGTAACCCGTATAATATCCAGTTTTACTGGCGATGGCAGAATTTATTCCCACTAAACGTCCATTGGCATCCACTAAGGCACCACCACTATTGCCTGGATTAACTGCCGCGTCTGTCTGAATATATTCTTCAATGCCCGGACCGGAAGCAGATGGTTGTTGTTGATATGGGTTGTAGTAATCTTCATTTTGTTGATCCAGTAAATTCAAATCGCGACCTTTAGCAGAAACAATTCCGGCTGTAACGGTAGAGGTAAGATAGCCGAAAGGGTTCCCTACCGCCAGAACCCATTCTCCTATTTTTAATTGGTCAGAATTGGCCACTTCAAGAACGGGTAAATTGTCACTTTCAACTTTTAATACCGCAAGGTCAGTACGGGGATCTGTTCCGATTTTTTTAGCATTGAACTTTCGGCCATCATTGAGGATCACTTCAATGTCATCTGCAAATTCCACGACATGGTTATTGGTGACAATGTATCCATCTTGAGAATATATTACCCCACTTCCACTTCCTTTTTTTGGTTGGGCATAGGGAAAGCCAAAACCAAATGAGCGAAGATCAAAATTTCTGAACAACGGGTGATTTGAAAATGGGTCATTCTCCTCCATTTTCTGCCGGGCCAGTTTTTCGCTTTCACGTGCATTGATCTGGACCACGACATTCAGCGATTTTTCGGCGGCAAGAGAAAAATCAGGGCCCATGCTTCCGGAATTTAAATTGACCGCGTGAGACCAAACCGGTGTCTTGTTCTCGATAGGATGATTTTCAACATACCAAAAGGCGCCACCCAATACCAAGAAACCTCCCAATAAACCTGAAATGAAATGAGTGATTGGACTTTTCATAAACGCTATTTTTTAAATGGTTTAAGGTTTAAACGAAACTTTGAACTTACAGATTCCTAATCCTGGCAGTTTAACATGGATTTAACGGGACCGACTTGACTTTGAACGCAATCATATAATATATTTTTTTAATTTGTAAAATATTGTAATTTTGCATTTATTTTCATTTAAAAACTGCTCAAAATGAAGGATACGATCCGAATTCTCCTCTATGCCTTATTGGTTCTTTTGGTGGGAGCGATCATTTACATGATCTATAAAAGAAGTAAAACCCCGGTGGATGACGTCATGCCGACAACGGAAATGGCCGACAGTTTATTCATGGACCCTCAACATACAGAAGGTACTGCTTTGACCGCCGAAGACAGCATGATTCTTGACCTTACAGGCCAATTGCCGGCTCAAGTTGGTGCTCCTGCAGATGTAACCAAAGATAACAATGCACAACCTTCTTCTTCAGTAGATTATACGCAAAAGGCCGCACCAATAGAAAAAGAAGCTGCCGTAAATTCAACACCAAAGGAACAAAAACCTGTAGCTACCACGGCAAAGGCTACTGAATCAAAAACCATGGCCACCAAGACGGCCAATCACTCAACGGAGACAAGGGCTGGAAACAGCAAGACATCGGCCAAAACAAAGTCAGCAGCTCCAAAAGCCAGTAGTTCGAAAGCTGCAGAAACCGGTAAAGGATTTTTTGTAGTGTGTGGAAGTTTTATCAAGCCTGAAAATGCTGATGACCAAGTTAAGAAACTCAAGAAAATGGGTTATTCTGGTGCGCAACGCAAGGTTTTTGGTTCATCGGAATATTATTCAGCAGTAGCAGGATCATACTCCAATCGGCCGGAAGCAGAGAAAGCTGTACAAAAGCTTGAGGCAAAAGGCGAAAAGGCATTTCTGAAAGCAAAGTGAATTTGTTTGATGTGAGACATGTGCGGTAGAGGTTCTTTGACCCGGATAGAATCCGAATTGGAAGAGATTTTCGATGCGACTTTCTATTCGGAAGATCTTGAACGATATAATCCACTTCCCAGTTTCAACATTGCACCCACACACTGGCATCCAGTGGTTCCGATGTCAGACCGCCACCATTTTCGATTTTTTCGTTGGGGTTTAATTCCTTTTTGGGCAAAAGATGTGGGCATTGGTTCGAAAATGATTAATGCGCGTATGGAAACTCTGGAAGAGAAACCCAGTTATCGAAACTTACTGAAGAAAAACAGGTGCCTGGTCCCCATGGATGGGTTTTATGAATGGAAAAAAGAGACCTCAAACAAGAAAACGCCTATGAGGATTTGCAGGAAAGACCGGAAAGTTTTTTTTATGGCGGGTTTGTTTGATCAATGGAAAGACCCAGAGGGAAATAGGCTACCCAGTTTTACTATACTGACCACAGAGGCCAGTGAATGGATGCGACCTTTGCATGACAGGATGCCGGTAATACTGCTGAAGGAAGATGAGAGCCATTGGCTGGATGAAACGCTACCCCCGTCTCAGGTCTTAGAAAACATTAGACCCTATCCGGATTCGTTACTGGAAATGTATCCCGTGTCAGATCGGGTCAACAACGTTCACAACAATGATGCTGCACTGATTGAACGAGTGTAAGTTTCTTGCAATCATTTTCTGAAGGCCAACTAACAATTGTTAGTGATCGTATACATCTATGCAGAGGGATGGCTTATGGGCTCCTCAAACGGTACAAGAAAAACCATAGAACACCTCGGTAAAATGTATTTTCTTATAATTCATATAAGAGACTCTTCTAGCTTAATTAGATCTAAAAAAAACGATTAATGTATAGGGTTGATCTATGAATTAGTAAAATTATCCATATTTAAAACACTGTTTAATAATTTACTAACTGGGGTCAATAAAAAAAATAAAATTTAATATAAAAATCTGATAATGTGTAAGAAGAATAACTACTTTTGATTTGAATTTCCCTTCGTGGAGATCGTACGTTATTACCCATTCGCTCAACCCAATTTATTAAAACCCATTATCAATAAAATAGTCTTCAAAATGAAAAATCAGTTTAAATCCACGATACTTTGTGTTGTGGCCTTGTTATTTGCCGTGGCAGGTTCCGCGCAAACCCATTCTGAGCTCGCCTTGAATTATATGAGAGCAAATCCTCAAGAGTTTGGTTTAGGAGCTTCTGACGTGAAGGAATTGAAAGTGACCAATGAAACTTTTTTTAAACCAGCGGGATTGACCAATGTCTATATTCAGCAATTGTATTTGGGCATTCCCATTCACAATGCCATTTTCAGCGTGCATATAAAGGATGGCCAGGTGGTTTCTTCCAGCAACCGTTTTTGCCAGGACATCACGGCAAAGGTAGGTTCCTCTGAACCAGTATTGACTCAGGCTCAGGCATTGTTACGTGCAGCTGAACAATTGGGATATGCGGCCCCTGCCTCCATGCGTATGGTGGAAAACAAAGGTGGAACTCAGAAAGAGGTCGTTTATGAAAAAAGTAATCTATCCCTGGAAGACATACCCGTTCGTCTCGTTTGGGTCGCTGCCCAGGATGGAAAAATATATCTTACCTGGGAAGTATGCATCTATCAACTTTCCGCTGAAAACTTTTGGTTGGCTAGAATTGATGCATCATCAGGACAATTGATCGATAGAAATAACCTCGTGGTGCATTGCAATTTTGATGCACCTTCGGGAGTGTGTTCAGGTACTGACCATGTTCATATGGAAGAGTTTGTAGCATTCTCTCCTATGGATGGAAGTTCTTACAGAGTTTACAAGGAGCCCATTGAAAGCCCCATTCATGGGGGGAGAACACTGGAAAACGAGCCCGCAGACGCTACCGCCTCTCCTTTTGGTTGGCATGATACCAATGGGGCTGTAGGACCAGAATTTACGGTGACGCGTGGCAACAATGTCCATGCCTATACAGATACAGATGCAAATGGCGTACCTGATCCCGGTTCCGATCCGGATGGTACTGCAACATTGGATTTTGATTTTGCTTTAGACCTTACCATGGCACCAAATACATATCAACCAGCCGCGGTTACTAATCTTTTCTATTGGAACAATTATGTACATGACTTTGCTTACCAATACGGATTTGACGAACTCAATGGAAATTTTCAAGTCAATAATTATGGAAATGGGGGATTGGGAAATGACGATGTCAGAGCTGAAGCCCAGGATGGTTCAGGAACCAATAATGCAAACTTCTTTACTCCCGCAGATGGTAACAGACCTCGCATGCAAATGTATCGTTGGACTTACACATCACCGAATAGGGATTCTGATTTGGACAATGGCGTAATTGCCCATGAATATGCCCATGGTATTTCTAACCGACTTACCGGTGGGCCCGCAAACGTAGGTTGTTTAGGCAATGCAGAGCAAATGGGAGAAGGTTGGAGTGACTTCTACGCGCTTATGACAACCTGGACGGGTTCCGCAAGTGATCGGGGTATTGGAACTTACGTGTTGGGCCAGCCAACTACAGGACTAGGAATTCGTCCAGCAAAATATTCTACCAATATGGGTGTCAATGCCTATACTTATGCCGATTTGCCATCAATGGTCGTTCCTCATGGAGTTGGGTTTGTGTGGTGCACTATGCTATGGGAATTGGTGGATGGATTGGTAAATGCACATGGAACAACTTTGGGTTTTGATAAAGCCATGCACCTGGTAAATCTTGGAATGATACTGCAACCTTGCTCACCAGGATTTGTCGATGGACGAAATGCTATTCTCAAGGCAGATAGCATACTTTATGGGAAAGAAAATTATTGCACAATTTGGAATGCTTTTGCAAAAAGAGGCTTAGGTAAAAGTGCATTGCAAGGCAGTTCTAACAATAAATTCGATGGAACTGCTGCATTTGATATCCCTTGCCAATGTACTCCCATCTTTCCTACCATCACTTGCCCTTCAAACATTAGTGTAACACCTGCCCCGGGAGAGTGTCAGGGTACTTATTGTTTTCCTGCATCGGTGGTTTTGCATTACAACCCGACTCCGGGTCAGGGATATTGCAGTGCAGTAAATCCAGTAACGCCTTCCTCTTTACCCAGTGGCTTTTCTGCAAGTGATTTGACATTGGTATATCCTGAAAGCTGGTGTAATACGGGAATTTGGTCTGTAGGGCGTATTACGAGTTCTCCAACCATCGTCACCACAGAATATGTAACATTTAGCTTGACAGTTCCACCTTCAACAGATTTTTCCCATTTAACCTACCATAAGTATTCACATGTTGGCAAAGGACCTACTATGGCAGCTATCCGATCCAGTTTGGATGGTTTTACTACAGATATTGTAACCATTCCTGTTAATCCTGTAGGAGGACAGCTTCTTAATTTCAATCTCAAAACACTTCCATTCGTCAGCGGAACGATTACGTTCAGAATTTATTTCTATGGAGCTTCCATGGACCGGGCTGACTGGGCAGATTTAATTGGCAGTGGGTTTGGATTTGAGGGTTTAAAGGTTTACGCCAGCAATATAGCCTCTGGAACCGATTGCGCAGGTCAAAAAATTCCTGTTACCTATACCAATTTTGCTAACAATTGTATGTACGATCTTGGTACTACAAAAATTACAGCCGTTGCGACCGATGTTGCCGGAAATACAGCCACTTGCTCTTTCAACATTGTAGTGAACCAGGCCAATTGCAGTCAACCCATTCAGGTATTTCACAAAGACACTACAATGAACTCAGCAACCATCCAATGGAAAAAAGGAAGCGGAACTTGTATCACAGGTCACCAGTTGCGTTACCGTTATGAAATTTCAACGGGTGTCTGGTCTTCCTGGTCTTCCTGGGTCAACAAAACTGCAGCGGCTACTACGCATACATTTGGTGCTTTGTCAAGCGGCACCTTTCACAATTACCAGATCAGATCAAAATGCGGAGGAGGCAATTCTATTATTGTAAGCGGATGGTTCTGGACTTTGGGAGGAGCACCTTTGAAAAAAGCAGACCAGGATATAACTTCAGAATTTAGAAAAGTTGAAGAATCAACTCAAGAAAAAGAATTAGGAATTCAGGCTCAGCTCGACCTTATTGCGGTTCCCAATCCAGCGCAGAATTTTGTAAGTATCATTATGGAAGGATTTAATCGCCAGGAAAAAACAGTCAGCATGATGGATCAATTAGGGAAGAAAATTTTCATGGTTCGTGTGCCCTCAAATGAAAATGAACTTGAACTGGATTTAATCCGCTTGAACCTGGCCAATGGTGCTTACATCATTCACGTGGATGACGGAGTTAACCGTAAAACTGAACAATTAATTATTCAGCGATAAGTTAAAATCGAATAATTTATAGCATAGGTACCGGCACGATTTTCGTGCCGGTTCTTTTTTTTTTTATTTTAGACTTTTATTTAAAATTTAAGAAATGAGCACTGTTAAATTAATTTTCAAATTATGGTATTGTGTGGTAATAATCTTTTGCTTTGGAGTTCAAGGCTTGTTTTCACAAACCACGGTCACTTTTAATTATACTGGAAATCAACAGTCCTGGATTGTGCCATCGGGCGTATTCAGCATTACAGTTGAATGTTGGGGAGCGCAAGGTCAAAATGCATTAACCGGAGCAATTGGTGGAAAAGGGGCTTATGTAAAAGGAATATTGAGTGTTACTCCTGGTGAGACCCTGAACTTTTTCGTTGGTGGACAATCAGGTTATAATGGAGGTGGTAATGGAGGAATCAATGGAAACACTGATTATGGAGGACCTCCTCCTGGAACTTATGGAGGCAATGGCGGTGGTGCGAGTGATATACGGCAAGGCGGTATAGCACACAGTAATCGCGTGGCGGTTGCTGGTGGCGGCGGTGGAGCTGGGCATAATGGTACTTGGCCTGGCTGTCAGGTAGCAGGTCCGGCTGGTAATGGTGGAGATGCAGGAATTTCATTTGGTGCAAGCGGAGGAAATGGCATCGGATTTCCTTGCAATTGTGCAGGAGGCGGGGGTGCTGGAGGTAATGGCGGTACCCAAACGATGGGTGGCGCTTCTGTAGGATATGCAGGGAACACGGCATGTTTAAGGGGCAATTATCAACCAGGAGGTGCAGGAAGTTTAGCACTAGGAGGCCATGGTTCTCTAGTTTATTACAATGGAACTGGTGGAGCAGGTGGTGGTGGAGGTGGTTATTATGGTGGAAGCTCTGGGGGTAATGGCTCTGACACAACACCAGGAGGCGGTGGCGGTGGTGGTTCTTCCTATACGGGTAGCATGTCTAATACCAGTGCAACTGCAGGTTTACGTGAAGGAGATGGTCTAATCAAAATAAGCTATGTTTCCAACTGTGCGCCTTTAATTTGGGGAGCTTCACCCTTTCAAGATTCTTTGTGGTCCGTTGACACTTCTACATGGACTATAGTTCATCGGATTGCACCTTCATTGCAAGGATTTACGATTACAGGAATCAATGGGTTGGCATGGGACCATTGTTCACATGAAACATATTGCATACTGAAACTCGCTGCGGTTTCCGGTCGGGTTTTGGGTAAAATCAATTTGGAAACAGGTGTTTGCACTTGGGTGGGTAACCTGGGCGATAATTTTGCAACCATAGGTTTCCGTGAAGACGGTCAACTTTTCGGGGTCACCGGTGATGGGGCGACAGTAAAAGAAACATTATATTTTATTGATAAAACAAATGGGGCAAAGACTCTTGCAACCCCATTGGGAAACGGTTTGGATGGAGAGGTAATCAGCTATAATTTTAATGATGATCTTTTTTATCATTGGAGTGGGAATGGAACAGTTGTGTACGAGAAATTTTTATCCTATGCTCCATTTACCACTACCAACATTTCTACTGGGCCGCCAGCCGCTGAGATCTTTGGTGCACTCTATTTGGGAAATAATTTATTTATTGTTTCAACCATATCCTCTGACTTTAGATATGCTACTGCAACAGGTGGATTTGGGTCAGCACTGGTCAATTTACCAGATGATTTTCGTGGTATGGTAATGCCACCACAGTTTGCCATATCCGACAATAGTGTTGAGTGCGGTGAGACGGTAAGTTGGGAATATTGCGGACTCACCTTTGATACCTTGATTTATGCATGGGGAGATGGTTTGGCAGATACATTATATACGCCAGGCCCAGGAGCACATCAGTACGCAACGGGTGGAAATTTTGATGCTTTTGTCATATTAAAAAGCAATTGCAATCCTGCGGATACGTTCCGACATGAAGTGGTGAATGTTGTGAACTGTTGCACCATCTCTATGACTTGTCCTCCGGATGTAAATTACATTACCGCTCCTGGTAATTGTGGACCAGTACCGAAAGCGTCCATTCCATTAGGAAATCCAACCGTCAATCATACCTGTGCTTTACAAAGTTTAGTTAACAATAGTCCAGCCTCCTACCCCTTAGGCGTAACACAAGTAAGTTGGACTGCAACAGATGTAGGAGGCAATTCAGCAACCTGTATTCAAAAAGTAACAGTGCAGGCAGGGACTTGTGGACAGCCTGTCCAGGTGTATCATAAAGACACTACCGAGAACAGTGCTAAAATTAAATGGAATGCAGGTAACCCATGCGTTACAGGATATCAATTAAGAATCCGGTACGAAATATCTCCGGGAGTTTGGTCAAGCTGGTCAGCATGGACGAATAAGTCGGGACCAGGGAACGAACACTCGTTCACCGGACTTACATCCAATACTTATTATCATTATCAAATTCGCTCTAAATGCGGCTCAGCTACCAATTCATCAGTGGTGAATGGATGGTTCCATACCTTATTTGGAGGAGCGCTTAAAAAGTCGGATGACTATGTCATTGATCTATATAACACATTTGAACATTATAAGAATTCACCATTGGAAGTTGTTGAACTAACAAACGTTAATATTAAAGTAATTCCAAATCCCGCAAAGGATCTCGTGAATATCTTGATGCAAGGATTTGATAAGACCAACAAAACTTTGAGCATGATGGATCTGCTAGGGAAGCAAGTTTTAAAGATACAAGTTCCTGCCAATGAAAATGAATTGGAGATGGATTTGATCCGGTTGAATCTTGCTAATGGCACTTACATCATTCATGTAGATGACGGAGTACATCGCAAAACCATTCAGTTAGTGGTTCAGCGTTAATAACTAAAGTAGAATAATTAAATTGGAAAACGGTACAGACCACTGTACCGTTTTTTATTTAAGGGAGGTAACACTTTGCCAAACGACAATTGTTGTTTGAAGGTCGTTTGAATTGTAAATCCAAAGCAATTCAGATATCTAACTTTCTGGATAGATGCGATGTTAAACTGCCATGTATAATGTTCAAACCAATATATAATTTTAAGGAGCTTGCCACTATTTTTGATGCGAATTAAAGATTTAATACACTTAAGACTGATTAATTATTTCTATAATAGTTGTATATTGAATGTTGACTTATGTATATTTACAGTAGGTAAGTGTTCCTTGGAGATTTAGCATCATTCATTCAAACAAACTATCAAATGGAAACGAAAGCTCAAATGATTTCACCTCTTTTAAGAAGCATTTTTAATTTTAGAAAACAAGCTCAAATTGTGCTTGGTAAATTCTTTTGTTTGACCATCGTGTGGATTGGAATAACTTCTACAGGATTTGCTTCTCACGGAGAGGCACCCATTTCAGATGTTGATCATATTGGTATGGGAACTTTTTCGGGCAACTACATCCACTCCACAACAGACCACGTCTGGGTAATATTTTATGCTCAGGCTGGAGATGTCATCAACATAAGTGCTTCAACACCGGGATGGTTAAGCTATGGCTGGCTGTACCGTGCAGATGACTGCATGTTGGAAATAGGAGATTCAGAAAGCAATGGAAAACTTATTCACTTGAGCCAATCCTATTTTGGGAATAGTGGTACATTAACCTACACAACAACCTGTTCGGGCAAATTTGCTTTTCAATTGGATTCTTATGTAGGTGGAAGTGGCGCGTATACTTTAACCCTTTCTGGTGCCATACATCAACAGCAAACCTTTGCTTATACAGGATCGTCACAAAGCTGGACGGTTCCGGCCAATGTGTATTGCGTTCGAGTTCAAGCTTGGGGGGCTCAGGGAGCTGATGTTGTTGGAATCGGCGGAAAGGGAGGATATTCAAATGCTTACCTTGCGGTGACTCCCGGACAAATATTGCATCTCTATGTCGGCGGACAGGGTTGTAACAACCCCAATTACGATTTGGCATGTGGCGGTTTTAATGGTGGCGGACATGCGCGAGGAGGCCCAAGGGGCGGAGGCGGTGGAGCATCCGATGTAAGAATTGGAGGAACTAATTTAACCGATAGAAAAATTGTAGCGGGTGGCGGTGGAGGAGCATGTGAACAAAGTTATTTTCCTGGAGGTAACGCGGGTGGATTTAACGGAGCCCCCGGGGGAACAAATCAACCAGGCCAAGGGGGTACACAAATTGCAGGCGGAGATGGATTTATGTACAATTCGGGGGTTTGTAATTCCGGTTCATTTGGTTTCGGTGGCGATGCCGGATATGGAACCTGCGCCGGAGGTGGTGGCGGATGGTATGGAGGAGGATCTGGTTGCGGAGGAGGAGGTGGATCCAGTTACGTAGGTTCTTATTTTGGAGGATCGACCATTGCAGGAGTCCAAAGTGGAGATGGGCAAATTATCATTCAGTATGTGGAATGTTGCATTTCTAACGTTAGCTGCCGAGATGTTACGATCACTAATTTATGTTCAGGAAACGTGACCATAAATGGATTGGGCCCGACACCACAAATGTTGCCTGCTCAATTGAAAGGAGTAGGTTTTCCTTGTACCAACGTAGCCGCAGCCACAGATGTGGTTTGTAATTGCCCAACCGGATATGTTGTTACAGGATATCAGGCGGATTACGGAAACGGATGGGGTTCCGGTGTAATCAGCAAATTCAGATTGCGTTGTCGGGAAGTAATGCCGGATGGCAATTTTGGAACTAACGAAGTTTGGACATGTTATAATGGAACAGCATCCGGATCAACGACCGATGTATCAGAATTTGCTGCCCCAGGGCACGCGCTGGTTGGATTTCAAAACAGAATGGGATGTGCCATTGACCGCATTACCGGTAGATCAAAAGCCATCATCGATATTTTAGCTGGACTGCCTAATGCCACAAATACAACCCTGTCAGGGGTTGGTGGATTTGGTGGCGGTTTAAAGGCGCTGCAATTGGTTCCAGATGGCCATGTCATCATTGGGATGCAAACTTATTTAGATCCTCCCAATGGCATTTCCGGTGGGTATAGCTGGAAATATGCAACTTTGACAGATGTCATGAAAGCTACACTTACCATGATAAATGCTTGTGGCAGCCCCACCATCACATTATCCAAGACTTCATTTGGGCCTGCAGATTCAGGAGTCAACAGTGTAACGGCAACGGTAAGCAATACTTGTTATACAACCACTTGTACATTTAATGTAACGGTAAATGATCCAGCTCCTTCCATCATTTGTCCGCCGGACATGACCGTCGTCACGGTTCCAGGAGAATGTTCAGCGGCGGTCTGTTACCCTTATCCAACCGTTTCGGATAATTGTGCGCCAAATACACCTGCTGGATACACTTATAAAACCAAATTTGGAAATAGCTATTATTACCAACAAAATGCGTTGAGCAATTATAATTCCGCATTCAACAATGCCATTGCTGCAGGTGGCCATCTGGCTTCGATTACATCGTCAGGAGAGAACACGGCCATCTCATCGAGTGGAGCAGGATTTGCCTGGATTGGGGGAAATGATGCCGATGTTGAAGGTACATGGAAATGGAATAATTGTGAAACGTTCAGTTATACCAATTGGTGTGGAGGTGAACCCAATGGTGGCACCGCTGAGAATTATCTTGAAATGGAGATTGGAGGATGTTTTAATGATTTATTGGCCACGGCTAGCCGATATGCTATTCTCGAAATGGAAGGAGCGAAAATCGAACGGACTTCTGGACTTGCTCAAAATGCTGTGTTTCCACTTGGAGTAACTACCATAGGTTTTAAATCCACAGATAACAATGGCACAACTTCAACCTGTAACCTTAAAGTAACTTTGGTAGCTGGCAGCTGTGGACAACCTATTCAGGTTTATCATATTGACACAACAACCAGTTCAGCGAAGATTAAATGGAAAGCCGGTACTCCCTGCAATACAGGGTACCAACTCAGAATCAGATACGAAATATCACCCGGAGTTTGGTCAAGCTGGTCTTCCTGGGTGAATAAATCAGGGCCTGGTAACGAACATTCATATACCGGATTAACTTCGGATACCTATTACCATTATCAAATCCGTTCAAAATGTGGATCAGCGTCAAACTCGATCAATGTCAACGGCTGGTTCCATACCTTGGATGGCGGAGCTCTTAGAAAGGCAGAGGATGATATTGTATATGGCTTCCAAAAATTGGAAAATTATCAATCATCACCTACAAGCAATGTAGAACTAACGAACGTTAGCATCAAAACGATTCCCAATCCGGCCAAAGATTTTGTGAATATCGTTTTAGGTGGATTTGATAAAGCCAACAAAACCTTGAGCATGATGGATCTGTTGGGTAAGCAAGTTTTCAGAATACAGGTTCCTGCCAATGAAAATGATCTTGAATTAGACTTGTTGCGGTTGAATCTTGCCAATGGTGCTTACATCATTCACTTAGATGACGGCGTGAATCGCAAAACCGTACAGTTGGTGGTTCAGCGTTAAATATAAAAAAGTATAATTAAATTGGAAAACGGTGCAGACCACAGTACCGTTTTTTTTATAGAGAGTATAGCTTTACCATACAACTTTTGTAGTTGAATATTATTTCAAGTAATGATGACTTTAAACCGGTTATCTTTTACATTATTATAAAAATTTATCGTTTTTTCAATTAGGAAATCATCAGTTTTAGAATTTACTGAGGACACTTTAGACACTATGAAATGGTAAATTGTCTTTGGATAATTGAGAAATGTTTTGTTTAAGTTATTTAAAATCATTACGTTTGTCAACAAATTAATTAACCAAACCAATTTTATGAGCATTATCATTAAAATAAGCAAGTTTTTTTGCTTCCTTTCATTTATTTGTGCAACCCTTCTGAATGCGCAAACCACTGAGACTTTTAATTTTACTGGTGGGAATCAATTTTGGATCGTACCAGGTGGTGTTTTCTCTATAGATGTCGAAGTCATAGGCGCTGCTGGAAAATATAACGTTCAAAATGGTGGAGTTCCTGGAAAAGGGGGAAAAGTAACAGCTACCATTCCGGTTATTCCAGGTGAAGTCTTACAGATAAATGTGGGAGGTGGCGATGGTTCATCAAACCTAGGAGGTTATAATGGTGGCGGTAATGCAGGCGTTGCAGATTGTCCTGCCTCTGCAGGTGGTGGAGGTGGAGGAATGAGCGATATACGCAGATCTCCTTATTTATTTGATGCCACACATGTCCTAGCAGTGGCTGGCGGAGGTGGCGGTGCAGGAGGTAATAGAAACGTAACTTGCGGTCCCGGAAGCGGAGGAGGGGCTGGGGCAGGCTGGTTTGGTGGAGGCGGCGGCGGAGGTTACGATGGCACAGGAGGTGGAGGAGGTACATCAAGTGCGGGTGGTATTGGCGGCGTTGGTTCGTTTGGTGGCGGTAACGGAGTGGATGGTAGCCTTGGTACAGGAGGAGCTGGTGGAACAGCACCCGCCAATAATCAAGCTGGCTCAAATACAGGAGCAGCTGGTGGAAATGGTGGATCAACAACTGGTGCAGCCGGTGCAACTGGTTGCTGTGGCATCTGGGTTGGAGGTGGCGGTGGTGGTGGAAGCAGTTTCACTATTGCAGGTGCTACCAACATTATCCACATGCAAGGTGTTCAATCAGGAAATGGACTAGTTAAAATTACTTATACCATTGCATGTCCCTGTTCAGATGGATCTCAAAACGGCAGTTTTGAAACCAGCTGTGCAGCAAGCAATGACATAAT
>CAZMSE010000018.1:0-59865 GCA_964568865.1 uncultured Saprospiraceae bacterium
TTCCTTGAAAGTGCTTTATTCATTTCGTCAGCGCTCCGCGCAATGAATGCTATTGCATTAATTGGGTTAAACTAAATTTGAATTGATTTAAAAATACTTATGATACAATCGAGAATATTAAAACTCTTGGCATCCATAGCATTACCTTTAGGATTAGGGGCAATAGCGGGTTTATTTACAGCAGATGCGTTACCAGGTTGGTATGAAACTCTAAACAAGCCATCATTCAATCCACCCAATGGGTTGTTTGGGCCAGTTTGGACAATACTTTACCTGCTTATGGGTATTTCGTTTTTCCTTATTTGGGAACTTAATCCAAGTAAAAAACGTAATCTGGCAATTATTGTTTTTTTGTTTCAGCTAGGACTAAATTTTTGTTGGATTTTTATTTTTTTCTACTATAAACTGATTGGCCTTGCTTTAGTTGAAATCGTTTTTTTGTGGATGAGTATTTTTAGTATGCTTTATTTTTTCCATAACATAAAACCTTTAGCCACATACATGAATATACCATATTTATTATGGGTAACATTTGCTATGATTCTTAATACAAGCTATTATTTCCTCAACAGAACATGAAGGATTGGTGCATTTATTATTGATTTAATTAATTGTAAACATTGAATGATATTTGCTAAAGGAATAGACAAGGCTATAACCGCATTTGAGCGCATGTGAAGGTTCATGGTTTAAATCGGCCTTATTGCATATGGTAAATTTATTCATGTCGGTTATCTGCATTGATTTGAAAGGTTACTTTCTTATGGAAGCAAGTTGATTTTGAATACCTTGAGATGAATAGTTAATCATCAAATGTTGAATTATGAAACTTAATTTACTCTTATTCCTATTCCCAATAGTGCTGTTGACATCGTGTGACGGGCAACCACCTTATCAGAAAAGAAGGCTGGACCTGTTGGTATTGGGTGACACGGTAAATAATCTGGGAAACAGCATAATGGTGGTGTATCAAGACAAGCAAAATGTATTGTGGTTTGGAAGTTGGGAAACAGGGGTGTATAAATATGATGGAAAGACACTGATTAATTACACCTCAGATCATGGTTTACCAAACAACAGAATAGATGAAATTGGGGAAGATGAATCAGGTAATATTTACTTTATTAGTTGCTACCCCAAATCAACAATAGCTAAATATAACGGGTTGGCTATGACTACAATTGCCGCAGTCCCTAGTGAGGATTGGAAACTTCAATCTGCTGATGTGTGGTTTAGAAATGCCTATCAAAGCGAGAAAGTCTATCGGTTTGATGGTGATACTTTTTATGAGTTGACACTGCCGAAGCCTCCGAAACTTTCCAATCCTTTCGAAATTTACTGCATCTATAAGGACAGCGAGGGAAATATTTGGTTTGGTACAAATCCGGTTGGAGTTTGCCGGTATGATGGAAAATCTTTTGAATGGATTACGGAAGAAGATGTGACTGAATTTCGCAACAAAGGGGCAAATGGGGTGCGTTCAATTTTGGAGGATGAAAATGGTGATTTTTGGTTTAATACTGAAAACCGATACAGTGTTTATGACAGCATAACCTTGAAAAGCAATAAATTTTACACAAGACACGAAGGTATAGGCGGTTTAGATGGGAAACAGGACAGCGAATTGGACGAGTATTTATCTTCATTAAAAGACGACAACAACCATTTGTGGTTTGTAACCTATCGTAATGGCGTTTGGAAATACGATGGGTCGAAAACCACGCATTTTGCCGTTCGAGACAATTCAAAAGATATTACGCTATTTAGTATTTACAAAGACCATAAGGGTGACCTTTGGCTTGGGACGCATGAAAACGGAGCATATAAATTTAATGGATCCACTTTTGAAAAATTTAGATTAGTATCAAGTACGGAATAGCGACGGCAAACGAATACGATCTCGTTCTATGCGAAGTTCGATTAATGAAACTATGGCATTCCTACCACATTACATTAGAATGGTGTTACAGTAGCTAGGATATACAAAATAGAATGATACTCTAATGAAATGGTGTTTACAGGGTGTTGAATTCAATTGGAAATGAATGAAAACGGTTTGGCTAATCAAGTGAGAATTCATCTAATTCAATAATTTTTTACGAAGAATTTGGTCTTATAGACTAATGAAAAGCTACAGCGGTTTAACGCTAATGAAAATTCTTCACCAACATGGATATCAAAAACCATGAGGTCTTTGAAACAATGGAATCGCTAATTGTTTTTAATGAGCTATTAATTTTCTGATGAAATCGGAAAATTTGTATAAACTAAAGATTTACTCATTGTGGAAGGATAAAAATTTTGGACATGTTATAGTTGCCGGTAAGGATTAAATACCTTAACGCTGCTTTAGAATAATGGGGGCATAGAATTACATTGAACTGTGGCATTCAGCCAATAATATGCGTTGGGCGAAGAAGAGAATTCGATTTATGAACTACCTTACCCTATTAATGGTTAATAATTTAACTGCAGCAGAAACACACCCAAAGCATACCCATGAATGAAATAAGCTTCACAAAATTCTTGACATCAAATACTGACTTGAATGAAGTATTGATTACTGAGATGACAAGGCATTGTCAATCTAGGTTTTACAACAAAGGGGAGTTTTTACTTCGCCAGGGTGAAACTTGTCATTCTTCCTTTTTTGTTGAAAAAGGCCTGGTGAAGCAGTATGGGATTGACGAAGAAGGAAGACAGCACATTCTTCATTTTGCTCCGGAGGGATGGTTTGTCACGGATAGAGACAGTTTGTATTTTAAAACACCTGCCGTTTACTTTATTCAGGCCATTGAAGACACTTCTGTATTGTTGCTTGATGAAGCATTTATGTTAAATTTGTCAAAGGCTCATCCAAACTTTACAGAATTTAATAACAAGTTGTTACACAATCACATCCGGCAATTGACCAAGAGAATATATAATCTTCTTAGTGCAACTGCTGAAGAAAGATATCTTTCATTCATAGAAAAGTATCCTGATATTTTATTGAGAGTTCCTCAAACCATGGTCGCATCATATTTGGGCATAACCCCCGAAAGTTTAAGTAGAGTAAGAAAATCCCTAGCCTCAAAAAATTTTGGAAAATAATTTCTTACCATACATCAATGTACAGCATTATAGCATAGGTTAATTTTGCATTTTATAGCTGAAATATTGTTATCATGAATATCAAAAAAATAGAACGCGTTATTGAACCTGCCCAAACACATTATGTTGGTGATGGCTTTCGAGTGCATAATATTATTCCGGGAAGTCAGGGATTGAGTATGCAAAGAATGAGCCCATTTATAATGCTAGACTATAATTCACCCTTTTATTTTTCACCGAGTGAAAAGCCCAGGGGAGTTGGTGTTCATCCACATCGTGGATTTGAGACAGTAACTATTGCGTACAAAGGAAAAGTTGAACATCACGACAGCAGTGGTGGTGGAGGTATTATTGAAGAAGGAGATGTACAGTGGATGACTGCGGCGTCAGGTGTTTTACATAAAGAATTTCACGAAAAGGAATGGAGTAAAAAAGGAGGTATGTTCCAAATGGTTCAACTTTGGGTAAACTTACCGGCTAAAGACAAGATGTCTAAACCAAAATATCAGGCAATTCAGAACAAGACGATAGGAAAAGTGCCGTTATCAGGCAATGGTGGTGAAGTGGAAGTTATTGCTGGTGAGTACCATGGTGTAAAAGGTGCAGCTTCAACATTCACTCGGTTAAATTTATTAAACGTAAAATTGAGGAATGGAGGAAAAGCCCATTTTAGTTTTCCCGCTGCATTCAATACGGCTGTATTGGTACTGGAAGGAACTGTTACAATAGAGGGTACAAATGTCAACACAAATCATTTTGCCTTGTTTGAAAATTCAGGCGAGGAATTTTCTATCCAGTCCAACGCTGATGCAGTGGCCCTGGTAATGAGCGGGGAACCCATTAACGAACCAATTGCAAGTCATGGGCCTTTTGTAATGAATACTCGACAGGAGTTGATCGAGGCTTTTAATGATTTTAATCAGGGTAAATTTGGATATTTGGAAGATTAAATCTGGACTATTATATCTAGTGACTTTTTAGTTTATTTTAGTATAACATTCAGTGTTTAATTTTGCTCTCCATTATTTTCAGAACTTCAGTTCTTCTTACTTCATTTTTGGATAATATATTCACTTAGTTGGTACTGCTAAAACTACACCGCATGAATTGATTTTACTTTATTTTTTCTAAATTCGTTTCTTCTCAGGTCGAATGACTATTTTTGGTTTCGTGAAAGATATTGCTTCCATACTCCTATTACTCGGTGCTGGTCAAGGTATTTTTTTTAGTTTCGTATTATTAGGTATATCCAATAATCAGCGAAGAGCCTATTTCTGGCTGGCTTCCTTTCTGATTTTATTCTCCATCAGTATGGTGGGTACAGTCCTTTATGATCAGCAACTGGTAGTTCGGTTTCCACACCTGGGATTGATTACAGCCCCCATGGGAATTGCATTGGGATTTATGCTTTATTTATATACCAAAACACTGGCTGAAAAGAATTATCGATTTACAGGATGGCAATATTTACACCTATTACCAGTAGGGATTTCAATCGGAATTTTGATGCCATTTTATTTATTACCGCTGGAAGAAAAAAGAATGGTATTGAAAAATAGTTATGATGGCTATCCATTACTGTGGAAAGTGAATTTCATTTTTTCCACTATAATCAATTCATGTTATTTGGTTCTTACAATTCTTAGGGTCACGCGACACGAGAGGCATATACAACAGTTGTTTTCAAATACAGAGCATAAGTCTCTTCTTTGGGTGAAACATTTTATTTATGCAGGAATTGGAACATTTGTTAGTTGTATAGTATTCTCATTATTTGATATTGCTGCAGCAGATACTATTTCAAATGTTATGTTTTCATTTGTGATATATATAATGGGATATCGTGCTTTAAAACAACCTGAAATCTTTTCAGGTCTTTCAGAACAGATAGTGGATTCGACTGATGAGCCTTCATTGGTTAAGCTTCCGGTAAAATACAGTAAATCAAGTCTTACCGAAGAAAGGGCAAAAGTACTTTTAGTGCAGTTGGATGAATTGTTTTATAAGGAAAAAATTTTCCTTGAACCTGAACTTACCCTTCCACAATTGAGTGAGCGATTGGGAATTACCCCCCATCAAGTATCTCAACTTCTTAATCAATTTAAGAAACAGACCTTCTTTGATTTTGTCAATGGATTTAGAGTCGAGCATTTTAAGGTTGAGGTGAAGAAACCTGAAAATGCCCACTTATCCTTACTGGCCTTGGCCTTTGATAGTGGATTTAATTCCAAAGCAGCATTTAATACTGTTTTTAAAAAATTGACCGGCAACACACCATCCTCTTTCCGGGATTCCAGTAAATAAGACCTGGGCTCGAAATTTATAGTCCTGAGAGCCGATAAATCGAGACGTGTTCAAACTCCTCAAGACGTCTCAAACTATCGGGAAAGGCTTAGGGTCTTGCCATTGCCCCTACATTTGTCCGATGAATTCATTCTCTCACTAAATAATAGACAGATGGAAAAAGTACTCGAAACCTTAAATAACCTAACACCAGTTCTTATCATTGGCAGCCTGGCGCTATTTATGACAGTGGAAAAGTATCTTCCCTATTTTGAACATGGTATTGGGCGGGGGCGTCAACGTTGGAACAATATTGGTATGATTGCAATTGCTTTTATTATCAACGCAGTTGTCGGAAGTATGATCGCCATTCCTATTATTTGGTCACAGGAAAATAATTTTGGATTGATGCATCGATTCATGGGGCAATCTGTATTTGCCATCATAATAGGAATATTTCTAATTGATCTTACCGCTTATTTACTGCATGTCATTATGCATAAGGTTCCAATTTTATGGAAGATTCACAGAATTCATCATGCCGACACTGAAATGGATTCAACCAGTAGTTTACGACTTCATCCATTTGAGTTAATGTTGCAACTTGCTGTTCAGGCAGTACTACTCCCTTTACTAGGTGTTTCCATTGCGAGCTTTATTTTTTATTTTACCTTAGCCCTTCCGTGGTTTGTGCTTAATCATTCGAACGTAAAGTTTCCGGGATGGTTTGAGCGAATCGGTAGTTTGCTTATGTCTACACCAGATTGGCATCGGGTTCATCATAGTAGCTTTCAACCACAGACAGATTCACATTATGGATGCTTGTTTAGTATTTGGGACAGATTGTTTGGAACAGGTGGAAAAGTTAACGTTGAGAATATTCAGTTTGGGCTTGATAAGTTTAGAAACCCCGGAGAACAAACCGTTTGGCAGTTACTTAAAATGCCATTTAAGAGATAAAATACTTTTTAAATTAAATTTAAATCAATAATTAATGATATCCAATGCAAGTTGTTAATTGAATGGACTCATTGACTTTTTCTTATTATGGTAAGCTAATTTTGATATGAATAATTCATACTCAGTGACACCAATTCTATTGGCAAATTACTTAGGTCTATATGGCGATATTATTTATATATTCTGACATGAAACTTATCATTAAGATGTTAAGATAAAATTTAAAATGTTCATTTTATTTTTTCGGACCAAATGTAGAGGCTCATTAAAATTTAGAAGTGCCCTATATTCAATTCACCAAAAGAATATAGGTATTGCTAAAAAATTATTGACAACTAGGCTAACCATTTTCAAGCTCTAAAATGGAATTGTAATACTGCGAGTTTGATAATACTGAAATAAAAGCCATTCAAAAATTAACTTTCACTCTTATTCTATAGCTAGAAGGTGTACCAGGTGTAAAGTGAATTTCTTCGACGCCTTGTAATTCATTTTGCATCTTTGAAAGGGTAGCGAATTGGGCTTCATTCCAATCCACGTTGAAAATATTTTCAGCAATTAGGCTGAAGGTGATATTTTTGTAATTGTAGTTCAAAATACCATCAAATAATGTATGACCTTTTGCCACAATACTATAATCTTCATTGGCAGGACGGTCACCTAAATGACGATACCTTAAATCGAGCGAAAAGGATTTGATGTTTTGAAATGTTAGACTACCCGTTGAACTCCATTTACTGGCAAGTGGTATATAGTTTTGATTTTCTAAAGCATCGACATTCTTTGCAATTGTGTAGGAAGCATCCGAAGTCATACTTAACCATTGAAATGGCTCCCAACGGATTCCGGCCTCAATTCCTTTTCGTGTGGTATGTCCACTTGATTCAACAATGGCCTCATCGCCAACATAAACCAACTCATCCTCCAGGTCAATATACCAACAAGCTGCATGCATTAGTACATTATTAGCTATTTTATACTGAAACCCGATATCTAAATTAATGCTTTTAGTCAGAAGGTCTGAATCTTTTCGATCTTTCAATAATCGTGTGTCATTTGAATGAAATCCAAGCCCGGATCTGGCATAAAGTTGTATATTCCTTGTTGCATGATAATATACATTAATTTTTGGAGATAGGATAAATTCATCATGACTGGATTTATTGGGTGTATTGGATAGTTTGTCAAGATATTTTACGAAATAATAGTCACCGCGTGCCTGTAATTGAAATTCCCAATCAGATTTTGACCAATTAATTTTTAAATAGCTGTAAATATTATTTTCATTGAGATCTCCCAACGCCTTACGCTCGAGTAATGTAATTCGATTTTTGGTATTGGATAGTTCAATATGGTTAACATCATCAATCCTTGCACCAATAGCAAGATTCAGTTCCATGAATGCCCATTGATTCGACAGGATTGATTCAAGACCAAAAATGTTCCGCTGTTCTTTTTGACGAATCTGGTCACCATTGATCGGGTCATTTAGAAAGAAAGTAAAATTTGAGTAAAGTTCAAAATCATACCTTGAGTAATAACTTGTTAATTTAATGGATTGGTGGGATTTGTGGTTGTAAAAATATTGTAATACGGCATTGGACCTACCCGTTATACCACCTTCATTAGCATCAAGTGAACCAAATCGGGTGATGAGTCCAGCGTCAATAGCCCGTTGAGGTACCTGCCCTGAAGCATTCCAACGGCTTTGGAAATGAGAGGCTGAAAATTTGAAGCTGGATTTTTTTGAAACACGGTGATTCATTCTAAATAGACCATTGAATCTTTTAAAATCCTGGGGGTGTTCGAAATATCCATCAGTTGTTGCATACTCGGCGGCTGCATAGGCGTTATTATTTTCATTATCAAACAGTTTTACCATTGCCATGAGTCTGTTAGTTTCAAACTGGCCAGTCTCAAAACTTAAGACATTAGTTTCTATTTTATCTTTAAGTTCAAAATCTACGTAGGCAGCCGTTGCAAAATTTCCTTTTGAAGCATCATACGAACCTTTGTCGAAACTTATTTTTTTTATGGTTTCAGGAATGATGAAATGAAGATCAGCGTAGCCCTGACCATGTGCATGTGAAACCATGTTGACGGGAACTATATTGTCTACCGATATAGCAATATCGGTTCCATGATCTATATCAAAGCCGCGCAGGAAAATTTGCTCTGCCTTTCCGCCTCCAGCATGCTGTGCGATAAACAATCCCGGAACTTTTCGCAATAACTCTTGACTATTTCGGACCGGCGCCATACGTATGTCAATGATTGCCAGGTTGTGTTGTATAGGCTCTGTTACGTTCACTTGACTGAGCAGAAAAGAAGATTCTTCCATTCGAACATTGAACTCATTTCCAGAAGAGATATCGTTTATTGTATGGAGTTGAGTTGTATAACCCAGAAAAGAAAATTGTAAAGTATCTCCTATGATGCAATCCTCGATCAAATAATTACCATAAGCGTCGGTATGAGTATGGTTCATGGTCCTTGAATTAAGTATCATGAGATCTTGAATTGGAAAATCATTATGATCAACCACTCGACCAGAAATTTGGGCGTTAAGGTTCTGTATGAACAGATAAAAAGCAAGAAGACAATAATTGCATGTATTTTTCATTTGGTAAATTTAAGGATGGTTGACGAAGATTGAAATTCAATTAATCAATTATAGTTGATCACAGATTTATCAATTTTTAATCTTTAGCGTGTTAAATTCAGTAAAATGGAAGTTCTTATCGTTAAGCATTTTAAGGTAGCAAAATTAATTTGGTGATTTAAATTTGTTTTTGCCATTTTATTTATAATTGAGCCAATTCATTCCTGATTTCATCCAATTCCGGATGTTTAGAATGAGTCCTAGTAGCTTTTTGAAGGCAGTCTTGAGCTTTTATTCGATCCTTTTTAGCAAGGTAAATCTTAGATAACATGCGATTGATATCGATGTTTTCTGGTCTCATGATTAGATCAGGTTGAAGATATTTTAAAGCAGCATCAGGGTCATTGTAAAAATTAAGATAAATGTTTGCATATTCAAGACTCATATTATGGCCATGTTTTGTATCATCTTCGAGCATGGCGATTATTTCTTTTAGTGTTGATTTCAATTCTGGATCTCTGTTTTCCTGTTTATAAAGTTCTGCAAGTTGAACATAAAATCCGACTTCAGGAATTATTTTGCAGGCTTCCTTGAGTTCTATTTCTGCTTTAGCACTGTTACCCAACCGAAAATACACTTCCGCCAGGGTTGCTTTTGCGAATGGATAATCAGGTCTTTCTTCCAGGAGTTGATTGAGTATGTTTTCAGATTCCTTAAGTTTATTATATCTAAGATATAGTTGTGCTAATTGCAGAGCAGCCCATGATTTTTCTTCACTTCCAGGGCTACCGGCTTCCACGGCCATTTTCATAGCATGAATAGCCTCCTCCGGCATTCCATAGATTTCGCGAAGATAAGAAACTCTTGAATAGGATCGCAAATCCGGGCGAATGGACATCATTTTATCTGCGGTTTCGACGGCTTTAGCATAATCACCCAGTTCGACAAAAGCATCCACAAGTGAACCATAAATCTGAGCATTGTATGGATTTAAACTCAGTGCCAATTCTGAAGTGTGAAGGGCTTCTTTAAATGAGTGTAAAGAAAGCTGAACATTAGCTTTTGCACAGAGTGCAAGAAATTGTTGTTCTTTGGTGATTACTTTTTGATTTAATGCCCAGTCAATGGTTTTAAGTGCAGCATTATAATAATGCCCATGTTCACCGGTCACCCTTGCTTCTGCTATGAATAGATTGGCCAAGCGAATGTATGCTTCAATGGAATTTGGCTTGTGCTTGATGGCATACTGTAAATCAGAATATTGGTTTCGGACTTCTGACCATTCATTGAAGTACTGCAGTTTCTCAGAACGTTCAAGCAATAAGGGTATTTCAAAAGTTAATGGATCCTGTTTTAAGCAAGAATTCATAATGAATGTACATGCAAAAAAGTATAGAATATTTTTCATGATTTAATTTATAGATGTATGGTATTTAAAAGGAAGTCCTTGTAACTTTGACAATTACAAGGACTTGTTGCTTTCATTAGGAAGTTAAATTTTGATAAGTTTAGTATAGCCTACAATGCCTCCTCCTGTTGTTGTAACTGTAGCAAAATAATTGCCAGTCGGAATAGCAGAAAGATTTACTTGAAATTCATGAAAGCCATCAGAAAAGCTATGTTCACCTAAATCCTGAATGTATCTTCCAGCTTCGTCTCGTAAATCTACACGTACTTTTGTCTTAAGTTCAGAGTGAATTTTAAAAGTGGTGATTTCTGCAACAGGGTTTGGATAATTAATAACGGAGACTTTTGGTCTTTCCAAACCAAGAACACCGCTATCTGTATTTTTAATTCCACTGACTATTTTTCCACCGCATTCACCGTCACCAGACCAGGGCTCAGCCAGGTAAGGAAAATCAGATCGAAATGCAGCATCATTTTTTTCTACGCCTGTTGTATAGGTAAGAACACCTACTAAACCAGGTGTAACAGGATTTGGACTACCCGCAACATAATCATCATACCATAAACCAACTGCAGCAAGTACAATTCCAGAGACAGCCTGTAATTCAATCCTGGTTACATCGTCTTCCAAACGTCTTCCATTTGGAAATCCATCCATGTTTGGAATGAATTCAATATTGGTGTTTGCAAACAAAGGATCTGTCAAACCAAAAACACACGCCTGGATTAAACCGAGTGAGCTGAATTTAGGATCGTTGCGTGGAGTAACGGGAACGGCCATGTTGAGTCGTAGCATATCTCCACCATTGGGTAGGAAATTGTGAATGAAAGGTTTACCGACAGCTAAGGGATTTCCATTTTTTCCAGTTGCCAACTGATAGGGTGGAAAATTCGGCACACCCGTATGAAATGCAGGCCACAAATCTACAGAACGTGCTCTGCCTTTTCCAGGAAGGAGCAAAGTTCCAAATATTGCATCATCAAGCGCTGTACCGGATACTGCAGGATTACCTTTTAATCCAAATAAACCATCCTGTCCGTAACCAAAATCAAATCCTTGTAATGAATTGCGCTGGATGCGTAATTTGGACATAGAGGGCACTGCAGGACCAAAAAGAGAATTGTCCATATACAAGGCTAGCTCAGGATTGTAGAAGTATTTATCCAGCAATGTATCGGTTAATTCATCATAGGGAGTGATTCCGTTCCAATAGTCTTTATAACCAATGGGGATTACAACTTCATTGGTCAAAGGCATTCCAATACGTGAAACCTGAACCCACTCTCCGGAATGTGTTTCGCTTCCCGGACTTAATGTACGGATTTTGGGCCTGCTTGCAGAAGCCCAAACACCAATGACATAATCTGGATCAAGGATATTTCGGGCTATTGTAGGAGCCCCTGCTTTGCGCAATGTAGCAATTGGCACTTGGATACAGATTGCACTAACATTTAAACAAGCGAGACCATCACGAGGCTTTCCAATCTGACGTGGAAGATCACCGAGATCAAATACCCCTCCAAGATCAACAAAGAATGGATCATCACTTGACCCACAAAATACTCGCTCTCCAGTATTGGTTGTTGAAATGGCCATTTGCATAAGTGAGGAGTAACTCTGACCAAGACCCACAGGAGAACTGATGGATCTTGCTCCAATGTTGTTTGGAGGTACGATTCCATTGGCAATAATGGTTTGAAAACTTAATCCTCCATCCAAACTACGTTCCAGTGTATAAGTAGTCTTCAGATTTTGCTTACCCAATCTGATGTTAAAGAATGTGGTAGGATCTTCATTCACTTTTCTGAATGTAAAGCGGTAAGTGATTTCATCACCAGGCTTGTTTGCATCGTTATCTACATGGATTTCGTAACGGATATTTTCTCCGAAACTGTAATAGTTAGGCCCTCCATGTGGAAATTGCAAAGGGACGTAGGTCGCAATAATGGTAATAAAATCCGGATTGTCCGGACTTCGAAAAGCGTAAAGATCAACGTTGTCAGCTAACGGATCATTGGCGATCAGGGGTGCTTCGCGATGACTGGATGCCATTAAGGCTATCGTCATACCTGAACACAGTAAGAGGTAAAGTAGTTTTAATTTCATATCTGTTTTTTGTTTAATTACGTTACAGACTGGAGATTTGGATTTCCATTAAGAAAAAATTTTTTCCACACTGCGTCAAACCATTGCTGTATAATTGGCTTGGAGCATGCAACATATTTTTACGATACTTGTAAAATTCATAGTTTTAGGCATTACCTTCGCTGTAGATTACATATGACCTCAACAGATAAAATACTTGCAGAATTTTTAATACTCAGATCCAGAAATAGGGATGAGGCACTTAAATTTCTGATGCATTGTTATGGGGATACTATGTATGGTATTGTATGTAAAATCATTATAAATAATCCTTCCCTTGCAGATGATGCACTTCAGGAAGGATTCATTAAAGTCTGGAAAAACATTCCTGATTTCAATCCAGAACGTGCTTCTCTATTCACCTGGATGTTTACAATAATAAAAAATTCAGCGATAGATTTAGTTCGCAAGGAAGCTCGAAATAAAATCCATGCGCTGGATTCAAGCGTATATGATACTATAAAGCATAGCGAAGAAGCTAATGTCATCGATACTGGACTTATGCAGAAAATTGAGATATTGGATCCAAAGTATCGACAGCTCATCGATATGGTTTATCTAAAAGGATATACCCAGCAGGAAATTTCAAATGAATTGAATCTTCCTCTTGGAACAGTTAAAACAAGAATTCAAACGGCCGTTAAAACTTTAAGAAGTCTTTTAAGTGTTTGGATGGCTATGATAATGATGTTTTATAAATGAAAGAGGAGTTTAACATAAAGGAATATATTGATTCTGGCATTCTGGTAGAGTATGCATTAGGTCTCTGTACCACGAATCAGAATATGGAAATTTTTGAAAAATTGCAATTATATCCTGAGTTGCAAAATGAACTTATAAAAATTGAAAACAGTCTTGAGGCATTTGCAAGACAGTATTCCAAGCCAGTTCCAGATTACCTAAAGGAGCGTATCATGAGGAATATCGAACAGGAGAAGACATTTGATAATTCTAAAAGAGGAATTGGAAAAAATTACTTTAGCTATTTAGTTTACCTGTCCGCAATTTTATTTTTGTTGACAAGTTTTTATTTCTGGAATCAACAGGTAAAAAGCAAGCAGGAGTTATCGGAATTGAACAGAGATTTTCAAGCTTTGTATGAGCGTTTTCTTACAGACAGTCTTTATCTTATTGATTGCAGAGATCAATTGAACGAATTGCTGTCGAATAATCAACATCGAATCTTATTAAAAGGAACTCCTAAATCACCCCAATCATTCGCTGCTATTTATTATGATACGCTTGGACAAAGAACAGTTCTTGATGTAATGGACTTACCGCCAGCTCCACCTCAAAAACAATATCAACTCTGGGCAATTGTAAGTGGAACCCCCATTGATCTTGGGGTTTTCGACCTTACAACACACAATTCAGTATTTAAGAAAATTAAGTTTGTTCCCCATGCCCAAGCATTTGCTATTACACTTGAACCTCATGGCGGACAATCAGCTCCAAGTTTAGATCAAATGTATGTTTTAGGTACCCTTTAAGGCTATTTAATGATCCAGCAATGCCTAAGTGGATAAATGGTTGCATTGCATTTGTAAAAAGAACCCACATAAATTGCATTCAGATATTTTTTTCAGTATACGTGTAAATTGCTCTTTACTTTTGTAATGATTGAGTATTATAGACTAAACATACGTGAATTCACTTCATTTCTATTCTTAATAATTTGGGAAAACGAAAATGAACAAAGTACATTCATTATTCAGTTTTTTAATGTTGAATAAATTTTAGAATTTTGTCCTTCATTTATGGATATTCTTTGGATTTGGGAAGATAGGATTCAATTTATGATGAGTATAAACAAATTTGTATTTTTTAATTTATTGGTAGGTTTCTCTTCATGCATCGGGCAAAATCAGTCTTCCAAAGTTCACCCCTCCACTCATTCTGTTGGCATTCCAAGAGTGATCAGAAGCATCAAAGCTGTTGGAGTATCTCCAGATTTTGACACCACTTTAGTTAGTCAGTACATTCGCAGTATATTTCAGGATTCTAAAGGCAATTTATGGTTTGGTACTATAGGAGAAGGAGTTGTTAGATATGATGAAAAAACTTTGACTTACTTTTCTGATCGTGAAGGATTATTTAGTCAATCTGTTCATGCTATCCAGGAAGATAAAATCGGTAATCTTTGGTTTGGGACTGACCAGGGTGTTTATAAATATAATGGAAGGAACTTTAAAAAATATAGTGAACAAGAAGGCCTGAGTAAAATCGAGGTTAGTCGGAAAGGTATTGTGGTAGATAAAAAGGGGATTATTTGGGTTGGCACCCGAGCCGGTGTATTTCGTTATAATCAAATTGCCGATACTTTAGGGGGAGAATGTTTTTCAATGTTTAACCTTCTTCCCCCTGTCCAAGTGACTGGTATAATGGAAGATAAAAGAGGAAATATTTGGTTTGCTTCTTCTGACAACGGAGTTTTTTGTTATGATGGCGTTAATGTTCGCAATATTTCTGAAAAGGTTGGTTTGGGAAATAACTATGCAGGAGGTATGGCAGAAGATAACGCGGGTAATTTGTGGTTTACTTTTAAAGGGGGAATCTGTAAGTATGATGGAAATTCTTTTACGGAAATCACACCAAAAGATGGGTTGGGCGGAACAGAATTTTGGGGTTTATGTATTGAGCAGTCGGGTATTGTTTGGGTGACAGCCCGGGGCAGTACCACACGATTTAATCCTTCTGTTAGTTTATCCGATCCTAAAGCTTTTACGGTTTTCACGCCAGCTGATGGAATAAATTGTTGCGTACAAAGCATGTACCAGGACAATAATGGAAATATGTGGTGGGGTGCAGGTTCCGGAATTTTTCGATTTAACGGTATTAATTTCTATAAAGTTAGACAGTATGGTCCATGGTAGTATTAAGCTGAATAAGAATCACAATAACACTCAGAAAGAAAATAAGAAACTTTGGAATTGGTATTAATAATCTTTAAATGCAAAACAGTAAAGTGTTTTGGGAAATATTTTTCATGCAATTAACTTTGAATGGGGAAATAGACCGGAACGCTCGTTGTAAGAAATTTGGTTAGCTTTGATTGGCCTCAAAAAAATATCTCGTAATGGCAGAAGATAAAGAAAATCAAGAGTTACAATCTGGAAAAATCAATCCGTTAGAAAATTCTCCAACAACAAGGAACACTATAATTGAAGGAGATACTCCTTGTCCAAATCGCGAAATTAATAAAATGGAAGTACATCATCATGGTCACCACAAGGGAATGAAAAATTGGAAATCCTACATTTGGGAATTTTTAATGCTCTTTCTTGCTGTATTTTGTGGTTTCTTGGCGGAATATCAATTGGAGCACAAAATAGAAAGAGATAGAGCAAAGGAGTTGGCCAGGAGTTTTTATGAGGAGCTTAAAAGTGATTCGGTAAATGTGATCATTAAATCTGAAAACCGGATTAAACAGGAAAAGGCTTTAAAATACCTGATTCGTTACTTTAAAGACAGTAGCCTTACAAATGTTCCAAAGTTATTTGCAGTTAATTTTCTATATGGTATTAATTTCCGTTCGCCATCCATTTTTGAACCAAGGACGGTAGTCCTTGAACAATTGAAAAATTCAGGAGCCTTACGTTATTTTAAGAATGATGAACTACAAAACTTAATCGGAGATTTATCTGTTGCTGTTGGCAATATTAATGACAGACAATCCTTGGAGAGTTCTATACGATTGGATTATATCAATCCAGTTATGGTTAGACATCACGATTTTGACTTTCAATCGACGCTCACTCAGAACGGCGATTTAAGTATTTTCGATTCTGTCATTGAGTACGAGATGAGTAACGAAATCATCCCTTATCGATTGAAATTTATCAATGAACTAGATCGAAATTATATGATTCAGGTTTTAAGTAATTATTGCTTTAATGCTTTAAACTCAACGCGTACCCTACATTTTAATAAGTATAAAGACATTAATGCCAAGTTACTTAAATTATTACGGAAGGAGTACAAGATAAAAGAATGACATCAAATATAGGATTACCAAAAGGGGAATAACTGTTTAGCCTTTGTGTTCACCCTCGCCATTTCTTTTATTAAATCAAATCTACCTTTATGCCGATTTTCTGATCTTCAAGCCATTCGATGGTATCGGAATAAACGGATGAGGATTCCTGTATTGAGTCTGCCAGGACTTCGTTGCAGATCAATTGCTGAAACCCACTAAGCGCACGTTGAATGTCAGGATGTGCCTGAACATTTACCTGGATGCGATCTGTTACATTGAATTGTTTGTCTTTTCTGATGTTCTGAATTCTGTTGATGAGTTCTCGGGCATAGCCTTCTGCAAGAAGTTCGTCATTGATCGAAATATCCAAAGCAACAGTAAGTGCACCATCGTTACTCACCAGCCATCCGGGAATGTCTTCTGAAAGAATTTCAACATCTTCCAGTAAAATTTGAAAGCCAGCTCCCTCAAACTGAAGTTCCAAAGATTTACCGGTTTCAAGCTGTTTAATGGAGTCAGCATCCAAAGCAAGAATGGATTCTGCAGCTTCTTTCATGTGCTTTCCCAATTTTTTACCAAGGGTCTTAAAATTAGGTTTAGCCTTCTTTTTCACTAAATCCGTATCGGCAGAGATGTAGTTGATTTCCTTGATATTCACTTCAGCTTTAATAAGCTCTTCGACTTTGTGGATGTCCGCTTTAAATTCTTCGGAGGATACAGGAATTAAAATTTGTTTTAGTGGCTGTCGAACCCTTAGTTTCTGAGCTTTGCGTAGGGACAATACCAGTGTACAAATCCTTTGTGCCAAATCCATTCGCCGTTCAAGGGATTCATCAATCAATGTAGGTTCGCCCTTGGATAAATCCGTCAAATGGACAGAAACCATTGCGAGGGAAGAATCCTGTGATGGCCCTTTTGTTTTTAATGCATGGGTAAGGTTCCTGTACAACCATTCAGACATGAAAGGAGCCAACGAAGCCATCAACTGGCTGGTAACCAATAAGCATTCGTATAAGGTTTCAAAAGCAGTTTGCTTGTCAATGGAGGACTCGGATTTCCAAAAACGCCGACGCGAAAGCCTTACATACCAGTTTGATAAATCATCGGTCACAAACTGTTCGATACACCTGGCGGCCTGCGTGGGTTCAAAATCATCCATATTTTCACGGTATCGTTTGATCAGACTTTGCAGTTTCGAGATTATCCAGCGGTCTAGCTCAGTGCGATCGCCTACCGGAACTAACGAATGTTTGTTAACCTGAAAGTTATCGATATTGGCATAAATAGCAAAAAACGAATACGTATTGTAAAGGGTTCCAAAGAATTTATTTCTAACTTCTGTGATACCTTCAAGATCAAATTTCAGGTTTTCCCAGGGATCAGCATTACTGATCAGGTACCAGCGGGTGGCATCTGCGCCATATTGATTAAGAGTTTGAAATGGATCGACAATATTGCCTTTTCGTTTGGACATTTTTTCTCCATTCTTGTCCAAAACCAATCCATTAGAAACTACAGTTTTGTAAGCTACACTGTCAAAGACCATGGTAGCTATTGCATGCAACGTATAAAACCATCCTCTGGTCTGATCGACACCTTCAGCAATGAAGTCAGCAGGAAAATCACCCCTCAGATCTTTTTTAGCAAATGGATAGTGCCATTGAGCATAGGGCATTGATCCGGAATCAAACCAAACATCAATTAAATCCAGTTCGCGTGTCAACTTTTCCTTTCCGTCTTCTGACACCAAAATGATTTCATCAATAAATGGTCGGTGCAAATCAGCAGGAACGTTTTGTGACAATCCCAGAGCAGCATTTGCTTTTTCTATTTCCCGCGCCAGGGATTCGATGGAGCCAATGCATTTCTCAGTGGTTCCATCTGCATTTCGCCAAATCGGAAGAGGTATACCCCAATAACGCGATCTGGATAAATTCCAATCCTGGATGTTTTCCAGCCAATTTCCAAAACGGCCGGTTCCCGTTGAAGCTGGTTTCCACTGAATGCTTTTATTTAAATCCACCAATCGGTCTTTGACCGCAGTAACTTTTATGAACCAGCTATCCAATGGATAATACAATACCGGTTTATCGGTTCTCCAGCAATGTGGATAATTGTGTGCGTATTTTTGAGAGTTTAATAGCTTACCGGCTTTTTTTAACTGGATCACTAATCGCTCATCAACCGATAAATAGCGTTCAAGGCCCAGACGAAGCCGTTCGGCTTCCTTTTCTTCTATACTCAAATAGGCTTCCTTGACAAATTCTCCTTTAAAATCATAGACTTCTTCAGTAAACCGGCCCTGTTTGTTAACAAGCGTTAGAGTCCCGATTGTGTATTTTCGGGCAACCCGCATATCATCCGCTCCAAAGGAAGGAGCAATGTGTACCACTCCGGTTCCATCTTCTGTCGATACAAAATCTCCCAGAACTACGCGAAAAGCATCTCCTTCCGTTGGCACTGCATAGTCAAACAAAGGCTCATAACGCAAGCCTTCCAAACTAACACCAGTTAGTTTGGTTTTTCGAATGATAAACGGTATATTTTTTTCCTGAAAAGGAGGCAATTCACCGTGTGCTTCGTTTTCATCTTTAAACCAATTTTTCAATAATTCAGATGCCAGCAGGATGTTTTGTGGTTCGTGGGTATATGGATTATAAGTTTCTACCCAACTGTATTCCAATTGTGCTCCAACGGCTAGTGCTGTATTGCTGGGCAAAGTCCAGGGAGTAGTGGTCCAGGCAGCTATGTATATCGGTTGTTCACCAAATAATGTTTTTTGGGTATCATTATAAGAACTTGAAAGTACTTTAAACAAGGCTACAGCGGAAACGTCTTTTACTTCACGATAAGCACCTGGTTGATTTAATTCATGCGAACTTAAACCGGTTCCGGCAGCTGGAGAGTATGGCTGAATACTATAGCCTTTGTATAAATACCCTTTGTCATAAATCAGTTTCAACAAATACCACACAGACTCGATGTATTCATTTTCAAAAGTGATGTATGGATGTTTTAAATCTACCCAATAACCCATTTTACGGGTCAGATCATCCCATTCATGTTTAAATCGCATGACCGTTTCTTTGCAACGGGCATTGTATTCTTCAATGGAAATTTTGTGGCCAATATCTTCTTTGGTAATTCCTAATTCTTTTTCAACACTCAATTCAATCGGTAAACCATGGGTATCCCAGCCTCCTTTGCGATGGACTTTCTTCCCAATCAAGGTTTGATACCTGCAAAAGACATCTTTAACGGTGCGGGACATGACGTGGTGAATTCCCGGTTTTCCATTTGCAGAAGGAGGACCTTCATAAAACACAAAATCCTCAGCACCGCTACGGTTGGAGATACTCTGATCAAAAATGCTCTCTTTTTCCCAAAAATCCAGAATTTCCCGGTCAATTTCAGGCAAATTCAGCGATTTATACTCTGGATATAACATGTGAAGTCCGTTTTAAGGCCTGCAAAGATAAGGAAAGGCAACGGGTGTTCGGAAACTAAGCGAATCGAATGTGAATCAATGCTTTGTAAATTGATTCTTGAATGTTGGCAGGCAGTTTTGAGAAAAGGCCTCAATACATATCTATTCCGGTGCTTTTTCTTCACAATTAAACATCCACTGGACTCCAAACTGATCCATACAGCTACCATAATAGGCACCCCAAAACATATCCTGCAAGTCCATTTCGACAAATCCATTTTCAGAAAGTGCGTCAAACAAACGCCTTGTTTCTTCCCGGGTGTCGGGTTCCAGATTGATGTACATGTGGTTGCCAGGGTGGATTTTGAATCCCATGGATTCCGGGGCATCCGTTCCCATCAATACATGCCCTCCTAATATCGGTAAAGCTACATGCATCACCAGGTCCAGATCCGAAGGGTCCATGGGAGGCGTTTCATCATCCGTTGGAGGAATATCCCGGAATCGGGCTATATCTCCAATGTATTCTGTACCAAATACTTTGCGGTAAAACTCAAACGCTTGCTCGGTATGCCTTGGGAAATTAAGATATGTACTAACTCTAGCCATTTATTGAATCGTTGGACAAGATTAAAAAACAAACCCGCCCTGAAAACATTTCAAGGGCGGGTAATAATTTGTTAAATCAACAATGAATTATTGCTGATGGTATGCAGCATTATGTGCCAGTTGACCACCACATTTTGCGCAAGTGCCCTGTGCACCAGATCCACCCTCACATCCTTTGGGGCAGGTAAAGTGCCAAACACCTTTAGCATTTTGCGCCGGTTCAGCCGTCTGAGGCGCTGCTGGCTGACCAGCAGGATCGGCAGTTGGAGCTGGAGCAGGAGTTGGACTTACTTCTGTAGAAGTTGCTGGAGCGTCAGTTTTAGTTTGCTCTTTACACGAGGGTAATAAAGCAACTAAAGCAAAAAAGCTAAGAATGAGTAAAATGTTTTTCATTTGATCTAAAATTTCAACAAAGATAATTGAATCTTTATTAAACAAGCCATCGAATCCGTTGGCTTAAAACATTTAGCAAAGACTCAACCTGTAGCCTTAATAATAATTAGAAAAGCTTAACTCAATTAGCGAATCAAAGTAAGGTCCCCTTGCAAGACCTGATCTTCACCTTTTTCAAAACTTACCGCGGCACGAAACACATATACACCTGGAAGACAGTATTTCCCCTGGAAGTGACCATCCCATCCTTCTTCGGTTTGATTCCCTCTAAAATGTTCTTTCAGAAAAATCCGATTACCCCATCGATCGAAAATTTCCAGCAGTTTGATTTCTTTAACATTTCCAAACAAAGTAAAAAAGTCGTTGATCTGATCTCCATTAGGTGAGAATACATTGGGGGCGTAAACTTTATTTTCATACACCCTGATGATCAATGAGTCACTCGCAATACAACCATCATTATTGATTACCGAAATGAAAATTTTTACACTTCGGTCAGGAATTAAGACAGGATTAAGGCAGGTATCACAGGACAGTAACAAGGGCGATGCCCAGATGATTTTCTTTTCATTTCCGAAGATCATGGCCTGCAAGTTTACCCCACTTCCCTTAAGGACTTCCAGATCCGGACCCAAATCAACCAAAATATTTTCGGGTTTGGATAAGTGAATCATGGTATCCCGAACGCAACCCGCCGCATTGCGTACCTCCAACCGGTGCGTTCCTTCAGGTATCCCGGCAAAGGTCGAATCATATACAAAAGGGCCACCGTCAATGGCAAATTTTCCTGGATAAGTCATAAAACTAACATTTGTTAGTTTTATGGAACCGAGTGGTTCATCCGGCGGACAAGGTATAGGATTTACGGTAAACTCACCCCAGGAGGGAGGATCAAGCACTTCTAAGGTAATACTGTCGCGATACTTGCAGCCAAATTGGTCTCCCGTCAACACCAATTCATATCGTCCCGGCGTTAAATTATGGGTGTTTACTGTATCTTGTTGGATATGGGTTCCAAACCATTGGATATGACTCACCGCATCTTTTAGCAACCCGCGCAATGGAATAGCAATGAATTGATTACTGCACACCTTTAACAATGTATCCGCCAGTAAATTTTTTGGTGGACAGTCAGGAGGCTTGCAACTAACGGCCAGTCCGCTGACTTCAGAGCAGGGTCCTTCGTCCTCAAGAATTAAGCGGATAACCGCACTGTCTTTAAAGTCCCTTTTTTGAATACGGTACACGGTATCGTGAAGGAATACACCCGTGTTTCCATCGATTACTTGGACTTTGTATTTTTTGACTCTTTTCACGGGTCTCCATCGGAACAGGATAAAGGAATCCAACTGTTCGCATTCGACTTGAGGGGGTTTTAAATGTTCCAAAACTTCTATTTCTTTAAGTGCTTCATGTAGGCATCGATACTGGCTTAATTTTAGCCCTAATGATTTTTTTCCAGGTTTGCTCCAGCGCACGATAACGTCACGTGAACCAGGTTTGAATTCAGGAAGACCATCCGCGAAATTCCAATCGAATCTGGAAGAATCAGCTCGCTGACCAGCAAACCGGATGATTAAAATAGAATCCTGACATACTATACTGTCCAGTGTAAAATCGGCAAATGGCTTGTGACGCAAGACGAGTATGCTTCCAGTAAAATAGGTGCAACCCTGGTCATTCATGATGGCAGTAATACGATGATTCCCCGGACCAGCCAACACGGGGTCAAATAAACCCGATAATGAATCTATGATCCCGTTTCCTCTCCATATCCACTGAGCCAATGGTCTGACAGGATTACTAACACCCGTTAGTATAAAAGGCAATGTACCCTGATCTATGCAGAGTGTATCTACCGGGTCAATGGAAACACTGAGGGGAGGACAAGCGATGGATTGACAAAATGATTCTGCGATCGCATCTCCACAGTAATCTGATTTAGCCGTGACACGGATGTTAACTTGTTGTCCCCGACCTAATGGATAAAAATAGATGCTCGTATCCGTCTGATTCGAAATGGGTCCGGCCATAAGGGTGTCGGTCTGGTATTGCATTCCTGGTTCACGATGCCAATAAAACAAAATGGACGAATCAGTTGCAAAGCATTGAATTATTGGAGTTACAGGCAAGGAATGAACCTGATAAGAGGAACAGGATGTATCCGCACAAATTTTTTCAGCTTTCAGGACGCAAAGTGTATGTTGCCCTGTATCCAAAACAGGTAAATGCATGCTCTTTGAGGAATCCAGCCAGGAAGTTTCAGTGAAGTCCTGTCGAAAAATGATGTTTTCATTTACCGTGCGGGCGTTCAATAAAATGGTAAGGCTATCCCCTAAACAATAATGCATACGGTCTACTGAAAAGGAAGCATCCGGAACGACAAGGGCTTTAATGTTCAACCAGCTTGTATCTGGGCATCGGGCTTGTTTAGGAATAATATAAAAGTTCGTATCACGAAGAATGTTGACTGGACTATCAATTGCACATATCGAATCAACTGGAAAACAGGAATAAAATCCGGGACCACCTGCAAATAAACCATCTTTTCTGTAGGTTAATGTATCCAGGTCAATGAGGTTTCCCTGGCAAATCTCCTGTTGTTGAATAAAAATATGTTCAAGGGGAAGGACTTGGATGGGTACCGCTAATGCGTCTTCACAATAAGCACTGGTTGCTTTTAGATAGATCAAGGTATCTTGATCAAAAGTCCAAGTGGAATCCAAAATTTGATTGGATGGTAGACAAGGGAGTCCTGTGTGATAAGTGTAGGCAGCAACGGTGTTGTTTCGATCAAAGAAGACGATGTCCTTTGGATTTACTGTGGCCCCTTTGCAAATTTTCAGGCTGTCCTTCAAGTAAAGATCCGGAGGTAACACAGAACCCAAAACTTCTGTTTGTAGAATTTGGTCACATTCATGGATTGAATCGAAAGCATATTTTACCCAAACTGTATATTTACCCGCCTGATTTACTACACAGCTATCCGAAACAGAAAGGGTGTCTCCTTTTTGATTTATCCAAACAAAGCTGAGACCAGTTGGGGTATTTGAACCAGAAACATCAGCTCTTAAAGTCACCAGAGTGTCCAGGCAACTCAAGTCTGAGCTTTTATGAATGGAAGCTTGCACTTTTGCATATTGTACTTTAATTAAAATAGTTGAATCGCAAAAGGGCGCTTGTTTTGATTTTAAGGGAATTCGGAAATTCCCAGAGGTATCAATTATGGTGTTCCCGATTTTAATGGAATCCGGAAAGCAAAGAAAAGTATCCAATCGGGTTTCAAGAAAATCCATGTTTTCGACGTAGACGATGATATTGCTATCACATCCAAATTTATTTTTTTCATTGAATTGCCAGGTGCCGGCTGTCAGTAAAATATTCTTGAAACGATAGGATTCACCAAAGCAAACAAAAAAAGGTCCAAGCTCTGTAGGCGGAGAGGCATCTCCGATTTCAACATCCAGACAAACTTCATTTCCAGACTTACAAGCGTTAGTTCCTTGCACACAGACTTTTCCATGGCCGGGTTGATCCCATTGAATGGTCACATTGTTGTCTTTTTGGGCAAGAATACTTCCATGTTCGACTCTCCATTCATAACTGCATGCACCAGGGATGGGTAAAATACTGTAGTCAGCAACTTCTCCGACGCACACGATTTTTTTGCCGGTGACTTTATTCGTGGTATTTGGTACAGGTGCTGCCGCACTTCCTGACACCACGGTAAAGCTAACCGTACAAGCGTTTGGTCCGTTTCCATCAAATACCAGATAATAAATGCATCCGGGTTTCAAGGGCTCGGTATTTGTAAAGGACCACGTTTGATTGGCATACATGTTGGTGTTACAATTGCTCACCAGTTTAAAGGTTTGACAATCATCTGATGCATACACGCCCATTTCGACCCCATTGGCCTGAGTGCATGAAGAAACGGCAACATTGAATGTCAGATTGGGGGTCCCTGGAATAAAAGCCAGCCACTGCATGCTGTGAACCACCATTGTGCAATAACCAGGGGGAGATTGTCCGGGAATGGTATTGGTGGTATTGCCTACCACGCCATTGAGATCACAAACCAGGCAGGCATCAGCGCAGGTATTGGAAAACATGACGGGATTGGATCCGCATGGAGCATGCTGTTGGCCACTTACCTGGATCTGTGCACAGAGAATGACGCTTAACCAAAAAATGCGTCGGATACTTAACATTTATCAAATTTACTAAATCATGGAGGGTTTTTACATCAACCGGTAGACGTAATGGGTGTGGAACTCATTTTAGAACACGCAAAAGTCATAAGCTTCCTGTGTTAAAAAAAATTTTGCATGTGTATTTACAAATATCTCAGGTACTTGTCAAATATGGCTTGGGCTAAATTGCTTTGTGTCATATTCCAGGCAGTGATAATTATCACCCGTTTTTTTTCAGGCCATACAATAATATTTTGACCTCCGGCACCTCTGGCAAGATAAACCGAAGGAGATTTTCCAGACTTGTTTAATCGGAATCGCGGGTTGCTCCACCAAAAATATCCATAATCATATCCTGAATACAAACCATTCGCCCCAACTGAATCCACCTGATTTTTCCATGATTCCTGGATATAAGTTTCAGGAATTAAAGTATGGTTATTCCATCTGCCACCTTGCAAGTAGAGCTGACCGAATTTTGCCATGTCACGCGAAGTGAGTGAAATCAATGCCATACCATTGTTTTGCGGGCCACCATTGCCTTGCCAGTAATTCACTTTTTGGATATTTAATGGGCCCCAAAGGAACTTAGCAGCAAATGAGTCAATGGGCATACCACAGGCTTTTTGTATCAATCCGCTAATCAAAACAGGAGCCGCATTGCTGTAATTAAAATGGCACCCGGGTAAGTTGTCAATGGGAATCTGTAAAATGGCGCGGTACCAATCTCCGGTCGTATATAATATTTTTCGCCAACTGTTGTCCGAACTATTCCAATCGTCTTCTTTCCAAAGCAATCCATGACGTTGAGTCAGTAAATCCTTAATCTTGATTTTTGAATGCTCCTGAGTGGAAAAATAATTAGCCGGAAAATAATTTGAGATGGGCTCTTCTACATTTTTAATGCAACCTTGCTCCAAAGCACAACCCAATAAGGCGGATATGATACTTTTGGTGGCCGATTGCAGTTGATGTACTGAATCTTTTGGCCAATTATGATAGTATTTTTCAAAAATCAATTGACCATTTTCTACAATCAACACGCTATGAATTGTCTTAAATTCATCATTGTAGATGGCTTGATCCATGAGGTTCAACAATTCCAAATAGTGATCCGGAACCTTTTGTATCGCAAAGTTGATTTGTGACATCATTGCTTTGAAGGATAATAACCAGATCACGCTTGTGGTAAACAGCAGCTTCATTATAATTAATTCTATTCCACTTCAAAAATAGGAAATGAATGGAACGATTTAGAGAGTAGGTTGGAATATTATATTACACCGGAATGAAGAATTGACTAAATTTGGACCACCTTTCATTCGGTTATGAGTACATTTTTCTTCACGCATTTTTTTATTGGTTAAATTTATAATATGCAATCAAAGGCCACTACTGTTGAAGAATATTTGAAATCGCTTCCTGTAGACCGTCAGGGCATAATTTCCACTATGCGAAAAGCCATTCAAAATAACTTACCAAAGGGTTTTGAAGAAAAAATGAATTACGGTATGATGGGTTATGTTGTACCGCATTCACTCTATCCATCAGGGTATCATTGTGACCCAAAGCTTCCTTTGCCTTTTATTTCCTTGGCTTCACAAAAAAATTATATCTCATTGTACCATATGGGACTTTACGAAGGACCACTTTTGGAGTGGCTGCTAAAGGAATGGCCCAAACATTCGACAAAGAAACTGGACATAGGTAAATGCTGTATACGGTTCAAAAAACCAGAAGACGTACCCATTGCATTACTGGAAACACTCTTCCAGAAAATGACTCCACAGGATTGGATCAAAGCCTACGAAAAAAACCTTGATAAAAAAGAAAAAAAGTAAGCTATGCTTGAAATGAGAACCCAATGTGAATGTTGTCAGAATCCACTGGAATCTTCTGGCGAAGCATACATTTGCAGTTATGAATGTAGTTATTGCGGAAGTTGTTTCCAAACATTGAATGGCATCTGTCCAAATTGCAAGGGCGAATTATGTCGAAGGCCTAAAAGAATAGGATAGTCGTAATTTTTACGCACTTTTGCTCCATGTTAAATTTGAGTTTTAGCCCATTTCCTGAATTTCAATTGCCCTCGTTTCATTTACGTTCACTGGTTCCAGAGGACCAGCATCGCTTATTCGAATTGCGTTCCGACCCTCAAATGATGCAGTATATTGGAAGACCATTGATGAAAGACGTGTTGGAAGCGGAACAGTTGATCCTTACCATTTTGAAAAATAAAGATGAAAAAAGAGGATTGGCCTGGGCTATTGCTCATCCTGAAAGCAACCGGTTAATGGGGACCATCAGTTACTGGAAAATCGATGAGGAAAATCATCGCGGTGAGATTGGATATTTACTGGATGTGGCATATCATCGACAAGGAATCATGACATCCGCTATGCATTGTGTACTGAATTATGGTTTTGAGGTGATTCGTTTTCATGGAATAGATGCTAACGTCGATCCGGAAAATCTGGCATCGATTCATTTACTTGAAAAATGTGGATTTACTAAAGAAGCGCACTTTAAAGAAAACTATTTTTTTGATGGGAGGTATATTGATTCTGCGATTTACTGCCTGCTCAGTCAGAATTATCCAAGGTAAATGGATTTAAAAGAACCATTGCAAAAAATATCGCAAGCAGCTACATCAAACTGAACCCGCCAAGTTATTTTTGGACATGCAATCAAAATCCTCCCAACCAAATTCTTCTGTCTTCAGCATACCGGTACTGGTGGCTGCATTAGGCTATTTTGTAGATATCTACGATTTGCAATTATTTAATATTATAGGCAAAGAATCGCTTGAAAAAGGGCTTCATCTACCTCCGGACCAAATTGCCCGATATGACTACCTGTTGTTTTTATGGCAAATGGGAGGTATGTTGCTAGGGGGTATTGTGTTTGGAATACTCGGAGATAAGCTGGGTCGTAAATCCGTATTGTTTTCTTCTATTTTGATTTATTCATTGGCCAATATTGCAAATGCCTTTGTGACCGACATCACCCAATACCAAGTGGTCCGACTCATTGCAGGATTTGGCTTAAGTGGTGAGTTAGGTGCCGCCATAACATTGATCTCAGAAATCATTGACAAAGAGCGACGTGGGTGGGGCACCATGATCATCGTATCAGCTGGTGCATTGGGAGCAGTTGCCGGCAATTTAATTGCCAAGCAAACGGCATGGCAAATGTCGTACATCATTGGAGGTGTTTTGGGTCTGGTGTTACTGGCTTTTCGTGTGGGTACATTTGAAAGCGGGATGTTTGACCGGCTTAAAAACCATACTGTACAAAAAGGAAATTTTTTCATGTTGTTCAAATCGAAAACCATTTTCCTAAAATACCTCGCCTGCATTTTAATCGGACTGCCGGTTTGGTTTGTCATTGGAATCTTAATAAAATTTTCAGGTAAGTACGCAGCTTTCCTTCATATCAACGAACCGATTTCAGTGGGTGATTCAATCATGTATGCATACATAGGTTTGTCAGTGGGTGACTTACTGAGTGGCTGGATGAGTCAGGTTTGGAGAAGCAGAAGGAAGGTGGTGTTCATGTATTTAATTTTTACCTTATTGCTGACCATTGCCTACCTCTATCTCCGAAACCTCAGTGCGGCAGCTTTTTACTTTCTTACGTTTGTCCTAGGGTTGGCCACTGGATTTTGGGCACTTTTTGTCAGCATTGCATCAGAACAATTTGGTACCAATATTCGGGCAACGGTGACGACCACGGTTCCCAATTTCGTAAGGGGAGCGGTGATTCCCATTACACTCTCGTTTAACTATTTATTGGAACACTTTGGCATCGAAATGGCTACCTGGGTGGTTGGGGGAACCTGCATCTTGTTGAGTGGTATTTCTACCTGGTCATTGTCTGAAACATTTGCCAAAGATTTGGATTATTATGAAACTAGCTAAACTTTTTGAATGTTTTCGCTTTAGCAGGACATTGAGCAAGGAAAGCAACCAAGACGCAACTAACGAATGTTAGTATTGTGTGATAATAAATTTTATTTTATTTACAGCCCCATTTATCCTTTATGCTTTGAAGATAAATTTGTTTAGCTGGGGAACGGTATTTCAAAGCAAACGAAGTATGATACTGGTGTTTGGTCAAAAAATTAATTTGTAACCGGTCCCAACTCTCATCATCCTGTACCACCTTGTAGGCTAAAAATTCTTTATACAAGGTCTGGCTGATGGGCAGAACATCTTTCCTGCCCAGATAATCCAGATCCGCATCACAAAGGATTTGTTCTGAAAGATTTTTTGGGTGTTGAGGAATGCAAGTTGCCAGAACCATTCCTGAAATTCGCTGTATATCTTTTTTGGAATAACCGTACTTCGGCAGCAGGTCTTTGGCATAATTCACACTGGCTTCTTCATGACCTGAGTAAGTCCAAATGATGCCTACATCATGAATTAAAGAGGCGGTTCGCAATAAATACGCTTCCTCTGCAGTCAGTTTATACCTGCGTATGTATTGATTACATACATTCAACACATCCAGAGTATGATGCAGCCCGTGATAACTGAGATTTTGAGGTAACTCAGCTTTCAATTTTTCTAAAATAAATTTTTTAAGACTCCTGATATTCATAACAACGAAACCGAAACTTCTAACATAAATCTTTTTCTGTTGAACAACTTTACTTACATCTTTTCTGTGATGTCGAGGTTAAAACTGCCCAAATCCCATGCTTCATACAGTAAATCGTTTTCAAAGAAGAATGGTTTTTGTGGATTCAGCGAATTGGTTTGCTCGAAGGTTTGCAAATCTTTTGTGCACAATTGCGCCAATATTAATTTAGAAATAGTTTCCAATAAATTGGTCTTCGGATAACGGCTGAGGTGTGATTCTATTCCAAATTGTTTCGCTACAATCCAATTGATGGTTCTACTCAGCCATCCTCTTCGAATGGACTCACTTTTATGGTGAAACAATTTTTGCCATAAAATCCACGAAGTAATCCAGTGTGCAGTGGCATTAAAAAACCGATCAAACCAGGAAGGCTTGTGGAAACCCAGTGAGTCCCAGCATCCTCTCCGATTCAGGAAATACATGGTAATGTCTTCCAGCTTTTCAATTTCAAGATCTTTTTTAATCATTTTTCCGAGTGATTCCAGCAATGCACGTGTCAAAGCAGGACCATCCGGATTAGGCATCAGGCACTGTCGTTTAAAAATAGCATTGTATTGGTTCCATCCATCGTTGTAATCATCGGTATATAACTCAGTACTAATTCCCATGGCTTGTCCAATGTGTTGCCAGGTATGAAATACGGCTTCGCGTTCTTCTTTAAACAGATGAATCCCCATTTCATCCAATCCCTGAATCATGGCCAGGCTGAATAAATGATTCGTCAATGCCATATCTTCCTGATTTATCGGAATTCCCTTTTCCTCAACGTTCCAAACCTTTCCAGGTCGTTTGTCTTCCAACAGAGCAATGCGCATCCCGGCGTGCATCAGTCTTACGCGTTGAATGGCCTCAAGGCCAGGGCTTCCAGGCTTATACCAGTTTTGATTATTCACAGCAAAAATAAACTGAGCGGTTTCCATGACACGCCTTGCTGCAAAATCCACCAAGAGTTTAGTGCTTTCCAATACATGACCTGGTTTTGGACACATATATCCGGTGGGCAATGCTTTAAAAAATAATAGACCACAATAACAAAATCCGTAATTATTAAAAATTTTGGCCGATAGATCAAACTTCTCCTGGTCCTCTGGATGGATGTTAATGTTTTCTGTTTTCTCAAAAAATTCTTTTACCTCTGGAGGAAAATCTTTGAGATTCAATTTATGATTTCTACTCATTAAGCGTAACTCTTCGATGATTTCACGGCTGTTTCTGTCTTTCCACAAAGCCCTTGCAGCAGCATCTGCAAGTGGATCTCCCGTTTGCCTCATGCGATTCAGTAAATCATCATTCCATTTGTGTTGCGTCATATTGATTATATACTTTTTGGAGTTACAAAATACATGTCTAATTCTCCTTTGTGCTTTATGTTGATTTTTCCTCTGTATTCAAAATTAAATTGATCCTTTACCAATGCATACGTTGCTGCTGAAACATTTACTTTACCTGTTGCACCAGAGCTTTCCATTCTTGCAGCCGTATTCACAGAATCTCCCCAGATATCGTAAGCAAATTTATGCAATCCCACTACTCCAGCAACCACAGGTCCGGAGTGAATGCCAATTCTTACCTCACAATAGGGAAGATGATGCTCTCTTTGGTGCTGATTGTATTGGCCTACAAAATCCAATATTTCAAATGCTGCGTGAATACAGTTTGAAACATGGTCAGGATTGCTCCTTGGTATGCCACTCACGCACATGTATGCATCCCCAATGGTTTTAATTTTCTCAATTTCATATTTTGCAACGATTTTATCAAATGCCTTATAGTGATGGTCGACTATTTCTACAACTTGTTCGGGTGATAATTTTTCTGACATCGCGGTGAAACCTTCAAAATCCGTAAACATGATGGTAACATTTTCATGTTTTTTAGGTTGACTCTTTCCAGTTTCCTTTAGCTCCAGAGCGATTTCCTCAGGAAGAATATTCAACAAAAGTGAATCTGTTTTTTGTTTTTCCTGTTCTAGTTCCGCCTTCTGTTTTGCTATCGTGGCTGTACGTTCTTCCACTTTTTGCTCAAGGCTTTGATACAATTGTGAATTTTCCAATGAAACCGCCATCTGAGTACTTAATAAACGCAGCAATTCAAGTCTTGAATGGGTAAATACATGTGTCGAGGCATCATTGTCCATATATAAAATTCCTGCCATGACTCCTTTGCTTAGAATGGGCAAGCAAAGAATAGATTTTGCTTTTGAATTGACCAGGTTTGGATCCAACGAATAACTGTTATCTTGATCAACATCATCTACAATAACGGCCTCCTGGGTATGGAAGACATTTCTAACCATAGCATGCGAGATATCCACAACGTCTTCCAGTGGCACGGATTGAATTTCGCAAACAAATCCATTTCTCATTCTGCTAATGGCGTCAACGTAAAGTTGATTGTTGCGACTCCTTACTAAATAAGCATTTTGCGCTCCAGCATTTTCGATGGCCAATAACAAGAGTTTTTCAAGAAGCTTTTCAAATACTACCTCTTGGGATAAGGTGGTAGCGGCCTGTATCACACTTTTTAAATCCAATGAGGCACTGCTTAGGCCACTGGTCTTTATGGAAAAATCTTTAGATTCAAGTTCTCCAGTTTTATTTTGATTGCTTAATTCCCGGACTTTATGTTGGGCTCCCCAGCGTTGATATTCTAACACAGCAAACCGGATTTGATTCATGGCCAATTCTTTTTGTCCTTCATCAAACAACATCTTTGCTCTTCTTTCTGCAATGTATGCGCTCATGTAAATCATTCCATGCAATTTTGCCAATCTTGCAGCTTCATCAAAACCTTCAAGTGCTTTCTCCTTGTTTCCATTGATCAACTGATCCTCTGCATATGCCAGCTGATATTTTGCTCCATAATTGGCAGGGGAATTCCCTGCCCAGATTTGCATTTGTCCTAACAATTTTTTTCTTGCCTTTTCTTGTTTTGAACTGATCGATTTCCCTTTAAGACGGAGGGCATTCAAACCAATAACATGAAAAATTTTCTGTTCAGGCCACTCGGGTAAACCTAATACAGCTGCCATTAGGGGTTCTGCCCGGGTTGAAAATTCAACTGCGCGTTCAAACTCACCCATGATGCAATAATAAATCGAAAAAGCTGTATAATAATTTGCTAGCGGTAAAGGAAGATTTTGTTGAACATTCATCTTCTCAACAAAATTCAAATGCTGTTCATCCGTTTTCAAATCACCAAACACCTGTTCGTCAGCATCTACACCTCGCAAATTTGTGATCACCCGGGCCCAGGTGATCATCTGGTGATACGATATGGCTGACTGTATGTTCTGACTAAATCGAATGTAGCCTCTTAATTTTTCGAATACATTACCCAGCTCCTCACCCATCAGGAATTGGCAGCGATTAATAAAAGTTACTGCATAGCCAGCGTAGATGATATCATTTTGTTCTAAGCCAACCTGGTGGCCTTCCCTTAAATTATGAAGATAACTTTTAAAGGGTTGGCACCAGTGGGCAACGCACCCTTCAGCAATGACCATGACTTTTGACTTAAGACTCTTGTCTTTTAATTTTTCATTAAGACTAATACCTAGTTGGGCAAATGCATAACCATTTTTATAATCTCCTAGTTGAGCACTGATGACATATCCATAAAAAGAATATGCAAGAGCGGATTCAATGGAATTACCGTACCGGATGGAAAGATTCACCATCCTGAGAATCTTAAAAGCCAACAGGTTTTGTTTCTGTAAGAGATAACAAGGTCCCCACAAATTCATGAGAATTTTCATCATCAGAATTTTGTCTTCAGAAACCATGTTTTTGTTATCCAGTAAAGCCTGTGTGGATTTTCCCCGAAGATTAAACTTTACAGTGAGCAATTCCTTCATTACATGCAGAGGACCAGCGTTTAACGGCAAATTCATTCCAAGTAACTTAAGACCTTGCTTAGCAGCATCAAGCGCTTTTTCGTGGCGTTGTGTATTTTCATACAAAGCCATTTTTCTACAAAGGATATCGGCTTTTGCCAAATTGTTGGCAGCTTCCTGAAGAGCTTCGTCAAACAACATTTCGGAAGCCTCATAATTGCCTAATAAATACTCACATTCAGAACGGCTGATCAATAAAGATTTGAAAGTTTCCGTATCCTGATCCTGCACCAATAATTCCATGCCGGTTTTGAAATAGTTCACCGCCGGCCGGATAGCGTTGTTTTTAAGTGCTTTCTTTCCCGCCCTTAGATTCAACAACGCTAATTGACTACGTTCTTCTTCATTTTGAATCAACCGATAAGATTTGTTCAAATGATTCAATACATCAAACAATTGGTCTTCCAATTCTTCTTGACGATAGTTTTTCAACAACAAGCGGCCAATGAGTAGATGGTGCGAAAGTTGTTCATTTTCTTCTTTTAAATTGTATGCAGTATGTTGTATGCGGTCATGCTGGAACCGGAAACTGAAATTTTGGGATTGCAGCATGATGGCCATTTCATTCCACAATTTATCAAGATGAAATTTTTGCCAATTGCCGATCGGACTGATGAATTCATTTGAAATAATTTCCTCCAGTAAGCCAGCGCATTCCTCCTTGCTGATTCCGGAGACCAAATGGAGGGTATTCAAATCAAATGTATTGCCAATGCACGCAGCCATGTGGATCAAATTTTGAGCTTCTGGGGACATTTTTTTCATTTTGCCCAGAATCAGATCAACCACATATTCCGACAACTCCATATTGCCAATGGCATTGAGATCATATACCCAGCACATCAACTTTTGATCAAACTGGATCACTTTCTCTGCTACCAGCTTTTCGATAAATTGCTTGACAAAGAACGGATTCCCTCTTGTGCGCCGCATCACCTCATTAGCCAGCGGTTGAGTGGCTTGTTTGTTCATGTGCAAAGAGTCAGAAATCAATGCATTTACATGATCTACCGTTAATTCTGCCAGATTGAGCTTCCCTATGTTTTGTTTAAAATCTTTTTCAATGTTTTGAAGTGTCATAGAAAGAGGATGCGCATCATCAACCTCGTTGTCCCTGTAAGCACCGATTACGAGAATATTTTTCAACTTGCTGGAAACCATAGCTTCCAACAATTCCAATGATCCCGAATCAGACCATTGCAAGTCATCCAGAAAAATCACCAAAGATTTTTTCCGGTTTTGAAAAACGGAAAGAAAATTGAGAATGGTGTTAAGGAAGCGTTTTTTACCTTCCAGTGCTCCAAGGTCCGGACTTTTATGTTGAGGGCCTATGACTTTTTCAAGATCCGGGATGATGTCCAGTAGAAGTCCACCGTTGGGTGATATGGCATCATTGATTTGTTGACTCCAAACTTGTAATTGTTCCTCACTTTCTCCTAACAGACGTTGGATAAGTTGACTAAAAGCCATTGCAAAAGCAGAATAGGGATATTCCCTGGTAAACTGATTGAATTTTCCTGAAACAAAATAACCATTCGCCTCAAGAACAGGTTTGCGAATTTCATTTATCAATCTTGTTTTACCAATTCCCGAATAGCCAGAGACCAAAAACAATTCCAACTGGGCTGTTTGAATATTTTTCCAGGCTTCCATCATTCTGGACAATTCCTGGTCCCTGCCATATAATTTTTCTGAAAATGAAAATTGATTGGAATGATCTTCAGTACCCAGGCTGAATGATTCAATTTGTCCGTTTTGCTGCCAAAGCCTAAGACATTTTTCTAAATCTGCAATAATACCTTCTTCTCCCTGATAACGGTCTTCCGAATTTTTTGCAATGAGCTTCATGACCAGATCGCTAATCACTTGTGGAATGTTTTCCCGGACCTGACGCGGCTCTATGGGCCGCTTGGCAATATGAGCATGGATCAACTCAAGTGAATCTGTGTAGTTGAAAGGTTTTCTCCAACACAATACCTGATATAAAATTACTCCCAGCGCATAAAAATCACAACGGTAATCTACCGTCCGTCCAACGCGGCCTGTTTGTTCGGGAGCGATGTGCCACAATGGACCATAATAATGAAAATCAGAATTGAACTCCGGACGTTCGCGCAACATTTTGCTTGCAGAACCCAGCGAACAAATTTTCATTTCGAGGTTCTCCGGAGAAATGAGTATGTTTTCAATAACAAATTCCTTCACCAAAATTCGCCGTTGGTGCAATTCTGATAAAAGTTGAGTCAAACGAATGGCTAATTGCAAGAACAGGGGAATGGTAAATTCCCGATTGGATATAAAATTTGAAAGGGGGATGCCTTCAAAATACTCTTTAAAAACCACAAAACCTTCAGAGGTTAACACCATGTCAACCGCCTGAATGCTGCAGGGTGCATTGATGGTTTGGTTGATTTCAAAATCATTTTTCAGGTAAACCATGTCATCCAAACTCGGTTCCTTGACTTTTAAGACCTGAGCAAGGACTTTACGGTCATAACCGGGAGGTTGCATTTCAAAGAAACGACAACTAAAGTTTTCAAACTTCGGCGTTATGGGAAATTCAATTTTAACCATTGTCTTTTGGTTTTTCGAAAACGATGACACGGTATTCCCAAAGTTTCGATTGCAAACTCTTGTATTGATAATAGGTCGACCACATGTTCTTTCCTTGAACCCGGTTTCGCAGTCCTATCATCCACAGTATGGAATGGCAAAATATCCCTGGAAAAAAATATTGATACAATCGCCGTGCCGACTTATGAATACGTTCCGTAATATTCTCATTGGTTATCAGTCGAAATCCCTCTTTCTTTGCTTCTTCAATGAATAATTCGGTTTCAGCAAAATCAGGAACGGCCCAAGTTTCAGCCCATTTTCTTAGACATTCTTCATCAGAATGTCGTTCTGCATGTGCGGTCTTGAAAAAATCGGCTACAACCAACCGGCCGGAAGGTATAATCAATCGGAAAGCCTCACGTAAAAAATGACTTTTAGAACTCGCATGGCAAATGCTTTCAATACCATAGATGCCATGAAACGAATGATTGCCAAATGAAGTCTGTGTGTAATTCTGGATTTCGAAGTTGACTTTATCGGATAGGTTTTTTTGGATTGACAAGATCCTGGCTTTGGCACATTGTTTGGGGCTAAGGGTAATTCCTGTGACAGCACAACCGTATTTTCTTGCTGCATAAAGGGCAGTCCCCCCTATACCGCATCCAGCATCCAGTAAGCGGTTACCACTTTGAATATTCAATTTCTCCAGGACAAAATCGTTCATGTTGCGGAGCGCATCCCGTAACAAAGCTGTGTCCTCTTTCCAATATCCATAGTGCATAGCATGCTGTTCGCTAAGATGCCATAGCAACCGATAGTCGCTCTCACAGGTTTCATAATAGCGAATAATATCTTGTTCGTTTTTTTCGATTGATTTGGACATTGTTTAAACCACACACTATATTCCTGTAAAAATAGGGGATCCCCATTGAATTCCTTAACGATTCCTAAAAATGTCTTTTGTTGACAGATGAAGATTAATGCACCGATTATCAGAATTATTATTCTCCATCTTCGGTCTGATTACTATACAGAGTTCAACTTCATAAAAACAGTGGGTTTTTATACTATTTTAGATTAAAGAGTATTTTAACCTAAATAAAAGATATTATGTTCAATGCCTATATTTCTTATGATGCGTTTGGATGGATGTTTCCCAATGTTTGAATTCAGTACTTGCCTTTAAACTTAATTAAGGCACCCCTTATCGAATGATTTTGTATCCCTTTGTTTTGTGCATTCTTACAAGAAAGATTGCAGAGCTCCGCTCCATCCTCCAATAATAAACAGTGCAAATCCCAAATGAGATAATGGAGAACACCGCACATCAAATCAAAATTTAACGCGGTGCAAAAAATTAAATAACCAAGGTGAGCATCGAGAATTTACTTTATGACTTTAACCCTGTAATCTTCTTTGAGGGTGGGACCTGACATTTTTCCTCACCCTATGATTCAATCAGAGGCTCACCCTGGTCACCATTTGTAAACAAAGCTTGCCGGAGCGCATTGCCTGCCTTTCATATAATCCTCCGTTTGATGTTGAACATCCCTTCGGATCATGTAACTAACATTCGTTAGTTATTAGGATGTAACCAATCTTATTGTCCAATGTAAAAAGCCTGATTTTACACTTTATTTTATTGAGAGTAGAAGAATCTTTACCTTGAAAATAAAATCTAATTGAAAAAACGAACAGAAAAGTTTAGAGTTCAGATCCGTCTTCCCCTTTGATGATCATGCGAAATCCATTCCCATGGATATTTACGATTTCAATGTTCTCGTCTTTGATCAAGTATTTCCTCAATTTGGTGACAAAAACATCCATGCTTCTGGCAGTAAAATAATTATCCTCGCCCCAAATTTTAGTCAAGGCTTCTGAACGGGGCAGAATGTTGTTGCGGTGTTGACTGAACATGCGAAGGAGTAATGCTTCTTTTGGGGATAATTTTATTTTTTCAGCAATCTCATCGCCTTCTTTCATATACAGAACGCGCAGTGGAAAGTTAAAATAATATTTTCCTATGGTGTACTCAGCCGTATCATCGTCAGGATCGGATTGTTTCATGGTTCTCTTGAGAATGGCCTGAACCCTATACAGAAGCTCTTCGGAGTTAAAAGGTTTTGTAACATAGTCATCAGCTCCCAGGCGAAATCCTTCTAAAATATCTTCCTTAAGCGTTTTGGCGGTTAAAAAGATGATGGGCACATCGGCATTTTTAGAACGAATATCTTTAGCCAGCGTAAATCCATCTTTCCGGGGCATCATCACATCCAATATACACAAATCGTAATGACCTCTGCGGTATTTCTCAAATCCTTCAATACCGTCGACCGCTAGGTCCACTTCATATCCATGCATCTCAAGATAGGATCTCAAGACATCTCCAAAGTTTCGGTCGTCTTCAACGAGTAAGATTTTTGTGACTAGCTGGGTTTCCGTTTGACTTGACATATTAAAGGCCTTTAGGGTTAATAACGATCAACGCGTTAAATTGTCCTTAAGAAAATCCTAAAATTTTAACATTTGTCATAATTTTTCCCGGAATCGATCCTTAAAACTACCGGAATTCATTCCCAATGAATTGAAAGGAAATGGTTACCATATATATACTGAATGGATAATCAGATAAATATGCAAATCACGTTCCGAGAACAGTCCTAAAAGGTGATCGCCCACGTGGGTTAATGTAACTTTCCCGGCGAGGTACCAACCAATAAAAAAACTGCTCTGTGAGGAACAATGGTTAGGAGGATTGAGCCAAAGGAAACATAAGAATAAATTTACTGCCCTTTCCCAACTCACTTTGTAATTCCACTTTTCCATTGTGGGCAATGACCATGGCTTTCACATAACTCAAACCAAGACCAAAGCCTTTAACATTGTGAATGTTGCCTGTTGGAACGCGATAGAATTTTTCAAAAACCAGCTTTTGAGAATCCCGGCTCATCCCAATTCCTTTGTCCGAAACAGCGATTTCAAGGTAAGGCCCCTTATTTCTGGTTTGGATGGTAATTTCAGGTTTGTCCGGACTGTATTTATTAGCATTGTCCAACAAGTTATAAATGATGTTGGTCATATGCACCGGGTCAGCCATAATGCTCGAATTCAATGCGTCAAGGTGAGTGGTGATCAGGCCTTCCCGTTGCTGAACCTGAAGACTGATATTGGCTACAGCCTGATTGATAATGTCGTGTAACTCGACGACTTTTAGGTTTAATTTAAAATCATGTTTATCCAACAATGCCATTTGTAACACCTTTTCTACCTGACTCAGCATGCGCCGATTCTCCTGTTTAATGATGTCTACAAATCGTTTGATTTTATCGGGAGATTGAAGAATGGCCGGACTGGTAATGGAATCGGAAGCCAATGAAATGGTGGCTATGGGCGTTTTGAATTCATGGGTCATGTTATTGACAAAATCATTTTTTATTTCGGACAATTTTTTCTGTCGGAAAATGACAATTACGACATAAGAAAAACAGGCAACGATCATTAAAATCAACATCAATCCAAGGGCTAACAAAGGCCATACCGATCGCCATAACCAGGTTTGCTTTGTGGGGAAAAACAATTTTAGACTTCCCGGGCTTCCCGAAATACTGGTAAATAAAGCTACTTCGTATTCGGAATTCTGCAAGAGTGTTTCAATACTGATCCCTGGATCTGAAGCTCTGGTATGCCCACCCACATCAGCCTGATAATATCCATTCAAAATGATCATTCGGTTTTTTATGTTGTCAAACACACCAAAAGAATAATCAAGATCAAACTTCATGTCTTCTAACTCCTGCATAATGATTTTGCGCAGAAACAAAGGATCAATCCGTTTTTCCAATGGAAATTTTTGTAGACGGATTTCACGATCAATCAACTCAATTTGTTTTTGGGCTTCATTCCAGGACTCCAATAAATAATTGGTATTAAAGCTTAGACTGGGATCGTGTTTTTCCAACTTAGCTGCGACACGGTGAAGTGCGGCAATAATACTTTCATTAAATTGTTCCTCTTTTAAGCGAACCGACCAATTGATCCAATACCATTGAACGATGGCTGTCCCCAACAAGGCCAGGGCCATCAAACCAATGACAATCCATATTGCGCGACGACTCATATCAACTCAACCCAAATGTCTGGAAAAAGATGCAATGTTCCGAAATTTTTAACGGCCCCTTAACCCCTCACTTGAAGAGCCGCCAAAAAAGCAATAAAATTCCTAAATATTAAAATAATTGATTGTATTACAATATATTAATAATTAAATATTTTTCTCATTTTACTTTCATTAAAATTTTTTTTGAAAAATATTTGGAGGTTTTATTCAAAATATGTTTAATTTGCATAAGCTATTGAAAACGTCCGGTAATTACATTCCAGTGTTTTCAATTTAAAGTGTATTAAAGAATTTTTAGGGTGTTCTCATAGTGTTATTTAAAGGATCGGCCCTCCCAGGGTCGATCTTTTTTTTTTGCCCCCTAGAATAATTCCATTTCCAGACCGTTATTTTAGCATGATGAACCGATACCTGATCCTTATTCTTTACATGTCATCCTATTGGAATAATTTTCTATGGTGCCAATCGAATTTACGTATCGGACAGTGGACGACCCATTTACCTTATAATGCGGGAAATCTGGTGACTGAAAGCAACGAGTTTGTGTATTATGCCACGAATTACAGCATTTTAAAAATCAACAAAAGTGATTTAAGTTATGAACGCATCAGTCGTACTGAAGGCTTAAGCGGGACTCAAATCAACGCACTTTTTTTCCATCAGCCCAGCAATCAATTGATCATTGCTTATCAAAATGGAGTATTGGATCTGATGTCCGGTGGATCCGTTCAAACCCTGGTAGATATCCAAAATTATTCCAACATACCCATTGACAAACACATTAACCGTATTGTAGCATTGGATGATGACCATGTTTTTATCTGCGGAAACTATGGCCTTTCTCAATTGAACGTAAAGCAATCTAAATTTATATTCACCTTGTTCACACCAAACCTGAAAGTTTATGATTGCACAAAAGCCGGCTCTTTTCTATATATGGCAGTCGAGAATGGGTTATATCAATTCGACACACAAAGTTTTGATATCATCCAATCGTTTGGTTCGTGGAAGGGCCTTGGATTACCTGAAGGTATTCCTCAGTCCGCGACTTTCTTAAGGGTCGCTACATTTGACGATGATATTTATGCGACTACTTCCAATGCCATTTATAAAGCCCGACCAGGTCAAGTGTTTACGAGTTTCTATTCAGACAGCAAGTACGAGATTAAATACATTCGAGCAGGAAACTTACACTTGTTAGCTGGCCTTAAATGCAAAGCCGGATGTTCCGGAAAATTGTTGGGATTTGATGTAAATGGAGGCATTCATATGGCGGCCGATGGTTGTGCAGATCAGAACTTGGATGCTCTGGAGTCTCCCGACGGAAGGGTCTGGATGGCTGATGTACGGTGGAGTTTCAGGACCTCTGAGACGCTGGGAGCTGGCTGCAACGAAATATGGGTCAACGGTCCGCTCAGCAACCGGGGTTGGGAAATTGCCCCTTTGAGTGATGGCATTTACGTCGCTACCGGAGCAGTCGATGAAACCTTCACTCCGATTTACAATAGCGAGGGTATTGCACTCTATCGGCAAGGAAGCTGGAGTATGATAAACTCTTTCACCGAGCCTGATCTGAGCAGTTATAATGTCACGGATGTTGTACGTGTACTGGAGCTCCCGGATCGGTCTAAAATTTATTTTGCAAGTTCAGGAAAAGGCTTGATCCAATACGATCGGGCCACAGACCATTATACAGTATTCAACAAGAGTAATTCTCCTTTAAAAGGAACCGTTGGAGATACCGGGAATATCCGATTGTCAGGTTTGGCATTGGACCGGAATGGAACTTTATGGATGACCAATTACCTAGCTTCAGTTGGTTTGGTTTCCCTGGATAAGTCAGGTCAATGGAAAAATTATACTTTTACAAACAACCCCAATCTCTTTGTAGAAGTCAAAGTGGATCAGAATGGATATAAGTGGATCATAAGCCGACTGAGTGGAGGGGTCATGGTATTTGACGAAGGTGATCCATCCAATCCGGCAGATGATCGGCAGATTCAACTCACCAGTGCCAATACCGAAATGACCACAAACGATGTAAAGACCGTTGAAGTGGATTTGGATGGCGACGTTTGGGTAGGCACTTCTCAGGGTCCTGTGGTTTTTGAATGCGGATCTTCAATTTTTAATGGTAATTGCAAAGGCAGCAGAAGAAAAGTTGACCAGAACGGAATCATCTATTATTTACTTGCCTCGGAAGCGATTACTGCTATTGCCGTTGACGGAGCAAATCGAAAATGGTTTGGAACGGGTAATAACGGAATTTACGTTCAATCCCCGTCAGGTGAATTTGAAATTTTTCATTTCAATACCAGCAACAGCCCTTTACTGGACAACACCATTCAGGACATTGCCATTGATCCGAAGACGGGAGAGGTTTGGATTTCGAGTAATGGAGGAATTCAGGTGTACCGATCTGATGCAACATCGGCCAAGGATCAGTTTACCGAAACGCCTCTGGTATTTCCGAATCCTGTGCCACCGGATTATGATGGTATTATTTCCATAAAAGGATTGGCGAGGGATGCCCGGTTTAAAATTACTGACCTCAGCGGCCGATTGGTCTATGAAGATTTTGCATTGGGTGGTCAGGCCAGTTGGAATGGACGGGATTATCTAGGACGTCGCGTTGCCACCGGAGTGTATTTATTATTTGCAAACAGCACTCAGGATTTTGAAACTTCGACGGGAATCACAACGAAAATTGTATTTACCCGCTAGACTTAGCATTGGTTATAAATAGTTGTAGTTTATTATGAGGATAAATCCATTTGTCCAATAATTGGGTAGTATTATACATTACCTTTATCCAAAAGCCATATCTTTATCGTGATATGTTTTCGCACTTCAATGATTATTTCTTGTAAAATGCATTTTCTTCGAATTATTTTTTTTATTTTTTTTCTTGATGAATTTCATGTGTCACTGGTTGCTCAGGAAAGGCTTCGCGGAGCTGTTGCAATCAAAGAAGTTTCTACAACATTTAAGGGAAATACTTATGCTATCGTAGTCGGAATCTCAAATTATGATGATAAACATATTCCTGATCTTAAATACGCTGACCGTGATGCAACAGCATTTTGTACTTACCTAAAATCAGCTTCAGGGCTCATGATGCCTGATTCTAATATTAAGTTTCTGATCAATGATCAAGCCACCTTAGCAGCGATCGACGATGCCATTAATTGGTCCAGAAATATCCTAAAAAAAAATGATCGTCTGATCATTTATTTTGCAGGTCACGGAGATGTTGAAAAGCAAACACTATGGCAATTGGGTTATCTGCTCGCTTTTGACACACCCAGTGGAAATTACAGAAACAACGCAGTGAGACTGGAAGATATCAATAACCTGGTAAAAACAGTATCGGTAACGGATTCCATTCAAGCCCAGGTGTTAATCATTCTTGATGCTTGCCGTTCGGGTAAATTGTCCGGCTCCGATGCCAGAGGGGTTTCCTTAACTGCAGAGCAAATGGCAAAAAACATTGCTAATGAAGTTAGAATGCTCTCCTGTAAAGCAGATCAGTTCTCTATTGAAGATCAACAATGGGGAGGTGGCCATGGGTTGTTTACTTTTCATTTAATTAATGGATTATTTGGAGCTGCCGATGAGTCAAAAGACCAAACCATTACTGTTGAAGAAATTCAGGATTACCTTAAGTCAAAAATGAAGGAATCTCTGAGAAGTACTTCATTGCCACATGTCCAGAACCCTGTTATAGAAGGTAGTGAGCAATTTATCTTATCTTATGTTGGAAGTGACTCAGCAAGTAATGCGTTGATTGCGCAGCAGGTTATTGAATCAGGCGATAGTCTTCTCAATCATGATATCACTCACAGTGCTTCCCGAAGCATTGGAAGGCCAATTGAACCGTATAGTGATTTTCCGTTTGAAAGATTATATAAAATTTTAGATGATCAGAAAACAGTAATAAAACCAAGCTTCATCAATGCAATTAATCAAGGTATTCCTGGTACAATAAATTTATTGCTTGAAGAATCAAGGTTATGTAAAACGCTTAATTCGGATTCTGGGGGAATGGATGAATTAGAAGGAATATTGCAGGAATTGGAATCCTGTAGGTTGGTTTCGGCTAAGGCAAATTTATTTTGCAATAAAATGGCTGTATTTCTTCACAATAAGGGGCAACAACGGCTGAATTTATACCTGAAGGGTGATGCCGGTGAATTGCAAAGGCGCAGTTATTATTCCGACAACGAGAGTGAGTATGAGCGGATGTCGATGTATTTTTTAATGGCTTCAAAATTAGTGGAAGTTAATCATCCATTATATTCCAAATTAATGTTGAAACATTTTTATTTTTTAGGTATTTCCAAAAGGATGCAATCCTTAATGGATTCTGCACACAGAAAGGATTTACTTACCGATGCCCTTGCGTTGCAATTAAAGGCAAATTCACTGGATGATAAGACAGCCTATGTAAACAATGAATTGGGTATTGTATATAGTGCATTTTATAAACAAGCAGAAGCAGAACAATATTACCGCCTGGCCATTGAACTGGCTCCCGGCTGGGCATATCCATATACGAACTTGAGTGCATTGTACCATGAAAAGAAGAAATATCAAGAAGCAAAAGAAATGGCGATTAAGGCAGTTCAACTAGATTCAACATATGCATTAGCCAGAGTACGGTTGGGTTTATCCATGATGAACCATGGTGATTTCTTAATGGCTTTGGAAAATCTTAAACAAGCCTGTATTTTGGATAAAGAACATTTTTTGCCTCTATTGAAGATTGGTGAACTCTATTTACACATAGGACAATACCAAAAAGCAGAGGCATATTTTATGGATGCAGAAAATAGATTGAAGGGACTTTCTGTGATGGAGTGGGGTGATAGAATACTGAATAATTATCCTGTAAGACCTCTCATTACTTATTCGGATTTTAATCAGCAATTAAATACTGAGCCGAAGAAAAAGGCTAAAATTAATATGAATGATCCAAGGATTTGCTATGAAGAGGGCATTCAGTTATACAAGGAAAAACAATATGAGGAGGCGGAAAGAATGTTCAAGAGAGTTTTGGTATTGGATGAGAGCTATGCAAATATATACAATGTGTATGGCCATCTAGCAAAGGATAAAGGGGATTATGAACAGGCAATATATCTATTGCAAAAATCAATTAGTAAGGAGGAGGATAATTGGGACACCCATTGGAACCTGGGTACAATGTTTGATCAATGGAATGATGTAGAGAAGGCAGAGAGACATTATATGGAGGCGATAAGATTAAACCCACAATTAAAGGAACCCTATCTCTCCTTATATAATGTCTTCTTTCGAAATGAAAGATTTCTGGATGCAGAAAACATCGTGAAATTGCTTTCGAAACAAGATCAAGATCATGCAAATGAATTACTTTATGGTTATTACATGAAGATGGGTGAATTGTTTCCTAAAGATGCCCAATGGCCCTATAAATGTGCCATATTTCTGCTGGGATTTGACCAGTCATCAATGAGTGGAAAAGTTAGAATTGAAGATGATGAACGACCTTTGGATAAAAATGAAGCAAAGAAAATGCTGAATCCAGTAAACTCGGTTACGAGATTTGAAAAATCTCTAAATTTATTACAAAAGTGTGTAGACTTGAACTCAGAATACATTAATAAATCTCAATTGTTGATTAAATTGGGAAATTATGAACAAAACAAGGGGAAATATGAACTCGCAAAGAATTATTTATTGGCTGCTCTTGCGATTGATTCAGGGGCAGTAGGGGCTAAAAAAGCATTAATTCAAATTCATGAGCAGATAAATTATTACAGCAAGACATTAAATCATTTAAAATTTCTCGCTTCGATTTCATCTTTGGAATATCATGAAAGATTGTTATTGACTAAATATTTATTGTTTACCGGAGACTTTGTACAGGCAAAGCTACAGTTAGATCAAGTGAATATGAAAACAGTTACTCGCGATATAGAAGTCACCAAGCTTAATTATTTGTTTTATTTATTTAAAAAGGATTATGATGCTGCGAGAAAATACTTAAAATTGCTTACCAAATTTCCAATGGAACAACCTGAAGCTTATTATTCAATCGCAAGAACTTATGCAATTAAAGGCGACAAGAAATTGGCACGTAAGAATCTTCAGACGGCTATGCAATCAGGATTTAAATATTATATGGTTTTGAAATATGATAGCATTTGGAGAGATGTTTTTACCCCAAAAGGATGGGAACAGTTTAAGGCAGATAATGATCTATTATAGGGGTTAAAATTATCGCATTTTAATTATTTTTTAGAACTAATTGAGATGCTAATGAGACGATTTTTGCTTTTAGTATTAATCGTTGGTCAAAGATTAATCCTTTGCGGGCAGATGTATACTGTCGATTCCAATGATGATGTAGATGATGGTGTTTGCAATTCAATTCATTGCAGTTTGAGAGAGGCCATTAATGCTGCTGAATCTGATGGAGTGCCGAGTGTAATCAATTTTAATATACCCGGGACTGGGCCACATATCATAGTTCCTACAGGGGTTTTTCCGAATCCCACCGACCAACTACATACCAGCTCCTGGAAGGAGCAAAACCAATTCTGATAATTTGGTTTCTGTTATTTGATCTAGTGTTGCCTTGAGCCACTCATGGGGATTTACATAATTTGCTTTACAGGAGCCAAAGAAAGAGTACATCATCGCAATGCGCTGAGCTGCTTCATGAGATCCGGCGAATAGATAATTTTTTCTTCCTAAAGCGAGTGGTCTAATTTTATTTTCAATCAGATTATTGTCTAACTCTACCTGACCATGTTCTAGAATTCGGGTCAACTTTGGCCATTGTTTATTTATGTATGTTAGTGCCTAGCCCAATGCACTTTTGGGTTCTACATCGGTTTGTAGTTGTGCATCGATCCATTTACGCAGCTCGTTCCATATAGGAATAAGATTTTGGTCACGATAAACCATACGGTCTATGGGTTTGAGATTATTTCCTTGTCGCTCGATAGCATAGATGCGCTGAATTAATGAAAAAACATTTTCCTGATGAATTCAATGATTAACGGAAATTAATAATGTATAAAACGAAACTACTGGTTTAATTTTTTCATGATTTATTGCTTCAGGGATTCTACATTGACAAATGGTCCACTGTGCAATGTCCATGCTTTTAGCTCTCCAGTGATGACTTCAATCAAATTTCTGCCCGGAACCTCTGATTCTTTATTACTTTTGAATTTCATACCTTTGAATCCAATACTTTTTAAATGAGTAAATTATTCGTAATAGTCGTTTTGTTATTTGGCCTGAATCTTCCGGTTTCTATGGCTCAAGGATGCAGTGATGCCGGTGTTTGCACAGTGGATGGCATTAAACCACAAGCAGATCAGCCTAATGAAAGAAAAGGGAATTACCTGAAAGTTGCCGCTTTTTTTGGTAAGGCAGATCATACTATTTCAATTTGGGGTAATTACCTGGAATACCATCAGGCATTGTCCAGCAATCTAGGCTTAACTGCAAAGATTACCTCTCTAGCTCAAAGTGGAAATGACCTTAATGCATTCGGCATTTCAGATTTATTTGTCGCAGGAAATTTTGGTCTTAGGGATGAACTCAAACTTACCCTCGGAGTAAAATTCCCTTTGACGAAAGGCGATCGGAAGGATCAATCTTTACCGCTTCCTATGGATTACCAGTCAAGTTTGGGAAGTTTGGACCTTATGGTTGGCCTGGCCTATCAAAAAAATCATCTGCAATTTGCCGTGGCTTATCAACACCCTTTGTCTGATAATAAGAATGAGTTTCTGAGCAGTCTGTATCCGGCTAACTCAGCATTGAGCGAGTTTCAGTCCACCAATAAGTTTGAGAGAGCTGGAGATTTGGTACTGAGAGCCTCGTACACTGTCGGACTAAGTGATCAATGGATCTGGACACCTGGAATACTGCCTATTTATCATGTGTCAAAAGATAAATTTATTGATGAACAATCTGTAGAACAACAAATTGACGGTTCTCAAGGATTAACCCTCAACCTCAATTCATTTTTTGATTATTTAATCAATTCCAGGAGTACGATTCAATTTGGCTTAGCCTTCCCACTTGTCGTAAGAGACGCAAGACCTGATGGACTTACGAGAAGCTTTATTGCAAATGTTGAGTACCGCTATTCATTTTAAATTGAAAATGCTGTAGATGTATTTAAATAAAAATCATGGATTTAATAAACCATCTTGCAAAATTAAAAATACGATGAATTAGTGTTATTCTCATATTGAGGTAACTTTTAGTGAATAGTTACTTAAATTAGTTTTTGAAACCCTTATAAAAGCCTAATGTTCTTTATGAAAATGTATTATTCTAATGGCTATGAAAATTTTGACGATTACCTGGATCATATGGCTTCTTTTGGGAAACATATCATTTGCTCAATTAAAAGGGGCTCATGCTGCCAACCAGACTGCAGTAAACACCGAGAGTAAAAATACCTATGCAGTAGTTGTCGGTATTTCAGATTATCAAGATCCTACAATACCTGATCTTAAATATGCGGATAAAGACGCAAAGGCCTTTGCAGATTTTCTCAAAAGTCCTGCGGGCGGTAGCTTGGATGACGATCATCTTAGATTATTATTGAATAAAGAAGCAACACTTGGACAATTTGCATCCTCTCTGGATTGGCTAATGGAAATTTGTAAGGAAGGTGATCGCGCGCTAATTTATTTTTCAGGCCACGGTGACGTAGAAAGAAAAACGGTGTCACAGCCGGGATTTTTATTGTGCTGGGATGCTCCAGGCAGAGTTTATATGTCAGGGGGTGCTTTTGGTTTGGCATACCTTGAAGAAATCATCAATACCCTTTCAACTCAAAATAAAGTGAAAGTGGTCATGATTGCAGATGCATGCCATTCCGGTAAGTTATCCGGAAGCCAAATAGGAGGAACTCAAGCAACAGCAGCTAACCTTTCGCGACAGTATGCCAATGAAATTAAATTACTTTCTTGTCAACCCAATGAATTTTCTTTGGAAGGAGAACAATGGGGAGGAGGAAGAGGGGTTTTTAGTTACCATTTGATTGATGGATTGTTTGGATTTGCCGACACCAATAATGATCTGATCATCACCTTGCATGAACTGACCCGGTATTTAGAAGATAAAGTAATTCCTGAAGTAGCACCACTCAGTCAAATACCCGTCACCATGGGAAATAAAAGTGACCTGATGAGCAAAGCAGATCCAAAATTACTGACAGAACTTCGCAAAAGAAAAGAAGGACAATTGGTAAGTTTTGTCAGTACTGAAAGTCGCGGACTCGAAGAGGAAGTCTTATTAAAAGTGGATTCTGTCGTTAAAGAAATGTATTTGGCATTTAAACACAGGGTAAAAGACAAAAAATTTTATGAACCCAATGAAGATTGTGCAGATTACTACTATAGAATATTGGTAAAAGATACCAGTCTGTTAAGTCTTCACAATGCCATGCGAAGGAATTATGCAGCAGCTTTACAGGATGATGCCCAACAAGTTCTAAATCGCTTCTTGCGTTCAGAATTGATGGAGTTGAGTTTATCCAAAAAAGCTGCTATTGAAAAGTATTCAGTTTATCCATCATATTTGGATAGAGCCTGTGAACTTCTTGGAGAGAATCACTATATGTACAACGTTTTAAAAGCAAGAAAATATTTTTTTGAAGCTTACCTGCTGCATTTGCAAAATAAAAATAAAAATGAATCAATAGGAAGAAAGGTTTTGAGCAAATTGTACTTATCACAGTCATATCAAGCGGATATGCCACATATTTACTGGGTCATGAATTTTGCATACGGCTTCAATTTGATGCAAATGGATTCTGCAGAATATTATACCGAAAAGGCAATTTCTTTAAACCCATCTTGGCAACTTCCATATTCTAATTTAGTCTTCATGTTTGCCGACAAACTCAAGAACATGGATAAAGCGAAATACTATTTGGATAAAATGAAGGCGATAGATTCGACCACATTAACGGCTACCTATTCTCAAGCTGTTTATTACGATGTCTTGGGTGATTTTATCAAGGCAGAGTATTACGCATTAAAAACGCTTGAGATAGACTCCACCCATATGTCCGCCAATAATCTATTAGGGAATATTTATTTGTACTCGAATCAACTGGATAAGGCAAAACAATATTATTTAAAAACTATTGCCATGGATGCTGAATATCCTATGGCCCATTCCAATCTAGGTTTTGTGTACTACATGTTAAATGATAAGAAAGCGGCAGAACAGGAATTTAATACCGCTTACCATTTGGATCCCTTTGGACCATTTTTTAACTACAACCTGGCTTGCTTCTATTCCGGAGAAGGGCAAGAGGAAAAAGCTTTTGAATACCTGGAAAATGCAATGGTCAACGGTTGGACAGATTACAAACTCATGCAGGAAGATCAAAGCCTCGAACCACTGAGAAAAAATTCCGGGCGATGGATGTCATTGATGAAGAAGTATTTTCCCGAGCAACACAAATAGTGCTTGATTCAGAAGTTTCCTAATTTTAACGAAGGTGATGTTGGATCAAACAGTTTTTCCTACCAATTCAATTCGAGCTGGTGTTTTCCGCTGGACTCATGTTCCAGTAGCCACTTTTTTCTCCACAGTCCACCGGCATAGCCGGTCAGGTCACCATTTTTCCCAATCACCCGGTGACAGGGCACAAGGAGTGCAATGGGATTCGTTCCATTGGCGTGTGCAATGGCTCTAATACCCAGTGGCTGATTCATTTGCGAAGCGAGGTATTCATAGCTCCATGTTTTCCCAAATGGAATTTCAAGTAATTTATTCCATACCGTAATTTGAAATGGACTGCCCAGGAAATGAAGAGGCGTTTCAAATTTTTGAAGACGACTTTCAAAATATTTATCCAATTCTTGTACCAGTTGCTCCAACCATTTATTATCAGAATGGCAAACCTTCAGATTCCACCTTTTAGCGAAATCAGAAAGAGAAGTGTTGCGTTGGGAATTTTCTTCAAATTCAAGATAACACAATCCAGTTTCACTGCATGCAGCACATATTGCCCCTAAAGGAGAAGGTATGATGTGATGGACAATATTGGTCATTGCAACAGGTTTTTACAGGATAGAAATTATGGTTCCAGGTAATTTTTCAACCAGGCATGGAGTTCTTTATAAAAGAATCGACTGTTTTCAGCCTTAAGTATCCAATGATTTTCATCTGGAAAAACAATGAGTTTACTGGGTATTTTCATACGTTGAAGAATGTTCCAATTTTCTATACTATTGTTGACTGGTACTCTGTAGTCCAGTTCACCAACCGTAACCAACATGGGTGTTTTAAAACGATCGGCATAATACAATGGATTTTGTTCTTTCCAAATTTTTGATTTGGACCAGGGTGTACCACCATTCATGACTTCACGGTTGTAAATGTAGTCACTTGTACCCCACTGGGAAATGCTGTTCACTAATCCGGCATGACTGACAAGGCATTTATAATGTGTCGTAGTGGCCTGCATCCAATTGGCCAAATGCCCTCCGTAGCTGGCTCCACCCGCTGCCTGACGACTTCCGTCAATAAATGGATATTTTTGGATAGCATAAGCAGCTGCTTCGTTGATTTCATCAGCAGGACCTTTAAAGGGATCTAATATGATCTCTTGTGAAAAGCGCTCCCCATATCCAGTTGATCCTGTATAATCTGTCAATAATATCACATAGCCCGGCTGTGCTAACAAGTGGTAGTTCCAACGATAGGACCAATTTTCTTTCCACGATCCCGCCGGCCCGCCATGCATGACAACAAACAATGGATATTTTTTTCCCTCTTGATAAAAGGGTGGTTTGATCAGTAGACTCCTGATGTTTTTACCTTTTTTGGATTTGAACCAAAACGTTTCATAGTTGGATAATTGAAGGCTATCCAATCGGGCCTGATTAAAACGAGTGATAGGATACATGCGCCCATCGTTTCCCAACCAGGCAATTTCTGATGGTCCGCCAATGGATTCGTAATTGCATACCAGATGGGCAGGTTTCTCTTTGCTGAAACTCAAATGATGCAAACAACCCTTCTCAACGGTATCCCATCGACGAAGTTCAAGTCCATCCAAATGGCTTTTAAAAATTATATCCCGCCCATATTGCTCTACTTCAAAGAAAATACTTTCCTGGAGTATATAAAATTGAGCAATGGGAAAATCAAGGCTTGGAGTAATGTTACGAACGTTCGTTAGTTCAGGCCAATTGAAGCGGACTATGCGTTCAATGTTGTAAACATTTCCTTCATTGATATGCATTTGTTTACAAAACAAGTATTTCCCATCTGGCGAAAATTGTGGTTCACTATTGCTCAGATTCGATTCATTGGTCAACTGTTTGATCTCGAGGTCAAACATGTTTATGTAAAAGAGTTGGTTGACAGATTCTTTATAGGCTGTTGTATGCCAGTCTATGGTAGCCGATAGAACAATTCCCCGGCTATCGGTAGTCCAACAGGCATTACCCGGAACAAATCCGATTTGTGTCGATTGTTTAAAATGAATGAAAAGGTTACGGGCATTCAGACTGTCCAGGTGCTGTACATAAAAATGGGTTTGTTTTTCATCTTTCCATTTATCCCAGTCCCGAATGGGAAACGAAGTATAAATACGCGCGTTGTATTTTATTTTTTTCCTTTCTTCATGTAACCTTTTTTGACAACTATCTGCATAACAACCAGGAAAAACCGAAGATTTAAAAAGCAGGTATTTGCCATCAGGACTCCACTGTGGGGAAGAGGCACCCGTGGATAGTTGTGTAAATCTTTGTGCTTCACCACCTTCTTTAAAGTTGAGTAAATAAATTTGAGAAACTTCGTCGGCTTCTCGTTTGGCAGTAAAGGCGATGTATTTGCCATCAGGACTCCAGCAGTAACTTCCCTCACCGGCCCTACCGGTGGTTAGCCTTCTTGGAGCTGAATTTCCATCAGATGCCGTAATCCAAAGATCACTCACTTGTTCTTTTTCGTCATAGGATGGCTCGGTTAGAGAAAATACAACCCATTTTCCGTCCGGACTTATAGCGGGTGCTCCCACTCTTTGGAGCATCCACATCTTTTCATGGGAAATAGGGTTTCTGGTTTGTGCATTAGCCAGGGCACAACAATGAATAATTAAAATTAAGGCAATAATGAAACGCATAATGAAAATGTTTTAAGGGGTTGAAGTAATACTATAATCAGCGCAATGGGCAGGATGGAATTGGGTTTATTTACCCCAAACCGCGACGCGGGCTCGTCCTTTGCCATATCCTCGGGTTTCATACCAGAATTCAATTTTTGAAATCCGGCGCAGCCCGCCATTGAGATCTATTACACGGGATTGTCCTCCTTGACGGATAACAGACCGGACAGATACATCCTGAACCGCACCGTTGTCAAAATAAACTTTCATATCGTACATCCTGAGAGGAGCGTCTGTAACGCGAATCACCAGCTTTGAAAATTCATCCTGCACGTTGGAAAAGAGACTGACATCGCGGTCCACTCCAAAGGACACCCATTTGTCTCCGATATACTTCCATCCATCTTCAGTAGTTTTTGAACTGCCACATGAAGTAAACGCAATAGCAAAAAATAATATTAAATATTTCATAAAAACGCAATTAAAGATTCACAAATTTAATCATGTTTTAATATATCTGAACAAGTCCTTCTGATCAAGTTGTATCCGGATTCAACTTCATCTCCCCATGGGGAGTTCACTATCTGATTCCTTTCCTTTATCGCACTCTTTGAACTTTATTTCAAAACCCATGTTAGACCTTCCTGGGATTCAAATTAACTTCGCAGTTCAAATATGTTTCCACATTATGATGTAATCGTTGTCGGTGCCGGTCATGCCGGTTGTGAAGCTGCTGCTATAGCGGCCAATATGGGCTGCAAGGTGATGCTGATTACCATGAACATGCAGACCATTGCGCAAATGTCCTGTAACCCGGCCATGGGCGGAGTTGCAAAAGGGCAAATCGTACGCGAAATAGATGCTTTGGGTGGTTATTCAGGCATCGTAACAGATGAGACCCGTGTACAATTTCGCATGTTGAACCGTTCGAAAGGACCTGCCATGTGGAGCCCAAGGGCGCAAAGCGATCGACATTTGTTTGCCCGGAAATGGAGAACTATTCTGGAGAACAGTCCCAACATTGATTTCTGGCAAGATATGGTGCGGGGATTGCTCATACACCATAAAAAAGTACAAGGAGTAGTGACCGGTATGGGACATCATATTTTCGGTAGCACGGTAATATTAACCAATGGAACCTTTCTGAATGGGATCATTCACATTGGTGAAAAACACTTTGGCGGTGGACGGGCAGGCGAACATGCAGCAACTGGTATCACAGAACAATTGAAAGAGCTGGGCTTTGAATTCGGTAGAATGAAGACGGGTACCCCACCGAGATTGGATGGACGAACCATTGATTATTCTGTTTTAGAAATTCAAGAAGGGGATCCAAATCCAGGGAAATTTTCTTTTACTGCTACCAAAATTCCGGACACACAACTGTGTTGCCACATTGGCTATACCAATCAGGAAGTCCACGAAATTTTAAAAACCGGATTTGATCGCAGTCCAATGTTTACCGGAAGGATTCAAGGATTGGGCCCCCGATATTGTCCTTCGATTGAAGATAAAATTGATCGATTTTCAGATCGCGACCGGCACCAATTGTTCGTGGAACCCGAAGGTTGGGATACACATGAAGTTTATTTGAATGGCTTCTCATCTTCATTGCCAGAAGATGTTCAATTCAAAGCTTTGCAAAAAATACCCGGACTTGAAAAGGTAAAAATGTTCAGACCTGGTTACGCCATCGAATACGATTATTTTCCACCTACACAGCTGTCTCTGAGTCTTGAAACGCACCTCATTCAAAATTTGTTTTTTGCGGGCCAAATCAATGGAACTACCGGCTATGAAGAAGCTGCCTGTCAAGGTTTGATGGCCGGTATCAATGCCGCTATGAAAGTAAGGGGCGAACAACCGTTTGTATTGAGTCGATCAGAAGCATACATAGGTGTACTCATTGATGACCTCATCAATAAAGGTACCGAAGAACCGTATCGTATGTTTACTTCCAGAGCAGAATTTCGAATATTATTGCGCCAAGATAATGCCGATCTGAGGTTGACGCCAAGAGCACATCAATTGGACATACAGCATATGGAAAACAGGATGGAAAAAGTTAGGTACAAGCAAAAAGCTCAGAACGACATTCATCAATTGCTGCAGTCCACCACCGTGTCACCAGATGCCATAAACCCTTATTTGCAAAGCATTGGATCTTCAACCATTGAAACAAAATCCCGCCTACTTCAGCTGTTGACAAGACCCAATGTATCGCTGAAAGACCTCCTGAATGCATCACCTGACTTGACCAAAGCCATCAGTCAATATGAGGATGAAATCATCGAATGTGCTGAAATACAAATTAAGTACGAAGGTTACATTCGTAAAGAACAAGAAATGGTGGACAAAATGCAGCGGTTGGAGCACATCAAAATACCGGAAGATTTTAACTACCAACAGGTTACTACCCTGAGCAATGAAGCTAAAACCAAGCTTACGAAATTAAAGCCACTCTCCATTGGCCAGGCTAGCCGAATCAGTGGCGTTGCACCTTCGGACATAGCCATTCTGCTGGTTTATATGGGGCGCTGAGGAAATATTAATAAACAGCTTAAGAGTTTCAAATTAGGGTTGCCTCATTTGAAATTAATAAAGGTGTTATTAAAGGCTATGGGTGGCTTCACCAAATCATCCGCTGAACGCGATATACCGAATCAACATCAGTGACCACCAAAGGGAAGCATTTAATAAATGTTATTCTATAGAATAATTTTCCATTGTGTTCTATCAGAATTTCAAAAAAACCGGGATACAGATTGCTTAAATCGAAATTAAAATATGGCTTTGTCAATGTGGATGTTCCGAATGGATGATGCTGTTTTCGATCGTATAATTTACCAATCAAGGGAAATTGCAGATCCTCCGGCCATTGGATTTGAATCACTTGTTTGTCATTTGCCTTTGAGGCGCTCAGGATTACCCGATTTGAATCAAACCATGAATACAGTAGATTTTGGTCTTCGTTATCAAATCCAGATCTTATTGACGTAATTCGACCCGGGCCACTATTCAAGTCTATTTCATTAAAAATTTCAGGAGGACACAATTCTGTATCCGAATAATCTAACTTCAATGTTTTGCCTTTACCGTCATCGGGCAATTTATAATATCTTTTAGCATGCTGCTTTTCATACACCATAGGCGGATAATCATCCTGGTCTAAATACTCTTCCAGCTCAAATATGCTTCCGGCATAATGTTTGACTACAGGGTATTTGAGAAATACCAACGCCATTTCAAAATTTGAACAACACAATGATGGACAATAAAAATAAAACCAGCAGCATGAGAAGAATTCCCACCATATATGAACTGCCAACACCAGGTCCTTGCTCGGTATAGGCATTGAGTCCTTTTTCAATTACAAAATGGGTCCCCAAAAATCCGCTGATAATTAGCCTGATCAGCATCCATTTTTTGGGGACAAAACTCAACCAATACACGCCAAAGCTCAAAGGGAGAAAGACTAAGGGGACAAATACAGAAATCCTGATCCAAAATTCATCCATAAATTTAACAGGAGAATTACTTATATGAATGATGATATTTACTAAAACATAAAGCAATATCCAATATAACTCTGGTCCGATGAGAAAACTGGTGATTCGATGAAGCATATTCAGATTTTTTGAAAATTCGTAGTAATGTTATACAATATATTGCTTATCCAGTAAAAGTTTGGCAAATCTTTTTTCTATAATCCAATATACCAGAAAATGGCTTAGTTCAAAAAACATCCCTATTTTGCAGTTTTAATGGCTATTCATTCCAGGGCTTGCGCAGTAAGTATAGCATAACATGATTTACAACGTTTTATTTAAGATTGGATTAATTGCTAACCTATTGCTCATCATTCTTTCCACTTATGGCATGTACATGAGTCGGGACAGTCAGAATGCTTATTCTCCTCAGGGCAGAATAATGGTCTGGTTAATTCCTTGTTCAATTGCTTTAATTATAATCCTTGCTTTATATCTTAAAAATAAAGGAAGAATAACATTGGCCAATCTCCTACTTTGGATCCCAGCTACCCCTTTTATAATAGGCGTATTAATTACCGGATTTTTAGCCTTAGTTTTTAATCTTTTTGGAAAATGATTCTTTGAATGCTTTTTTCTAAAAGTTCAGTACATAAGTTTTCGCTATTCATTCATTCATAAATTGAGTTTTACCATGGTTTATATAGCCTATTTTATTTGCGCTCTGAGCACCGGATGTCTGCTTTGGAATGTATATCATTTCAAACCCATGGCAGGAGATAGGGCTGTTGGCCAGGCTTGGTTATTCATCATGCTTTTAATTTTTTTTATATTGTCAACGGCGATCTTGATGATTATGATGACACGGAAAGGGTGTTTTAACTGGGTGAGTGAAAGTGATGCCCGACGCAATCTATTCGTTATTCTTTTTTGTATTGTCTACTCGGTTTCTGTTTTTTTCAGTGGAATTTTTAAAACAGAATGGCATGAGGATGGAAGTTTTCCAATGCTTTTGAGGTATCTGTCTTTGGCCCATGTGTATTTATGGATTCCCTTATGTGTCATGATTCCCTTTTTCTTTCTTATCAAGTCAGGAGCTGATGTCGGAATGGATTTCATATATATAAAATATCCTCTCTATGCCGGCATATTACTGAGTGGGTTTTATTCGGGTTTAACTTTATACGGCTGGATGGTTGATCGGATGAAAACAGAACGAATCGTTGAGCAGGCCAAACAGGAAACGGAAGACAGGTACCACCGTGAAAATTTGGAGACCATTTCAAGAATAACTCCTGATCAAAGCATTAACGAATTACTCAATTATGCATACGCAGGAAGACCCAATGATATTCATGAAGCAGCACTAAATAAAATAAAAGAACGACCCGATTGGGAAAATCAGGTATTGAGTGTACTAAAAGACCGTCAACAATACACCGAAGCATTTTATTTTTTGAGCGGAAATGATGTTTTGGATAAAGAAAAATTTAAAGACCCCCTTAAGCAGACCATCGTATTTTTATCCATTGATGTTGGCGAGTTTCTTAAAGAGTCAAATAATTTTCAGGACTGGATTCTGGACCATTTCAAAATACACTTAATGCTTGAAGCATTGGATTATCATTTTAAAAGTGAGTGTACTCATTTTAGTTCCGAAGTTATGATGTTAAAAAAATCAATTCAAAGTAACACCCCTCCTGAGGCCGCAAAAATTAAATTTAGTGCCATTAGAGCTATAGATTTGTGGTTGAAAAAAAATAAAATTCAATAATGAAAACCAAATTAATACTACCCATTCATTTTTGGATTGTTGCAGGCATGCTAGTTCTGAGCATTTCTTGTAAGCCAACTTCATCTCCGCAACTTGCAGAGCAGGAGAATGCACAGGACAGCACCGAAATTGCAAGAACAATTCATGATTTTTACAGTTGGCATCATGGAAAAATTATTGACACAATCCAGGACATCAATTTCATGGATGATACCGGCAATCGTTACAGGTTAAAACAGGACATGCTTCAGAAATATCTTGACAATTTATATGCTTCTGGATTTGTAAGCAGGTCATTTGTTGAACATGAAAGGCAATTTTATCTGGAATGTGAAAAATTGTGGCAACATGAAATTGTTGGCGAAGTGCCTTCCTGTATGGATGGAGATCATTTTTTTTGTGCCCAAGAATGGGATTTAAGATTCTGGCTTGAAACACCTCTTTCCATTGAGTATATCTCCAGGGATTCAGCCGCTATCACATTGCTTGGAAAGGCATTTGACCTTCCTATGGAGAGAAAATTCTCACTTATTCGTGAAGACGGATCATGGAAAATGGCATTCATTAAATGCGATATGGGATTTTAAGAATGCCTGATCTTCAACAAATGCAATAAGCGTGTTATGAATTTTCAATTACCAGAGCTTAGCCGTCTCCTGTATAACCTTAATGCAGAGGATTAGAAAGTTTTTATTCGATACATTATGGTTATTCTAATGGCCTGCCCATTCTTATGCATCGAGTATTTAATTGTTCCTTCAAAATTAGCAAGTTCAGAACACCACAAATTTTCCCGTTTTTAGTACCTGGTTCCCATTGCTTATGGTATAAAAATAGGGTCCAGCAGAATATCCACCTATATCCAATTCTTCAGGCAGGTTTTCTGACTTGATGGACTTGGTTAAGACCAGCTTTCCCAGTAGATCAAATATCTTGAATTCCAGAGGTATGGAAAACTCCAAATACGTCCGACTCCAGATTCTGATCATTTGATTGACAAGTGTTGGAGTCACTTCAAAATTCCATTCCTCTTTCAAGCGATAAATCGAATCGCACACAGAGCCAATGACCGGTCCCAGTTTATAGTTTGCACTTAGCGGTAGAGAACCTACATTCTCTGCCTTTAGGCGTACTGCATGTTGAACAATATTGCATTCG
>CAZMSE010000019.1:0-59604 GCA_964568865.1 uncultured Saprospiraceae bacterium
ATTCGAGTTTTGAGTTTTGGTTATTAAATGAAGATTTGCCCGTATAACTGTATACGGGCTATCTTTTTTTATAGCTATATGGAATCATTGTAACTGTCGTATTTTCGCACCGTTTAAACCACTTTATATGATCATCGGTGTACCAAAAGAAATTAAAAGCAATGAAAATCGGGTTGCACTTACCCCTGCAGGTGCTCTAGAGCTTAAAAAAAGAGGCCATGAAGTGTTTGTTCAAACCACTGCCGGAGTGGGTAGTGGCTTTTCAGATTCAGATTATCAACAAGCCGGAGCATCTATCCTTGGACAATTGGAGGATGTCTATTCTAGAGCCGAAATGATCATGAAAGTTAAGGAGCCCATTGCTTCTGAATACCAACTCATCAAAGAAAATCAACTGGTTTTTACTTATTTCCACTTCGCGTCTTATCAACCATTAACCGAAGCCATGATCAAGAGTGGAGCCGTTTGCCTTGCTTATGAAACAGTGGAATTGGCTGATAGAAGTTTGCCATTATTGATACCAATGTCGGAGGTTGCTGGAAGAATGGCTATTCAGGAGGGTGCAAAATTTTTGGAAAAGCCTCAAAAAGGAAAGGGTATTTTATTAGGTGGGGTTCCGGGTGTTCCACCTGCAAAAGTATTGGTCTTAGGGGGTGGAATTGTTGGCACACAAGCCGCTAAAATGGCAGCAGGAATGGGTGCTCAGGTCACCATCCTGGATATAAATTTACCTCGTTTACGTTATCTGGCAGACGTTCTACCGTCCAATGTCACAACGATGTATTCAAATGAGTTAACGATCAGAAATTTAATACGCACACACGATCTCATCATTGGAGCTGTTCTGATTCCAGGAGCTAAAGCGCCATCGTTAATCACCCGGGACATGTTAAATACCATGCAGGCAGGAACCGTATTGGTCGATGTTGCTATAGATCAGGGAGGCTGCATGGAAACCAGTAAGCCCACCACGCATGATGATCCGATTTATATCATTGATGATGTGGTGCATTACTGTGTGGCCAATATGCCCGGAGCAGTTCCTTTCACTTCAACTTTAGCTTTGACCAATGCCACCCTACCCTTTGCCATTCAATTGGCCGACAAAGGTTGGAAAAAGGCTTGTCAGGAAAGTAAACCATTAAGCTTGGGACTTAATGTTATCCATGGCAGTGTAGTCTATCAAGGGGTAGCAGAAGCATTCAATCTCCACTATACTCCAGTGGATGGATATCTGAAGTAATAATTTTTTTATCTCGAATACTTGGCTGATAACCATTCTCGTAATATATTCAAGCGTTCAATATTAATCACCAAAATTTCAGCTTTATGAACATCACTTTAGAAGAACTTAGAAAAATCAAACATTCACTTCCTACCGGTGGCATTAAGAAAATAGCTGACACTTTGAACCTCGACGAACAAACGGTTAGAAATTACTTTGGCGCACATCATCTTGAAAATTCAGGTAACCACATACAGCCTGGTCCTCAAGGGGGAATTGTCCATATCGAAGATGTCACAATACTCAATTTGGCCCGACAGATCATTGACGAGTCTTCACAAAACAATTAAGACCCTTTTCAAAAAGATACCCTTGGGCTTGCTTTTAGGAGCAGGCCTTTTTTATTCGTTTTATCTAACATGAGATTGAAGAATCCAATGCAAAAGGATCTATTGGTCCTTGCAATACCCATAATTTTAGGGAATGTTGCGCAGATGGCGGTCAATATGATTGATTCTGCAATGGTAAGTCAGTTAAGCTATTTTCATTTAGCTGCCTCTGCTTTGGTCAATAACATGATTGGATTTCCTTTTGTCATAGCATTAGGGTTTACAGTAGTCATTTCTCCCCTTGTTGCAGGATTACGGGGACAGCAATCCATTGAAAAATGCGGTATTTTGTTGAACAATGCAGTTGTCATCAACGGATTGCTTAGTATTCTGGTAGTCACTCTTTTAAACTTTTGTGGAGATTTGGTTTTTTATCTGGATCAAGATCCAGATGTGGCTCTATTGGCAAGGCCCTATCTCAGTTGGATGTTATGGTCTATTGTCCCAATGACCATATTTTTAAGTATAAAACAGTTTTGTGACGGTTTGCAACAAACCAGAGTTCCGCTTATACTTTCATTGAGCTCAATACCATTGAATGCCTTACTTAACTACCTATTGATATTTGGCAATTTTGGATTTCCCTGTTTGGAACTGGAGGGTGCAGGAATTGCAACTTTTTGGACACGAGTGATCATCGCCATCATCATGGGATGGTATGTACTCACCAACAGGAAATACAAAATTTACCATCTTGAAAATCGGAAACTGAAAATTGACACTATTCGACAAGTCATAAAACTTGGCCTTCCTTCTGCCTGGCAATACTGCAGCGAAATCGGTGCATTTGTAGTTTTGGGAGTGATGGTCGGTTGGTTTGGCGCCATTCAACAAGCTGCACATCAAATCTCCTTGTCAGTAGCTTCTCTTACTTTCATGGTGTCAATTGGTTTATCTACCGCTGGTTCGATAAAGGTTGGAGAAGCCTTTGGGATGAATGATTTAAACCGGGCTCGACAATCCGGTATTTTGGTTCTCCAGATGGCGATTGTCTATGGACTCGTATGCGCAGCGATATTTTTATTGTTTCGCAATTATATCCCACGCCTTTTTACCCAAGAGCTCAATGTCATTCAGCATGCCTCAACATTATTCTGCCTTGCAGCAGGTTTTCAGTTAGGTGATTCGCTTCAGGCTGTAGGCATTGGAATTCTACGTGGCTTACAGGATGTTAAAGTGCCTACCTTGTATACCACCATTTGTTATTGGTTTGCAGGAATTCCTATTGGTTATTTGCTGAGTGTAAAGCTCGAAATGGAAGTTGTCGGAATTTGGATTGGATTTATTGTATGCCTGAGTTCTATGGGTTTATTATTGTTGCTAAGGTTTTTGCGAATCACGAATCCTGCGACTGCAGATAATAGTCGTTCGTAAGTAATTCAAAGTCTTTGGTCCTTTTTCCATTGATTTGAAACAAGGTCAAATTTCTTATTTCAGGAGACGAAGGTTTAAGCTGATATTCCATTAAGGTCAGGCTGTTTGGATGGCCTTCGAGATGTTTAATTCGCAAAACGCTTGACGCATAAAGTCCATTTTTTTGAAATATTTTACTGACTTCTGGTTCAATTTTATAAGGCACAATACAACATAATTTACCGTTTGTTGAAAGTTTGTTTTGTGCAACCTTTGCCAGTAAACTAAAACTAAAACCTACCTGATGCTTTGCTACTTTGTTGCTATTTCTCAAGGAGACCAATTGTTTATTAAAGTATGGCGGATTGGTTATTATCAGATCAAATTCACCCTCATGGCACGCATTGCTTTTTAGCATGTCGGATAATTCCATACAGATCGGATCAAATTGGTCTGCCCATGGGCTTGCATTAAAATTAGACCGTGCACAATTCACAGCCAAAAGTTGATTATCCAAGGCCATTATCCGGCTGTCTGATGGACTTCTTTGAGCAATCATCAATGCCAATATACCTGAACCTGTACCTATATCGATTGCTTGTTTTATGGAGCTACAATTCACCCAAGATCCCAACAAAATTGAATCTGTGGTAACGGGAAAAACCCCTTGTGAAATTTTAACTTCAAAGCGTCGCAATTTAAATACAGAATGCAATGCCTCCTCAGACATCAGGGCGTCACATCGGAAGTAGAGCGCAAACTCAATTGGCGCGCCAATGATGTTCCTCCCTGATTCACAATAGCGGTAATGCGTACCACACCCACTGGAAATTCCTGACCAGAGAATAATGCAGCTGGCCGGGTATATAATTCCATTTGCCCAGAAGCATCCGTAAGTACGCAAGTTCCAGAGTAAGTTTTATCTGTAGATTTAGAGATTTGTACATTTTCAACCATGACCAATGTAGACTCCAGGTCTTCAAAGTTCAATAAAACCTCGGCCAATGTAAATTTCTTTGGAACGATATTTCCGGTTCCTGTTTTCTTAGCTTTGTCCAGTGGGACATTATTGATTTCCAACAGCCCTTGGAATTCTGTAAATTCCTGGCCTGAAATATCAACTTCTATTTCATCATTCAGATTGTAACTGTGATTTGCTGTGAAACGCACTACGATTCCACCTGAGGAATCCTGTAAGTGCACGTTTCGTAAAGTTGTATTTTCCAAACTTCTGTCGCTAATTACAATTCCTTTAATTTTTTTGCTACCCTGTACTGTGGTGGTGCTACCTTGAAAGCTGCGTCGCAGATCGAGAATTGTGATTCGCTCAGGTGAGGTGGTCCCACCGCCTACGATATCATTCAGATTGCGTATGGAGATTTGTTTTGCCTGACTGGTTCCGCCTTGATTAACAAAACCCACCAATTTTACTGGTCCTTGAGGAATGTTATTGGATGAAAAAGCAGCATATGATTGTGTAAATAAATCCATAGAACCTGTGGCATCCTGCAACAAACATGTACCTGAAAAGGTAGTACCATTTGATTTTGATAATGTGACATCAGATATTTCAACCAGCGTTGACTCCAGAAATTCGAAATTTGCCAAAATATCTGAAATACTTCTTTTGGCCGGAGACCACAATTGGTTTCCAATTTTTTGAGACTTTGAGATATCTACATTGTTTAACTGAAGCAGACCCTGAAACTCGGATAGTTCTTGTTTTGAAACATTTACTTCTATGCGATCACCCAATGAAAATGTATTGCTGCTTAAAAAGCGAATCACAATCCCTGCAGTAGAATCCTGTATGACAACATTTTTGCTGGTAATGTTGGATTGATCCTTATCAGAAATGACTGTACCTATAATCATTATAGAATCTGGCAAATTCAACGTGTTCCCTGTATATAATTTTCGGATCTCTGATATACTCTTTTGTTTTAAAGGTATCGGGCCCCCATTGCAATTGATGCCATAAAATGCGATGTCGTGAGTATCTCTGATGAAGAATTGAACATCTGTTCGGTATTTACCCAAAATACCCACAATGGTTCCATTCCCGGAGGGCACTTTTACCCCGGCAAAATCAGCAAAATTACTCGAACGCAGAAGAATGGAATTGTTATTGCAATCTGTGAGAATGAGATTAGAAGATCGTTGTCCAATGACATCGGCATATGTTTTGTTTCGTTCCACAGCATCGAACTCCATTCTATCCAATTGAATCAGTGTACTGATATCTTGTGCGGTAAGTGTATTGATGGTTTTGATAACAGGAACAACGTGTTGATTTTTAGGGCCTTTAAATACATATTGGTCGATCAATGCATCTTCAATTCCAGCAAGATTTGTAAAACCACCGTCCTGGTAAGTTCCTAAACCCAGTTGAATTAATCCATTATAATCACCTATTGTCATTCCTTTACACTTGAGACCAATTTTCATTCCAACCGGATAATCTGTATAAAGCCCAGTTCGGTTTAGTTTAAGTTCAATACCGCCTGTTGAATCTTGAATAACAATCGTTTTGTAAAAGTTTCCGCTCCTGTCATCAGCTACAACCACTGCATGGATATTCAATTCCACTGGAATGGTTACAAAACTTCCAGCAACAAAATAAGTTTTGAGTTGGGCAATCGATGAATTGTAAGGAAAATCAAGCTCATATGACTTTTCCGGAGGTGTATCATATTCATGATCTACGCAACTCCATTGCAACAATAATGTGCATATAAAACTAAAAATAATAGAAAGAGGAAACTTATTATAAATCATACTGTTAAATTCTCCAGGTGAGGCTTAAATAATAATTAATTCCAGGGAAATAGTAATACTTTGATGGAAAAGTATCGGGATTCTTAGTGGTATAATCAAAACGAAATTGCTCAAACCCTCCGTTGATAATGTCTTGATTATTGAGCAAATTTACCACACTGAATGATGCAATGAACGACTGATCAAATAATTTAAAAGCTTTAAAAGCAAATAAATTCAGAAAAACAGCAGATGGTAATTTTTCAGGATCTAAAATACGATGGTAAACAGCAGCATTTTTATCCAGTTCAGAAACGGCTTCTGGTATTCTTCGCAATGGATTGTATTCTAAGTATTGCGATGACAAGTAATTGGCCGATAAAATAAAAAAACCATTGCGAAACAAATCGTATTTTATGGCAAGGCTACCCGCATATTGAGCAGATCCATACACTGGATAATTTTTGATGTAAACAACATGCTGGGATTTTGCGGTGCTGAATTTATCATAAATAAATAAATCGGGACGCTGTGTAACAAAATAGTCACCTATCATAGCAGTAGACATCACACTCATACCAGCCAACAATTTGTATTCAATATTCATTTCAATTCCTTGATGTCGCTGACTGAGGCCAGAATAGAAAGCATTGATCAAACTACCGTCAGCCAAGTCACTGTTGGATGCATTTTCCAATTGTTCATCTAAGAAAAAGTCTTTGTTGAGGATCTGGTCGTTGATGTCCACCCAATAGGCTCCCAGAATACACTTCCACCGGGGACTTCTAAAATGGTAGGCGATATCGAGTGAAAGTACCTGGGTCCGATCAGTCTTTTCAAACACATCGGGTCTCCATTCAGGATTAATAAATACCTGATCAAGACGGTTTGGAAGCGTTTGCCATGCAGCTAGGCCTTGAACGTAATTTCGCCCATTGATTTTCCATGTCAAATCCCCTTTAATTCCATAACCAATGGATTTATAAACAGGCGATAGACCTTGACTTCCATTAAAGATCGCATTTTGCCAATATCCATTTCGTTTATAACGCAATTCCTTCCATTGCCCTGAAAGCTTAAAATCCAATTTCCTACCAAAGTATCGATAGGACAAATAGGAAGACCACGAGTGTGTATTTGTCTTATAATAATAACCATAGCGATCTCCTTTAAGGACAATTTTATTCTTATTCACGATGTCTGGATGTTGAGTGTTAGGATCGTCAATAAAGTCTTCAATGTCTAATACAAAATCTGACCCTAACAGATCATACACTTCTTGACTGTTGGTAGACTCCGCCATTTCAGACCTCGCATGAATCTCCCATTCATGTCGCCCTTTAAACCAACTTAATTTAACAAATTGTTCCAGTTCTTTTTGTTGAAGTACTCTCTTCCCTAGCCAATAAACGGCCTGATTCCCTTGTATTTGTTGATGAGGATCTCCATTGACGCCCGATAATGATACTTCATTGTTATAATTTGCTTCATAAATCGATTTCCAATCCACCTGACGAGTATTAACATCTGTTTTCCACAATTCCCTAATTGAGCCTGAAATGATGGAGTCTTCGGTGCTGGATGGTAGTTTTTGGTAATAGTCCGGCCGAGGATCAGGAGCATTGTTCCAATCCAATTGAGAATCGTATCGGTTAAGGTACATCCCCATGATACCTGCATGGAGGGTTAAATTTTCAAGGATGTCCCAACGGTAGTTCATAAAAATGGCGGGTGCCGCTGTATGTGCTTCTCTTGAATTTCTCTTCTCCCCTTGTTGGTAACCCCAGTATGAATTGTAATAAAGATCACCCGACAGATCGAAAACTTCTTTTACGCCCGGACTTGACTTTCCTCTGGTGGTAGGCGCATAAATGGCTAAAACGTTGACTTGATGTTTTTTTCTGAAGGACTTGGAAATGCCTAAATAAGCTCCCCAAGCATCATAAAATGTACCTGGAACGTAAGCTTCCTGAGCCCACCTGCGGGTCATTCCAGCCATCCAAGATAATCCATTCGATTTAATTCCAGATGCGTAGTGAACTCCCAGCCGATGGCTGTAATTTCTGTTGGTGTTTGCCAGATTAACCGAAAATTCTTTGCGGTACTCAGAAGGATAAGCAGTGATCCATTGAGAAACCCCTGCGCATCCAAAATCATACTGGTCATCTTTGAATGCCAAATAATCATCTGAATATTTACTAACAGTTGTTAGTCCTGAAAACAAGTAAAATGGAAGTCTGGCATAATCCATATCATTCAGTAAAAATCCATTTAAACCCAATTGATCCCATTCAGAACCAAGTCCTCGCATACGGTACCTAAATGCACCCCATTCAAAACTTGCGACGCGCAATAAAGGGTTTTCAGACGAACTAAGTAAAGCATAGACATCATTTTGTTCTTCGTCACTTTCATCACCCGCCGGTGAAGACTCACTACTTTGACCTTCAATTTCAAATGCTTTATTCAAGTAAAATGTTTGAACCTCATTCCCCCAATCCAGTTTATCCAACTGAATGGTAAAAGACTGATAATTGGGGACCAGTATCTTCAATTTGATGAGGTCTGAGGAAGAAGGGACATCTAGGGTAAATAAACCTTCTGCATTTGACACGGTAGTCATCCCTGAATTCAATTCCAAAATGCTTGCATTTGGGATGGGTTCCTGGTTAGCATTATCCTGTAGTCTACCTGAAAATTGTTGAGTCCTTCCGGAGTTGAAAGAGGTTAACCAAGCAATCACCACAATAAAATATCCTGCTTTAATCTTTCTGTTCACTGATCGGGATTATTTTTGGACAAAATTTATTTAATCACCGCCCAAAGTAACGAAAATTTGATGATATCCATTCGACGTTACATATTATTCTTTTGTGTAATCTTCTTTCAGCACATAGACCTCCATGGCCAAACTCAACCGCTGGCTATCGGCTTCTACAACTTAGAAAATCTGTTTGATACACAGGATGATCCTGAGATTTTAGATGAGGAATTCTTACCTTCCGGAGCTAAAAACTGGACAAATGATAAATATCAGGATAAGCTTAGTCGTTTGGCAAAAGTCATTCGAAACATTCAAAGTGATTTAAAAGGGACCCCTTTGGCAATTTTGGGAGTTTGTGAAATTGAAAATCAAGGAGTCCTTGAAGATTTGGTCAGGCAAGATGCACTCCACGATTACTATTTTAAGATAGTTCACCGCAACAGTAAAGACTTCCGTGGGGTTGATGTGGGTTTATTATACCGATCAGAATATTTTCAAGTCTTGGCGGTTAAATCGTTTGAAGTGCCACTGCCCAATAACGGTGACACACCACGAAAAACCAGAGATGTATTGTTAATCAAGGGAATGTTGGCTGGTCGTTTGGTGTTCATCACGGTCAATCATTGGCCTTCAAGAAGAGGTGGTGAAAAAGAAACCCAGGCCTTTCGAAATCTGGCTGCATCAATAAATAAGAACATTGCCGATTCAGTCAGGATTGTTCATCCGCATGCAGGATTTATTGTTATGGGAGATTTAAACGACAACCCTGATGATCTTTCCGTTTTTAAGACACTGGGTGCTGCCAAAATGCTTCCTCTTGACAGTAGCCATTGCTTTTTCAACCCGTTTTATGAACATTACCGGCAAGGGGAAGGAACTGGTGCACATGACGATCGGTGGGGATTGTTTGATCAAATCATTTTATCAAACCATTTCATACAATCCAAAGACTATTGGAACCTGGTCGATCAAAAAGTCTTTAGAAAAAATTACATGATAGAAAAATCAGGACATTATAAAAACTATCCAAAACGCACCTTTTCCGGAGATAAATACAACTTTGGCTATAGTGACCATTTTCCGGTATATTGCATTCTTCGACCCAATTAATGATTTCATCACCCATTTTTCAACTGGACAGCAACCAACACTATGTTTTGGACTGTCTTGATAAAGGAGAGGGCAATTTTTTCCTGACAGGAAAAGCAGGTACTGGTAAATCAACCTTATTAAATGCCTTCAGAAGACTTTCTGATCGAAAAGCCATTTTCCTAGCCCCTACGGGAATTGCAGCAATTCAAATTAAAGGTCAAACCATTCACAGTTTCTTTCGGTTCCCCGCCACGTGGATTCAGCCTGGTGATTACAAGAAAATACCTTCCAAATGGTTGAAAGAGATTGATTGGATTGTCATTGATGAAGTCTCAATGGTTCGTGCCGATTTGCTCGATCATTTGAATGAAGTTTTGAAAATTAGCTTAAAAAGCAACCTGCCATTCGGAGGCAAGCCAATGTTCTGGATGGGTGATCTCTATCAGCTTCCTCCGGTAGTTCAGTCTCAAGAAGAAAAACAAAGGCTTTCGACTCTCTATGACAGCCCATATTTTTTTTCATCAAAAGCCTTCCAATCGCTTCGTCAATTTGAAATGATCGAACTACAAAAAATTTACCGACAACGAGATACAAATTTCATTCGACTGTTAAATAAAATGAGAGACAACCAATTGGATGAGGAAGACTTGGAAGAAATCAATTCGCGCTTCAATGCAGAAAAAAACCTTATTTCATCCGACCAGCTAAGAATTCAGCTGTGCACCACCAACCGGATGGCCCAAATATACAATCACCGGAGACTTGAATCCTTAGCTTCTGCCTCAAAAGTATATCCAGCAGTCATCTCAGGCAAGGTCAATCCAGGACAATTTCCAACAGATGAATTACTTACTTTGAAAGCAGGTGCGCAGGTTATGTTTTTGCGCAATGATCCACAAAAAAGATATGTCAATGGAATGTTGGGTATTATCGAAAGAATGGAGAATGAGACAATAATGATACAAGTACCTTCATCAAACACCTTGATCGAACTGGAAGCAGCAACATGGGAAGTAATTCGTTACAATACTTCATCCAAGGACGGTGGAGATCTTAAACCTGAAATAACGGGTACTTTTAGACAATTCCCAATTAAATTAGCGTGGGCAGTGACCATACATAAAAGCCAGGGACAATCTTTTGATTACGTTGACATCGATTTTGGTTCGGGGGCTTTTGAATACGGTCAGGCATACGTAGCCTTTAGCCGGTGTACTTCCTTGGAAGGTATTCGTTTAAACAGGCCTCTCCGACAAAGTGATATACTCAATGATGAGCGAATTGTGGATTTTATGAACCTTCATCGTTAAATTTTCAACAGTTAATTTCTTCATCAAGTTAAAAAAATTATACATTTACTGCAGTAAATCATGGATTATGTCTTCTCATAAAAAACATAGCAGTAAAAACCCAAAAGAAAGTCAAAGAATATTTTACACCATTGTTATTATTGCTTTGGCACTCATGGTTCTGATGTATTTTATGTACCGCGCAGCTTCATAAGATACGGGGTGAAATTGAATTTAGACATACAGTTACCCAGTCCTAGGGAATGGATTGAGGCGGTCATGCAAGATTTTAATTCTTTTTTGCAGGATCATGCAGATTGTGAGCGCAAGGCATCTGCAATGGCACTAAGTTTTGTTGCCAAATATCCTAATCGAAAGGAGATCATTCCGGAATTAATAGAAACTGCTTTAGAAGAATTAGAACATTTCAAGTTGGTTTATGAAATTATGGAAAGGCGCGATATTGGCCTTCCGGAAGGTATGGCTGAAGACCCTTATATCAAAGAAATGTTGAAATTTTGTAGTACCGGAATAGAGGAACGTTTTTTGGACCGTTTATTGATAGCTTCGGTTGCAGAAACGCGTGGAGCAGAAAGATTCCGGCTGGTTGAAGAAAGCCTACAGGATCCTGAGCTCAAAAGGTTTTACAAAATGCTATGGACTTCTGAAGCTAAACATGGTCATCTTTACATTAAAATGGCTTTAAATTATTTTGACGAAGAAAAAGTCTATAAAAAATTGAAACTTTGGATTCATCGGGAAGCAGAAGTCGTGCGCAATCTTCCCATTCGGGCTGCATTGCATTAATCATTAAGTTCAACCATTTAGATGCACCCACATTATGTTGTTCCTATGTTTTCTTCTCAATGGACATTGGGAATTGTGTTGAGTGTCCTCCTATTCTATTCAATGATTCGTATAGGTCGATATGCACTTTCAAAAGGTTTCGAGATGAAATATAGGTATTTTCTGGTAGGTATTTTCATCATCCGCGAATGCTATTTATTTGCTTATATCTTCCAGGAGGGTATGTTTACAATCCAAGATTCCTTACCCTTGCACCTGTGTGGTATTTCCTATATCTTCATGATCATTTTTTTATTAAAGCCAAATTATTTACTGTTTGAATTTCTGCTGCTGTTGAGTCTGGGAGGGGCCATCCAAAGTTTTGTCACTCCTGAACTGACCCACGGTTATTCCTTGTATTTTATCATTGATTTTTATTTTAGCCATGCGGCAATCATTTTTGGATCCATGTATGGACTCTTTGTTTTCAATATGCGCCCATTGCGGCTGGCCTGGCTTCGAATTTGGATATGTGCACACCTGGTTCTGGGAAGTGTTTATTTAATTAACCTAGTGCTAGATTCAAATTACATTTATCTCATGCGGGCACCGGAAGCTCAAAATCCAATGATTCTGAGGCCCTACCCTATGCACCTGATTGGATTTGAAATTTTTGGAACTTTGCATATTCTATTATTTTACTGGCTGAGCGGTTATGTACTCCCTAAACCGTTTGCGGTAATGCAAAAAACTTTATAAACATGTTACATGCTATATCACCACTGGATGGAAGGTACGCTGAAAAAATTCAATCGCTAAGTCCGTATTTCTCTGAGTTTGGACTGATACAATACAGACTAAAAGTTGAAATTTTGTATTTTTTACGATTATGTGAGACCCAAGTGATTCCTGTAAAGCTCGATAAAGATATTTCAAATGAACTTCATAATTTATGGAAAAACTTTGATGATCATTCGGCAATGAAAATAAAATCCATTGAACGAACAACCAATCATGATGTTAAAGCCGTAGAGTATTTCCTTAAAGAGCAGTTCAATAAATTTCAGCTTGAAGATCATAGTGAATTTATTCATTTCGGACTTACTTCTCAAGATATTAATAACACTGCCATTCCCATGTTAATGAAAGACTTTACGCATAAAGTTCTTTTACCAAAACTTGGACAAATTCAATCAACTTTGGCTGATCTGGCGACTCAATGGATGGGTCATGCTATGCTTGCTAGGACACATGGACAGCCGGCGACACCCACTACAATGGGAAAAGAAATCATGGTCTTTATCAATCGCTTGGAGCGTCAAATCAGTCTCTTAAACGCTCTCGAATACAGCGGTAAATTTGGGGGTGCCACAGGAAACTTTAATGCACATTATGCAGCTTTTCCAAAAGTCAATTGGCAAACCTGGGCGGACGAATTTTTGAATCAGGATTTAGACATCAACCGGCAACCTTTCACTACGCAAATCGCACATTATGATGAAATCGCTGAATGGTGCCATATATTGATTCGAATACAATCCATACTGATCGATTTGTGCAGAGATTTTTGGACTTATATTTCAATGGATTATTTTAAGCAAAAAATAAAACCAGGTGAAATCGGGTCTTCAACGATGCCTCATAAAGTTAATCCCATTGATTTTGAAAATGCTGAAGGAAACCTTGGAATATCGACAGCCATTGCCTCTCACCTGGCAGAAAAATTACCCATTTCGCGGTTACAAAGGGATCTTACTGACAGTACCGTATTACGAAATTTAGGGGTTCCCGCAGGTCACCTGATGATCTCACTACTTTCAATTGAAAAAGGACTTTCTAAATTGCTTTTAAACGAATCAAAGCTTCGTGATGATTTAGAAAACAACTGGGCTGTTCTTGCAGAACCCATTCAAACTATTCTCAGAAGAGAAGGCTATAAAAATCCATATGAACTACTTAAGGAGCTAACGCGCGTTAACCAGCAAATTAACCAGGAACATGTTCAAAAATTTATTTTGTCACTCGACATTCCGGAAGGAGTAAAAAATGAATTATTGGCTCTGCGTCCGGATAACTATTTGGGGTATCTACGCAGTCCAAATAAATAAAGAAAGCCGATAAAATCTTATTAAATACGATCAGAATGTAATGCGCTTGTTAAAACCAAGGTTCACAGGAACAATAAGTAAAAAATTAAACTCAACAAAACCATTATAACAACACAAACCGACAAGGTGTTTTGATCATTTGAATCATCCTTCAAAGTATCTCTATCTGGATTTATTTTACTTTTTGGCCATTCCTGTGGAAGGATTGATTTCATCCTATCCAATTTTAGCTTAAATGCCGGATCTATATTTTTGTATTGCTCCACCATTTTCCTTTCAACTTCATTGCATTCTCCATGAAGGAATCTCCACATCAGTTCACGTCCTGGTTCACTACTCATTTTCAATAAATAAAATGGCCTTCCGGAACATGCAAATGTACTTCGGGGCTCTCATGAGCCTCCACGTATCCAATCTTTTGTGCATCCACATTAAAAGACCTACTGATTTGGATGATTTCCTCTGCAATCGACTCGTCGACATACATTTCAAGGCGGTGGCCCATATTGTAAACCTGGTACATTTCCTGGGGTGAACAAAGGCTATGCGTTTTCACCAACTGAAAAACCGGGGGAACAGTAAACAAATTGTTTTTCACAACTTTAACGGGACCTATGAACTTCTTCACTTTGGTTTGAGCCCCGCCTGTATTGTGAATTATGCCATAGACAGATGATTTATGTAACTTCAAAATTTGCTGGATAATGGGAAGATATGTTCGGGTTGGAGATAAAAGCAATTGGCCAATTTCATATTGATTCACCCCATCTCCCCAGTTATCGGTCAAAGCAAAAGGGCCAGTATAAACTGATTCAACCGGAGTTTCCGGTGCATAAGAAGCTGACCACTTGGTGTAGGACTTATTTAACAAGTCATGTCGTGCTGCAGTCAGTCCATTACTTCCAATGCCACTGTTATAGTATTCTTCATAAGAGGTTTGCCCGAATGAAGCAAAGCCCACTATGACATTTCCAGGCTTTATGTCATTCACCAATAAATCCGATTTTCGCATTCTGGCAAACGCTGTAATTCCAACATCCACCGTACGGACAATGTCTCCAACATCTGCTGTTTCTCCTCCCCCGAAATGTATGGCGATGTTCATTTCAGACATCTTCTGAATAAATTCCTGAGTCCCGGTGACGATATTTTCAATGACCCCACCTGGTATTAAATGTTTATTTCGACCGATTGTGGAAGAGACAATGATCCGATCCAGACATCCTACGCAAGCCAAGTCATCGAGGTTCATCACCAATGCATCCTGGGCAATTCCTTTCCATATTTCCATCTTTTGGGTCTCTTTCCAATACAAATAGGCCAGGCTGGTTTTAGTCCCTGCTGTATCTGCATGAATTAAATTGACATAATCGTCATCCTTTCCGGTAAAATCAGGTAAAACCTTACAAAATGCCATAGGAAACAATCCTTTGTCCAAATTTTCGATGGCTTTGTGTACCTCCTCTTTTCCTGCTGAAACCCCTAAGGTCTGGTAACGTTGCATAGTCATGGTACAAAGTTAGCTTAAAAAGTAAGCCCAGAAGAAATGTTGAGCTATTGTTAATTAAAGATCATCCAGGAATTTTTTATTTCTCCACATGAAACATGAAATTTGCATTATGATAATTAAATCATTGCCTAAAATTTCTGGTCTTAGCGCTGAAGAATTTAAAAAATTCTATTTAGAGAAGAATATCCCCGTAATTTTTAAAGACCTGACGGCCAATTGGAAGGCGACAAAAGAATGGAATTTTCAATTTTTCTCAGATCGGTATGGCCATTTGACGGTTCCAGTATATGATCCTTCATTTAGTTTAGGAGGAAAGACTTATATGAAGCCTACAGGATTTATGAGCTTGGCAGAATACCTAGACATTATTCAATCTGGTCCATCAAACCTTAGGATTTTTCTTTGGAATATTTTCAAACATGCCCCTGAATTGGCTAATTACATTGAAATTCCAACGATTATGAACGGTTTCTACAAAGAATATCCTTTTATGTTTTTTGGTGGGCAAGGATCTTACACAAAAATTCACTATGACGTGGATTGTTCGCATGTTTTCCTTACTCAATTTCAAACTCAAAAGAAAGTCATCCTGTTTTCTCAAAACCAATCTAAAAATCTTGGGCGGATACCATTCACGGTAGGTTGCCTGGTGGATATGATTAACCCTGATGAGAAAAAGTATCCAAGTCTTAAGCATGTAGAGGGATGGGAAGCTAAACTTGAACATGGTGAAACACTATTTATTCCGAGCATGTATTGGCATCATATTGAATACATCGATCCTGGATTTTCCATATCTCTTAGGGCATCTCATGATATTTCACAAAAAATCAAAGGATTCACCCACCTGATAAGACATTTAGCCGTTGACCGGGGTATGAACTTAGTTATGGGCCACCAATGGGAAAAAATCAAGCACGAACTGGCATTAAAGAAGATGCAAAAAGTCTAAATTGGCATACATCTTGTTTTAATAAGTTCGATTACGAAACCAATTATTGTAATTGTTAAAACCAATCTGATGAATCCTTTCCCTCACGGGAAAGGATTTTTTATGAGGAGCACGGCATGATTGCCTAATTTCAGATTGATAAAAAACTTGAATAACCACCATTACTAATATCAAAATCGGGGATACATTGACCGAATCAAAAAAGAATACTTCCTATATATTAAAGTTAGTGGACTGGCTAAAAAGCGACACATCAACAAATATTCATTAATGAAATGCTAATAAATACAAAGAACTTAAAACTCATTCCTTGCGATACTGAAATATTACAATCAGCTATTCAAGGAAATGAATATATTGCCCAAAAACTGAATGTGACAGTTCAGGATAATTGGACAGAATTTGGTATTGGACCATTACAATATTCACTAGACAAACTTTCTGAAAGTGAAGACGAGAAGGGTTGGTTAACATATTTTCCCATTCACAAACATGACAACAAATTAATTGGAAATGGTGGATATAAAGGAAAACCGACCACAAATGGAACGGTTGAAATTGGATATGAAATTGCACCAGCCTATCGTAATCTTGGACTTGCGTCCGAAATGACAAAAGCATTGATTAATAATGCTTTCAATGACCAGAGAGTGAGATTAATTATTGCCCACACACTTAGAGAAGAAAATCCGTCTACTAAGATTTTGAAGAAATTTGGCTTCCAATGGATTGAAGAAATCAATGACCCTGACGATGGATCAATTTGGAGGTGGGAATTAAAAAGACAATAAAACAACAAGCCCGAACAACTGACAGCCGCTTGCCGCAATGGGGGGTAACGTGGTTAAATCAAGGGCACTGCTTCTATCAACATTTGCGCTTGGTTGAAAGTGAAGTTCTCTGAAATCTCCCACCACGGCATGCAGCAAACCGTTATTGGCGTTCTTTTTCTGGTATTAAATGGTTCATTTTTCGGCTTTGATGTTGAATAGATTCAATATGGATGGCTTCCGTCAGAGCAAAAATGAATTCCTCACTTAGGTCCTGAGTTTTTCCTTGCTGGAGTAATTGTTCTATGATTACATCCCAGCGCTCGGGTTGAAAAATGGACACATTTTCTATCTTCTTATGGTCTGCTATGTCTTCGGTTAACTTCATTCTTTTAGCCAATAAATCCAATACTTGCAGGTCAATCTGATCTATTTGTCTGCGAAGCAGGGCGATCTGTTCATTGAAAAGTGGACTCGAACTGGCTTTTTTACGAAGAATGATCTTATCCAATATATGGTGCTTAAAATAGTCGGGAGATACCTGCTGCTCGGCATCGCTCCAAGCATTTTCTGGATTCGGGTGAACCTCCGCCATAATGCCATCATAGTTCAAATCCATAGCTATCTGAGCAATTTCCAACAAATAATTTGGGTGGCCTCCAATATGTGAAATATCGACCAGCAATTGCAATTCCGGCATCCTCCTTTTCAACTCTATGGGAATCTGCCATCGCGGAATGTTCCGATAAACAGAATTTCCGTAAAAACTAAATCCGCGATGGATGGCTGCCAGTCGCTTCAGTCCGGAATCCAAAAACCTCTCAATAGCACCCAACCATAAAAACAAGTCGGGATTCATGGGGTTCTTAACCAACACCGGAACGTCCACCCCTTTAAGCGAGTTGGCAATTTCGGAAACATAAAATGGATTGACTGTAGTCCTTGCGCCAATCCAAAGCGCATCAAAACCTGCCTTAAGTGCAATTTCCACATGTTGAACATTGGCTACTTCCGTACAAATTTTGAAGCCAAAATCAGATTGCAGCATGTTCATCCACTCCACAGCCCGCTCCCCTAAACCCTCAAACCCTCCAGGCCGTGTCCTGGGTTTCCACAAACCAGCTCTTACTAAATCTGGATTCAAGGATTTAATTTGCGGAGCCAGTTTTAGTAATTGTTGCTCAGACTCAGCACTGCAAGGGCCTATGATCAAAGCTTTTTCATCCTTGGATTTTATAATGGCTGGCAACATCATCACAACTTCTATTTATGTTTATAGGCTGATTCGGGTATAAAAGTAAAAGCTGAAGCTATATAATACATCCCACCGCCGTATTGAATTTTACCAAGAGCAAACCCTTCAAAGAAAGCTATGCTGCACGGTACACCTAAAATCTTGAAAATCCTTAGGTATTTTCCACGGACGTTAGGACTATTTACTACAATTGTTGAAAAATGATCCAAATTTATGTCCTTGATTACTGTAATTTTTCGCCCCAAAATGAATTATACTTGAGTAATAAGTTAATTCATAAAAGATCTTCCATCTAATGCACATCTTTGCACACAATGCAAATCATTTGACATGCTTAAGAATATTGCTTTAATGACAAGTTTTTGCCTGGTTTGGTTCAACGCATTCGCACAAAAGTCCCGAAACAATGCAGAAATAATGAAAGGCCTTGAAAAGTTAAAAGTATTGGGCTCAGTCCTTTACATAGCAGCCCATCCTGATGATGAGAATACCCGCCTAATTACTCATTTATCCAAGGGACGTGCTTACCGAACAGCTTACTTATCCCTTACCAGGGGGGATGGCGGCCAAAACCTCATTGGAGAGGATTTAGATGAGTATTTAGGAGTGATCCGTACTCAGGAGCTCGTTGAAGCAAGAAAAATTGATGGAGGGATTCAGTTTTTTACAAGAGCCAAAGATTTTGGTTATTCCAAAAACGCCCAGGAAACCTTCAGTATTTGGGACAAAGACAGCATTCTTGCAGATGTTATACGCGTAATTCGAGAATTTAAACCGGATGTGATCATCCATCGGTTTGATCACCGTAAAAGTGGTTCCACCCATGGACATCATACGGCCTCTGCCATCTTGGGAATGGAAGGCTTTAAATACTCAAACAGCCCATTGTTTATGCGTTCAACACTTTCTAATTCACCGTCGCATTTGGTCCAGAGGATATTTTTTAACACTTCTTCCTTTTTCTATGGCAAGGAAAAATTCGATACGATGAACAAATCCTTTTTGTACACGATGGATGTTGGAGAATTTTACCCAGCCTATGGTCAATCCAACAATGAAATCGCTGCACAAAGCCGAAGCATGCATAAATCTCAAGGCTTTGGCATCAATTCAAGTCGTGGGATGATGATCGAATACTTCGAACGTCTGGATGCACCAAAAGATCCCAGTCATACAGATCCTTTTGAAGGATTGAATTTAAGCTGGTCAAGAATCAATGGAGGTGGCAACATTGAAGCCGTGATCAATGAGGCCATTAAACTGTATGATTATGCAAAACCCTGGACGATTGTTCCTTTACTACAAAAAGCAGAAAGTTATATGATGGATTTACCAGAACATGACTGGAAACAAATTAAACTGGAAGAAATCCGCCAATTGATTCTGGATTGTTCTGGCATTTTTGCTGAATCTTTTACCCATCATCAAATGTTGAGTCATTCAACGTCATTTGATTTTACCACAGAATTTATTGTCAGAAATCCGGTTGCCGTAACGCTTCGAAAAATTGACTTTGAATGGATGTCAAAAGACACCACAATAAACATTAAGCTAGCTACCAATAAACCCAATCAAATAATGCATTCGGGATTCATCCATCCCGCCACACCAATAACCAGCCCCTATTGGCTCCTTGGAGAACACACCATTGATGCATTAATTTTGAATAAATATTCACCCATTGGCAATAGAAAATTGCTTGTAAAATTTGATTACACGGTAAATGAAAAATCTTATTCACTCACAAGGGAAATCATTTACAAAAATGATGATCCAGTATTGGGTGAAATAAAAGAGCCGTTGGACATATTGCCTCCAGCAGTCATCCTGGCAGATGATCATTTATATCTTCAAAAGGGTAACAAAGTCACTTGCGAGATCAAACTTCTAAGCGTAAGTACTACAAGAGAAACTTCAATATCACTCGTATTGCCAGAAGGCTTTGAATGCCAACCAAAAGAAAGACAGGTACGATGGTCAAATTCAGGAGAAATCATCCCGTTGACATTTGAAATTTTTACTAAGAGCATTTTAGATTCATGTCTTCAAATACCGATATTGATGGATGGGCAAATGGCTTATTTTTTCAAACCCATTAAATATCCACACATACAAAAGCAAAACACTTTGATTCCTGCCAAGCTTAGGGTTATCTCCACAGATGTTCGATCCAAAATCAAAAAAGTTGCCTATGTAGAAGGTGCAGGTGATTTTACGGACAATGCCATACAGATGTTAGGACATACTGTAACCTATCTTAAACCAGATCAGCTCAACCAACTGGAGTTTAAACGGTTTGATGTAGTGGTATTTGGCATTCGGGCTCTTAATGTACATGAAGCACTGAAGAACTGTAGTTCAATCCTGGATCGCTTTATGCGCCAAGGTGGAAAAGTTATCATGCAATACAACACCACCGCTGATCTCGTCACCACTCAGTTTGCACCTTCTCCACTTAAGTTTGACAGGAGTCGGGTAACAAACGAACATTCGTTGGTTGAAATAATAAAGAAGGATCATTCATTATTTAAATTTCCGAATAAAATATCATTGAAAGATTTTGAACAATGGGTACAAGAACGAGGCTTATATTTTCCAACAGTTTATGACAGCAGCTATGTAGAATTACTCTCCATGAATGACCCCGGTGAAAATCCTTTAAAATCAGGAATCCTGGTTAAGCCCGTCGGTAAAGGCCAATTTGTATATACGCCTTTAGCCTGGTTCAGGCAGTTAAAGGCCGGAGTTCCGGGAGCTTATCGTTTATTTAGCAACCTGATATCGTTTGACTAAATGAGCGCCTCATCAACACGCTGGAATCGCTACTATCTATTGGTGGTTTTATTGTTAATGATTTATATTCTAGGTTTAAAGGCAATTTCCTGGAAATATCCAGGACCGGTAAGGAAAGATCATAAAACCCAAATCAAATGAGCTTACTGGATTGGGTCGTAATGCTCAGTGTATTGGGTGGAATCGTGATTTACGGAGCTTGGAAAACCAAGCAGGAAAATTCACTTAGTCAATTCATTCTTGGCGATCAATCCAATACCTGGTGGAAAGTAGGCTTTGCCGTCATGGCTACTCAAGCTAGTGCAATTACCTTTATTTCAACGACTGGCCAAGGATTCACCGATGGCTTACGCTTTGTGCAATTTTACTTTGGTTTGCCACTTGCTATGATCGTGATTTGTATCACTTTCATACCTCGGTTTTACAAAATGGGCGTGTATACTGCCTATGAGTATCTGGAACATCGCTTTGATCTTCGGACAAGGCTGTTGGCAGCTTTGATCTTTTTAATACAGCGGGGTATGGCGGCCGGTATTACTTTATATGCACCCAGCATTATACTTTCCACATTGTTTGATTGGAATCTTCAATGGACACACATCATCAGTGGAACTGCGGTAATTCTGTATACTGTGAGTGGAGGTGCAAATGCTGTTACTAAAACTCAGTTACAGCAATTACTTGTGATATTTATCGGTATGGTTTTCATATTCGTTTACATGCTATTCAATTTGCCTCCTTCAATTCATTTCAGTGATATACTGGAATTATCCTCCAAGAGTGGAAAAATGGAAGCGGTTGATTTTAGTCTAAATTTTGAAACGAGGTATAACTTTTGGGCCGGTATTACCGGTGGTTTTTTTCTTGCGCTTGCTTATTTTGGAACGGATCAATCTCAAGTTCAGCGCTATCTATCCGGAAAAAATATCTCAGAAAGCAGAATGGGACTGCTCTTGAATGGCATATTAAAAATCCCTATGCAGGTCATGATACTATTTTGTGGTGTCACTTTGTTTGTCGTTTACCTGTTTATCCAACAACCACTTCATTTTAATGATAAGGCTAGCAAAACCTTAATGAATGTTCATCCTGAAAAATGGAGTGAATGGAATGAACGCAATGATTCACTTTTTTTAGATTGGACCCGATTTCAAGAAATAAAACAAAATGGAACCCTGGAAAACCAATTGACTCAAATACAACACGATAGAAAACAGCTCCAAAGTGAAGTCAAAGAATATTTGAAAATACATCATCCTGAAACCGAAGTCAATGATAAAGATTATATTTTCTTACATTACATTTTGCATCACCTACCCAAAGGCTTTATCGGACTTATGATTGCAGTCATCTTATGTGCCGCTATGTCCTCCATTTCAGCTGAACTCAATGCCCTTGCAGCAACATCAACGGTCGACATTGTAAAAAGACTCTTTCCCAAATGGTTTAAGAATTATAGCGAATCTTTTTGGTCCAGGAGCCTTACTATAGCCTGGGGGATGATCGCCATCGGATTTGCTCTTTATGCACAATTATTTGAGAATTTGATACAATTCATCAACATCATTGGTTCGTTATTTTACGGGACGGTATTAGGCATTTTTTTATGTGCCTTTTATTCTAAAAATTTGACTTCGAAACCCGTTTTCCTTTCCTCACTCATTGCGCAAATAACCATCCTGATCTTGTTTTTCTTTACCGAGATAGGATTTTTATGGTACAATGTGATCAGTTGCTCAATGGTCGTTCTCATTGCATGGCTAATACAAAAAATGAAATTTACCTCATAGGGAATTATCATTCATCCCAACTGGAATATCTTTTTCTCATTCGTTTCAATTTGCATGGACACTGCTCTTTTAACATAAGAAATGGGCAACACTGTACACACAACTTTTTTTTATATATAAAAAAAAACCGAACCTGTTAGGGATCCGGTTTTTTATCGTAGAAATTTTACAATTAAGGTTTACTCCATTCACTGATGGATTGATCATTCATTCGAACATATTCATCATTATTCGCTTCGATCGCCATGGCTTTCGAACGATTGGCCACTTCTATGGCTTCTGTCTTACGCCCCAGGGCAGCCAATATCAATGCTTCAACTCTTAATTTCCAAAAAGTGGGAGCCATTTCATTGGCTTTGTGAGCCCACAAAACAGCTGAACTCAGGTCTTTATTGGCATCATAATAATACCGGGCAGCCTGGTAGTAATCATTGCTGGTCGGCCCGGCCAATACTCTATCAATACTGGATAAAACACGTCCGTCTGTATTGAATCGCATTTTAACAGATACTATGGTAGTTTCCCATATTAAATTCAGTGTTGCGGATTCATTTTTAATGTCGTTAATATCCACCAAAAATGTTTCAAAAGTATAAGGTAATAAATCAGGTGTAACTTTCACCCGAGCTGCTTCTCGGTTCATATCATAGTTCTGCGGAACACCGGAAACATTAAAATCTTTGTAAAGTATGACTTCCCACTCGTTTTCTCCAGGAACTGTAAAAAGTGCATAGGTACCATTGGGCACGATGGTACCCTGAAAGTTGACTGTATCACTGAAGGTTATTTTAGTGGCTGCATTGGCTCCTGTCCTCCACATTTTAGCGTAAGGCACTAAATCACCAAATACGATACGATCCTTTTTGCCAGGGCGACTATATTCGACGGTAATTGTACCCAGTCCAACTTTTTGTTCCAGTTTGCATGAAGGACTTGAGGCAGGAACAGTGATTTGAGCAAATGCAGGAATCGCTGCCATTGCCAATAGAATAACAACAAATTTTTTGATCATAGATAAGGATTTTACAACATACAACACAAAATAGGCCAAATGGATTAAAAAAAAATTTGAAAACATATTAAATAAATAAATAATATATTTACCTTTGTCGCATAAGAAAACTCAAAAACTTACTCTATGGTAATCGCAACGACTTGTGTTTTATGCTTTTTATGCAGTTGGTTTTTACTACAGATGAAAATATCTGAACAAGAACAATAACCTTATCGGAGGATTAGACGTTTAATCATTGGTTCACCCATATATTCATTTAACTCATTGATTATCTTATCCTTATTGTAAGATAATTCATTTACCAAGGGCCCTGAGGTCAATTCGATGATTAACAAATCTCCGTCCAGTTTCACTAACCGTGTATACTTTTGGAGTTCCAAAAATCGCTGCTTCCATGCATTTTGAACCTTGATTTGGTTCAATTTCCACTTCATTCTATCCTGCCCTTCAAACTGTCTGAGGAGGTCTTTTATTGATTTTTCATCATGGGCCATCGGATAAGTTTAATGGTTTATTAACAAGAAATTAACTGATTGTGTTCCAAATTGTAGACTTTGGCGTAGACATTCAATCCTTTGGATAGCTGTTTTAGTCGTTCCTGATGTGTATCTGTAATGAAGCATTGATATACGTGTTCATCCAGTAATAATTGAAGAATGCTTTGAATCCGTTCCGCATCTAGTTTGGCAAAAATATCATCCAACAACACAATGGGCATAACTTTCATTTGATTAGACATATATCTGAATTGTGCCAATTTCATAGCCGAAACGAAAGTTTTTAACTGTCCTTGCGATCCTGATGAATAAATCAATGAAGCTCCCATGCTGGCATCGACCTTATCTTTATGGGGCCCCCGGTTGCTTCTGCCTGTATGAAAATCTTTAACTCTGGTTTCAAGAAGTACATCTTCTAAATCTCCAGTAATATCGGGGCAATAATGCAGCATTCCGGTTTGTTTTCCATTGCTGATTTTATCGATATAATTGGACAATATGGGGTTCAATAAATCCACCAAATTTTGGCGCGATAGGATCATGTACCGGCCATGATTTGCAAGCCCCTGGTCAAATGCATCCAGCAAAATAGGATCCAAACGCCCGTTCTTCAACATGAGCTTTAAGGCCGCATTCTTTTGCTTAAGATAGTGGTTGTATTGTACACTGTGATAAAGAAATTCTTTATCAGTCTGGACTAAAATTTGGCTTAAAAATTTTCGCCTTGCATCAGCAGAATGCATTAATAAATAGACATCATCTGGCGCCACCAAAACAATGGGAATATGCCCAATATGCTCTGAGAGTCTGTCGTATTTTTTTCCGTTGACCCACCATTCTCTGATTTGAGGAGGCTTGCATTTGATTTCGACCTGCTCTAATTTAGCTTTCAGCGTACAAGTCGCTTCAATTCTCAGAAATTCAGCGTGGTTTGTGATCAGTTCTCGATCGGATGTCTGAATAAAACTTTTGGTCATTGCCAGAAAAAAGATACTGTCCAGTAGATTGGTCTTACCAGCACCATTCTGTCCAGCTATAAAATGAAATCCTGGCCCTGGCTCAAAGGATAAATCTTCAAAGTTCTTAAAATTAATTAACCGTAGTTTTTCAATGATCACCATGACAGATTAGCTGCAAAGATGGCAATCATTGTAAGATAATTTGTCCTTGTTTTACTGGGGACTATGTTAAACCGGTCCATTGGTAATTTAGGGCAATTCTAAAAATTGCACTATTGCGCCAAAACAAATCGAAAACTTATTATTGATTGAATTTAACTTCACAGTATGTCGTTGCTCCTCAGTCAGTTATTGTTCCACATAACTTCCTTCGTCGCGCCTAATTCTGTTTTGTTAAATTCAATTTGGCATCAAAGAGCAATATTTAGAAGTGCCCTTTATTGTATTTTTGGCAAAATTTATTCACGATGCGTTTTTCGATTTTACTGGTTTTTCTAACTTTTGGTGTTGCAGTTTACGGACAAAGCAAACTTACTGAAGAAATATTATGGTCACTTGGTCGGGTGAATGCGGAAGCCATTTCTCCTGATGGACGCTATTTATATTACACGGTCACTACTTACCAGAAGGAAGAAAACAAATCCAATACGCAATTGTATTTTATGGATTTAAAAGGGGGCAATCCGCACCTGGTATCCGATGCCCAATCGTATGCTGGAAATGTATGTTTTGATGGTGGCGGGAATCCATTGTATTCAAAGGATGGACAGGCATTTCATGATCTACTTCAAAAAAATCTTGGTATCCCAAACTTGGAATATTCAAATCTTATGATTGCTCCAAATGGAAATTTAATCGCCTTTTCCAGAAAAGTCAAGATCGATAAAACTTGTATGGATTTTTATCCAGACCTAAATAAATCTACTGCCAGGATATACGACGATCTGATGTTTAGGCATTGGAAAGATTGGGAAGATGGATCATATCATCATATATTTATTGGTAAACTTTCTCCTGAAGGTATTACCCATGAAATAGACATTATGCCGGGTGAACCCTTTCATGCGCCCACTATGCCGTCCGGGGGTCTTGATGATTTAAGTTGGAGTCCTGATAGCAAATGGTTAGCCTATGTAAGTGTAAAAAAGAAAGGTAAAGATTATGCCGTATCCACCAATTCTGATCTCTTTTTGTACCACGTGGAAAGCAATGAAACCCAGAATTTGTCAAGTGGAATGTTAGGCTATGATACTGATCCAAGATTTTCACCAGACGGACGATTTATTGCATGGTTGAGCATGTCCCATGATGGATTTGAAGCAGACAAAAAGAATCTTGTGGTAATGGAATTAAGTTCGAAAAAGAAATATGTCTTGACCAATGCATGGGATGAAACCATAAATCAATTTATTTGGAGTCCGGATGGCCGTTCAATATATTGCTCGGTACCTTACCGTGGCAGTGTACAGCTATTTGAAATAAAATGGGATTTGGATCTCAGCCAAAATCCGCCCATTAGATATCGGCAAATTACCAAAAAAGATGCAGATTATGGAGGACCTGTAGGCTTTCATGGAAAAGAATTGATTTGTCCAAGGATGGACATGAACCACGCCACTGAGATTTTTGGGGTCGATGTCCAAACAGGAGAAGAAAGACAAATTACTTCTGTCAACAATAATGCTTATCAATTTATTTCTAAAAGTCGTATTGAAAAACACTGGGTCAAAACCACAGACGGGAAAGATATGCTAACGTGGGTAATATTGCCACCAGATTTTGATTCCACTAAAAAATATCCCACCCTATTGTATTGCCAGGGAGGACCTCAAAGTCATCTGAGTCAATATTATTCCTTTAGATGGAATTTTCAATTGATGGCCGCAAAGGGATACATAATTGTCGCACCCAATCGCCGGGGAATGCCTGGTTGGGGTAGCAAATGGAACGAACAAATTTCTGGTGACTGGGGTGGACAGTGTATGAAAGATTACTTGTCAGCCATCGATCAAATTTCTCAAAAATCTTATGTAGATGTAAGCCGAAGAGCTGCAGTTGGGGCAAGTTTTGGTGGTTATTCGGTATTTATGTTGGCTGGCTTGCATGAAAATCGATTTAAAACCTTCATCTCTCATTGCGGAACCTTTAATTTAGATTCATGGTATGGAAGTACAGAAGAATTGTGGTTTGCCAATTGGGACTTAAAGGGTCCTTATTGGGACAAAAAGAATGAATTGATCTATTCACGCCAGTCCCCACACCGAATGGTCCAAAAATGGAACAGACCTATTCTCATTATTCAAGGAGGTAAGGACTATAGAATTCCTGACACACAGGCATTTGAAGCTTTTACTGCTGCCAGATTGCTAAATTTAAAATCAAGGCTGCTGTATATCCCGGATGAAGGCCACCACGTTTTAAAAATCCAAAATGGCTTAGTATGGCAAAAAGAGTTTTTCCGTTGGTTGGATGAAACTCTGTAGGATGTTCCATAATCCAATCTGCGTTGTTTTGGCTTGAATATGTTTGGAGTTTACATTTGTGCCGGGAATGTAAATTAGTTTAAGAATGCTGTGCTGTCTGACTAGCTAATTCTTTTCGCCGGAATGCTCCCTATCAGGAATATGAACAACAGTATATAACTTTGCCGTAATTCTTAAGCAATGTCTTTAGCCATTCATAAGCTCCCACCGAAAACAAAAAGCAAAACAAAATACCCAAAAGCCATTTGGGAAAATTGGTACAATATCATGTTGCGTATCCGACGATTTGAAGAAAAAACGCTGATGATGTATTCCCAACAGAAAATCAGGGGATTCTGCCATGTATATATTGGCCAGGAAGCCGTTGCCGCAGGGTTATTGACCGCAATAAAACCCGAAGATGCAATCATCACAGGTTACCGTCAGCATGGCCTTGCATTGGCTCGTGGGATCAGTGCAAACCGTTGTATGGCAGAATTATTTGGAAAAGTGGGCGGTTGTGTAAAAGGAAAAGGCGGATCCATGCATTTTTTCTCTGCGGAACACAGGTTTTTTGGTGGAAATGGCATTGTAGGAGCGCAAATACCCATAGGAACCGGAATTGCTTTTGCGGAAAAATACAAAGGCACCTCTAATCTTTGCGTTACCATGTTTGGAGATGGGGCTGCACGCCAAGGAGCCCTTTATGAATCTTTCAACATGGCAATGACCTGGAAATTGCCTGTTTTGTATATTGTTGAAAATAATGGCTATGCGATGGGTACATCCGTAGACCGAACCAGTAATGTGGATGATTTATATAAAATAGGGCTATCATTTGACATGCCTTCAGAAGCCGTTGATGGAATGCATCCTAGTCATGTTTACGATGCAGTTTTGAGAGCTTGCGAGCATATAAGGTCAGGAAACGGACCTTACTTTCTGGAAATAAAAACCTACCGTTACCGAGGACATTCAGTCTCAGATCCAGCTACTTACCGGACAAAGGATGAAGTCGAGTACTACAAAGCCATTGACCCATTGACCGTTGTTGCGAATGAAATGGTAAAAGATAAGCTTCTCATTCAGAAAGACTTAGACCTCATTGAAATTCAAGTGAAGGATGAAATGGATGCAGCCGTTGAATTCGCTGAGGCTTCTCCCCTGCCCGATCCTGCCGACCTTTTTGAAGACAATTATACTGAGCCGGACTATCCCTTTATAGTAGATTGATTACATTAGGGTGACCGTGTAATTATTCCTGCCCTGATTTCAACTGACTGTATTATTTTTGCGGAGTTTTTTAATTAAAAATAATTAACCATTATGGCCAGAGGCTTTCGACCACATGTTCAACCTAAAAACGTCAAAACAGCTTCAAGTAAAGACGATACGCTTATCAACATCGGTGATGTAAAACACCAGGCAGAAGATTTTTTCGAAAAACACCGAATGGTTATTTTAGGCATTTTAGGGGGCTTAGTTCTGATCGTGGGCGGTTGGTTGCTTTTCAAATACATGTACCAGGAACCCAAAAACAAAGAAGCCTTAGAACAGATGTATCAGGCAGAATTTTTATTTGAAAAAGATTCTTTCGAGCTTGCTTTGAACAATCCCGGTGGAGGTTTTGCCGGTTTTTCGGAAATTGCTGAAAACTATGGATCTACGGCAGCAGGAAATTTAGCCAAGTATTATGCTGGGATTTGCTGCTTAAACTTAAAACGATTTGAAGAAGCCAAAACCTATTTCGAAGATTTCAATGCTTCTGGAAATATTATGCCAATTTTAAAATATGGTATGCTCGGTGATGTACATGCTGAACTGAATGATTTTTCCACGGCTCTTGATCTCTATAAAAAAGCAAGCAAAGTCAATGAAAATGAACTTTTAACAGCCGTATATCTCAAAAAATTAGGCGTTTTACTGGAAAAGCAAGGTGACAAAGCTGGCGCATTGGCTGCATACAAAACCATACAAGAAAAATATCCTGATTCACCCGATGGAAATGGGATTGACAAGTTTATACTTCCCTTGGAATAAGGGATTTGCTCATGGCCGGAAAACTTCCTAGCCTCACACAATTATCGACTCAAGAACGGGAAGCAATCGCTCTTTTGCGATTGGGCATCGTTTGGGCTCATTGGAATTCAGAAGTAACCCATAACTTGCGGACAGCCGCTAAAGCACTTTGCGTGGAGGCAGGAGTATATGAACAAAATCTATTTGAACTTCAAGTTCCCGGATCTTTTGAGTTACCCCTGGCTGCCAAATGGGTCATGGACCAGCACGACCTAGATGCCGTCATTTGTCTTGGATGTATCATTAAAGGTGAAACGGATCATGATGTTTATATTGCACACGCTGTAAGCCACGCATTGCAACATCTTGCTATCCAATATTCCAAACCATTTGTATTTGGTGTACTTACCGTAAATTCAATTGAACAAGCCATCGCCCGCTCTGGGGGTAGCTTGGGTAACAAAGGAGAAGAAGCAGCTATGACCGCCCTTAAAATGTGCTATCTGAAACTAAATTGAAGTTAACGTTTTTATTTGTCCAAACACGATGATCAAAGCATTGCATTTAATTGAAACCGGGTACTTTAAACTAGATGGTGGCGCAATGTTTGGAGTGGTTCCAAAGTCCATGTGGTCCAAACAACAACCCCCTGATGAAAACAATCTATGTAGCTGGGCACTTCGGTGCCTGCTCATTGAGACCAGTGATCAATGCATTTTAGTAGACACGGGAATGGGCAATAAACAAGATTCAAAATTCCGTTCTTTCTTTCACCCACATGGTCACGAAACCTTACTAGGCTCTCTTGAAACAAAAGGATTTTCACCCGAAGACATTACCGATGTACTTTTAACTCATCTGCATTTTGATCACTGTGGAGGAGCTGTTATGGCACTGCCTTCCGGCGAACTGGTACCAACTTTCCCTAATGCCAATTATTGGAGTAATTATCGTCATTGGGAATGGGCAATTAATCCCAATGAACGCGAAAAAGCTTCTTTCTTAAAAGAGAATTTTGTTCCCTTAATGGAACATGGGGTGTTGCATTTTATCGAAAATGATAAATCTACACATGAATGGTTACCGGGTATAGACATTCGCTTTGTATATGGACATACCGAAGCTATGATGCTTCCCGAAATCGATTTTGAAAATAGAAAATTCATCTATTGCGCTGATCTTTTTCCAAGCTCTTTTCACATTCCAATGCCGTACATCATGAGTTATGATGTCAGACCACTTGTGACGCTTCAGGAAAAAGAGATTATTTTAAATCAAGCTGCAGAACACGAACATGTGTTAGTTTTTGAACATGATCCATTCACCAAAGCAGCAACCGTTAAAAGGGATGAAAGAAATCGAATCGTTCTGGATAAAGTCATTGATATAAATTAGCCTCCTGCATACTTTTGGTTGATCCCATTCTCAGCAATTTTGAAATGAGTCCAGTGGCCTGATCATTAAGGAGCTTTCCCCGAAAATCTTCATTTCATCCAATCCAGCTTATTCCATCCTTCAATCTTCTCCACATAAATGCAAAAATAAATTTTAGCCCACCCAGGCACCGTATTTACGGGTTGTTCTGATGTTGAAATGGATTAGGCAACTTCTGTCTTTAAACGAAAGAATGATTAGTATAAATCCCTTTTAAACTCCAGTCTCTGCCCTCGGACATTATCCACCACAAATCCCTGATCAAAAACCAACTGTCCATTGACATATGTTTGAACAACCTTTCCTCTCAATACTGAACCTGAAAGTGGAGACCAGCCACATTTGTAAAATAAATCCGCTGGTTGCACCATCGTGGTCGCCTTGTCATCAAATACAACCAGGTCAGCAAAATAACCTTCTCGGATAAAACCCCGATCCATTATGTGAAAACAAATTGCAGGATGGTGAGCCATTTTCTCCACAACAAACCCAATATCCCATGAATATTTCTCAGCTAAAGTCCACATCATCAACAAACTGTGCTGAATCAAAGGCAATCCAGAAGGCGCATTCAGATAGGATTGGTTTTTCTCTTCCCATTGATGAGGTGCATGATCTGTAGCCACTACATCTAAAACACCAGAAGTTAAGGCTGAAGCGATGGAGATTTTATCCACTTGAGATTTGATTGCCGGATTGCATTTTATTTGATTCCCCAGCCTATGATAATCTCGGTCATCAAAATACATATGATGAACACAGGCTTCTGCTGTAATTCGTTTCTGTTCAATCGGTATGCTACCATCAAATAACTTTAACTCATCCTGTGTACTGATATGCAGTATATGCAATCGGGTGTTGTATTCCCTGGCAAGTTCCACAGCCATAGAGGATGATTTATAACATGCCTCACGGTTCCTGATGATGGGATGAAAATCGACGTTTAGTTGATCGCCGTATTGCTCTGTGTAAAACTTTAAATTGGCCCTTATGGTAGCTTCATCTTCGCAATGTGTGGCAATGAGAACAGGAGCATTTCTGAACAATGATCTTAACACTTGTTCGTTGTCCACCAACATATCGCCTGTCGATGATCCCATGAACACTTTAATCCCACAAACCTTTGAGAAATCGATGGCCAAAACTTCCTCTACATTATGATTGGAGGCTCCCATATAGAAAGAATAGTTTGCGGCTGAAACCATGCTGGCACGTTCATATTTAGCTTCAAGTAGGCTGGCGTTTAACGTTTGAGGATTGGTATTTGGCATTTCCATAAAACTGGTAATTCCTCCGGCCACTGCAGCACGGGATTCAGAACGTATATCAGCTTTATTGGGAAATCCAGGTTCCCTAAAATGGACTTGATCATCAATGCCTCCAGGAAGCACGTATAGGCCCTGGAGATCTTTCACATGGGCTTCCGGGTCAGATATATTCTCACCCAACCGTTCAATCCTTCCATGATTTATAAGAATATCCAGCATAGTTTCAGTACGTTCATTGACCACCCTGGCGTTTTTTAGAATTAATTTATTCATAATGTTTGTAAAGAATGTTTAAAGTAGCTGCAGTTGTTGCAAAGCTTTCCGAATTTCGCAATGCGATAGAAAAGTATGCAACCACATAACACAAAAATAGGCATTCTGGGTGGTGGCCAATTGGGAAAAATGTTGGCTCAAGAAGCTACACGAATGGATTTGGACATCCATTTTATGGATCCCTCTCCCAATGCTCCCGTTTCTGTGGTCTGCTCATCATTTTGTTGTGGTGATTTCAATGATTTTGATCAGGTCATAGCTTTTGGAAAGGATAAAAATGTAGTCAGCATCGAAATTGAACATGTCAATGTACTTGCGTTGGAACACTTGGAGTCATTAGGTGTTCTGGTGTTTCCACAAACATCAATTCTCCGTCGCATCCAGGATAAAGGTCTTCAGAAAGTATTTTATCAGGAACATAACATTCCCACCGCTCCTTTTAAACTGTTCAAGGATGCTGCAGAAGTTTTGAATGCCGTTGATAACGGAGTCATTCATATCCCTTTTGTTCAAAAATTAAGGACAGGTGGATACGATGGCAAAGGGGTACTTGTGGTGAGAAATACGCTTCAATTAAAAGATTTAATGGATGGGCCGTGCATTATTGAAAGCCTTGCGCCGATCCAAAAAGAGATTGGTGTCATAGCGGTGCGTAATGTCTCTGGTGAATGTAAAGTCTACTCTCCGGTATCTATGGACTTTCACCCAGAAGCCAATTTAGTGGAAGATGTTCTTTGTCCTGCAGAAATCCCTGATGCAATTCAACAACAGGCAATAAACTTAGCCAAATCCCTGGCAAATGCTTTAGGCATAGTGGGTTTATTAGCCGTTGAAATGTTTTATAACATCGATGGAAGTCTATGGGTCAATGAGATCGCACCCAGGCCGCACAACAGTGGGCACCTCACTTTAAATAATGGTTCCATCAACCAATTTGAAAATCACCTTAGAGCTATCCTTGATTTACCACTGGGAGACACATTGAATTTAAAACCCAGTTTAATGATGAACTTATTGGGTGAAGAAGGTGCATCAGGAGCCGTTAAATACCTCGGAATGAGGAAACTTTTCGAATTACCCGGGATACATTTATATTTATACGGAAAATCTGAAACGCGGCCATTCAGGAAAATGGGACATATTAACATTACTGCAGAATCAGTGGAAGCATGCCGCAACATTGCTCGCTCGGTACGGCAGATAATTAAAATAACCACATGAAAGAAAATCCAAGCGTTGGGATCATTATGGGCTCAGACAGCGATTTGAGGACCATGAAGGAAGCTGCTGATGTTTTAGACCAATTCGGTATCAGCTATGAGCTCCGTATAGTTTCGGCTCATCGAACACCCGATCATATGTTTGATTATGCCAAATCTGCAAGACGTAAAGGAATCAAAGTGATCATAGCAGGTGCCGGTGGTGCCGCACATTTACCTGGAATGGTTGCTTCTCTAACAACTTTGCCTGTAATAGGTGTGCCTATCCGTTCAGAAAATTCAATTGATGGCTGGGATTCAATTCTTTCCATTCTTCAAATGCCAAATGGAATACCTGTGGCCACTGTAGCCTTGAATGCTGCAAAGAATGCTGGTCTATTGGCTTGTAGGATTTTAGGAGCTTTTGACGAAGAGCAGCATTCCAATCTTGAAGCCTACCGGTTGGATTTAGCGGCAAATGTGATGTCAAAGGATGAAAAAATTTCTGGAAGAATGGTCACAAGAAAGCATATACTTTGATTCTATGCTTTTTTGAAAGCCTCATAGATCTTTCGAAATTCTTCAGGTTTTAAACTACTACCACCTACCAAGACCCCATCCACGAAAGGAGAAGAAGCCAATTCGGCAACATTACCGGGATTTACGCTACCTCCATAAAGGACTGAAATGAGATCGTCAAAAAGATTCATACGTACAACTAGGGTTTCTCTGATGAAGTTATGCATAGCCTCTACCTGAGTAATTGTGGCAATCCGGCCAGTGCCAATAGCCCATATGGGCTCATATGCAATGACTAAGTGTTTAATGTGTTCTGGAATCATACCCGATAAATCCTGCTCTAATTGATTTCGTACATAGGCAAATTCATCATGTTGCTCCCGGATTTCCAAGGGTTCTCCACAACAATAAATGACCTTTAAGCCTTGCTCCATTGCTTGACGGATTTTACCAGGTAATTGTCCAGATTCATTGGGATTTCGCATTCTGCATTCACTGTGTCCTAAAATGACTGCAGAACATTTAAGGTCTTTCAACATACTTGCAGAAATTTCGCCTGTAAAAGCTCCTGAAGCCTCAGCAGAACAATTTTGGGCACCGATTTGTATTCCAGGAATGGGGTACAAGGTCAGTAAAGGAATGTGGGAAAACGGTGGACAAACGATGCATTCAGGATCGCTCTCCCCAATTTGAAGTTGGTACAGCTGAACCAGTTGGTGGGCCTGACTAGGCAATATGTTCATTTTCCAATTGGCCGCAACGATTTTTGACCTTTTACTTTTCATCATTTCATTTGAAATCGGTCTGCAAGTTCCGAGATGCTGCTTAAATTCCAAAGAATTAATATAAATATAAGATCAAGGCCTGAAAAGAATTACCAAAGTAGCCTATTTTTGACCAATATGTCCACTTCCACCCATAAAGGGCAGAACATAGAAACCGGGGCCCAGCAAGCTTATGTAGACCGCGATGTCAGTTGGCTAAACTTTAATTACAGGGTACTACAAGAAGCAAAAGACCCGGAGGTCCCACTACTGGAGCGTTTAAAATTTTTAGCCATCTATTCGTCGAATATTGGTGAATTTTTTCGAGTCCGTGTGGCCCATCATAAAAACCTTGCAAAACTTGGTAAAACTACCAAAAGTCAATTGGATTATAATCCCAAGACACTGATCAAGCAACTTTTAAAAATTGTCAATAAACACCTCATTGAATTCAATGAAATTTTTGAACAGCAAATTATCCCGGAACTAAAACACCATCAAATTTATTTAAAGTCGCATCTTGAAGTCTCGAGTTCACAACAGCAATTTCTTGAAATTTATTTTAAAGAAAATTTACTACCCTTCGTCCAGCCCGTTTTACTGATTGAGCAAAAAATAAAACCCTTCCTGAACAACGCTGAATTATACCTCGCTGCCATTTTACAAGACAAAATTGATCATCAACAATTGCGACAATATGCAGTAGTTAAAATTCCAAGTGACCATTTACCTCGCTTCATTGAATTACCTAGTGAAAAGGGAAAACATGATGTCATATTACTGGATGAGATTGTTAGATTCTCGCTTAAGTGGTTGTTTCCAGGATACGACATTTTGGATTCATTCAGCATCAAAATTGCCAGAGATGCTGAGCTATACATTGAAGATGAATTCAGTGGGGACTTGCTGGATAAAATCAAACGAAGTTTGATCAAACGAAATATTGGTCCCGCTTCGCGATTGGTTTATGATCAGGCAATGCCTAAAGAAATGTTGAATTATTTACTTCGATTACTTGAAATCGATAAAGACGATTTAACTCCCGAAGGTCGATATCACAATAATTTTGATTTTATCAATTTCCCCGACTTTGGCAAAAGAGAATTTAAAAACAAAGCCTTACGGCCTATAGAATACTTCCCTTTTCAAAATGAAGCAAATCTTTTCGAGCAAATGGGTAAAAAAGAACACCTGTTGTGTTATCCCTACCACAGTTATGAACCTGTCATTCGTTTTTTTGAGCAAGCTGCAAAAGATCCAGAGGTCACATCCATAAGAATCACTCAATACAGGGTTGCAAAAAAATCACGCATCATGGATGCGCTTAAACTGGCGGCATCAGAAGGCAAACATGTATTCGTCTTCATTGAAGTTAAAGCAAGATTCGACGAAGCCAATAACCTGGCATGGGGAGAAGAACTGGAAAAAATTGGTGTCAAAGTCAGATATAGTTTTCCTGGACTAAAGGTCCACTCTAAAACTGCATTAATTACCAGAAAACATGGTGACTCGACAGAACATTATGCTTACCTATCAACAGGAAATTTTCACGAACAAACAGCAAGAATTTATGTCGACTATGGATTCTTTACAAAAGACGAGCAAATTACTCAGGAAATTTTGAGGTTTTTTAATTTTCTGGAAAGCATACGACTGCCCAATGCTGGATTCAAGCATTTATTGGTTGGGCAATTTAACTTGAACGATGAAATTCATAATTTAATTGATTTTGAAAAGGCACAAGCCCGTGAAGGCAAGCCCGCATCTATCATTTTAAAATTGAACAACCTGCAGGATGCAGAAATTATTGATATGCTATATGATGCTTCGAATACGGGAGTCAAAATAAAATTAATTATCCGCGGTATTTGCTGCATGCACATAGGTAAGAAAAATTTAAGTGAAAATATTGAGGGGATTTCAATTATCGATCGTTATCTGGAACATTCAAGAGTGTATTATTTTTATCATGGTGGCGAAGAAAAAATATTTTTATCATCCGCCGATTGGATGGCAAGAAACCTTCACTTTCGGATTGAAACTGCTTTTCCGATCTATGGTCCAGAATTAAAGAAAATCATCCTGGACAATATTGAATATCAATGGAGAGATAACGTCAAAGCCAGGAGTTTGCATTACGAAAGATTAAACCAATACATTACTACTGACGAAAAAAAGAAATTTCAATCTCAAATTGAAACATACAAATATTTCAAAGAAACCAATACTCTAAACAACTAAAACTTTTTACAAAATTTTAGATTCTCTGAAATGACACGTAAAATTACCATGATCTATTGCCCTTTTCCAGATAAGGATGCTGCTACACATGCCGCCCAAAACCTTATACAACAAAAACTTGCGGCTTGTTGTCAATGCCATCCCGTAACATCCCAGTTCTATTGGAATAATATCCTTGAAAACACCGAAGAGGTGGTTCTCGTCGTAAAAACCTTAAAATCAAAACTCAAAAAGGCAATTAAAGAAATACGAAAAATTCATCCTTATGAGCTACCCTGTATTGCCAGCTGGCAAATCCAAATCAACAAACCATATTATGATTGGGTAAAACAAACCCTTTCAGAATAACTTAATTCAAGTCAAGTATTTAGTAAAAAAACTCACAGATTTTTCTCTCAATCAATATCCACCAGACTATCATTTTCCTTGTTCATCAAATAGGCTTTCAGGAATTCATCAAGGTACCCATCCAACACCAATTCCGTTTGTGAAGTTTGGTAACCGGTTCGATGATCTTTAACACGTCGGTCATCGAGTACATAGGATCTGATCTGTGACCCCCACTCATTTTTCATTTTAGTGGCTTCAACTTTGTTTTTCTCCATCATTTGACGCTCCAGTTCTTTTTCATATAATTTGGATTTTAATAACTGAAGTGCCTTTTCTCTGTTTTGATGCTGTGATCTTTCCTGCTGGCATTCAACGACAATTCCACTGGGCAAGTGTCTGACCCTAACAGCAGATTCCGTTTTATTAACGTGCTGTCCGCCCGCTCCACTCGACCGAAAGGTATCCCAATCCAAATCTGAAGGATTTACCTGGACTTCAACGCGATCATCTACCAGTGGGTGAACAAATACCGATGAAAAAGAAGTCATCCTTTTCCCTTGTGCATTGAATGGACTCACACGAACCAAGCGATGAACTCCATTCTCGCCTTTCAGCAAACCATATGCATATTCCCCGTCGATTTCCAATTCAACTGTCTTAATACCTGCAACATCTCCTGCCTGGTAATTAAGTACACTGACTTTGTAATCATTGCGTTCTGCCCACATTTGGTACATGCGAAATAACATGGAAGACCAATCACAGGATTCCGTTCCACCAGCTCCTGCATTAATTTCTACGACACAACTCAATTCATCTTCTGGTTTGTTTAATGTCGACCTGAATTCCATATCATCAATCAGTTGAGTGCATTCCTGATACTTGGATTCAACTTCAGACTCAGAAGCTTCTCCAGCATCAAAAAATTCTTGCAATACTTCCAGATCAGCGACTGCAGACGAGGCGTTTTCAAATGACGATAACCACTTTTTTGCACTCTTGATTTCTCGCATGATTTCTTCAGCCCTTTCCGGCTTACTCCAGAAATCAGGATCCATGGCTTGCTGTTCTTTATCTTCTATATCGCGATACTTCTTATCGACGTCAAAGAAACCCCCTTAGCTCACCGAGCCTTTTCTTCAAATCTTTTAATTGCTCAATGGTCATGGCAACAGGATTTAAAATGAACAAATGAAATTACTATGAATTGAACTACTTGAAAGAACTTATTGAACTTCGATGTAAAACATCAACTCAGCATTACCTGGAATTGCAGGTGGAGCTCCTTCTGCTCCATAACCCAATGCAGCTGGCACGAACAAAGTTGCCTTTGCGCCCTGATTAAGGTTAGCCACCCCTTCATCCCATCCTGGTATAACACGTCCTTGTCCGAGTAGAAACTTAAACGCTTCACCTCTTGACCATGAATCGTCAAAACGGGTTCCATCCATTAACATGCCGTAATAATGCACTGAAACATCTGAACCCACTTTAGTTTTCGGTCCATTGCCTGCCTCGTGAACCAAATACTTCAGTCCACTGGCAGTTTGAATTAAACTCGATTGCAATTTTCCGGCTTTATAATCAGCAAGTATGGTTTTTGTTTTTTCAGCAACCGCTTGCGCTTCACCAGACAATGCCTGACGTTTTTCTTCCATTGCTTTTTGCTCAGCTTCCATATCAGCTTTAAAGCCAGCATCATCCTTTACATCAAGTAGTGAAATATAAAATGAAAGCTTATCCACATTTGGCACACCAAGGTTCTTTTTCATTTCTTCAGTAACCACCTGATAGACTACGCCACTATCTCCTTTTGACATGAGATATAAGGCTTCCAGCATAGGTTGTGCATTCTTTGGGTCTTGCTTTTCTACTTTTGGCAACTTGTACCGGATCATATCCGATTGCATTGTTGATGAAAACAACAAAGAATCATTTCCCTTAACATAGTAACGAAAATACACATAATCTCCTTCCTTAACCGGATCTCCCGATTCGTTTTGGATGAAACTAAAATCAAATCCATTTAAGGTTTTTTGAATTCCGCCCGTTTTATTGCAAGCGGTAATCAAAACAGTTGCAAAAACTAAAATTGAAATGTTTAATAAATACTTTTTCATTAGTTAGAATATTTCAAATGATAAATAATTTTATAAGACCGGATGCTCTCTTAAAGCATCTTTAAGTTTTTGTAAGGTTTCTTCAAGGGTAAGTTTAGAATAACCACCTGACGCATTCCTGTGACCTCCACCATTAAAATATTGTTTACACAATTGTTGAACAGAATATTCCCCTTTTGATCTTAATGACAATTTTACTATACTGGGTTGATTCATGATCAATGCACCGACACGGACAGATTTAAGCATCATTAAATAATTGATAATCCCCTCTGTATCGCCTCGTTTTATGTCAAAGTTCCGATAATCTTCCTTACTTAACCAGATCAAACCATATCCCAATTCAGGAAATAATTCCATACGATTGTGCAAACAGTGACCAAGTAATTTCAAATATTTATCAGGTTGACTATTATTAACCAGTTCCTGAATTCGAGTATCATTCAATCCATTCTTCTTAAAAGCTGAAAGAATGGCAAACACGTTTGAACTGGTAGCATGATGAAATGATCCCGTATCGGTCATAATTCCTGTGTACAAACAATCCATTATATCCGAATCCGAAAGTTTGGAAGAGTCCAATTGCAACAGGATTTCATATACGATTTCCGAAGTCGAACTTGCAGTCTCATAAGAAAACTGAAGATTTGCAAATGGCTCAGGATCCATATGATGGTCGATCATGATGACAGGTACTCTGCGATTGGCTACCCAGACGCCCATTTTGTCAATGCGTTCGAGCGAATTGAAGTCAAGACAAAAAATTAAATCCGCCCCTCCAATTTCCTGCTCCGCTATTTTGGGTTGTAAGTCAGCGATGATGATTTCCTTCGTCAAGGGCATCCATTCAAAATTCACTGGATATTCACTCGGAAATAAAACACGCACCCTATGGTTATTGGCTTGAAGATACAAGCTAAGCGCCAGACAGGAACCTAAGGCATCCCCATCCGGATTGCGGTGTGAGAGGATCACACAATTCTTAGGGATCTGAATATGGGCTTTTAGTTCCTGAAGGCCTTCCATTAGGACTGCAAAATTGCCCTAAAATGGCGTTATTTTTCCTTATTTTTTGTTAATGAGAATTCAAACAATAAACTTTGTGAATGTATATCTAGTGTCCGACTCTAACTTTGCCCCGCAAATTTTAAATCGCATGTCAGGAAACAGGACCTTTATGATGATTAAACCGGATGCTGTTGAATCAGGTTATATCGGAAGCATTTTAGAACATATTTTAAAATCAGGCTTCAGAATTGTAGCCATGAAGTACACCAAACTTTCCTCTGAAAAAGCCGGCGAATTTTATGCAGTGCATAAAGAAAGGCCATTCTATGGGGAATTGGTTGCATTCATATCCAGAGGTCCAATTGTTGCTGCTATCCTCGAAAAAGAAAATGCCGTTGAAGATTTTAGAAAATTGATCGGCGCGACTGACCCGGCTAAGGCTGAACCAGGCACTATTCGCGCTCTGTATGCTAAAAATGTCGGCGAAAATGCCGTTCATGGATCTGATTCAGATGAAAACGCCAAAATTGAAGGATGTTTTCATTTTGCCGGCACTGAAATGTTTTGATAATACCAAACTCTATAGTAATATCATTACAGATTAATTTCCGGTAATTTTTATTATTGCTTTGAACGATATCTCAGAAAATTTAAAATATTTTCTAGTTCATCGTAACTGAGTTGGTTCACAAATCCGTGAACTGGAGTCGTTTGAATCTTAAACTTTGCCGCGTACATATCCAACTGGGCATTCGTAAAATTAGGAATGTTTTCCTTGCCTTTCCCATGTATCCCATGACAACTCGCGCAAAATTCTTTGTATAGCTCGTGACCATGATCCAGATATTCTGTGAAACTGGATCTTGTATCCTTGTCCAAATCAGCAGGAATTACATAACGTGAAGATTTGCGATTACATGCAAGGATTAAACATACGAATGCTCCGGCCAATAAAAGTGATTTCATCAAGTCAATAAATTCCACCGCTTTCGCGAACATTAAATTCTTTTTTCGAAGACTTAGGGAGTATTGGTCGCTTGGAAGCAATTTGTACATCTTCGTTCAACGACTCTAAAAACTTAACCAATTGCTTTTTTTCTTCTTCAGTCAAATTAAGTTTTTCATCATTTAGCGTTTGATTGTCCATTTGAAGTCCCCTTCCCTTTCCACCACCCTGATTGTAAAATTCAATAACCTCTTCCAGATTATTCAACGAACCATTGTGCATATAAGGTTTTGTTCGAGCTACATTACGCAATGATCCCGTTCGAAAAGCTCTATACATTTCCGGTACAGGATGTTGAAGAAATCGGCCTAAGTCATGGCTCAACTCTTTGAAAGTACTGTCAATTGGAACTCCCAGACTTTCAAATTCGTTGCTGCTGTAAGGAGGTTTGATACCACCGAACAAAGGTGGAAAATGGCATGTAGCACATTGCGCTTTGCCCATAAATAGATTAAATCCTTTGTATGCCTGAGCAACAAGTTGTGCTTTTCCTTCAAGGGCAAGGTCAAAAACGGATTTGGCAGTATCAAATGATGTATAGTAAGCTATGATTGCTGCAAATACATGTTCAATCGATAAGTTCTTATTCCCACTTTTAAGCGCCAAACTCGTCAGGGACTTTTTATAATCAGGACAAGACATCATTCGATCCATACTGACATCTTCATTCCCATTCATTTCATCTTCCTTTTTGTGCACTGAGCGAATTTGATCTTTTAAACTTAAATGTTGTCCATCCATCATGATCAGATGGTTGTATTGCGCATTGATTAATGAGGGGGCATTCCGCGCAATCAATCCCCGCCCATCAAAAGCCAAGGGAGTACGTATGCTGGTGTCGGTAAAAAACTGAGTTGGCTTATGACAAGAGGCGCATGACCGCTGAAGATTGCCCGATAACATGGGCTCATGAAAGAGTTTTTCTCCTAAAGTTTGAACCTCATTCCAAACTATTGGGGATGCCCTTTTATATAACGCATTGGGTTCTTGAGCTTTGACCAACTCCTTAGAAAAAATAAAATCCACTTGAGCATTAATGGAGTAATCCACCATACTCTTAGAAATCATATTCCGTTGACGTATGCATTGAGCATTCATTCGATACAATGGAGTCAGGTAGTCTTTTATTAACTTAAAATGGTCAAATGAATGGTAATCGCCAAGGTTTGAGTTAACAAAAAACAACAATTTATAATAATGATTCAAGTATTCCTGTGGAATAGCCCATTCAGGGTAATTGAGATTAAAGGCCACGTAAATATCACGGGTTTTATTGAGCATGTGCAAAAGTTCCGGAAGAATTCTTTCTGAAGAAGGACACTCAAAACCAGTCGTATAGATACTGCCCAGATTTAGTAAAAACAACCTATTGGCAAAATACAAGTGGGATGGTTCCATTAATTGCAATGCATTGGTGTCTGCGTGAAAAGCCTTTAAGCCATCAGTGGCAAGCCTAAGCAATTGCTTTAAAGAGTCAAATTTCCAGTCTTGTTCTGCTAAATACGATTCGGCTAAAAATAAACCGCCTCCAATTCTGCGGTAAGGTGGTTCCCATTTTTCAAAAACCTCAACTTCCCATTCAACCGGCAACACCCCATTGACTTTGCGGTATTGAATTGGATCCAAATAGCGAATCCAAAAATCAGCCGATTTAAGGAGTTGGCGAAGCTCATGTATCTTTTCAAGGAGAACTCCCTTGTGGTTAACCGATCGTTCGCCAACTTCAAGGTCTGAAACTAAAACAGCGACACTCTCTTCAAATGCCATCAATCGCTGTTGGTATAGCTCCTGGTAAGACTGAACCTTACTTGGTTTTACGGTTGCACAAACGCTGATTGGTTTTCCATCAAAAAACCATACGGCAAGCAACGCCCACAATAGATGATACGTATGGAATAAAAGATTTACAGACATGGGTGCCGAATAATGCTTGAGCAAACAAATATAATGTTGGTTCATGGTGATTCGACATTTCACTTGATAATTCCCTCAAGCATTATCCTAATTGAGTCGAATTTATGGAGTGCCCAAGCGGTGAAATGTTAAAATTTTTTAAGATTCATTAGGAATGTGTTATCTTTGATTAGTATTTATTGTGACAGTAGTAGGCTTATTGAATTCGTTTACAATAATTTATAAATAGAAAAAACTTTTATAGAACTTTGTAAGACATTCAAGAGGTCTTGATTTTTATGGCTAACCTGAGTTAAATGGCTGCAAGACCATATTGTCTGGCATTCCAACGGGTATTTCCGGCCCGTTCTCCCATTCCAAGTTCCATTGGGATTGGGGTATGGCGCACTTTTTCTAAATTAAATTCTACAAATTTTTTGTTCAATAAGCTATGGGCCATGATTTGGCCATTTAGCCATTCGCTTTTAAACCCTTTAAAGGCCTATTCTCCATTTAATCTATTCGTCTTATGATCGCTTGCTCAAGAAAAGAATCGCATACCCATAATTCAACTGGTCATCATTTGACGCATAAGTTATATCGCTTATTCAAAACATCGAAAAGGCAATTTCTCCCAAATTGTTTAAACCGAAAATCAATGGTTACAAATTACGCTTCTAGAAATTTTGCTTTAGTGCTACTGGTTTTAACAGTTGCTTTGAACTTCACTGGCCAATTGCATGCTCAAGGACCCAAAAGTATAGATCCGGAATTGGCGGTATTGGTTAAAAAGACTTTAAAGGAAAATGCGGAAGTGCTGCAATTTATCCAAAACAAAGGCCAATTTCCGGTGGATTCTGTTTTATATTATTTGGATAGCCGTCAAGGTACAGTATTCATTGAAAAAGACCAGATCAAGTTTGTTGCTAAAAAATACATACCCTCTCCTGCTCAGGATTTACCCGATGGTGTGATTGGTGAAGAAAACCCCATTCTGGCCGCAGAGCACTCTTTCACCATGAAATTTAAGAACCCTAACCAAAGTCCTACCATTCGTTTAGGGGAGAAATTTACTACCCGCTTCAATTATTTTATGTCTCAGAATCCTAAGGAATGGGTGACTGGTGTTCAGGCGGCAAAGGAAATCACCATTGAAGATTTATATGATGGCGTCGATTTGAGGATTTACAGTAATGCGGATGGTTCTATGGAATTCGACTGGATAGTCGAAAATCCGAAGTCCTTTGAAAAAATTCAAATGGAATTTGATGGTCAGGATAAACTCAAAATCGACAAAAATGGAAATCTGGGAGTTCAATTAAGGTTCTCTGAGGTTAATTTCAATATCCCGGAAGCCTACCAGGTAGGACCTAAGGGAAAAATTCCTGTACAATTTGCTTTTCAAAAAACAGACAAGGACCAAATTGGATTCAAATCTTTGACGCGATTGCAAGAAAACTTGCCACTGATCATCGATCCGGTTTTGGTTTGGGGTACTTATATGGACGGCAATGGTACGAATGGAAACGGTGGTGGCGCTGCCACTTTTGATCAATATTTATATGCAGTACAATTGGACACCACAACCAACATTATGTATTGCGCCGGAGCCACCAATTTGAACATTCCAACGGGTAGTGCCCCTTATGATGCAAATGGTTGGCGAAATATCATAACCGGTTTGAATGGAGGTTCAAACAACAATGAATGGATTACGGTAATCTACCGGATCAACTCTACGGGTAATGACCTGCTTGACCTTACTTTATATGGCAATACAACGATATCAGCAAACCAAAACAGCCGAGCTCACTCCCTGAGCTTATCGCCCAACCGGGTTTTTGTCGGGGGCTATACCAATTTTGACTTACCCATGACGGGAACCCCATTTGATGCCACCAGAAATAACCAGGACGCCTATGTAGCCGTATTTAACAAGGATTTAGATAATTTTATTTATGCTTCCTATCTGGGAAGTAGCGGAAATGAAACTTTCGGTACTACTTCCATTCAGGCATTAACCGATGATTCTTATGTATTGGGCTTTACACCAGATGATGCATTGCCAGCCGGAGGTGCACCGGATTATACTCCAGTGGTTGCATACGACACAGTTTTCGGTTCTAATGGAACAAATGGTGTTTTTGACATGTACATCGCCAAATTTAACACATTAAATACCATGGCCTGGGGAACCTACATTGGTGGAACCGGAGGCGATACATTAAACGATCTTGAAGTCTTATCTGACGGTCGAATCATTTTCGCTGGTTGGGGTACAAGTACAGACATTACTGAAGTCAACGGTGCCGGAGGTAGTGGAAGTGGGACAGATGGAATTATTGGAATTTTAAATTCTAGCGGTACCGCAATGAACTACCTGGATCGTCTGGGAGGCTCGGGAAGAGACCGAATATTTGATGTTGAATTGTACAATGGGGTATTGTACTTTACAGGAGCTGTAGGAACAGGTTTTCCCACCGGAACAGGAACACGATATGATACGACTTACAATGGGGGTAATGCCCAACAGTTAGGTTTTAACGTGACCCCTTGCGACGCGATAATCGGTCGTGTGAACGATACCGGGGGCTCAACAGGCTATAAGGCTACCTATTACGGTGCCCCTGGAGCCGGTACGACCAATAATGCGCATTCCAATGAATTGGGTAACGGTATTAAACAAGTCACCACGGGAGGCTGCGGTGGAGGGGGTTCTCAAACGTTCATCCTGGTCTGGGGTACTGTCAGTGGGGATAGTCTGCCCACTAAAAACCTAAATAACGAGAGTTTCTTCGACAGTTTGGGAACCAATGGAGGTGTGGATATGTTTTTTGCCGGATTTAAAAACACCCTGGATACTTTGGTGTATGGTACCTACGTAGGGGGAAATCAAAACGACTATCTTGGAAATATCGGTGATCCGCGTGGGGCCAATCATTTGTTTGTTTATGGTAGTAATATTTATGTGGGAACCACCGTACACTCCAATGGAAGCAATGCTCCTACCTATATTCAAAGTGGTTTTGACGGCACCAAGTCCAATACGACCAATGATTCTCACGTCATATTTGAAATTGAGATCGCATCCATCGTAGAATCTGACTTTAGTGATGCACCGCTGTGGCTGGGAAAACCTCTCCATACCATCTTATGCGATGGATTGCGACTTGGATCGAAATTAGATTCTGAATCTGCTTCTCAGCACACCAAGGATGCAGATGGAGATGATATTTTAGGAATGGATGACGAAGATTGTGTTTCCAATCCTCCATCCCTGAGTGCCGGTACGGGTAAGACCATCAGTGTCACCATTGATTCAATCGTAAACACCACTGGAACTACAGCTAACTTATATGCATGGATCAACTTGAATGGAGACAACATGTTCGGTTTTGAAGCTGCAGAAATCCGTACGGCCACCATTGCCAATAACCATAGTGGACCTGTAACTCTTACTTGGAGTGGAGTTACCGTAAGTGGCCCAGACACCAATAAATATTTACGTATTCGTTTGACCACTAATAACTTATTGGATAACGTAAGTTCTCCGAGGGATGAGCGGGCATACATTGCTGCCACAAATGGTGAAGTTGAAGATTACAGTCTTGTGGAGTTAAATTGCCCTGCTCCAGGATTTGATTCAGCCTGTACGGCTCAGGATACCATTAACGCACATTATGCCGCCTGGTTATTGACTGCAACCGGAGGAGGTGGCTGCGATGGGGTCCTGACCAACAATGATCCAGGAGCCCCTAACTATTGCGGTGATACCTCGGTGGTTACTTTTTATTACGTAAGTACTTGCGCACCCGATACAACCACCTGTACATCCACTTATTCCATCCTAGTGGATACAACAGTTTCTGATGTTATGTTGACCTGTCCTACCAACACCACATCTGCATCCTGTCAAACACAAGCCGCAATAAATGCAGCCTTCAATACTTGGTTGGCTACCGCCATGGCTTCAGGAGGATGTAATACGGTACTCACCAACAATAACAATGGTGCACCAGACCATTGCGGTGGATCTAAAACCGTTATTTTTACAGTGAATTCGGGATGTGAACCACCCGTTACCTGTTCTGCAAGTTTCACCGTAGCTGCTGCTCCTACCTTAACCCTTACGTGTCCATCCAATAATACTCAGGGCTCCTGTCAAAATCAATCCGCCATAGATGCCGCATACACCTCCTGGTTAAATAGTGCTACAATGAGTGGCGGCTGTCCAGGAGCTGTTCTTTCGAATAATGGAGGTTCTGCACCAGCTGCCTGTGGAGGTTCAAAAACAGTTACCTGGACGGCTACATCAACCTGTGACACCATTACCTGTTCTGCTGTTTTTACGGTGACGGCAGCACCCACAGTTGTGCTGACTTGTGCTACCAGCAATACACAGGCTGCTTGCCAAACACAATCCGCAATTGATGCAGCTTATGCTACTTGGTTAAATTCTGCCAGTTTTACCGGCGGTTGTAATGGTGGAATTTCTAACAATGGAGGTTCTGCTCCGTCAGCCTGTGGTGGATCTAAAACCGTTACCTGGACGGTAACTTCCACCTGTGAAGCAAACAAAACTTGTTCTGCCGTTTTTACTGTGGCCGCAGCACCTTTGTTAACCCTCATTTGTCCAATTAATGTTACGGAAGCTGCATGCCAAACTCAAGCTTCAATCAATACCAAATTTTCAAACTGGCTGAATACTGTCAGTAGTATGGGTGGTTGCAATGTAAGCATCAGCAATAACAATGCAGGAGCTCCTAATGCTTGTGGCGGGTCTACCACAGTAACCTTTACTGCAACAAGTAGCTGTGAAGCACCTAAAACTTGCACTGCTTCCTTTACTGTAGCGAACGCCAGCTCTGTAAGTTTGACCTGCCCCAGTTCAAACACACAAGCTGCTTGCCAATCACAAGCAACGATTGATGCAGCTTACACTACTTGGTTGAATTCAGCCACGTTCACCGGTGGATGCAATGCCATGATTTCCAATAATGGTGGATCTGCCCCTTCCGCTTGTGGGGGATCTAAAACCGTCACCTGGACTGTAACCTCAACTTGTGATGTAAACAAAACTTGTTCTGCAATTTTTACAGTGGCAACAGCTCCCACAGTTTCAATAACTTGTGCTACAAACAATACCCAAGCTTCCTGTCAAACCCAATCTGCAATTGACGCAGCATATACTGCATGGTTGGCCAGCACGACATTTACAGGAGGCTGCAATGCTGTAATTTCCAACAACGGTGGCTCTGCACCTCCCGCTTGTGGAGGATCTAAAACCGTCACCTGGACTGTAACTTCTTCCTGTCAAACCGCTGTCACCTGCTCTGCTGTGTTTACTGTAACTGCAGCACCCGTCATTAACTTGACTTGTGCAACCAACAACACCCAAGCTTCCTGCCAAACCCAATCTGCAATTGATGCTGCGTATACGGCATGGTTGGCCAGCACTACATTTACTGGAGGTTGCAATGCTGTAATTTCCAATAACGGTGGCTCTGCACCACTCGCTTGTGGAGGATCTAAAACCGTCACCTGGACCGTCACTTCTTCATGTGAAGCCAATAAAACTTGTTCCGCTATATTTATCGTTTCCACAGCACCAAGCGTGACACTAACTTGTGCAAATTCTCAAACTCAGGCAGCTTGCCAAACACAAGCAGCCATTGATGCGGCATATGCAAGCTGGTTAGCCACAGCCTCTTTCACGGGTGGCTGTAATGCTGCTATTTCCAATAATGGTGGTTCAGCACCTCCTGCATGCGGTGGATCTAAAACCGTCACCTGGACCGTCACTTCTTCATGTGAAGCCAATAAAACTTGTTCCGCTATATTTATCGTTTCCACAGCACCAAGCGTGAGTTTAAGTTGTCCTTCAAACAATACCCAGGCAGCGTGTCAAACTCAAGCAGCGATTGATGCCGCTTATGCTTCATGGCTTACCTCAGCGACTTTTTCAGGAGGATGTAATGCTGCTATTTCAAACAACGGAGGTTCTGCTCCATCGGCATGTGGGGGCTCTAAAACAGTTACCTGGACAGTGACCTCTACTTGTGAAGCCAACAAAACCTGCTCAGCCGTATTTGCGGTAACCAATGCTCCTGCAGTGGTTTTGACTTGTCCAATGAATCAATCGGAACCTGCTTGCCAATCCAAGGCCGTCATTGAAACTAAATTCAATACCTGGTTAAATTCTGTTTCATTCAGTGGTGGTTGCAATGCAAGCATATCCAATAACAACTCTGGAGATTTTCCACCCTGCGGAGGTGGTAAAACCGTTACCTGGACAGTAACCAGCTCATGCGAATCCCCGGTAACTTGTTCAGCGTCATTCACCGTTGAATTTGATACCATTGTACCCACCTTTACGAAACCTGCTAACATAACCATTTACAAGGGAAATACCAATCCCGATACCGCCGTTCTGGTGAATTATAGTTTCAATTCGGGAAGCAGTTATGATGCACTTTGTCCAGAACTATTTGCTGGAATTTCCAGTGAAGTGGATGGTAGCTCAAATTCCTTCAAAACGGATATTGGGGTTGCTTCCGGAACACTTGCATATTCACCCAACACCATTGGTGGTAGTGCATTGATTGTTGATTCATCACATGTTACCGGACATTGGCAATTTAATTTAACCGGTGAGAATTTACCAAAAGCCACTGATCTGGCGGTTTACCTTCAAGCCAAGAAAAGTGGAACCAATAGTGCAGATACTTTAAAACTTCAATACAGTCTGAATGGAACCACATGGACAACGTTTCGGACAAAGGCACTAACAGTTGGTAGTTGGTTACAGGACACAGCCAGTATACCAGGCGTTGCCAATCCTGATTCACTGTATTTGAGAGTGACTTATTCAGGAGGAAATACCGGGTCCAATCCTAAATCTTTGTTGGTGGATAACTTCCAGGTTAGAGCGAATGTTTGTTGCACATTTGATGCATCTCCAGATGTAACGGGAGATGTCACGGATGAATTTGATTCATGTAATCCTAATATTCAAGCAACTTATTGCGATTCAATCGTGAACACCCCCTGCGAAGGATCACATGTCATTTACCGAACCTGGTCTTTACAGGACAGCTGTGGAAATACCGCGCCGGAGCAGATTCAAATTATCACCATTAGTGATACTTCCCGTCCAAGTTTTGTGCTACCTCCCAATGTAACCATATACCAGGGTACTGCTACCATCGACACATTTACTTTGGTAAATTATGATTTTAACAATGGCACGAGTTACTCCAACCTTTCGCCCAAATTACATTATGGAATTACTTCAAAAATTGATACCAGTTCTAACAAATTTAAATTAGATAGCGGAACAATAACAGGCAATCTGGCATTTTCCAACAACCCAATAGCACGATGGGCCTTACGGGTAGATACTTCAAATAATCCTGGATATTGGCAATTCAACATTAAAGGAAATACACTGCCAATTTGTACAGATTTTGAATTATACACGCAGACTTACAAAAAAGATACTTCGAGCTCAGACACTATTTATTATTATTATAGTATAGATAGTGTGGTATGGAACAAGTTTCACCAATATACCACACAACTTGATACCTGGGTTCAAGACACAGCAAAACTTCCCATTACACAAGCGATCTCCAAATTGTTTATACGGGTTAGTTATTCGGATACAACAGGTCCTGAGCCATCAGTACTCTTGTTAGACAACTTCCAACTCCGAGGAATTATACAATATGATTCTTGTAGTGTGAATCCATCACCAGACATTACTGGTTATCCCACTGATTTGGAAGACAACTGTGATACCATTCCATCACTCACTTACCTTGATGAAATCATCCCGGGATCATGTCCTGACAATTACACCATTGAACGAAATTGGATTGCCTTTGACAACTGCAACAATACAAGAACTGAAATACAATTAATCACGATACTGGATACTTCCAAACCGGTCATTACATGTCCGGATGATATTCTTACCATAGACTGTGAAGCCAATACGGACCCAAGTGCAACGGGAGAAGCAACTGCAACAGACTTATGTAATGAAGAGGTTACCAACATTACCTATTCTGACAACATTATCCCCGGAAGTTGTCCCGGTGATTATACCATTCAACGTACATGGACCGCTACCGATTCGTGCAACAATATGGTGAGTTGTGTTCAGACCATTAATGTTGACCCATTGCCTGGACCGAATATCAATTGTCCAAGCAATCAAACAGAAGCAGCCTGTCAAACTCAAGCGGCCATTGATGCTGCATACGCAGCCTGGTTAGCAAGTGCTACTTTCACCGGCGGTTGTGATGCTGAAATTTCCAACAACGGAGGTTCTGCTCCATCTGCCTGTGGTGGTGCAAAAACGGTTACCTGGACAGTCACCAGCGACTGTTCCGCACCCGTGACCTGCACAAGGGTCTTTACGGTTACCGCCTCTACTCCAATTACTTTGACTTGTGCAACCAACATTAACCAAGCAGCTTGCCAGACTCAATCCGCTATAGATGCTGCGTATAGCGCATGGCTTGCTACTGCTTCATTTACAGGGGGCTGCAATGCAGCCATGTCCAATAACGGTGGATCAGCCCCTATGGCATGCGGTGGTTCCAAAACCGTGACCTGGACCGTTACTTCAACCTGCGAACCCGATAAAACCTGCTCAGCAGTCTTTACTGTAGCAACTGCTCCCACAGTAAGCCTTACCTGTGCGACCAATAATACACAAGCGGCTTGCCAGACTCAAGCTGCCATCGATGCAGCCTATAGTGCTTGGCTGGCCACTGCTTCATTTACTGGAGGTTGCAATGCTGCCATTTCGAATAACGGAGGGTCTGCACCAATGGCTTGCGGTGGTTCAAAAACCGTAACCTGGACTGTAACTTCTTCCTGCGAACCAAATAAAACTTGTTCGGCAGTTTTCACAGTGACCAATGCTCCACCCGTAGTCTTAACCTGTCCTGCAAACAATACACAAGCTGCATGTCAAACACAGGCAGCCATAGATGCTGCATATGCAACATGGCTAACAACTGTTAGTTTTACAGGTGGATGCAACACCAGCATTTCCAACAATAGTTCCGGAGCGCCTTTAGCATGTGGTGGATCAAAAACGGTGACATGGACGGTCACTTCCACTTGTGAATCTCCAGTAACTTGTTCAGCATCTTTCACCGTTACCAATGCACCTACGGTAGTTTTAAACTGTGCAACGAATAACACCATTGCAGCCTGCCAAACCCAAGCCGCAGTGAATGCAGCCTATGCCTCCTGGTTGGCTTCTGCTAGCTTTACGGGTGGTTGTAACGCTGCAATCAGTAATAATGGAGGAACCGCACCTGATAAATGCGGAGGATCAAAAACCACCACCTGGACGGTCACTTCTTCTTGTGAAGGACCAGTGACATGCTCAGCGGTATTTACAGTAACCACTGCACCACCAGTTGTTCTCAACTGTGCGGTTAATTCCACTCAGGCTGCCTGCCAAACACAAGCGGCTATTGATGCAGCCTATTCAGCATGGCTCAATTCAGCAACAACTTCCGGTGGATGTAACGCGATGATCTCCAACAATGGGGGTTCTGCCCCACCTGCATGTGGTGGAAGCAAAACAGTCACTTGGACAGTTACTTCAACTTGCGAACCCGATAAAACTTGTTCTGCAGTTTTCACGGTGACCACCGCACCCGTTATTGTATTAACCTGTGCCACCAATAACACTCAAGCTTCATGTCAGACACAATCAGCCATTGATGCTGCCTATTCCGCGTGGTTAGCCACAGCAACATTTACAGGTGGATGTAATGCTGTTATCTCCAATAACGGAGGATCAGCACCCGATAAGTGCGGTGGTTCTAAAACGGTGACCTGGACGGTCACTTCTACGTGCGAACCTGATAAAACTTGTTCTGCAGTTTTTACGGTTACCGCCGCTCCTTCTGTGGTATTAACTTGTGCCACCAACAATACCCAAGCCGCATGTCAAACCCAGGCTGCCATCGACGCAGCTTATTCTGCATGGCTCGCTACAGCCACTTTTACAGGTGGTTGTAATGCTGCTATTTCCAACAACGGCGGTTCTGCGCCACTTGCCTGTGGTGGATCTAAAACGGTCACTTGGACTGTTACTTCAAGCTGTCAAGCCAATGTGACTTGTTCAGCTGTATTTACGGTTACCAATGCTCCAGCAGTCTCCTTGACCTGTGCAACAAACAATACCCAGGCAGCGTGCCAAACCCAAGCTGCTATCGATGCTGCTTATAGTACATGGTTGGCTACAGCTACATTTACAGGTGGCTGCAATGCTATGATTTCCAATAATGGTGGTAGTGCTCCTCCAGCCTGTGGTGGTAGTAAAACCGTTACCTGGACGGTGACTTCAACTTGCCAAACTCCGGTTACCTGCTCCGCTGTATTTACCGTTACCACTGCTCCCAATGTAACGATTACATGTCCAAGCAATAACACGCAAAGTGCTTGTCAGACACAGGCTGCAATTGATGCGGCTTATACTGCCTGGCTGAATTCAGCCACCTTTACCGGGGGATGTAATGCAGCAATTTCGAATAATGGTGGATCAGCACCACCGGCATGTGGTGGATCAAAAACAGTAACCTGGACGGTTACCTCAAGTTGCCAAACTCCGGTGACCTGCTCCGCCGTGTTTACCGTTACTAACGCACCTACGATAACACTTACCTGTCCCAGCAATAACACGCAAAGTGCCTGTCAAACACAAGCAGCCATTGATGCAGCTTATACGAGCTGGTTAAATTCCGCCTCCTTCACTGGAGGTTGTAATGCCGCTATCTCCAACAATGGCGGCTCTGCTCCACCTGCATGCGGAGGTTCTAAAACCGTTACGTGGACCGTCACTTCTTCCTGTCAAGCCAATGTTACCTGTTCTGCAGTATTTACCGTGACAAATGCCCCTAACGTGGTACTGAATTGTCCTGCCAATAATACCCAGGCAGCTTGTCAAACTCAAGCCGCCATAAATGCTGCCTATACCACCTGGTTAACGACTGTTAGTTTTTCGGGTGGATGTAATGCCGCGATTTCAAACAATGCAGGTAGCGCCCCCAATGCTTGTGGAGGTTCGGTTACGGTTACGTGGACCGTGACTTCCAGTTGCCAAGCGAATGTAACTTGTTCAGCTTCCTTTACAGTAACCAATGCGCCGAATGTAGTACTGACTTGTGCTACCAATAATACTCAAGCAGCCTGTCAAACACAAGCAGCCATTGATGCAGCTTACACTGCATGGCTAGGCACGGCAAGCTTTACGGGAGGTTGCAATGCCGTTATTTCCAATGATGGTGGCTCCGCACCATCCGCTTGTGGTGGTTCTAAAACTGTTACTTGGACGGTCACTTCAAGTTGTCAGGCAAATGTTACCTGTTCTGCTGTATTTACCGTCACCACAGCTCCCACAGTAACCATCAGTTGTGCTCCAAACAGAACCCGACCTGCCTGTCAAACACAAACGCAAATCAACACTAACTTTACCAACTGGTTAACCCTTACCACCTTTACTGGTGGATGTAATGCGGCAATTTCCAACAACAATACCGGAGCACCTAATCGATGTGGTGGTTCAACCACGGTCACTTGGACCGTTACTTCTTCTTGTCAGTCCCCCGTTACTTGCTCCGCTACTTATACCGTTACGGCTGCACCTACAGTAGTTTTGACCTGCGCCACCAATCAAACTGTTGCCGCCTGTCAAACCCAATCAGCGGTTGACGCGGCATATACTGCATGGCTGGCTACAGCCACATTTACTGGTGGTTGTAATGCTGCTATATCAAATAATGGTGGCTCTGCACCTCCTGCTTGTGGTGGATCAAAAACCGTAGTTTGGACCGTGACTTCCAGTTGTCAAACAGATGTCACCTGTTCGGCCGTATTTACCGTAACCACAGCTCCATCTGTTGTCCTAACTTGTCCTGGAAATCAAACAGAAGCTGCATGTCAAACACAAGCAGCCATAAATACCGCTTTTACCAATTGGCTTGCTACTGCAAATTCATCTGGTGGTTGTAATGCCACTATGACCAATAATAATTCAGGTGCTCCTCCAGCTTGTGGAGGGTCCACAACCGTTACCTGGACAGTCACCTCCAGCTGTCAGGCCAATGTTACCTGCTCCGCAGTATTTACTGTGACCAATGCCCCAACCGTCAGTCTTACTTGTGCAACCAATCAAACGCAAGCAGCTTGTCAAACACAATCGGCCATTGATGCAGCATATAATACCTGGTTGAACTCAGCCACATTTACCGGTGGTTGTAATGCCATGATTTCAAACAATGGTGGCTCTGCTCCAAATGCATGTGGCGGCTCTAAGACCGTAACCTGGACGGTGACTTCCAGTTGTCAAGCTGATGTGACTTGCTCTGCAGTATTTACTGTGCTTGATGCCCCTGCAGTTGTCCTGACTTGTCCTACTAATCAAACTCAAGCCGCTTGTCAAACTCAAACCGCCATCAACAATGCTTTCAATACATGGCTAACAACTGTTAGTACTTCGGGTGGTTGTAATTCCTCCCTGACGAACAATGCAGGATCAGCACCCAATGCTTGCGGTGGTTCAACCACGGTAACCTGGACCGTTACTTCTTCATGTCAGGGTCCAGTCACTTGTTCTGCTTCCTTTACAGTAACTGCTGCACCTGCTGTCGTTTTGAATTGTCCTGCCAACCAGACGGTAGCTGCATGTCAGACACAAGCAGCAGTAGATGCAGCATTTACGGCTTGGCTGGCCACTGCCAATAGTTCCGGTGGCTGCAATGCCTCGATGACTAACAACAATATGGGTGCTCCTAATGCTTGCGGTGGGTCAACCACTGTTACATGGACGGTAACATCAAGTTGTCAGGCCAATGTAACTTGTTCTGCAAGCTTTACGGTGACTGATGCACCTATCGTGGTACTCAATTGCCCGGCCAATCAAACTGAACCTCCATGTCAAACACAAGCAGCCATCAACGCTGCGTTTGCCACATGGCTAACAACTGTTAGTTATACGGGTGGATGTAATTCTAATTTAACCAATTCAGGAGGATCTGCTCCCCCGGCCTGCGGTGGTTCAACAACCGTTACCTGGACCGTCACATCTTCCTGTGAAATGCCCGTCACTTGTTCGGCGGTATTTACCGTTACCAACGCACCAACGGTTAATCTTACGTGTGCTACCAACCAAACAGAAGCTGCTTGTCAAACGCAATCGGCCATCAACGTTGCTTACACAACATGGCTGAATTCTGCCACCTTCACCGGTGGATGCAATGCCATGATTTCCAATAATGGTGGATCGGCTCCTCCAGCCTGCGGTGGTTCCAAAACCGTCACCTGGACTGTTACCTCTAGTTGTGAAAGTCCTGTCACTTGCTCCGCAGTTTTCATAGTAACCAATGCTCCAACCGTTAATCTGACTTGCGCAACCAATCAAACCCAAGCCGCTTGTCAAACACAGTCGGCCATCGATGCAGCATACAATACCTGGTTAAATTCGGCTACTTTCACTGGCGGTTGCAATGCCATGATTTCAAATAATGGCGGTAGTGCACCTCCTGCCTGCGGTGGTTCCAAAACCGTCACCTGGACCGTCACCTCTACTTGTGAAGGTCCGGTAACCTGTTTTGCTATATTTACAGTAACCAATGCACCAACCGTTAATCTGACTTGCGCAACCAATCAAACTGAAGCCGCCTGTCAAACACAATCGGCCATCGATGCTGCATACAATACCTGGTTGAACTCGGCCACTTTCACCGGTGGTTGCAATGCCATGATTTCCAATAATGGTGGTTCTGCACCTCCTGCCTGCGGTGGTTCTAAAACCGTCACATGGACCGTTACTTCAACTTGTCAAGCCAATGTAACTTGTTCTGCAGTCTTCACAGTAACCAATGCACCAACCGTGAATCTGACTTGCGCAACCAATCAAACCCAACCCGCTTGTCAGACACAGTCGGCCATCGATGCTGCATACAATACCTGGTTGAACTCGGCCACTTTCACCGGTGGTTGCAATGCCATGATTTCCAATAACGGTGGATCTGCACCTCCTGCCTGCGGTGGTTCCAAAACCGTCACCTGGACCGTTACTTCAACTTGTCAAGCTGATGTGACTTGTTCTGCAGTATTTACCGTAACTAACGCTCCCAATGTAACTTTGAATTGCCCAAGCAATCAAACACAACCTGCATGTCAAACACAATCAACTATTGATGCTTTGTATACCGCATGGTTGAATTCTGCTACTTTCTCTGGTGGATGCAATGCCATGATTTCCAATAATGGTGGTTCTGCACCTCCTGCCTGCGGTGGTTCTAAAACCGTTACCTGGACCGTCACTTCCAGTTGTCAAGCTGATGTAACTTGTTCTGCCGTATTTACTGTAACCAATGCACCTGCAGTGGTTTTGACCTGTCCTGTCAACCAAACCGTAGCGGCTTGTCAGACACAAGCAGCAGTAGATGCTGCATTCAGTTCTTGGCTTACTACCGTTAGTTTCTCGGGTGGATGCAACACTTCCATCTCAAATAATGCTGGCTCTGCTCCCCCAGCTTGCGGTGGTTCTACAACCGTTACCTGGACCGTTACCTCTTCATGCGAACCACCCGTTACCTGCCAGGCAGTCTTCACCGTGACTGATGCACCTGTCGTGGTACTCAATTGCCCGGCCAATCAAACTGAACCTCCATGTCAAACACAAGCAGCCATCAACGCAGCATTTGCTACGTGGCTAACAACTGTTAGTTATACAGGTGGATGTAATTCTACTTTAACCAATTCAGGAGGATCTGCACCGAATGCCTGTGGTGGATCTACCACGGTAACTTGGACGGTAACTTCTACTTGTGAACCGCCGGTTACTTGCTCTGCATCTTTCACCGTAACTGCAGCCCCCGCTGTGGTCTTAACCTGTCCTTCCAATCAAACGGAAGCGGCATGCCAGACACAAGCCGCAATAAATACAGCTTTCAACAATTGGTTGAATTCCGCAACTTTCTCTGGAGGTTGTAATTCTTCAATTTCCAATACAGGTGGATCAGCACCTAATGCCTGTGGTGGTTCAGTTACCGTTACATGGACGGTAACTTCCAGTTGTACTACTCCAGTAACCTGTTCGGCAGTGTTTACGGTAACCAATGCCCCAACCGTTAATCTGACTTGCGCAACCAATCAAACTGAAGCCGCCTGTCAAACACAATCGGCCATCGATGCTGCATACAATACCTGGTTGAACTCGGCCACTTTCACCGGTGGTTGCAATGCCATGATTTCCAATAATGGTGGTTCTGCACCTCCAGCCTGCGGTGGTTCTAAAACCGTCACATGGACCGTTACTTCAAGCTGTCAAGCTGATGTGACTTGTTCTGCAGTATTTACCGTAAACAATGCACCTGCCGTTAATCTGACTTGCGCAACCAATCAAACTGAAGCCGCCTGTCAAACACAGTCGGCCATCGATGCTGCATACAATACCTGGTTGAACTCGGCCACTTTCACCGGTGGTTGCAATGCCATGATTTCCAATAACGGTGGATCTGCACCTCCTGCCTGCGGTGGTTCCAAAACCGTCACCTGGACCGTTACTTCAACTTGTCAAGCTGATGTGACTTGTTCTGCAGTCTTCACAGTAACCAATGCACCAACCGTGAATCTGACTTGCGCAACCAATCAAACCCAACCCGCTTGTCAGACACAGTCGGCCATCGATGCTGCATACAATACCTGGTTGAACTCGGCCACTTTCA
>CAZMSE010000020.1:0-58490 GCA_964568865.1 uncultured Saprospiraceae bacterium
TAATTACAAAAATATTTTCGTAATTATGTCTGATTTTCTAGGGGGCTGAACTACTCACATAGCTCAATTATTCTCAAATCTATCAAAAATCCAATATTCAGCATTTTCATCCTTAAATGCAACAACTCCTTCATGTTTGCTATATGCAACTTCACTGTAAGGAGTAGCAAAATTATTCACCCCTACAAAAACATCTTTGAACTTCTTATCTAAATAACTCTTCTCCTTCTCATATCCATTAGGATGACTAAAATCTACTTCACCATTGATTAAATTTATATATATAAAACAGCTGCCTGAAAGATTCATAGGCATCAAAGAACAGTTAATTAACTTGACAATTCTTCTATCCTGATCAAAACCCACAATTCCAAGTATTTGGATTACTCTTTCATTTGTTTCTAAATTGTACAATGCTACATTTTGTTCTTCAAATGTAAATTTTTCTTTATTATTGAAAGAACTGGTTGCAACTGGATTTACATAACGAATAAATAATTTTAACTCATCCCCAACTTTATTTTTGAAAATTACATAAGTTTTATCCATCTTATAGTTGCTGGGTAAATAATTTGCAATATCAGAAGTTTCAAAATAGCCACCTTCAATAATTTCCACTTTATCATTATCACTATTACAAGCGAAAAAAAATAAAGTAACACTAAATAATATCATTTGAATTTTATTCATATACAGTTGTTTTGTAGATTATCCAATTATATTACAAATCCAATATTGCTGATCACATTCAGTATTATCACTATAATAAAGTCGAATCCAAAAATAATAGCATGTATTATGCCCTGTGTAAATATTCGGCCATGGACTTCCAGGACTCCAATTAGGTATTGAAATATTATTATTTGAAGAAACAAATCCAGATGCAATATGCGAATTCCCTTCAGGATCGGATAATGGATTAATAGGAATATTAGACCAAAAAGCCCAAATGTTATATTGCATTTGTGTAATAACCTTTGGCGTTGGTCTGCTCCCACATTCGTTCTCATCTGCACAATCGGCAACGTCCGAATAGTATTGAGTTTGACAACCCTCATAACATGAATTTAATAAATTGTAGTTATATTCATAACCACCATAATATTCTACACACAAATCATTACAAATTTGCAAATCATTTAGGATTGTTGGGTTGTTTTCACACTCTTTCCAACAGCGGCAAGAATTTACAGCTGCTATTGATCCATATGTACATAAATCACAACCCGAATACACAACGCTAATAATATTCGTAGTATGATTATAATTAATTGTGAATTGACCATTCACTAAAATTGGTAGAAAGAAACTGCAAATTATTATTAACGACTTCATAATTTTAATTTTTCCTTAAATTAAAGATTGTTTTTGATTTCCTTGAATTGGGACTCTAAATTTACTCTCATAGGAACATTTTCTGAAAATAAAAAACCATAATAAAAATTCAGCCCCAATGATGAATGATGATCTCTCAAAAAAATAATATCTTGTCTATTACTCCCCGCGATATATCTACTAATTAAATCTTCAATAGTTCCGATGCCATTATGATTAGAGCCATAGTAAAATACCAAATTCGGATGCTTCATTAAATTGGTACAAATCAAATCACCAATAGCATCAATTAAAATACTAGGGAAAATTCCTCCATTGCCTTTTTCCAAATATAAAATTAATTCAAAAGTTCTATGGCTACCAAATTCAACTGGCACAAAAAACCCATAAGTATCTCCTTCCGTTGTTGATAGGGAATATAAGTTAGAGCCAAGCTGAATATTTGCAATTACTCCACTTTTTATCATGACCAATCCCCTGAGATCTTACCTAGTCGAATTAATTCATCTATTTTTCCATCCTTAATTGCCTGAATTATCTCATCTTTTTCTTTCAATCGAGCAATGATCCTTTCTCGGAAATTTTCCGGGAATCTCTTTTCGTTTTTTGTCTCCATGTGTCTTAATTTTGTTGTTTAATCTAATCAACTGATTTTCAATTCTTAATACTTATAACAATAAAGATTAGCTAATACTATAGCAAATTTATTACAATTAAGTCACACTTTAATTGAATTATTTTGAAAATAAACGTATAATTTATAGAAATTTAGACATATAACTGGTAAGACCCCTTCCTGATAAAATGGGTTTGCCCAGAGTAATCTGCTATGAACAAGCCCACCCGGGAGGGTATAAATGGCATTCACAAAGGGTGTTCTATACAGAAAAATACCGACAGCAATTTACGGATTCCAATTGTTGTAAATTCGATTCGGTGGTCTGTTTTACGGTATTGGACCGGCCAGAGCCTCCAGATGTGTATTACATTACCTGCAACAATGAGCCTTTCATTGATTTGACCGGAAGGTCCTGGGTAGGATGTAAAAATCAATTTCAGATCCCTTTACCCAAATCCACCGATGTATACCAATGCGACTCTTCTATTTTACTAACATACGTTAGTGTCAATTTCGATGCAAAGTTAGCTGCAAAAGTTGAAAAGGATACCATTACTTATTCTCCCAATGTAAAGATTTCAAACCCTTGCAATGTCGGTGAAGTTTATTCATTTCAATACAACTGGCGGTTGAAGTCGGACAGTACAAATACGGTTCTCTCCACCGATGAACATTTTCAACCTTCAGGTCCAGGCGAATATATAGTAGATGTTTTTGTAAAATGCATGATCGGTTCAGATTCTGCTATCTGCATCCGGAGCTTTGAAGAAAAATTTGACGAACTGAATTTGCTTAGCGCGCCACAGATCCTGGGAGAATTGGATGTCTGTCCGTCAGATACCGTCTGGGTATCTGCCCTACCATGGAAAATGCTACCTTCTGCTAAATTTGTATGGGAAATTACCGGCGGTCGCATACTCTCGAATCCCGATTCCTCGGCTGTTCAAATTGCATGGAATATTTCTCTGGGAACTCCGGGCGCCATTAAAGTTCATTACCTCTACCAAGGTTATCCCAGTAAAGTAACCACTGTTCCAATCAACACCATAACGCTTTTAGCTGGTGGAAAAGACATTACAGTATTTGGTAAATCGGCCCGATTGAATGGACTCTCCTTACTTCCAGGAAAATGGAGCATGGTCAGTGGCCCCTTCTCAACTACACTTAGTGATCCAACTAACATTCGTTCATTCGTGGATGCTGAAGCGTTTGGAATTTATTGTTTTGAATGGTTGGCTCAATTGAAACATTGTGAAGAAAGGGACACGGTATGCATTAAATTCAAAGCACTCACAACCTATGATGACCAGGAAGAAAGGAAAAAAGAAAGAGGTGATTCTCTCCGTCAAAAGTTGGTTCAGCGGAGTCAGGTGGATCAGGAAACTGAAATTCGCATTATAAAAATTACCTCTGAAGTGATTGAGCTGGATGTCTTTCCAAAACTAAAACATTCTTGCGATGTTGAATGGCTGGATTTATCTGGCAGGTTGATCATGTCCGCTAAAAGGATTTATTCCTTAAACCAATCGACATTACAACTCCGATGCCCAGAAATGAGTGGAATATATTTTTTGAAACTCGACATTGGTCAGGAATTGGTGATTTTAAAAGTAATGATACCAAAATAATTTTTCGTTGATAGTCCTGTTATATAGCAACGGCAAATTTTATTGAGTTTTAAGGCATATTGCAAAACAGGTTTTTCTTAAGGTAGAAATTAAAGGCCAGTCAATTCTTGATTCATCATACATTTAAAGTGACCTTTGGGACAGGCCGCATACCCCAATTTGGAACAAGGTCTGCAACCCAAATTTCTTACTTCATGTTGCACACAGGAGACCGTATCTTGTCCATAATAGGGATACATTCCGAAGTCTGGGATGGTATTGCCCCAAAAAATATGCATAGGTTTCCGGAGGGCTGCTGATACATGCATCATTCCAGTATCTGGAGTAATGACGAATTGCGCATTTCGGATGACCATTGCTGATTGGAAAAGGTTTAAGATGCCTGCCTGATTGATCACTTTTGATTCGAACTTCTGCTTGAGTAGATGCCCAACGGGTGCGACATCATCTCCCCCAATGACAACCAAAGGATCATTTATACGTTCAATGATTTTACTCCAAAGCGCTAAAGGGATTTGTTTTGTAGAATAAGTAGCCCCCAGAACCCCGACGATATATCGGTCAGGGATTCCTTCTGGCCATTGCGAGTCTGATTTTATAAAAAAATCGAGCCCAAATCCATCATTGGAAATTTCATGAGGCTTAAGGGCTTCAAAATAACGGTCCACTAAATGCTGCTTGGGTAAAAAATTGACTTTGCACCAAACCATCAACCATTTACGGAAATTCAATTTGTTGAATCGCACCGTAGGTTTTTTCAAACTCCAGGACAGTCGAATGGATCTCAGATTTTTATGAAGATCAATAACCCAATCAAAATTTTCTCTCCTCAATTCCTCGCACCTTTCCATTGGAGACCTATCAAACGTCCAAACTTTTGCAACATGCGGATTGTAAGCGACCAGCTCATGAAATTTGCATTTGGTAAGGAAATGAATCTCCGCTTCCGTTTGCTGTTTGAGGGCACGCAAAACCGGTGAAGTGAGCACGATATCCCCTATAGAACTAAATCGCAAAACCAGAATTTTACGGGATTGTTTTAGTTTCATGATTTTAGAATACACCGTAAATATTCCTCAATTCAACTAGACAATACAAGACAATTTATTATAATGCTGAGCTTGTCTACTTATTGCTTGACCAGTGGAACTGTCGTCATTTCTTTTCCATTTCTGATGAGAAGAAAATATACACCATTAGGAAGTTGTGCTTGATCTTCCCAAATCAATTTATTGTTTCCAGTCACCAGTTTTTGAATGCGAGATTGAAGGGTTTGACCCATTCCATTTTTCAATTCAAGTGTATACTCATCATCCTTAGAACTGAACAAGTCCAAAATAAATCCTGATGTAAAAGGATTTGGATAAACGGCAACAGACTTTATCAGATCAGCTTCATCATTTTTCACTAATACCCTATCCCCATTAGCAAAGAAGCTACCCCAATGGGCTTCTGATAGATATAATTGTTCGTTACCTGCCGCTTGAATTTTATTGGCGGCAAGAGCCTTGTATTTCAATGAAATATTTCCCGAATTGTCATAACCATCGTACAAGAGGAATTTATCATCAATTGAATAATTCGGATATCCGGTATCATCGCGATTACCGCTTATTTCCATAGAGCTACCGGTTTCTATGTTAGCTCCTATGATGTAAAATACACTTCCGAACAAATCCTCTTCCAGGTAATCAAATGCGATGATGTAAGGCGAATTTTTTGAGAAAGATGGGTTCCCAATACTGGTATTTTCGGGTAAATCACTGAATAGTTTTTCGATATGACCATCTCCAAATTCATTTTTGACCGGATCCCAAACGCGCAAAAAGCCAATGTCCCAATATTCATAACTTCCTCCGGTATTCCTGTCCAATTTACTGCGTGCGTCATACACTAAGTTTTCTCCGGAGTGTTGAAAATCCATAAAATCCGCATAACGCACATTTGCGGTTGAAACTCCGCCAGTGGAAGTTGTAGGATTCGTCAAAGTAAAAGTTTTCCACGATCTCTTAAAAAAATCATAGACGTGAATCTTATTTTCTTCTGTGTTATACAAAACAGATAACAACCGTCCATCTTTTGAAATGGATGCGTTTCTATATATCGGGTCTGCGTCTAAAACAAATTCTTCGTATCGACCCAGACTTGTATTGTAATCCATTAAATACAGTTTAGCATCCTGCCCAACATACACAATGGTTGATCCATTATCAGAAATACTCGGTTTACTGTTTAAACTTACAGAACTCAATTGGGTGATTTTTCCGGAGGCTACATCGATTAAATAAATACCCTCATCATTTTGATCGGTGCAAATGACAAATGCTTTTCCCGGATTTACCTGAAGATCCTTTTGATATTGCTGGCCACCGCCCCCGGGTGTTCCGCTACCCCCAATACCGACCTGATCGAAAGCCAGTTTCGCTGCATTATGCACAGAAGAATTTGCCCCATGTAAATCAATACAGGCTTGTTCAACCGCATTTCTCAAGTCTTTGAAATTGGAAGAGCGTGTTAAATATTGCACCAGTGCGCGGTAATAAACCTTTTCAGCCGTTTTCTTGCCTTGTTCTTCGTTTCCGGACTTGGCCAATTCCCTGACAAATAAATAGAACGCATGATTGGGTATTCCGCTATTGATATGAACACCTCCATTGTCCAAGGTCCCTTTGTATTGTTCGTTAACATGATTGGGCTGCCACTTGGAATAGTCGCCGGCCTGGGCGCCATTGTGAGGATTGCTCATATCTCTCAAAGCACCGCTTGGGAATGCACTTAGCTTAACCACATCTTCTCCTATTTTCCAATCGTCACGATCAATCATACTTCCAAAGACATCTGCAAAAGATTCATTGATGGCTCCAGATTCATTTTCATACGTCAGGTTCGCAGTACTTTCAATCACACCATGAGACATTTCATGACCAGCAACATCCAATCCTTTTGCTAAGCTGTTAAAGGCTGTTGCACCATTGCCATAAAACATGGCTTCACCATTCCAAAATGCATTGTCCATTCCTCTTCCACCTTTCTCTGCAACATTGATAATGGAGATGATGGTACCCCCTTTTCCATTGATTGAGTTTCTGGTGTGGGTATTTAGAAAATATTCATAAGCCAATCCACCATTATAATGAGCCGAAATGGCCGTTTTAGACCAGGTGTTGTTGTTGCTTTTGATTTGATCAATCTTAATATTGTCTGGATCTGAATTTAGGGCATCCAGGGTCCAAATGGCTCCTACCGGGTTGTCTAATTTAAACGAAGATGATTTAAACATTGCCCTGGAGGCATCGATTAAATATTGAAAACTTCCTTCCCTCCACACATTGAGTGTTCTGTTTACATCAAATAAATCTTTAGCCACTATCGTTTCACCGCCTTCAGGATTAAATTCCGAGTTTGATTCTGCATGCGAACACTTGTTAGTAACATTGGAATGAAAATGACAATAGTCGCTGCGTTGTTTTAAGATGCTTCCAGTCTCTGAATCAATCCAGACCAGGTACTTTTGTGTAGGATTAGGGAAAATTTTTAACTCATGAACTAAGCGAAATTTATCCAAAGAGTGGATGAAAGCATAGATCAAGCGGTTGGCTTCCAAGCCCGTTTTGATGTATTTCGGTTGCTCTGGCATGGAGGAAGTGCAATAAATTCCATTCCCTTGAAGTCCCTTCATGGCAATATCCACTGCTTGTTGCAAACTCACTTTCAATATTGTGGTTTGATCGGGAAGCACTGCTGCCCCATGCGCTATTGCCTCTCCGGTAAGGTAAACATGAACAAGATACTCTCCGCCTTCCACCGGATATCCATCAAATTGTTGTTCGAAGCGCAAATGCCGGATACTGAGTTCGTCCACAGATTCTGAAAACAATTTCCATTCCATTCCATAAGCTCCAACCGGATCCATCAAACGTTTCAGTTCCGTAGCGAAAAACGATGCATCAAGGGTTTGTTGGGACCGGGTTCCCAGGGCCTTCATTTTACACCGGGAGGACAAACCATTTTTTCCTGACTCCGTGACCGCAAAAGCGGAACGCCTGGTGGGAAGTGAACTGCCAGACAGTTGCCTAATTGGGCTGCTGGCTGATTGCAATAAATTTCGGCCCTGATAGGGCAAACTGGCTGTAGGCCGTTCCAAGATTTTATGGATGTGCATTTGTCCAGATGCGACTGGAAACTCCACATTCTTAAATTTGGATTGTTGTGCCCAAAGACCAAAAGTGCTGATGAATAAGGCTAATACTAAGCGTCCTCTCATGTTTATAATTTATTTTGTAAATGTTTAAGATAATTGTAAAATAAACCCAGGGATTTTGGAAAATCCTCCTGATAAGGATCCCAAACGAGCTTATGAAGACTGCCTTGCACTGGAATTTCCAGTATCTGGTACATATTGCCGGGTTGGTTCCATTGGATATTTTCAATCCCAAGGGTTGCAAGATTTTCCTTTATTTGCCGGATATCAGACTTCTTAAATCTACCTATGGCGGTACCATTGCGATCAACTTTACCATCAGTCCAGAGGGTGAAAGTGGTTTCAACACCGCTAAATCCACCTCCATCGCCCCATTTCAAGAGGACTTCACCGGACGTTGGCTTACTATTGGCACAGGAAAACATCATCATGGAAATCACCAAAAATATATTTTGATACATAAGACAATTCCTACACATGGTAAATTATTTAAAATCAAGTTAAAACTGTCCAAAGGGAACAAATATATCCAGACGGATGTTCTATCTTTGCTATTACAATTTAATTTGACAAACTTATGAAAAATTTATTTCTTTTAGTATTTTTTGGTCTGTTCTTAGCCAACCAATCTGCTACCGCACAAGCCTGCTCTCATGCAAATAAATCAGCTGAAGCTAAAATGTGCATCAAGCCTAGTGATGCTGCAATGAAAGCTGCTGCTCAAGATCCAAACATTGAAACCAAAGTTTGCGAAAAATCTGGTTCAGTATGCTTCAAAAGAAAAACTGTAGCGGCTGACGGAACTGCCAGCTTTAGCGATGTTCGCTATGACGAAGCCACTGCCCAATTTGTTGCCATTGAAGCAGATGCAACAGGTACTGGAAGTGCAAAATCTGGTAAATCTTGCTGCGCAAGTGGAAAATCATGTAAAAAAGCATGCTGCTCAAAAGCAAAAGGTACTGCAAGTGCAGCTCCAACTGAAAATGTAGCTCCAACAACCAACACGAAATCAGAATAAACAACGGTTTGGTTTTATAAAAAGGCTTCCCTATCAGGAAGCCTTTTTTATTTTCGGCCCATGACTGCGCGATTTGCCATTTTTCTATTAGCTTTATCAGTTATGAATTTTGTTCATGGCCAGGGCTTGGATCTGTCAGGATCAGGTTGGTCTTTTCAAGCTTCCGGTGACTCTACCTGGCATCATTGTTCAGTACCTGGTACTAATTTTTCCGCATTATTCGAAAATCACCTCATTTCAAATCCTTATCAGCTCGGACTCGAATCTTCCCTTTCCTGGGTATCAGAAAAAGAATGGCGATTTAAAAAGATCTTTCAAGCAGATGATCGAATGCTGGCTATGAAATCACTGGAGTTGGTCTGCCCGGGATTAGACACTTATTGTTCCATACTCCTCAATGGACAACTGCTAGGACAAACCAATAATGCATTCATCCCCTATCGGTTTCCAATAAGTTCAGCGATTAAATCCGGTTTAAACGAACTGATTTTTATCTTCCATTCTGCTAAAATCATTACAGACTCTCTGTATAACCTACTACCGGATAAGCTACCCGGAGGTCCCAGAACCACTGCAAGAAAACCACAAGTCCACTTTGGATGGGACTTTGCTCCAGAATTCATCTCGTGTGGTATCACCCATATGCCCTACTTGCAAAATGGCCAACCCATTGTCATTGACCACGCTTCTGTTTTAACTCTTCAGGCTGATGAAATAAAGGCTTTACTCCAACTCAATTTACACGTCCGGTCTGACCTGAAAGTAGCCAGAGAATGGAAGTTCCGGTTTTCACTGGGAGATTATGCTGAAGAATTTGTGGCTTTGCTGGAACCCGGACAGAATTTTTATAAAAAGGAAATTCAATTTGCAAAACCTAAATTATGGTGGCCGAATGGAGCAGGTGAACCCTATTTATATCCTACCCGGCTTGAAGTTTTGGGCCCACAGGATACGGTCATTGAGTGTAGCACATGGCATACGGGTATAAGGACCATTCGCTTATTGAATGAAGTGGATTCTCTGGGACAATCCTTTACGTTTGAAATTAACGGAAAAAAATTGTTCATCAAAGGTTCAAACTACGTGCCGGATGATGCGGTTTTTACAAATTCAAATCGATGGAAAGAATTGCTGACTACGGCAAAAAATAGCCATTTTAATATGCTTCGTGTATGGGGAGGAGGGAGATATGAACAGGATTCATTTTATTCAAGCTGCGATCGTTTAGGTTTACTCGTTTGGCAGGACTTTATGTTTGCTTGTGCCATGTATCCAGGCGATGATGCTTTTTTGTCATCGGTATATAAAGAAGCCAATCATCAGGTTAAACGATTGTCAAAACATGCATGCATTGCCTTGTATTGTGGAAATAACGAAAATCATGAAGGCTGGCACCGATGGGGTTGGCAATCTGATTTGAGTGCTAAAGCAAAACAGCGCTTGTGGGAAGACTATCAGCGAGTCTTTGATACCCTTCTGCCGGAAGCGGTAAACTTCTACAGTTTCGGAACAGCGTATTGGCCATCATCACCTTTGTTCGGACGTGGCGATGAACGATTCAAAACGCACGGAGATGCCCATGACTGGGGACTTTGGCATGATGAACTTCCTTTTGAAGCATTGCGACAACGCATTCCCCGCTTTATGAGTGAATTTGGATTTCAATCCTATCCGGCATTCTGTACTTTAATAAAGTATAACTCGAATTTGGATACCTCAACCGATGCCATTGCGCTGCAACCTTACCAAAAGCATCCAAGAGGCAATCACTTGATCCAGGAATACCTGAAGCGGGATTATCCAGCGCCAAATAATTTAGAACAATTAATTTATCTGAATCAGTTGTGTCAGGCTGATGGCATTTCAAATCTTCTGATCGCTCACAGAATGGCCAGGCCTTATTGCATGGGAAGTCTCTATTGGCAATTCAACGACTGCTGGCCGGTTATCTCATGGTCAGGCATAGACTTTAGTGGTCATTGGAAAGCACTACAGCATGCAGCGCAGAATGCCTTTCGACCGGTATTGTTTCATGGAATGGAAACTGCAAACGGTATTGATATCTGGGCCAGTAATGATTACTTAACCCCACAGTTATTTACCATGGAGTTGACCGTCCAGGATTTTGCCGGTAACACCATTTACTTTCAAAGTTTTGAAGATACCCTTGCGGCCAATCAATCGAAAAAACTACATCAGATATCATTAAACCTCGATGATTTGGACATACGAACAAACCATTACCTATTGATCAAAACGATTCTGGAAGCCGATACGCTTTATCAACCGGTCTATTTCGATCGACCCAAAAACCTACAATTAACCAAGTCCAAACTGGCCATCACCCATTTATCTTCCATGCCAGAAGAAGATGTCTATGAAATTGTTTCGGATGAGCTATCCAAATCGGTTTATTTTCGCGAGCAGGAAGGCGTTTACATTTTTCCGAATTACTTCGATCTACACTCCGGTATTCCACAACATATACATGTTTATAAGAAAAATAAAAACATTCACTACACCCTACCGGAAGCTATACGTTTGAATGACTTTATTAAATTATGATCATGAGCCCGATTAAATCTCTCGAAATTTTTTCCAAGTTACCCAACCATCCCGGTTTGGATGCATCGGTTCCTCATGCACCCAAAAGAAATCTACAGGGAGTGTTGAGTCGTGAAGAAAAAAAACTTGCACTAGCCAATGCGCTGCGTTATTTCCCTGCAGAAAACCATGCCCTGCTTATCCAAGAATTTGCAGCAGAATTGGAACAGCATGGTCGCATTTATATGCACCGTTTGAGGCCAACAGAACCGTTAAAGTCAAAACCCTTACATCAATATCCTGCCCAAAGCCCGGAAGCTGCAGCCATTCAACTGATGATTCACAACAACCTCGATCCAAAAGTTGCCAAGTATCCTCACGAACTCATCACCTACGGAGGAAATGGAGCGGTGTTTCAAAATTGGGCTCAGTACCATTTATGCATGCATTACCTCTCGGTGATGACTAACGAACAAACGTTAGTTTTATACTCCGGTCACCCTCTTGGCTTATTTCCATCTAACCGCGAGGCACCCCGTGTAGTGGTTACCAACGGCATGATGATACCGAATTACAGCAAGAAGGAAGACTGGAACAAATACAATGCTTTAGGTGTCACGCAATACGGCCAAATGACTGCAGGGTCATTCATGTACATTGGACCGCAAGGAATAGTTCACGGAACCACGCTTACATTATTGAATGCAGCCAGGAAAAAAAATCCTGATGGCCAGAATCTCAACGGTTGTTTGTTTATCACTTCTGGATTGGGAGGAATGTCGGGAGCTCAATCCATAGCAGCAGTCATCACAGGGGCTACTTGTATTATTGCCGAAGTGGATCCGGATGCGATACAACAACGACTTGAGGATGGCTATATTCAATCAGAGCACATTTTTACGGACCTAAAGAATTTATTTCTAGCCGCCAGCAATTACCTTAAGCAAAAAGGTCCTGGTATCGCTCTGGTATTTGCCGGAAATATCGTCAATGTTTGGGAATATGCTGCCCGACAAGAGATATTCGTGGATTTAGGCTCCGACCAAACTTCTTTGCACAATATCGACGACCTTGGATATTGTCCGGTAGGCTATAGTTTCCAGGAAGCCAAAAATTTGCTCTCTACGGACAAACTCAAATTTATGGATGCGGTCAGAGCTTCACTGCGAAGACATGTTTTGGCCATTAATCAACTGAGTGAAAGAGGCATGTATTTCTGGGATTACGGAAATGCTTTTTTAAAAGAAGCTGCGACGGCAAAAGCAGACATTTGGAAAGACTCGGACCAACAAAAATTCCGATACCCTTCTTATGTAGAAGATATTATGGGTCCACTGTGTTTTGATTATGGTTTTGGCCCATTTCGATGGGTGTGTTTATCGGGAAAAACAGAAGACCTGGCGACTACTGACCAAATCGCAGCAAAGGTCATTGAATCGCTCATCCCAAACTCCACTGGCAATACAAGATCACAATACCTGGATAACCTCAAATGGATTTATGAAGCGGGTGTGAATTTGCCCATCGTGGGAAGTAAATCCAGGATATTGTATGCAGATGCTGAATGCAGAATTCAAATTGCTTTGGCATTCAATGACGCGTTACGTCAGGGTATACTCACCGACGGCATTGTCCTGGGTCGGGATCATCACGATGTGTCTGGCACAGATTCCCCCTTTAGAGAGACAGCAAATATTTACGATGGATCGAGATTTACTGCTGATATGGCCGTACACAACGTCATTGGTGACAGTTTTCGGGGGGCCACTTGGGTGTCTCTTCACAATGGTGGAGGTGTTGGATGGGGTGAAGTGATCAATGGAGGATTTGGCATGTACATTGATGGATCAGAAAGAGCCGCACGCAATATCCAAAGCATGCTGCACTGGGATGTCAATAATGGCGTTAGCCGGAGAGCCTGGGCACGAAATGAAGGGGCTATCCAAACTATACAAAAGGCCATGCAACACGAACCATTGTTACAGGTTACCCTTCCCCACCTGGTCAGCAAAGACCTTCTCGAACAAATGTTTCAGGGACAGGAAGGTTAAAACACATTGTACGTCAACAGGTTAATACATGATATGGTCCTTCCATTCACTAAATTCTTATAGTCAATGGCTATAAATTTCAAAACTTGTAATATCTTTCTGACCACAAATTCTATGATATATGATGAATGAACCTGTATCCACCATCATGGTGCGCGATGTAATTACCGTAAGGCCTGAGGACAGTCTTCAAAAAGTAAAAGAAATACTGATCAATAAGCGGATCCATCATGTCCCAGTGACAAAAGAAGACGGAACGTTATTGGGAATTGTGACTACCTATGATCTTTTTAAATTGGGTGTGGATCACAAAGATTACCCTACCACAAGAGTTGAGAACGTGATGACGAAAATATTGGCAACTTTGGAGGAATCGGATAAAGTGGGTACTGCAGCGGAAGTTTTCATGGAACATTTATTTCATGCCTTACCGGTAGTCAGTGGTAAAAAACTCATTGGGATTGTCACATCCTTTGATGTATTGCGCTACGAATACAACAGAGAATATCCGAAAAAGTAAATGACAGTTGCGGTAATTTTAGCAGTCCGGATATTGTTTTAATCTATTTTCGAAATGTCAGGCACACAAATTTTTATTTACTTGTTTTTTGGCTTATTGGTCGCTGTGACCATTTTTTATTCCTTGTGGATGACCAACCGGAGTTCTGGCCAGCTAAAAGAGATGACGCGGGAAAGGGATGAAATTAAATTTCTGTATGACCAGATCAGAAAAGAAAAGTTGGATTTTGATGAAAAATTAAATCAAGCCCTATCTCAGGAAAAAACTTACCGTGCGGCCTATGAGGATTGGAAGTCCAAATACACTTTTTTGGAAGAAAAGCATTTGCAGTTAAAGAAAGAGCTTGAGCATATGGATGCTATCAAGCAGCCAGGAAAGTCAACTGACCTGCTGGAAAAGGAGCAGCTCATTCATGCATTAACCAGTCGGATTGCTGAGTTGGAAAATCAACCCATCAGTCCTTCCCCAGCAACTACTTCGGAGTCAAAGATTCTATCTGACCTTAAATCCGTCCTGGATCAACATTTAGCGATCATCAGCCAAATCATTGGTGATGAAAAAATGGAGCAATACACCCATAAATCTCCTCCTGCTGATCCTTTGCATTACATCAAAGGCATAGATGAAAACATAAGCCTGGCCTTGCAGTCGCATGGAATCAGGACTTTTCAACAAATGGCCATCACCCCAAGGAAGGATCTCCGTAAATGGATGATTGAATTTGAAGATGTCGATGATAAACTCATTGAATCCTGGCCTCTTCAGGCAGAAGCCATATTAAACGTCATGGAAAGTGAAAAATAAAACTAACATTAGTTAGTTTCATCGCTACAGTTCACTCGTAAATTATCATGTTACTGTTCAATTTAAAAATTGACTAAGGTTGTACGGCCGTTTCCATTAGGGTAACTTCATGCAAATCATGAATACTCAATTTCAACCAGCCCAATTTCTTTTCACCTGCCTTTTTAAGCATAATTCCAATAAAACCAATCTTATCCTCTGGAAAGTTGTGACAGGATTCCTGGTATGTTCTGTACCGAAAAATTTCTGTATCTGCTGATTGAAATATTCGTTGAGCAGGGACGACATAACTATCCTTGCATAAGTATACATCACCCGAAAACCAAGGATCCGATGTAGTAATGATATCTTTATTCTTCAGCACCTTAAGTAGATTCCTCTGTCCAATGGATAGAATACTATCCCCTGGACCCGATCTCTCACAGGAATACACTTCCTGAATATTGATGAATACTTTTTGAGCATAAAATGTATCCATTTTCATGGTAAAGAATGAAGTATCATAAAACCTGTTCACATTCAGCAAAGCCAGCGGATGCAAACACTTTATCGCTGCTCCAGGATGTTGTCCGATACCTGGAGAACCCCAGATGTTACTGATGATTTCAAAATCCTTTACCCCGTCATGATCAATATCCAATTGCTTAGATTCAGGTCTATTGTATTGTCCTTTCACCAGGGTATGATAAGTATTTGTTTTAAGGTTTTCGTATTTGCCTACTTGAATTAAATCCATATCCACAGTAGCGACATTACCACAGCGCATCAATCCGACCAAAGCCAATAAACAGATAAGATTCTGCTTAAGGTAATTCCTCATAATTTTCAATCTGTTAAATCAATTATAGCAAATCGTACACATTCCAATTGTATACTCACCTCATATAAAACCCTATGTATCCATTTGTACCACAAACGAAGATACAAAATTAAGGGTACTTCTAAATATTGTTCTTTGATGCCAAATTGAATTTAACAAAACAGAATTAGGCGCGACGAAGGAAGTTATGTGGAACAATAACTGACTGAGGAGCAACGACATACTGTGAAGTCAAATTCATTCAAAAATAAGTTTTCGATTTGTTTTGGCGCAATAGCGCAATATTTAGAAGTGCCCTTAAATGCCTCCAGAGTGCTCAACGCACAATGATTACTTTCCCAAAACATTTAATTCAGTTTTTTCGGTTTCATCAAGCCTGCTCACATCCACATAAATTCCATCATGATCATGCTTCATCAAATATGCAAATTTTTCACCCCAATGAATTTCATTTGCCTTATACGACGAACGGGAATACACCGTTTGGGAAAAAGATTGGTCAAATGCTTTAATCATAATAATAAATTCAACATCTCTATCCTTATACTCATTCTCAGACAAATTATAAAGTGGGCTGGTTTCACTGATTGGGTGAACGATCGTCCAAACAGATGGGAACAAAACCACATTTTTCCTTTCAAGTTCCAGGGTATAAAAGTCTCTCAAAGCTGAATTCGCCTTTAACATAGATAAAGTCAGATTCACTTCCACTTCAAGAAGTTGACTGCTCCTTACGTTAACGATTCTAAACATGAAGGCATTCATATCTTGGTAAGGCGCAATTAGCCCGTGACTGCTATATTTAATTTTTGCCGTCGGATTTGAAAACCTTGCATATGACAAGCCTGTTGCAAGCGCAAAAACAAGAAGACCCAACATAGATTCCATAGCGGCAATTGTATTTGCAGCAATTCCAGTAGGCGCCACACGACCATAACCTAATGTCGTTAGGGTTTGGGCGCTAAAAAAGAATGCTTCTGCAAATTCTGCCCAAAAAGTATACGCATCAACCCCGGTAAGGTGCTCGACACCTATAAGTACAAAAGCAGACGCAAAAAGTGAATTAGTAAATACATATGCAATAATTATCAGACTGAAAAACTTGAGCCAGGACATTGAAATTAACGCATGAAAAATATTGATACGCTCAAAAAAAGGTATGTTGATTTTTCTAATATTAAACGAACCATCCTGATTCAGGGTACGAACTCTGCCTGCTGTAGCCTTGCCACCAAGCCCCAGGTCATTAAAGGTAGGTACTTTATATTTTGACATTTTTTATTACAAAGGTATATAAGAGGTCAATTATTATTAATCCATTTACACCCTTATTCTAGTCAACCTATATATAATTCTTACAAACCTTGCTGCAATTTACTCTGAAAGCATTTTTTCCAACAACTCTCTCTTAGTTGCTGAAATCAAAGGACTGTTTTTAAGTCTCTGGAATTTAGATCGTGCATCCTCTTTGCGTTGTTCCATTAAATTAAGCATAACCAAATGATAAAGTGCTTCTGTTGAATATGGATCCTTTCTTAAAAGAAAAATTTTGTTCAAACTTTGCCTAGCCTGTTCCCATAGCCTGGAAGCTAAGTAATTGTGAGATAAATAACGCAGCGTGAGGAGATCACTGCTGTCTTTTAGATAGAGGGGTAAAAGGATATCCAGGCTTGCCTGGAACTTTTGCTGTTCAAAAAAGTAAATGGCAGAATCCACTGGACTTCTCAATTCAATGTCATTACGGACAAAGGTTGTGGCCGGTGGTTCATAAAGACTTGCGAAGATTTGATCAGGAGTGCTTTTCAAGCTGTCCTCCGCCAAGTACTTTTTTAGGATCCAGAAAGTGAAAAGCAAGAGGATTCCCGCAGCCACAGACCCTAAAAATATCCGCTTTAATATAGATTTCCTTTTAATTACTTTGAGTTGATGGCGGGTCTCGAGTTCAATAAACTGTTGAGCAAATTTTTGCGCGTACGGATAATTTTCAACTGCCATGCGCAATGATTCACTCTGTCCCATTTCACGTTCAAAATCAACTTGATCTTCCAGACTCAGTTGGCCTATTAGGTATGAATCGATCTGTTCAAAATAATCTTTCATACGCTTAATGCCATTTTCAACTTTGGATTTTGCTCCAGTAACCCGAGTAACTCTTTCATGCAGTGGCTTTTTTTCTTTCTAGCCATCCCTCCAGATTTATAGACCATGCGATCGGAAATCTCTTCCATTGAATAACCATGGGCCCAATACATCAATACCTCTCTACAATTCTTGCCTAAAGTGGCGAGGATTTGGTGTAAAAGGCTTTGCTTTTCTTCACTGAGTAGATTCCCCAGACTTTCATTGTCTGTCATAGAAAACTCTCTATTTTCCAGGGATTCCACTTTCAATTCCTTTGATCGTTGTTTCAGAACAGCATACCATAAATGTTTGGTAATTCCCATGAGGTATGCATGTAACTCAACATGAATCTGTAAATCCCGGTTGGAAAAAGCGGACTTAATAAATTGTACTATAAGGTCATTAAAAATCATGTTTACATCATCTTCAGAGCCCTGGTGATTTAAAATATATGAACGGATACTCTGCCTGAGTTGACGATCCTGATAAAGCAATCCAACCACTTTCGAACGCTCCTTCTCAGAACCCCTGATCCCCTCTAACATTTTTTGTGTATCCAAAATGCACTCAACCGTTTGTGGTTCCAAAGTTAAATTAAGTTACCTCAAATTTTGGAGTACTATAAATTTTTTATTTCAAATGGATAATTTCTTTAAATTTGAAAGTTAAACCCAACCAATGTCCCCGGTGACTAAACCCCTTTTGCTGTTCGGAATGCTCATTTATCTGAGTCTCCCGTTAAGCTCTCAAATCCTACCAAAAGACCGGGACACCTTAGATCTTTTTTGCAGGTCAAAAGATTGGGATAAATTAATCCTCAAACTCAATCGCACGCAAAAAGAAATAAAGATTGGGACCTTTTACCCGGCCATCCGTTCTGAGATAACAGCATACTTATATGAATTGAAAGCAGGAGGTGCCAACCGAATTCAATTGCGTAAGGCTCATATGTATTATGCTCGCCGTTGTGGGAATGAAGAAGATTTTAACGAAGCCATTAAGCATTACCTTATAGCTCACTCTTATGTCGATGATCCTTTTTGTCTGGATTCGACTTGGGCGTGGCATGTCGAAAATCCACTTTCTGTTTGTTACAACAGGCTTGGAGATATTGAAAATGGCTTATACTTTTCGATCCTGACGGAATTGAGTCTTGATTATTTTGGAAACTTTGAAAATCTTAGCAGATTGGCTGCCAATCAGGCCAAGCTTTATGAAGGTCTAGGAAATCAAAAAGAGGCATTAAACAGCTATCTCAAAGGTTACCAATCGGCACTAAGAATTAATTATCCACAAGGAATTTTTGCCAATGCGATTGGGATTGGGGAATGCTATTTGTATATGGATTCAATGAAACTTACGGAAGCCTATTTACAAGTGGCCCTTGAACAATTTATGGGTACACCTCCGAATAAGTACGAGGAGAATAAAATATTGTTTCATCAACTGGCAGCAAAGTATTACGCCAGAAAGAGGCAATATCCATTGGCTTCCAGGCATTTTTTGGAAGCCCTCGGCTGCAGATCAGACAGCACCAGTGACCGGGAATACTCCAAACTTTGTAATGAATGGGCATTGATGCTGATTGCATCAGACCAATTAGACAAAGCCAAAGAGATTTTGCTAAAAGGGATTCGAAATTTCATACCACATGTATTGAAACTGGAATCTCCGGAAGACTCCAATGCAATGTCCAAAGAAAATACATTCGCAGAATTATTTCATACGAGCTCCTTGTACTTTGAAAAAAAATACTCTCAAGATAGCAGTTTGAAATCTCTAGAAAATTCCATTGATTATTTAAAGTCAGGAATGCTGGTCTATAATTATATGCAGGACAGCATCATGGCCGATAAATCCAAACTACAAATTATCAAATACAACCGGAATCTGGTGGATCGGGGATTACGCTTAATTTGGGAGTGGCAGCGCCGTCAAGGTCAGACTCCAAGAACCATGGAGCTGGCGCGTATTTTTTTTAATTCATCTAAAGCCCTCTTGCTGGATGAGAAGATGCGCCATCATACAGCATACAATTCGATGACCACCTCAGATAAAATGCGTTTGAGTGCTTTGGAAAAAGAAATTCTAAAGATCCGCAACCAGATGAATATGGAAAATAAAGATCAACGGTTTATACAATTGCATCTGATCAAATACACGCAACAATATACATCTCTTTTAAATAACTATTCAGTAAAACCCTCTAACATCACTTATCCGGAAAATTATATTGAGTACCATGTTCAAAATGAAGGAGTTTTTGTATTTGCCAGATTGAATCAGCATGAATATTTCATGCGTTTGGGAGAGGTAAAGCAGCTAAATGAAATACAAAGTCAAATGTTTTCATGCTTTGGACAAAAAGGAAAACAGGATTGTACAGAATCTTTAAGAACGGCCTACGATTTCTTGTTTGGGCCACTTCAACAGAATATCCCAAAGAACCTCTGTATCATTCCCGATGGAGTCATTCAGTTGATCCCCTTTGATGCCTTGATGAAACCTGATTCTCATTACGTCATTGAGAACACCATCGTCCATTATGCCAACCGGTATGGCGAACCACTTATGAAAGGAAATTATAGCGACAAACAATGCAAAATCAACGCGATGAGACCCGCATATCCGGAAAGTGGCCAAGGTGAACAATTGTTAGCTACCCGTGGATTCGTAGGAAAACTTAAGTATGCTGATCAAGAAGTCACAGCGATTCAGGAAATCTATGCTCGCGATGTGACCATCGACAGTCTTCACCATTCAACAGCACTTTCCGAACGATTAAAAAAAGGAGAACTATTACATTATGCAGGTCATGCCCGGGTTTCAGGAGACAGCGCATATCTGATTTGGTCGGATGGACAGAAACTGGGACTGGAGGAATTGCAACTTTACTACAATCCACTTCAAATGGTGGTATTGAGTGCTTGTGAAACCGGACTTGGCGAGTGGCTATACGGAGAGGGTGTCCGCAGTCTGGGCAAAGCTTTCCGCGAATCCGGTGCCCAATCGGTAATCATGTCCTTGTGGTCGGTCAACGATGCTTCCACGGCAAGCATCATGAAAAATTTTTACGAACAACTGCATAAAGGGGTCACAAAAGATGTGGCATTGCACACAGCTAAATTGGAATACCTGCAACAAGCCGACTTTGAAAAAAAACATCCTTACTACTGGGCAGGTTTTGTGGGGTATGGGGATATGGCAATTATCGGTGGCGGAATAAATTGGTTGTGGTTTGGGGCGTTTGGATTTGTATTCCTTTGTATATTCTTATTGAAAATAAAAAGCCTAATCATATGAAACTAAGAATTCTAGTATTGTTGCTTTGTCTTCTTAATTTGAATTCAATATTGGCGCAAGCCGATTGGCAATGGTATGTAAAAGGAAATACGATAAAAAATAATAATAATTACAATAGTGGCGTTATAGATTCTCACTTTAAAATTTCCGGATTAAATATTTCCCCATCAAGTACCCCCCAGAAAAGGAAGGATATATTTGTGATTTTCGATGGAGGTACATGCAATAATTCAAGACCCACTGGTTATATCAATAATACAAGTGACTTAAACTTTAGCCCAAGCATAAAAGTAGAGTATTTGTATTTGACAAATATTTATCAAGATGATGAACCGCCCGAAAATACTTCAATAAACTTGTCAGGGACCTCTGGTTCTTCGATTACACCTATCTCTACACCATTCTCTGTGACTCACGATTTTAAACTCGGCGATGATGTAACTGTAGTTATTCCTGATTCAACTATCAGGGATTGTTCAATGAACCCCTCACTGCCAGTCAATTTAACTTATGATCAAAATATTTTTACTTTAGAAAATATTTTTCCGACTGGAAGGGATTGGAGTTACTGTAATGAAGGTCAAGGAGTTGCAAGCCCCGGACGAATTGAAGGCATCACACCTCCAAAACTAAATGGTATACCCAAACCATATCACTATTTCAATTTTAAGGTAATAAAAGATCTACCGCCAAAATACTCTTTAGGGCAGACCCTATCATTCGATATTCAAAAGAGTGATGGCTCTGTGTGTAGGAGCATTAATGAGCCTCTTGTAGACATGCACGACCCAAATTATATTGAAGTTAAATGTATTTATATAAAAAAGAAACCTTGGTATTGTCCGTTTAGTTCAGACCAATACTATGTTAAATATTATTTGCAATTTTATAATGATGGAAATCTGCCTGTCCCAAAAGTATTCGTTAAACTCAAATTTCCTTCAGATCTTGATCCCAATAATGTTAAAATAGGCAAATGGTCTTTTGGAGGTTCGCCAGGGTGTTCTACCTGTAAATGCTTCGAATATACTTATGATAATGCTAACAATGAATCCACCTTCTCATTTTCGAATAATGATGTTGACTGTCCTTCTAATCTAGCTGCACAATCAGGACCGCTTACGAATCCTGCCAATCCAGATCCTAGTCAAATTGGTTGGGTCGAGTTTTGTGTCCGGGCTAAAATCGATCCTAGAAATATAAATTTAAAGCCAGATTTTCCAAAAACAGAATTTTCATCCACACATATCTACTCCATTGATAATTTTAAAGATATTTGTATCAATATTGAAGGAAAAGGTGATTGTATTCGCACCTTTTCGTCATATTCAGTTTGCAATTGCAACTGCAGTAAGACAGGCGATCCAAAACCCATTTTGCTTCCAACGAAATAAAATCATAGAAACAATGTTTTTTATATCTCATTCATCACCCATAGCACCGCATTTCACGCAGCATTATTCGATTTTAAATCATTTTTCGACTTTTCAACTTCAATCAAATAGCACGTTTTCGTCTAAAAAAGTGTCTGAACAAGTCTGTTGAAAATTCAATCAATCAATCAAATTCTTTATTCAAGCCCTGCAGGCTTGGGTCTTATACAATGCAAATAGCACTGCATTTCATGCGGTGCTATTTTTTTTCAATCCTTCGGATTGTTTTGTTATTTCTGGATCACGCACGCCAGGTTTCGTTTTATGATATCCTAATCCATTCTCTCCATACAAATCGCACTTCTGCTTTCAATAGTAATAAGTAGCCGGATAAAGTTCATACTTGGCTAAAGTTTCCTTGGCCACTTTTGATTGGGCTTCCTTTAAAATGGCAGCTTTTCGGCTTCGGTGAATTTTTTAGTGTCTTTTTCACTCGTTTTCATTTCCAATATTACAAAATTTTTTTCGTATTCATGTCTGATTTTCTAGGGGGCTGAACTATTAACAAAAACTAAAAAACCCGACAGGGTTCAATATTCCTTCACCACATGCTGTAGCATGTGGTGACTCCAACTCTCCAACAGAACTCCGAAGGAGTTCAATCAATAAAACACCCAATTCAATAAAACCAACAAAAAAAAATTATTACTTCAAGGATTCTTCGTCATGGTGGTGTTATCTTGGACTTACATAATTTTTTAATCACAAAAATTTATATCCCTTCATTATGAGCACCTACACACAAATTCTCTATCAAATTGTTTTTGGGACTAAATATCGGGCGTTGACCCTCACGAAAACACAAAGACCTGAACTGTTCCATTATATATCTGGGTTGATCATAAGCCGTAAGTGTAAACTCTATTGTATCAATGGCATTGAGAACCATATCCATATTATCACACACTTACACCCCTCAGTATCTTTATCCTCGCTGGTAAAAGACATCAAATTGGCCAGCAGTAAATACATCAAGGAGCAAAAATTATTTCCACTGTTCAACGGATGGCAGGTAGGCTACAGCGCATTCACCTATTCCCAGGAAGCCAAGAAAAATCTGATCAACTATGTTCGAAACCAGGAAACGCATCATCGCAAAACCACTTTTATGGATGAGTATTATAATTTACTGAAAAAACATGGCTTAGAATACGACGAAAACTTCCCAATATAACTTCAAACCTCAACAAAACCCGACAGGGTTTATCCCCCGCATTACCACACGTGTCAACGTGTGGACGTACGAGGAAACACGCGACTGTGCGTGAGAGTGCACGCCTGCCAGGGGGTCGACGTACGAGGAAACACGCGACTGTGCGTGAGAGTGCACGCCTGCCAGGGGGTCGACGTACGAGGAAACACGCGACTGTGCGTGCGAGAGTGCACGCTTGCCAGGGGGTCGATGCACGAGTAAACACGTGACTGTGTGTCAGCGTGCGAGAGTGCACACCTGCTTGGTGGTGGATGCACGAGAAAACAGGCAACTGTGGGTGGCAGTGCGAGCCGTCGAACGACATCTTGTGGCTGTGCGGACGCAAAACAACACGCATGTGATAGTAAGATGAGCCATCACGACAACAAACTCCATTTTTAACCCTGAAGAGATTCAACCATACGAACACTTATCGCTGACCCTATAGTGAAAAAAATGAATTAGAAACCATAAAAATAAACCTTAAGTTATCAGGTAACACTTTTCCCTTATAGCATCACATACACTCAAGCAAGACAACCATACGATATCACTCCATAAAGAAAACAAATTAAGAATACCCACTACATTCAAAAAATAATTCATTGGGAAATGAAATCAAGGCAATTAATAGAGAATACCGCACATCAGGAAAATACAAATATCCAAACAAAACATTCCGCTAGATTTACAGCGATAACCGGTCCCATCCATTAAGAATTAACGAAATTGACGACATGAAAAATACCGAAGTGTTGATGTACTTGCCTATGATGCATGATGACCGCATGTTAATTCTACCTTCCAAATCAGCTTATGAATTTGTGCATCCGGGATTGATCACCCATGTCAGCGCAGCCAGATCTTATTGTAACGTACATCTGAATTGCGGAAAACCCATCCTTGTAAGTAAATCTTTAAAACAATTATCCGGCCTGCTGCATGAGCAGTATTTCTACCGCGTTCATCACTCGTACCTGGTGAATGTCCTATACATCTCACGCATCAAAATCCATGATGGAGATCTCATTGAGTTGAAAAACGGAATTTGCATTCCACTCAGCCAAAGGCGGAAAGAAGGTTTTCTATCACATGTATCCGGAAATAAAAACAAGAATACCAAAACAAAAACCTGATTCCTAGACGATTTTGGGATACTATCTCATAATGGAGCCACGCAGGATAATTCATTCATGGCCAATTTTAACCACCCCTATTACCATTAATTTACAGATTCATACATAGGTGCTGCCGAGTGATCCTAAAGAATTCGATTTCGTTCACCTATTGAAAATCTTCATTTCAAAAAATTATTCCGCAAAGGGGTAACATTGCACATCATTCCCCACACATGGAGTTTGTATGGCAACCAAGCTACATAAATTATACCGTTTCAACTTCCTCCTGTTATCTCGTGATATAAAAAGCTTATCACATATAATACATTATATGCTTCCTGGAAATAAAATTATTGCTTCGGGAAACTCAGAAAATAATAATAGAAGAAACCAAATACATTCACTCACCAAACCAATCTACAATGAAAACCTTTGTCCTTTTTTTTAGTCTGCTGACTGCCTACTTTTTTCAAAACGAACCGAAAAGTCAACTAACGAACGTCAATGCGTACAGCGAATGTCCATTCGCAGAGGCTAAACCACAGTTCTCTGCTGCCATCAATGGACTTGCAGGGAATTCCGGTGAGAACAGGTTTAAAAAAGCAATTGCCCATGCCGGAAATTACTACATCATAGGTCAGAATGGGGTCCGCGCCGCCCTTCATAAAATGGATGCCAACGGAGCTATCGTCTGGTCTCGCGAAGTTGAAGACACTTCATCCTGGAATGATCTCATCATCAACTCCGACAATAACATCTTGTTGGTAGGCTCACTTGATATATCTTCAGGTCTTCCTAAAGATGTATTGGTCGGTGTTTTTAATACCAGTGGTCTTCAAATCAATTTAAATTCATATGATTATTTTATCAACGAATCGTATAACAGCATTATCACCAACCCGCTTCATGTAACATTTGACACAAGGTATCTTGTGGTGGGCTCTGCAAACCGGACCAACAATCGCAACGACGACGATGTCATTGTTACTACCATGAATCCCAATGGAGGCACCTCTGCAGCTGGATGGAGAAAACGATATGGTTCTTTGAATACGGATGATGAATTCCATGCTAAAATAACTCTATTCAATGGAGTTGCTGGCCAATTAGCTCTGTTAGGAAAGCTAAATAATCAGGGTGTTTATGTGGTGACTGATGCTGCTGGCAATGTAAGTACCTCACTTGGACGCGCATTTGGATTAAATGTGGCGGTCAACGACCTGTTGCGCACCCCGAATAATGAGATCCTCGTGGCAAGCTCCATCAATGGCCCTAGTTCACAATCCCAAATCATTAAAGTTACTTCTACCAATGCTAATAGGTTCATTAGTCGCAATCCCTCCCTCACAGAAGTTTATCAAATTGTCCATCGTGGCGGAAATCAATATTATGCACTCGCAACCAGACCATCCGGGCCGGTCCTTCGTCCGTGCATCATCGAATTTAATGATCTTGGCAACGATTTAAGTTACAATGCCGCATGGGAGTACAATAACGGAGAAAGTTACATGGAACGCGGGCATTTACAACCAGTAAGTCTGACCGATTTTATTTATTGTGACAGCCGGACTAATTCTGCCCAGGGATTTGGAATGGTGGATGGATTTATGGTTTTGCATGCAAACGGTCTGGATTCTTGCGGCTTAAAAAGATTTAATCCCGGTTTCAACCGTCTGACCTATTCTGAAGTGATCGTTACACCTCCTGTAACGAGTGAATCTCTAAAAGAGCCCTTTGCGAAAACGTCAACACCTGTAAGCTACCTTACAAAACCCTTATGTAATTTTAAATGTACGATAGAAATTACCTTAACCAAAAACGATTGTGGAAACGTTCAATTCAATTGTTTTACCAATCTTAGCGGTAGTATAAATTATTGTTGGGATTTCGGCACAACTCCTCCCTGTGCCAGCACAGTGCAGAATCCTTCTTACACCTATAGCACCAATGGCAACTACACCGTTTGCGTTACGGTAAACAATGGCCAAAATAATTGCAGCAGTTGTCAGACCGTTAGCATCAGCAATGCTGACAAAATAGCTCCTATGATCATTTGTCCGCCGAATATTACAACAGATTGCAGTGCATCTACCAATCCAACAAATACAGGTACCGCAACAGCCACAGACAACCTGGATCCAAGCCCCGTAATCAACTATTCGGATTTTATCATCCAAATGACTTCCTGTTATAAAGAAATTCTCCGCGATTGGTCCGCAACGGACTATTGCGGCAACGTGATTCATTGCCAGCAAACTATTGTACAATCTGACACCAAAGCCCCTGAAATAAGTTGTCCTGAAGGTATAGATTTAAACTGTAATTCAGACATTAACCCCAATTCAACGGGATGGCCAACATTCAGCGATAATTGCCAAACAAGCATTGTAACCAGCTATTTAGATGAAGAAACAGGCGGCCCATGCCCAAGAATAATTAAGCGCAAATTTACAGTTACGGATTTATGTCAGAATAGTTCAACCTGCATCCAGGAGATTCGTTTGTGGGACTTTGTTCCTCCTGTAATAAGTAATTGCTCTAGAAAATTTACTTATCAAGGAACCACAGAAATTGGTGACAGTTGTGCAGCATATGTTCACATTCAGCCTCCAGTAGCTGTAGATGATTGTGATGACATGGTCAATCTCATAAATAATTACAACGGTATGGGAACTATTGATAATTATTTTCCGGATGGAACGACTATCATTCAGTGGACTGCAACAGATCTTTGTGGAAATACAAGCACTTGCGTGGATACAGTTTGTGTGTTAGGCTGTGAAGCATGCCCTGATACTTGTCTGACAGATGTTATTCTCATTAGCACCGGTTATGATCCGATTGATGAAATCTTGCTTCCACCCGGATCAACGACCAGTCAATGGACTCTGGTTGAATCTCCATTGTGGGGTGGCAGCGGTTCTGCGCCATCTTATGTAATTAATTCATATAGTGGTTGGCATAATATAACAGGGTCTCATTGGATATCTGCACACCCATTTGCTGATTGGACACAGAACAATCCGGCTCCAGATTTTATTCCTTACACTTTCCAAAATTGTTTTTGCGTGTGTAAGGATTCGACATTAGTTGGAATTAAAATAGTTCAGGCTTTAGCTGACGATGCAATGGAAGTATGCCTTGTCGACGAGTTTGGAAATCTCATTGAAAACTTATTATCCATCAGTTCGTCTGGCAGTACCGATCATACCCCATTTGATGGTACGGTCACTCATTCCAGTTCAAATACTTTTATGCTTAATGCAGGAAAATATTGCATCAGAGCAAAAGTGAGAAATCTTTATGGTGTTGCAATGGGCTTTAATATACTTGGGAAAATTGTTGGCGTTGGATTATTGGGTTCCGCCTGCTGCGAACAAAAGAATTTTGTAACTGGATATAAATTTATTGATAAAAAATGCAACGGTGTCAGAGATGGTTCGGATATGCCAGGAGCTAACTGGGAAATACAACTCAAAGACGAATCAGGCATTGTGATCGCTACTACTCAAACATTGGGTGATGGGTTTTATGCCTTTCAAGATGTGCCTATTGGGCATTATACTGTGTGTGAAGTTCCGCAAAATGGGTACATCCAAAGTTACCCTTCATCAGGTAGTTATGAAATAGATGTATTAGATGCTCACACAGTTATTGGTAATTTAAATTTCGGCAATTGTCCCTTAGATTCTTGTTGCGTGGACGAAGAAGCCTTTATAGCCGTGACCACTACGCCGGTCACTGTGATCCGCGATTCATGCATGATTTGCATCAGCCATCCATGCATTGGTTGGTGTCAGCGCATGATGATAGATTGGGGTGATGGCACGAGTAGCGAATATTTCGAAGGCATAGGTCAGGTAGATGCATCGCATTCGTACCCACAATCCGGCAATTTTGAGATTTGCCTGAAGTTTGAAGAACTCAACGACTTTGGCGAAGTGTGTTTTCGAAAAGACAGTTGTTTTACAGTTTGCGTGCAATGTGGTATTTGTGAAAGTCAGACCCTTGCAATGAATTGTTTTAGTTTTTTTGATGATTCACACATACCTACTTTTCCTGGAGTACTGGCCAATCAATCAGATTACTATATCGAACCAGACGGAAACGGCGGATATTATACAACAGGGCACACAACCTCTCAAACCAATCAACACAATTGTTTTGTATCGAAGTTTAATAATAATTGCGAACCTTGTTGGCAATTTAAAATCGTAGGTGATGGTTCTGACCAGGGATTAATTTTAAAACATTTTCCAGGTGGATTTTATGTTACGGGAATATCCAGCAGCACCAACTTTACATTCCCAGGATCTGGAAGCAGTTCACAATCCTTTACCAATAGTTCGGGAGAGCAAAGAGTATTCCTTGCTAAATATTTAGACTCAGGCGACTGTGGAAATGAATATATACCTGAATTGAAATGGGCATTGATATTTGGAAATGACGAATACAGAGTACTGGTTTCCGATATGGATTTAGATTTAGGTAATAATCCCATTCTGACTGGTATTTTTACCGGTTCAGTGTATTTTGATGGTAATGTGCAGCCAATTTCTTGTACTCCGTCAACTGCAACTATAAGTGGTGGCAATCAGGATATGTACATTGTCAAATTTAATCAGTCCAGTGGCTGTCAAGTCTGGTCAAAATCTTTAGACGCACCCTCAACTTTCAATAATGGAGGTGTTTTTCCTCTTGGCATTAGCGTAGAGCCTGGTACTAATAATTTTTATATAGCAGGACATTTTTCTGAATCTGTTGATTTTGATGATGACATGATTTATGATTTAACAGGCGGTCCTATCGGAAATGGTGCGGCATTCTTTGCAAAGTTTATAGATGGAATAACGCCAACTTTAGGATTTGCATATCCCATACTTGCTACCGGACTCTCAAATACCCAATGGCAAGGATTGGCAACAGACATTGAAGCATATTCTGGTGGTTTTGCTGTATGTGTGGAGAACTATCATGGCCAAATAGCCCCTAATATTGAATATGAATTCAATCCAAAAGGGACTCCTTCTGTACCAGTGTTTTGGACTAATAATGAAAATTCATACATTATAAGGTATGATTCAGATGGAACGCATCAGTGTCACTATCGGATACCTGACAATAATTACATCAACGAGATCAGCGTCGACGCCAATAAAAATGTTTATTGCATTGGTGGAAGAAATGTAAGCAGCAATCCTCAACAAGGATATTCATTTTACAATACATATTTCGGTGTGATGAATACAGATTGTCAGATCAAAGAATTCAATATAAATGGATCTGGACTAGACGATGGCTGGTCCATTGCGCCTATTTCATCAGATGAGTTTGTGATCATTGGCAGAAGTAACTCATCCGATTTTAAACCAAATCCAGGTGATCTTACAGAAATCTACACTCCAGGTGGCGTTCTAAGTATCCCCAATACTTTCATAGGAAAATATTCCTGCGAATGTGTCATCATACCTGATACCTTCAATTGCTGCGATCAAATTTCAATCAGTGCACACAAGATTCAATCGCCGGAAATTATGTGCGTCGATAGCAGTTGTTGCTACGCTGTTGATCTCAGCAATGACGCCGGATTCAGCATCAAGTCTGTAGCGGTAAACCTTCTCACGCCCGGATGGATTTTTGGTTCTGCAGATGTAGCCCCCGGACTTACCGTGAGCGGTAGCGGCACCATCAAAACGATCGAAAATTCAACTTCCGGTGGTAACATCCCCGGTGGTCTGACTCAGGATTTTTTCACCTTCTGTCTGGTCGGCCAGATTGGATCGTCGAATACCCAGGAAATAGAATTCGTTTATTACGAAAAGCTAAAATCAGGAGGTTGTATTGCAGTCTGCAGAGATACGATTAAGGCTGATTGTATAGCACCCACCTGCGCCGGAAATTGTTTAGAAGTCATTGACATGAGTATTGTTTGTGACAGTACAAATCCCAATCAGTACTGCTTGTTCTTTAACGCAGAGAACCTCTCCCCCTACCCTGCAACCGGTGTGATCATTGATGTGAATGGTAGTGATTTTGGTTTGAAGCCATGTGGTGGTTCCGGCTTTTTTGATCCCATCCAAATCGATTTTGGAAGTCCCTTGAACCCGGGTGAAATTTCGACACAATTGTGTGTAAAAGTCATTAGCACAGATCCCGTTCTTGAACCAGAAATGATTTGCTTTAATTTCGGTTTAAATTTTGCAGACACCGCGCAATGTTTTCAGGATTCAACTTATTGTTTGGAAATTGTACCCTGTTGCGATCCGTGTCAAAGCATCTCGCCCATTCTGACACCAATATCAACGACAAATGACAGCTGTTGTTATCAGTTGGATCTTGCCAATACCTGTGCCATTCCATATATAAATAAAATTGCATTGACTTTTCTACCGGTGGATTCAGATGTGTCTATAGATTACCTTGATCCTTCATGGAATATTTCAGTTGGTAGCTCAGGGGAAATCTGTTTAAACTACAACGGTGGATATATACCGGAAGGATTGTTGGATCACATCATTGAATTTTGTTATTTAGATTTTAATGAGGGTCTTGAACCGTCGATTGTCTTAAAATATTATAGCGACGTGGCAACCGATTCCATAATATGTGTGTGCAGCGATACACTGGATTTAGAATGCCAGACTTGCAAATGTGTCGGATCCGACGATTTGTTGTTTTTCAATGACGATTTTTCCATCAATGCAAGCTGTAATGATCCTTCGATAGTGGAAATTCCTTGCCAGAAAAATAATGTATCCTTTAATATTTTCTCTGAAGTAAATTGCTCTCAGGATTGTGAAAGCCATGTAGAATGGAACATAAAGGATCCTTCATCGACCGTGGTAATTGCTGGTATCATACCTATGCCGCCAGGTGGAGGGTCATTTGGACTTAGCGGATTACCCTTGTCCATTTTTACTGAAGAAACCGTATACACTTTAAATATAGCAAGTTACTGTGGAGGCGATAGCTGCATTTGTATAAAAGAATTTAAAATAAATGCATGTGATACTTGTTGCAGACCTGAGCAGGAATTTTTAAGTGTGGTAAATAGTGCAATTCATATAACAGTAGATAATTCCCTGTGTAAAGCGACGCTGGCTTTTGATGAACTGGACTGTAATATTCAAATTGTAAGCATCAAATGGGAAAGCGGTGCAACCGATATTGGACCCTTCTTGCCAGGATCTATGGTAATGCATACCTATGCAGTGTCAAATGTGAGCTACCTAGTTTCAGTGACCGTTGTGGAATATGACGAAAATGGAATGAAATGTAATTCAACAGTCTTACTAATACCCGTTAGTTTGAATTGCAAAAACTGTTGCAAAAAAGGTATTCAGGCTCATAAACAGTGGGCTTCCCTCATCGCACAAAAGTTTGCAGTGGCTACAGATGGTTGTACTGTAACTGTCACCGCACCACAGTTCGGAGATTGTTATTTCTTTGAAACAACTCCCGATTGGGGAGAAGCGCCACCACCGGTCGCCGGCCCCTTCCCTGCCACCGGCAGCTGGACGCATACCTACTCCACCTCAGGTACATACAACATTTGTGTAGTGGTATCGGAATATCCTTTCGGAAACCCTAATCTTGAACCTTGCCGCAGCAAGCTGATGTGTACTACAGTCACAGTAGAATGTGACGATCCTTGTGCCTGTGATGGATTCAGCGATCTGAGTTTCTACTACGACAAAGAAAATAAGCTGATGACTCGTTGTGATGACACATTGACCTTAGAATGTCCGCCGGATGATTGTGTATGGATCTTTAGCGGAAACTTATTATGCAAAAATGACTGTCCCGAAAGTTTGGTCAACTGGCAGCTGGTAGATTCCTATACAAGCCTCCCTGTTGCTTCAGGAACCAGCGTGGCATTTCCCGGATTCGGAATTTATATTCCTCCAGCCATTGTGACAGCAGGTGGCGAATATGATCTGATCATGAATGGTCAATGTGATCCAAATGTACAATGTCCTTGCAGGATTCACCTCATCTTCCCGGGCTGTAACGAAATCTGTCCTTGTGATCCGGACGACCTGGTCAATGACGTTGAAACCGGAATCAGCACCTATACGATATTGAATGGCTGTACCGCCTGCTTCAGGCCATTGGCTTTACAGGAATGTGATATGGTCAATTGGTATTTGCTTCCTAACCTAAATCAGATAGCCACCAGTCTGGGTAACCAGTTGGTCTGTTATGATTTTAGACTACCGGGAATATATCGCATTAAAATGGAAGTCACGCGGAAAAATGAAGATGGAAGTATCTGTGCAGTTTATGAAAAGTTATTTACGCTCAACATCAATTGCTTTACGTTCCCATTGTATGACCAGGAGACCGTAGTATGCAGTCAAAATGAAAGCACACTTGCCGATTTGTCAGAATGGAGGTTTATATCTGATACCTTTGACCATCCGCACAACAGAGGACACAATAGTGTTATTCTCTTGAAAGGAAACTTCAATCAATCCGAAGTCATTCGCAGTCCATTCCCGGTTTGTTTGAATCAGGAAAATTTCAAGTTAAGACTTAAGCTTCAATTAGACGAAAATACTCCGCTAAGGCCGGGTACCCGTCTGGTCATTGGACAACTACCAGATCCCTATGATCAGGCAGTACTCTGGAAAAAACACAAGGTTCTGACGTCAATATCACTTGAGGATTTGCCACAAGGAACCATCCATATCGAAAGTCCTGTTTCTCGGGAAAACCCAATTCCGGAGGATTGCATTGATAACAAACATTCGTTAGTATACATCACGATTCACCTGGTAAATGATCTTTCTAATGAATTGATCAACGCCAACTCCGAATTGGAAATTCTCGACATCTGCCTGGATGCCCCACAGACCTTAAGTGCCATCCATACCAGTGATTATCCAGAAGTACGCGTAATTCCCAATCCTACAAACAACGCGTTTAATCTTGAAGTCAACAGCGTCAAATACCAGAATAGCCAAATTGAAATATACGATCAGTTTGGTAAGAAAGTAGAAATACTACGTCTTGATAAACAGACCTCAAAATTGCAATTTGGCTTGGATTATCTCCCCGGATTGTATTTATTAAAACTGAATGGCCCTCATGATTCCCGCGTCATGAAGCTTATTAAAACAGGTCATTAATCAACTTATATCAATCAAAAAATGAGTATCATGAAAACAACAATAGTATCCCTATACAAATTTTACCTTGCGTCGAATAACCAAATCTATTATCGCACAAAATGCATCATCGTTAGTATTATTTCTTTACTAAGTAGTTTAAGCGCTCAGAATCCCTACATGGTAGAAGATATATTCAATCTTCCCAGCAATACCAATTCTTCTTCCCCTCAACCCGTTACATTGATGAATGGCAATGTGTTTTTCAATGCAAATCATGGCGTTTATGGCCAGGAATTATGGATGAGCAACGGAACCCAAAACGGAACCCAATTGGTCAAGGATATTCGAACGGGTACCTTAGGATCCAATCCAGGCTCTATGATAGCCTACGGGAATGTCCTGCTTTTTTCTGCAGACGATGGCATCAACGGAATTGAACTCTGGAGAACGGATGGGACAACAGCAGGAACCTTTTTACTAAAGGATATTTATACAGGATCGGGAGGTTCCTTTCCTTCAAATTTTATTTTGCTGAATGGCAATATTTATTTCACAGCAAGTACGCTTTCAAGTGGAACCGAATTATGGATGACCGATGGCACCGCTGCAGGTACCATTTTATTAAAAGAAATCCAGGCAGGACCTGGATCATCAAATCCTTCATTCTTCACCCTGTTCAATAACTCCATTTATTTTATTGCCGACAATGGAACACAAGGTGTGGAACTCTGGAAAAGTGATGGCACGGAAGTTGGAACAATTCTGGTAAAGGATATCAATCCCAACGGAAGCAATTCATCTTTTCCTGAAAATTTAATCGTAGCAAATACCACTTTGTATTTCCAGGCCAGTGATGGCACCAATGGTACAGAACTTTGGAAAAGCGATGGTACGGAGGCCGGAACGGTGATGGTTAAAAATATTGCACCAGGTCCAACAGGATTGATCAAGGCTCCACTTGCTTTTTATAACAATCAAGTCTATTTCAGTGCAAATGACGGTACCAACGGAAATGAGTTATGGAAAAGTGATGGCACCGATGCCGGAACGCAAATGGTCTAAGATATTAATCCAGGGCCAAGTGGCTCAAACCCCAGTCAACTAACAGCTGTTAATGGTTTGCTTTTGTTCAGCGCTCACGATGGTATACAAGGTCCCGAGTTATGGAAAAGTGATGGCACTCAGGCCGGAACGACATTACTAAAAGATATTCGCAGTGGCTCAAACTCAAGTTCAAATCTCTTAATATTTGTTGCATCCGGAGGAAAACTATTTTTTAGAGCAGATGATGGTGTTAATGGAACTGAGCTCTGGAAGAGTGATGGTACAGAAATCGGGACCGTATTGGTAAAGGATATATATCCAGGGTTTTCATCGTCAAACGTATTAGCCATAAAAAACATTAATGGAGAAATTTATTTTCAGGCAAATGATGGTATTCATGGAGCTGAACTTTGGAAGAGTGATGGCACCCAATCAGGTACCTTGCTGGTTAAAGATATTTATGGAGGGACAGGAACTGCCATTCCGTCAAATTTAATCAACAACAATGGAACTTTATTTTTTACTGCAAATGACGGAATCCATGGAATTGAACTCTGGCGGAGTTCAGGAACTAAAGCCTCGACGGAATTGGTAAAAGATATTGCTCCGGGTATTGGTTCTTCTTTTTTGTCTGGCAATCAGGCCCAAATCAGTGTACACAACAATATCGTTTATTTTCGTGCAAACGAGGGTGCGAATGGACTTGAACTCTGGAGAAGTGATGGTACCACAGCAGGAACCTATATGGTAAAAGATATAAACCCAGGCAGCACTGGATCTAATGCTACCCAATTGATCGAAAATAATGGAAGCTATTACTTTTATGCATTTGAAGCTTCCACCGGATTTGAATTATGGAAAACAGATGGAACGTCCGCGGGAACTATAATGGTAAAAGACATCAACCCGGGTAATGCATCATCCATAGTATCACAAATGATTGTATTCAACGGAAAACTCTACTTTTTTGCAAGAACTTCAAGCAACGGTGTAGAACTGTGGACCAGCGATGGAACAAATGGCGGAACAATTATGGTAAAGGATATTTTTCCGGGTATAAATGATTCATGGCCTGACGTAGGATATTTCTTAAAAAACAATTCCACTCATTTATTCTTTTACGCAAATGATGGTATCAATGGAACTGAATTGTGGAAAAGCGACGGAACCAATGGAGGCACTGTAATGGTAAAAGATATAAGACCTGGCTCAAATGGATCAAATCCCAACACTACAGGTGCTTTGGTCATCAACAATATTTTATATTTTGGGTCCAATGATGGAACAACTGGTGAGGAACTTTGGAAATCAGACGGTAGCACTGCGGGAACAAGCCTGGTAAAAGACATCAACCCCGGAATTCCTAATTCGTCGCCATATAGCTTAGTAGACCTTGCCGGGACCTTGTACTTTGTTGCATTAACAGCCGCCAATGGTGGGGAACTCTGGAAGTCAGATGGAACATCAGCAGGCACTTCATTGATTAAAGATGTTTTCCCTGGAACATCAAGTGGGACTTCCGGATTGCTTGTGATTTCTGACAAGATTTATTTCACGGGTGTTGATGGCCTTACCGGTGCAGAGTTATGGGTCAGTGATGGAACTCAGGCCGGGACGAAAATAATCAAGGACATTATTACAGGTACAGCAGGCTCTGTCCCACAAAATTTAACAGATGCAAACGGTAAATTATACTTCACAGCCAGTTATAATGATCCGGAAGGATACATTTATGGGAATGAACTATGGAGTCTCGGTAACTGCCTTACGGATAATGTATTAAATGATATCCAAGGCAAAATTTCAGCTTTTAATGCAGAGGCCCAAAATGAGCCGCCAACGGTCTACTGTTATTGTAATGTCTTCAATCAACTGATGGCGACTGTTGAAAGCAAGGGGTCTGATCCGGTTCAGCAACCTTTGAGTCTAAGCAATTGGATCGAAGCCGTTCAGCTCCCGGAATTTGCCAACAGGCATCATGAATTATACCCTGCATCAAACCAAAGTACAGCTACCGGAAAACTTACTTTTTATTATTCACATGATGATTTTGATGATTACAATGTTGCCAATGCAGGGAATTTGTTATTACCTGAAGACTCCATGGATGTAGCTAAGATTCCAAATGTGATCTTAAAAAAGAAACCGGGAACAACCAACAATGGAAGTGGATTACCTGAAAGCTACACCGGAACTATAACTACGATAGATCCCGAAGATCCGGATGTGTATTGGAACCCCGCCAATTTACGTTGGGAAGTTAATTTCAATGTCACAGGATTTAGTGGGTTTTGGCTGTTGGCAAAAGATTGTCCTGAGTTAACCGTTGCTCCGCTTAATGTAAGAATTGAAAATAGCAGCTGCAAAGCATGCAATTCATCTGGTGGATTGATCAGCCCTCCTCCCGGAACGCCATGTCCAATTGGATCAAGTTTGCAATACAGTGTAAACAACGGAAGCTGGACAACTTCACTACCTGTTTATACACAGGCGGGACCTGCACAAACCATCAACACCCGTTGTTTGTGCAGCAAGGACCCAAATCAAATGAGCCCTGCTTCTGGTCCGATCACAACTGCTCCGGGTATTTGTCCGCCTTGTTCTCCTCCAAATCAGGTGTATCATTTTAATGTAACGCATAACAGCGGATCTGTTGGATGGACCAGCCCAGGTGATCCCTGTATATCAAAATACCAGTTGCGCATCAGGTATCAGATTAGCAAGGGGATTTGGTCATCTTATACGGCATGGACAAATGCTTCAGGTCCCGGACTCAAACATATTTTCAATGGCTTAACGGCAAATACTCTGTATCAATACCAGATCCGTTCCAAATGCGGAGCCTCTAAATTTTCCGTACTTATCTCAGATTGGTTCACCACATTACCCTCGGGTGGGTCTTTTAGATCTGACAGGTCAGGAAATTATGATCCGATCTTTAATTATGACCACTTCGGCAACGAAAAAAATGAAGGCCTTCACAATCATTCCTCTATTAAATCATCTCCCAATCCTACGAATGGAGATTTCCTGATTGAAATCATGGGATTTGATGCATCCAATAAACAGTTTAGAATTTTGGATATTCATGGAAGCATCGTATTCTCGGCCTGGTTAGATGCCGAGACCAATACAATTCAACTAAGTCAGCATACGATTCAATTGGCGAAAGGAAACTATATACTCCAGCTTATGGATGATGAGCATATGGTTTCCGGCAAATTGACCATTTACTAAGGTACATCGTAGCTAATGAATTAACTGGGCATGAACCTAAGCTTATTAAAACCAATTTCCATCAATGCGATGATCGGATAGTCAAATTTTCAAAAAAGGTCAGAAATAATATCTCACTTACAAACGAACGTTCGTAAAATGAACGTTCGTTTGCTTTTTAAAAAAATGACCCTGTCACTTATTTAAAATAAAAACAAATAAGCCTACTGCAATAACTACAAACAGCAATTGTACAACACCATCTGTCCAAATAGGATTTCAAATTCATTATTCAGATTCAGCGCAATAAATAGTTTCAATATCGCTCATACCATCCAAAAGGAGGTTCCCGTTGTACCTGGATTGACCGGAATAATATGCTTCGAGCTCAATCCATTGAATGTCTTCAGGTACACTGAATTTGAAGGTATATTTTTGCCAATCCGTAGTTATGATTGGCTCGGTACTCACAATAAAATGATTTTGCTCCGGATGTTGACCGATACCCCAAATGCGAAGAATGCAGGGATGACTAAAATCTTCAGTACTTCTTGAATCCACCCTCGAGGGAGATTGATATGAATCAGACCTGCACAAATAAATCGAGAATTTATAACAACTGTCTTTGATTAAATTCATTTCCAGTCTTTGTCGAATACGTTCATAGGTTCCATTTTCTCTTACGACCATGGCCAAATAAGTTTTCCCAATTTTAGCTTTGGTATTGACATTAAATAAAGGACTTCCGTCAAATGAAGTTGCAGGCTGAATATCCGGAGGGGTTTCATATTCACTTCCTGCATTCTCCCATGAATCCGGTACTATGCAGCAATTTGGTTTCCCTTCAAAAGAACCATTGCCAATGGGGATAATAACTGGTGTAATCTGAGCGAACAGACCAATGTTTAATTGAAATAAAAGTAATGAATAAAATTTCCAATGATTCTTGTTCATTATTTTTAGAATCTATTTCGTGGATAGTATATCCGAATATTAATCAGGCTCAAAATAATCAACACATTATTATCTGTAATAATTTAATCGTAAAAATTATGGTTTAATACCTTTCCTGATCATTCTCAAAAAAATCTAAATATATGCTATTTGTCTTGCTGTATTAATAATTGATCCATTTCATTAAAGTTGCGGTTCCTTCAGCTTACTTTGAATTTATATTATGGAGCATTTATCGATTCATAATTACTAATTTAGAAATTATAGACTGCCTGCTTCCTTTTGGATTGATGATCGAGATAGAATAAATACCCTCCTCCATGTATGGTAAAAGGATACTTAAATTCTGCCCACTCAAATTATCTTTCATCCAGAGGATCTGACCCCTTGAGTCATGCAATATAAAAATAGCATCTTCCAGTGAATACTTGGAAAAAATATGCAGAACTTCCTGAAATGGGTTTGGGTAAATATCAATACTATTTTGAAGAGATCCCTCATCCTTGGTACTCACAATTTTTGGTCGACAGGATAATATTGATTTTACCGGAACTAAAAAATTGTCCGTCGTAAAACTTCCTATCCCCAATTGACCGAAACTATTTCTTCCACATGACCATATCTCCCCGTTTTCATCTCAAAACGAAGTAAACTTTGCACCGCAACTCACATGAACAATTTTAGCGATATCCCAATTTCCCTTAACCAGTACAGGTGTTAGTTTATCTAACGCGGTTCCATCTCCCAGTTGTCCATTGTGAAATCCGCCACTATTCAACCCACAGGTCCAAACCTTCCCATCCGCAGACACAAAGGCAGAATGAGCTTGTCCAGCGCTTACTTGAATTATGGATGACAACCCCTCAATTTTAACAGGAACATTCTGGTCTAGCTTATGTCCTAATCCAAGTTGTCCTTCCTGGTTGCGGCCACATGACCAAACACTGCCATCCTTTTTGATAAAAATACTGTGCCAATTGCCTGCAGACACTTGGGTAATTTCCTCCAAACCAGGAATTTGAGTGGGTTTAAGAGTCGTTAAATTATTTCCAAGTCCAAGTTGTCCAAATCCATTGTATCCACATGCCCAAACGGTCCCATTTTCCTTTAGGAAAAATGAAAAATCCGATCCAGTTTCAACTTGCACAACAGAATCCAGGCCAACAATTTTTTTAGCAATGTTTCTATTCTGAGTCGTTCCATCTCCTAATTGCCCTGTAAAATTTGCTCCACAAGACCACACGGATCCATCCTTTTTAAGAAAAAGTGAGAAAGATCCTCCTGCAGAAGCAGATTGAACATCTCCCATATCAAAAACCGGAGTAGGTGCCCATCGTTCTTTATAACTTCCATCTCCAAGTGATCCATCAGAATTCGAACCGGTCCCCAGGACAACACCTGTTTTAAGGACAAACAATGAATGTGCAAGGCCTCCGGCTACATAGGCCACTTGACTCAAATTTTTTAATTCAGCAGGGAGATTTAAATCGGCGGTGTCATTGTTTCCAAGTTGCCCAAATTCGTTATAACCCCAAACCCTAACTGTATTGTCATCACACACCACTATCGAATGTCTCCTTCCCGTAGCAAGAGATTGACCAACTGTATCTTGCATGAACAATGAAATAGTTAAACTTAAAACCATTTTAAAACTTGTCCGAACTTTTGTCATTCTGGTTTAAATTTAATTATTTTGTTGATTTACTTTATTATGCCCTTCCTTCTTGTTTTGCCATTAATTTAGATGTTAGCGTTCAACTTTCCATGTATTTAAACTAACATTCGTTAATAATGCGAAATAAATTACAATAGGGATGATTCATGAATGTCTGTGAATGAAAATTCCAAGGACCCAAAACTAACGATCGTTTCGACAATAATGACGTCTGGTTTGATGGCCTTGTCTGTTATGATTTTTACTTCAATGCTGTCAGATGTCAGGGCTACGCCCCTAAATATTTGGGTGTGCAATGTGCTATGGAGATTACGGGGCTACGCCCCTACTACCATAAATGACTTCAGGATCGCAGCGTAGCCCCGTTATCTCCTAGGGGCGTAGCCCCGTTATCTCCTAGGGGCGTAGCCCCGTTATCTCCTAGGGGCGTAGCCCCGTTATCTCCTAGGGGCGTATCCCCGTTTTCTCCTAGGGGTGTAGCCCGTTTTCTCCTAGGGGCGTAGCCCCGTTTTCTCCTAGGGCGTAGCCCCGTTATCTCCTTAGGGGCGTAGCCCCGTTATCTCCTTAGGGGCGTAGCCCCGTTATCTCCTAGGGGCGTAGCCCTGTTATCTTAATAAAAAGCCCTTGTGGTCAGCAAGGGCATAATCTACTATCATTCTCAGTTGGTGAAATCAAAAAAAGAATGTTAATATGGTAGGTTTAAATTTTCAGAGGATCATCGTCGCAGTTTGGAAAGCATATTTTCAAGTTCCACTTCGTTAAACACAAGCACTTCGCGAGGTTTACTCCCTTCACCGGCACCCACGATTCCCAATTGTTCGAGTTGGTCCATGACGCGACCTGCACGATTATAGCCCAGTTTAAGTCTTCGCTGGATCATGCTGGTGCTTCCATGTTGTGCCTGCACCACCAACCTTGCGGCTTCAAATAAGTTTTCATCGAGTTCGTTGAGGTCCAGTCCGCTTGCATCATTACCACTGTCGTCCCCTTTAAATTCAGGAAGCAGGTAGGGCGTTCCAAATCCAGGTTGAACAGCAATATGGTGCATCACTTTTTCCACTTCGGCAGTATCTACGTAAGCACATTGTAGCCGTATGATATCTGAGCCAACATTGTATAACATATCTCCTCGTCCGATCAAACGTTCAGCGCCCCCGCAATCCAGGATGGTACGCGAATCGATGTTGGAAGAAACCTTAAAAGCTATTCGGCCGGGGAAATTGGCTTTGATCAAACCGGTAATGATTTTAACCGAAGGCCTTTGCGTGGCAATGATCAAATGTATGCCAACGGCTCTGGCCAGCTGTGCCAACCTTCCCAACGGCAATTCAACTTCTTTGCCGGCGGTCATGATTAAGTCGGCGAACTCATCAATGACCAACACGATGTAGGGTAAATGCCTGTGCCCTTTTTCAGGATTGAGTTTGCGCTTGTTGAATTTTTCATTGTATTCGAGGATGTTGCGAACGCGTGCCAATTTCAACAACTCATAACGTTGATCCATTTCGATGCACAAGGAATTCAATGTATAAATGACTTTGGACGTATCCGTGATGATGGCTTCATCCGAATTGGGCAATTGCGCCAGAAAGTGCTTGTAAATTTCCGCGTAAATCGGTAATTCGACTTTCTTGGGATCGATCAAGACCAACTTAACTTCAGAAGGATGTTTCCTGTATAGAAGAGATAAAAGAATAGCATTGATCCCAACGGATTTTCCCTGACCAGTTGCACCCGCAATCAGCAAGTGAGGCATTTTGGTCAGATCGGCGACGATGACTTCATTGGAAATGTTTTTACCCAGTGCAATGGGCAACTCCAATTTAGCATCATTGAATTTTTCTGTACGGAGCAATTCCTTGAGTGGAACGGTTTGACGGTTTTTATTGGCTACCTCGATACCGATGGTTCCTCTTCCTGGAATAGGCGCAATGATGCGGATGCCCTGTGCGGAAAGACTCAATGCAATATCATCTTCCAGACTTTTTATTTTGCTGATGCGCACACCAGGCGCTGGAACAATTTCGTAAAGGGTTACGGTAGGACCTATGGTTGCTTTAATTTTTTGAATTTCAATTTTATAATTCATCAAAGTACCAATGATCAGATTCTTGTTCGACTCAAGCTCATCCCGGTCTATCTCAAATTTGTGATCCGCATAATCATTCAACAAATCCAATGAGGGCGCCCGGTAGGATTTCAAACTAGCCTTGGGATCATAGGGTTTTCCGTCATCGCCCACCCAGCCGTCCTCCTCATCGGGGACGGCGGAGGCGAATTGAAATAAGTCGCTTTGTTCTGGCTCTTGTGTAGCGGTATCGTTGCTTAAAGGGTAAGGGGCAATTTCAAGGTCGCATGCGGCGGTCTGAACTGGTGTAGCGGCCGGAGCCATAGAAGCCAACATTTCCTCAGCTTCCGGGTAATCACTCCAATCGACCGTAATGGGATCTTCTGGCGGACTGGGGTTGGCGGTTGTTTTTAAAAATGCTTCAGGTGAACGGCTTTGATCTTTCTCTGCGGTTTGAAAGTCATCTCGACTGGTAAACCATCCTGCATTCCAAAAACCGGAAGCCGCCGTATGTCCAATGGCATTTGCCTGAAAGGCCTGCATGGAAGGATTGTAATACCATACGACCAGGGCCAACAGTCCAAAGATGAGGCATAAGCCAACGCCAATGGGACCCATATAAAGTTCCATCCATTCGCAATAACGGGCTCCGAAACTCCCGCCGAATGGAAATTCGAAAGATTGAAAAATATAATAAAATATCATGGACATCAAGGACATGATGACCACAGAATGCGTAGTGAATCGTAAAAAATTCAACCAGCCCTGACGATGCAGGAAACAAAAACCCAAATAAACTATTACAGGAATGATCAGTAGGGCTGAAACGCCAAAACCATAATGGATAAAACCATGTGCGGACAAAGCTCCCAATTTTCCCAGCCAGTTGTCAACGGAAACGTTGGATTTAAATAAAATCCTCCAGGAATGACTGTACAATTTGTCCTGGTCTATTGCTCCAGTGAAGAAATAGGAAATGAACGATACGAGTAAAAACAATCCCAACATAAAGCTGAGCACTGCTAGGATTTTTGAAACCCTTTCGTCCATAAGTCTGGAATAAAAAGTCTCCCAGACAGAATGCTTATTCCGTTTTGACCGCGCCATGATCAATAGTAGATTATATATGAATTATGGCGCTAATGTATAATCATTTGACATATTATTCAAAATATTCATTTATTTTTTACACATTTTCTTTATTTTAAATATTATAAAAATTTATAATATGTTTAAATAATTCATATATATAAATTTTATTATTTATAACTCCATTATATATCAATCTTATTCATATGTTAAACTTTGCATGATTTCAGCTTTTCCCCTCCAGTCCCCTAACTTTACATTTCAATTTTTTTTTGATGAATTACGTGAAACATAAGATGGTCATTGCCGGTGCAGGGGGTATCGGGAAAGCTGCTGGCCTGATTTTAGCCGAACAACCTGATTTTGATTGTGAAATCTTCATGGGGGACCTGTATTCCCAAGTCGCCGAAGAGGCAGCCGATTGGATTAAAAAAGGGGCCTCCAGTCTCATTACCATCGAGGCTTTTCAAATTCTACCCGGTGAAATCTCCGAACATATGGATTATGTCTTTCGCTCTGGAGACATCCTCCTGGATTGTCTGCCAGGCGCTGAAGCACCTCGGATGGCGCATATTGCCCGCAAATACAACATGCATTATGTCAACTTGACGGAACACGTTTCTGAAACTGAAAAAATCCTTGAGATCGCTCAAGGTGCTTCAACCGGTTTTATCCTACAGTCCGGACTGGCGCCAGGTTATATTGATGTTCTGGCCAATCACCTGTACAAGGAATTTACTCAAGAAAATGGTGTTGATCAGGTTGAATCCATCTCCATGAAAGTTGGAGCTTTACCCAAAATGGCCACCGGACCTCACTTTTATGGATTTACCTGGAGCCCTATCGGTGTGGCGACTGAATATGTAAAAGATGCCATCATCATCCGAGATGGCGTTAAGACCCAATGCCCTTCCTTGTCCAATACCACCACCCTGATTCTGGATGGAATCACCTATGAAGACGATTATACCAGCGGTGGCGCAGCAGATTTGCCGGATTACTTTCTCGGAAAGGTCAAAATGCTGGACTACAAAACCATACGTTACCCTGGCCATTTCAATTGGGTCCGAAAACAATTGGAGAACATCAATCCCGATCAATCCGTAGAAAACGTATTGCTTCAAAAAATGTTAGACCACGTTCCATTTTCTGAAGATGATATGATCATTCTTTATGTGTCCGTCATCGGCAAAGACCGAAAAGGATTGCTGCGCATTAAAGAACGCAGCATGAAAATTGAACCAAGCCTGGTGGGCAGTCATAAACTTAAAGCCATCCAGACAGCTACTGCTGCTCCAATGTTAGAATCTGCACGCATGTTATTGAGCAATCAATACCAGGGTCCGATATTGCAATCTCAGATCGATACAAATCAATTTTTATATGGCAGTTTTATCCAGTCCATTTACCATCCTAAAAATTATAAGGAACTGGTATAGTTATTGGAAAGCATTTCCGGCTTTGTTGCACTGGTCTTCGTCACACTTTCACAGATCAGCTCCTGCCATGTACATCATTTTTTCGTTTACCCTTTTAAGCATTGTCTCCAATGGATGTCAAAAGTTTGCATCTATTTTATCTTCAACAGTTTGGGTCTCTCCTCATTTTCTTTTGAGTACATGTTTACCTTCTTTGCAATCCCGAAAATGCAATCCACCCTCCCCTTTTGTTTCCATTAAATCAATTCAATGTTGAAATTAGTATTGATCGGAGCGTCCTTTTTAATTTCCCGGGCCTTATTGATAGCTCAACCTTATGAAATCTCGCTCGACTCCTGCTTGAAATGGTTTGGTAACCACTACCCGATCTATTCTCAATTACAATTGCAAAAAAAAACCGAAGAAACTCAGCTTGCATCCTTATCCAAATCTTGGTACCCGCAGTTCAGCATCACAGGTCAGGCCAGCTATCAATCCGATGTGACAGCCATAGAAATTCCCATTCCCAATATTCCTTTGCCGGATCCATTGAGCAAGGACCAATACAAGTTTTTTACAGAAATCTCTCAGCTGGTGTATGATGGAAGTTCTATTAAAAGGCAGAAAAATGCATTTCGTGTACAATCACAAATGGATTATGTTAAAAACGAAATTGAATTTTACAAAGCTGAAGGTCGCATCATCGCATTGTACTTCAGCGCACTTCTGCTAAACGCTCAAGAAAAAATAAACCGTTACACCCTTTCAGACCTCGACGAACAAATAGCGAAACTCAAAGCTTCTGTAGAAGCCGGTGCCATTCTCGAATCGTCATTGTTTGCGCTTGAGGCAGAAAAAATTTCACTGCAACAACGAACCGAAGAAACATCCATTAAATTACAACAGGTACGACAGGCTCTTTCACTCATGACCGGTAAAACGATTAGTGCACAGATTCAGTTTCTCGAACCCGCATTGCCTTCACTCAATACTCAAATGGTCAGAAAAGAACTTGAATGGAGTAATTTATTTTCTCAAAATGCCGAAATGCAGTGGAAACTTAAACAGAGTCAAAGCTTACCGAAGATTTTGTTTTTCGGTCAGGCAGGATACTCGAATCCCGCGCTCAATTTCTTAAAGAAGGGATTTGATTCTTATTATATCGCAGGCCTGCGTCTTCAATGGAATCTTTCTCCTTTTTATACTTATTCTAACGACAAAGAAATCCTGCGCCTGGGAAAAAGTATGGCTGTTCTTCAAAAAGATCTGTTCCTGCTCAATTTACAACAAAGCATTGATGAGCAAGTGCTCGAAATCGAACGTCTGAAAAAACTTATGGTCTCCGATCAATTTCTTCTGAGTTATAGAAAAAAAATTACAGAAACCGCCAGGGCACAACTCGAAGAAGGCATACTTACTTCTGCTGATTACATAAGGGAGTTGAATAACGAAGAAAAAGCAAAAGTCAATGCCAAGTTCCATACCCTGCAATTTATTCAGGCCCATTATACCCTGAACTATTTTAATGGCCATTCCAATTAATCATTTGAAACGTCTAAAATGTTAGCAAGAAATTTGTTTATTATATTACTCATTGCAGTTGGAATCAGTGCATGCAATTCCAACCAACATGCATACGATGCCAGTGGTATTGTAGAAGCCAATGAAGTGGTTGTTTCAGCAGAAGTCAATGGTAAACTTCTCGAATATTTCATTGAAGAAGGTGCTCAAATTGCAAAAGATTCGGTGATCGGAAAAATTGATCCGACGCAATACGCCTTGCAAAGTGAGCAAGTCCAAAAATCCATGGAGGCCATTGATCGCAAGACCCTGTCCACTCAACCACAAATTGACATCCTCGCCACCCAGGAGGCTACACAAAAGGAACAGCTCAAAGGTCTAAACATTCAGTTGGAAAGTATTACAAGAGAAAAAAATCGCATAAATAAATTGTTCCAATCCAAAGCGGCTACGCAAAAGCAATTGGATGATGTGAATAGTCAATACGATCTGCTGAAACAACAGATTGAAGTGGCCAAAAGTCAGATTCAACTGACACGCCAACAAATGGAATCTTATAAAGCAACGCTGGCCAGGCAGAATGCGGGAATCCTGAGTGAGAAATATGTTTTCGAGCAAAGGAAAGCAGCCAGTGATGATCTCCTGCATAAAGCCAACATTCAGAATCCTGTCAGCGGCACAGTATTGAGCAATTATGTTCGTGCAGGTGAATGGGTCCATTCCGGTAAACCCCTTTATAAAATTGCCGACCTAAAAACTGTCTACCTGAGGGCCTATATCGATGGCAGTCAATTGCTGAGTGTTCAGTTAAATCAGGAAGTAAACGTCGATGTACGCTATGGCGATCAACAAAGAAACTATAGGGGAAAAATTATTTGGATCTCCGACAAAGCTGAATTTACACCAAAAACCATTCAAACTGCAGATGAACGTGCGAATTTAGTTTATGCCACAAAAATCAAAATTGAAAATGACGGCTATCTTAAATTAGGCATGTACGGGGAGGTAAAATTCAAATGAGCTCATGATCAGCATTTCCGTAAATGGAATATCAAAATCGTATCTGCAAAAAAAACAGCAGATCGCTGCTTTATCTGACATTCATTTGGAAGTTGGCAAAGGGGAGTTATTTGGACTGATTGGCCCAGATGGAGCAGGCAAAACCAGTTTAATCAGAATCCTGGTTACCCTGATTCTTGCGGACAAAGGCGAAGCAAAGGTAGAGGGTTTGGATGTTGTGCGCGATATAGACAAAATCAGGAAAATCGTTGGATATATGCCCGGTAGATTTTCGCTATATCAGGATCTCACCGTTGCAGAGAATCTCCAATTTTTTGCTTCGGTATTTAACATTGATCTGCAATCCAATTATTCGCTGATCAAAGAAGTCTATAAGTATCTAGAACCTTTCCAATCCCGTAAAGCAGGTCAACTTTCCGGAGGAATGAAACAAAAACTGGCACTGAGCTGCGCTTTGATTCACAAACCCAAAGTGCTTTTTCTTGATGAGCCTACAACCGGTGTGGATGCTGTATCCAGAAGGGAATTCTGGGACATGCTCAAGTCATTGCAACAGCATGGCATTACCATTTTTGTTTCTACACCTTACATGGATGAAGCTTCTATGTGTGACCGTGTAGCACTGATCCAAAATGGAAAATTACTACAGATCCAAACGCCGGAAAACATCATAAGGAATTATCCCAATGCATTGTACGAAATAAAATCTGCTAAAATGTATGCCTTATTGGTTGATTTGAAAAACTCACCAGGCATATTCAGTTGTTATGCCTTTGGAAATTCCTATCACCTTGTCTTCAATGATCAGGAAGCCGTTTTTCCGACCTTGCAATACTTAAAAAATCAGGGGCATGAACAAGTTCAATTAAAACCGATTACTCCCAACATAGAAGATTGCTTTATGTATTACATGCAAACTGTAAAATGACGTCGAGCATCATCAAAACCGAAGCACTCACCAAAAAGTTTGGAGACTTCACGGCAGTGGATCATATCAGCTTTGAGGTATACAAAGGTGAGATTTTCGGATTTCTTGGTGCCAATGGTGCAGGTAAAACCACGGCTATAAAAATGCTGTCGGGCTTGATCAAACCCTCAGGTGGCACCGCATCTGTATTGAATTACGATGTTTACCATGAAAGTGAATCCATTAAGAAATCCATTGGATACATGAGTCAGCGATTTTCCTTGTATGAAGACCTTACCATTCTGGAAAATATGCGTTTTTATGGCGGGATCTATGGAATGGGTAAGCATGAGATTCAACAAAGAGCAAAGGAGGTGTTGTATTTTCTAAATCTGGAAAATCATAAAGACCAACTCGTCAAATCATTGCCCTTGGGATGGAAACAGAAACTTGCATTTTCCGTTTCCATTTTTCATGAACCGCGGCTGGTATTTTTAGATGAACCGACCGGGGGTGTGGATCCTATCACGAGGCGTGAATTTTGGGAACTCATTTTATCCTATGCTGATCGTGGCAATACCCTGTTTGTCACTACACATTATCTCGACGAAGCAGAGTACTGCTCGAGGGTATCCATCATGGTGGATGGTAAGATTGTCGCTTTGGGCAGTCCTGATCATTTGAAAATGGAATATCAAAGTCCTAACATGGAGAGCGTTTTTCTCAAATTGGTCGATTCAAAATGAATTGTTGTCCATGAATTCAAATTTCAAAACATTTAAGGCGTTTGTTACCAAAGAGTGGAGACATATTTTCCGTGACCGGAAAACTCTGCTCATCCTATTTGGTTTGCCCATTGCGCAAATGTTGATCTTTGGATTTGCTCTCTCCAACGAAGTCAAGAATTCTAAAATCGCCGTATTGGACGAAGCTAAAGATGCTACCAGTCAGGCCTTGACGGAACGCATCGATGCAAGCCGATATTTTGATGTGGTAGTACATCTCCAAAACCGATTGGAGATTGAAGCCTTGTTTAAAAAAGGAGAAGTGAGAATGATCGTAGTATTTCCTGATTCTTTCGAAAAAAATCTGCATGCCTCCAATGAAGGAGCCGTTCAACTCATCTCCGATGCATCAGATCCCAACGTCGGATCAACATTGGTGACGTATGCGAGTGCTATATTCAACACGTATCAAAGAGAATTGCTCCAATCAGAGACCCTGCCCTACTCCTTTCTGACAGAGGTGAGGATGATTTACAATCCTCAACTGAAAGCCGCATTTAATTTTGTGCCCGGTGTAATGGCCATGATTCTGTTGCTCATTTGTTCGCTGATGACTTCAGTTGCTATTGTACGAGAAAAAGAGATGGGCAATATGGAAGTGTTGTTGGTTTCTCCGGTAAGACCCGTCCTCGTGATTGTTTCCAAAACCATACCCTACTTGTTTTTATCGATTGTCAATATTTGCACCATACTCATATTGAGTTATTTTGTGCTGGACGTACCTATAAAGGGGAATTTATTTTTGCTCTTAGCGGTGAGTATATTGTTTATCATCACGGCACTTTCGCTGGGAATGTTTGTATCCTCACTTGCGCAGACACAAACCACGGCTATGTTTGTAACATTGGTTGGATTATTCTTACCTACGCTGATGTTCAGTGGTTTTATGTTTCCCATCGACAATATGCCGCTGCCGTTGCAAATCATTTCCAACGCCATCCCGTCCAAATGGTATTTCTACATGGTAAAGTCGGTCATGATCAAAGGACTGGGCATTGCAGATATCTGGAAGGAGGCGCTGATTTTGCTGGTCATGACCCTGGTGATGCTGGCCATCAGTATTCGAAAATTTGATAAACGATTAAAGCTCTGAAAATGCAAATTATTTGGAGTATCATACAAAAAGAGTTTGCACAATTTTTCAGGGATAAGGCCAATATCCGAATGCTCCTGGTGATGCCCGTGGTGCAGTTAATTCTGCTGCCCATGGCGGCAGACTACGAAGTAGAAAACATCCGACTTTGTGTCATCGATCAGGATCACTCGGTTTATTCGACAAAATTGATTCAGAAAATAGGAGCCAACCATCATTTTATTATTCGTCAAACTGCCAACCAGTATGAACAAGCGTTAGCTTACATGGCCAAGGATGAAATAGATATTGCCTTAATCATTCCCAGAGGTTTTGAAAAAGATGTAGTGCTTAACCATGAACCCGTTCTTTCGGCCAGTGTGAATGCTGTAAATGGTCAACGCGCAAGTATTGGAAGCCAATACCTGATGCAGATTCTACAGGATTTCAACCGTGAAGTACGGCTTGAGTGGATACAGTTTCCAAGGTTCAATCCCCTACCCCTCATTAAAGTCGAGCATTCCTATTGGTTTAACCCGATGATGAATTACCAGCAATTTATGGTGCCGGGCATTTTGGTGATCCTGCTTACGATGGTTGGGTTTACGCTTTCTGCTTTAAACCTCGTCAAAGAAAAAGAACTCGGTACCATCGAACAAATCAATGTCTCACCGATCCGCAAATATCAATTTCTGCTTGGCAAGCTGATTCCATTCTGGGTTTTGAGTCTGGTGGTATTGACTTTGGGATTGTTGGTGGCTTATTTGGTGTATGACATTATTCCTTCCGGGCAATACCTCACGATTTATGTATTTGCTACTGTTTATTTATTGGCGGTGCTGGGATTGGGTTTAATGATTTCGGTGTACACGGAAACTCAACAACAGACAATGCTGATTTCTTTTTTCATCATGATGGTTTTTATATTACTGAGCGGATTGTACACACCGGTAGAGAGTATGCCCCATTGGGCTCAACTGACGACCTATATCAACCCTACGGCCTATTTCGTCAAGGTGATGCGCATGATCATCATGAAAGGAAGTGGTATTCAGGACATACTTCCCCATATGGTGTCCGTGTTTGTCATGGCAGTCATTGTCATTAGTTTGGCGATCAGGAGTTACCGAAAGGGAGGATGAGGTTTGGCATTCCGTTTATGTATCGGAATGGGAAAATCGGTAATATTATGCTTTCTCAGTTTTTTTTATTAATTCCTAAGGTGAGCCAATTAGAACAGGAACTTCCGGCTTAGGTTGGCTTGGAATTAGTAGCACTCTTTAAACTATAACCTGAGTTATATATTATCAGGAATACTCAATTATGCATTTGACTAAACTATGGATTATTAAAAGTGCACAAACACTTTCAATATTAAAATGAAAATTGTTACCGTGCAATTTTCATTTTCAAAATGTGGCTGGGCAACAATTGCCAGTCTAATTGAAAGCCACCCAATTGCCAGACTGGTGCCATTGGCCATGCTATCGTACGTTGAAAGTCGTCAGTTTAAAGATTGCCCCAATGAACAATAGCGGATGTCAGCTCGCTTTTCATTTTCATCACTTAATAAAATGCCTTCGAATAGCCGCTTACATCTTAATAAAACTTTTTGTAAGGTAGTGGTTCTCTTTATCCGCGATGGTTAAAAAATATATTCCAGTAGGATAATTTGATAGGTCAAGGGTAAATCTTTTTTCATCACCAAGAGATATAGATTCTAATTTACCCAGAGTATTTCTTATTTCAATTGTATACTGTCCACATCCAGAAAAGAAAAGATGGAGTAGAAGTGTAACTGGATTGGGATAAAGCAAAAATTCGTCATTATTCTTTTTTCCAAAGTCAATAATCGCTGTAGGAATTCCAGGTGGAACTGGCATTGTATCCAGTTGTAATTGCCAACCCTTATTGATGCAGCAACCGGAATACGCCCCGCGGTACTTCCAGTCGTAAATGTTCCCATTAAAATCTTTATCCCAGTCATCGTAAGTCGTAAAGAGTGTGTTTGATGTTGCCGTACCCGTAAGTTGCCCGCTTTGAGGGTAAAGGTTCAGTGCAGAAAGGTTTGTTGTTGCCGAAAGCACATAAGTACTTGCATTCGCATACGAATCCGTAATGTTATCTACACTGTTTACAAAATTGGAGATGGCAGAAGAAGCAAATACAGCATTGGCATAACAGTATTGTTGGAAAGCCGTATTAGGATAATATAACCTGATACCTCCCGAAGAATTCGCTGCCCACAAAGTATTGTGAAATATTTTTATATTGCGCGGTTGAAAACCATTTTGCGCGGTAACATAAATTACACGAAACCCTGCAGGGTCGAAGTGGTTAACGAAAATACTTTCATAAAGTATCATGTTTCCTGTCGCCTGCAACAACGCTTCATTAGGATTCTGATAAAAAAAGTTTCCATACATTTCATAATAATCGTTTGAGCCAATTCCTGTTGAGGGAAAAGCGCCAACCAATACATTGGGCCTTGCATTTCCTCCTGTTGATCCATTATTCTACTTACAGAAAACATTATAGCGAATAATGGTTTTACCATCGACATTGGTTCCAGGAAACTTGTCTCGTACTGCATCGGACTGGTGTTTTATTTCCATGTTATAACCCACTGTGTTTAACACAAGATTATGTTCGATTAACCCGTTCACAAAAGGCTTATCCCCATCCGAATTGCCGAGATATAAACCGGTTCCGGCCCCAAAGATTATATTTTTCCGTATCACCCAGTTCCATGCATGACATTTAGTACTGATGCCCACCAGTTGCTGGTCAGCACCGTAGTTCACAATATTCAAATATTCAAGCGTAATATGATGTGCCCAGTTCCCTGTTGTCCCTTCGCCTTTCACCGCATCTACATAAAGATTTAATCCATCGAGCTTTAAATTTTTGATAACCACATAAGCACATTGTGTAATACTTACCGTATTACAACATGATTGAGCATTGAAAACGGTTGAATAAAGAGCGGTGTCGCCCATTATTACGATAGGTGAGGTGGAAGTTCCGTTGCGACCATTCAGCGTAAGGTTTGCTGTGTAAGTTCCACGGGTAAGATAAAGCGTATCGCCAGCTATTAATCCATTCAGATAAGTGGTGTAGTTAGCCGGGGTGGCCACAATAACATTAGCTCTGCCATGAAAAGCTAAAACATAAAACTGAAACAAGAAAACCGAGGCAAAATAAATTTTACTCATTGCAATATTTTGTTCTTTATTGTTGCAAATACTGTAATATGATTTCCATACTCAATAAGTTCAATGTATGGCAGTTCGTTACCCATCTGGTCATGTGTAAATATCAGAAAACCCTATAACCAGGATTCGATGAACCCATCAAAATCATATTCCAGTATAACCGACAAAAATAAGTCCTGTTCGCACAACCTTATCAAGATTCCCGTACGGCTGATAATTGTATGAAAACTGGCTACAAAAATGGGTATTTGGAGTTAAACAATTTCAAAAATATGTTCCACTATTCTGCGCGTTAAGACAATCCATAAATGCAATTATTGTCCATCCAACCACTTTTCCACTTCAAGTTTGTATTCACTTAAAATCTTCATAAACTGCTTAGTATCCTTTTTCCCCTGATTTCGTTCCTTAGGTGTTTCTAGAGTATGTTTAATCGCCAACATATTTGCACGAAATGGTTCCCTGTTTTCACCAAAATATTTGTACATGACGCGAAGGATTGGCTCTATTTTGACATGTTCAAATCCCTCTACACCTACCCAGGGAGCAAGTGTAGTTCCTTGGATTTGAGTATTTATTCTGGTCAAGTTGAGATTGATGGGTTCCAGTAAACGCTCAGGGCGCTCTATCGAATGGTTATACATATAATCATATACGTTTGAAAAAATAAATTGATTATTCAGCATCAAAATCCTAATCAATTCATCTTCCAAATTCGGTTGGTCTTTTATTTTATTATAAACAATCGTTAGCAGACTATCATCTGTTAGCTTTGTGGTCAGCCAAAATTGCTCTTCTACCGTTTTGGCCTTTTCGATTTCTTTTAAAGCCAGGTTGAAGTAAAATGCATCTGAATTGGACGAAATCAACTTTCTAATCGGTGCATTTGCAGCAATGGTGATAAATCCGATAACACTGCAGAGTACTAAAAATGTTTTATACCCATTCGGGGAAAGTGCGAATCGAACATCAGGGTTTATCATGCTGAAATATGCCACTATCATCAATAAAGGCAGCCATAGTCCTCCATAATAGAAAAGGTACGCCAACATGCGCATAACGCCTGTGGATTTATTGCCGACACCCAATTCCGCTTTATAATACATGCAAAGAAACATTCCTCCTATCATGCCCAGCCAAAGCGTACCCACTCCTATCGTACGCCAAAGTGTTGAATTGAAAATCCAGTCAAAACCGCCTTTATAGGCAATTACAATAGTTAAAATCAGACTCAGTGCCACAAAAGCTATAAAGACATAAAATGTAATCAGTATGCCCACATTCTGATCCCCAGTACCTCTGGGTGATTCCACCTGCAAAGGTAAAAGCAAGAGGTATGTAATGCATAATAACACTAAAACCAGATTTGCCATAATTGCCTATTATTAAATTATTTAAACGAATATTTTCCAATGATTTTGCAATATGGGTAAACCATAACACAAAACATAATAGTACCACAAATCTAAAATCTAGAAAACCATTTTCATAGAATATCGGAATTATTAATTACTCCAATTGACTTTTATAAAGTCTTCTTCCTTAACTTTCCATTTCCTTTGTAAATGAGGCTCAGTTATTCCACTGAAACTAACTGATGCCAAAAGCCCTATTTTTCTGTGCAACATCCCCACACCTTCCTCTTATATCCCGCTTTATATGTACCACTCATTTTAATTTTCATCTCATTACATAATAAGTATCGCACTCTCTGCATACTTCAAAACTGTTTCTTCTATAGAGTTCTAATGGTCCATTGAAACGACTTTCGATTGCATCACCCCTTTTGGGATAGGATTCAATAAAGTCATAGTCTAAACTTCCATAATCCCAAATGACTCTCTCAAGAATCATTTGAGATATCCCCTGCCTTCTATAGTCAGGATGTATTAAAAAACTGACAACCGAACACACCTTATCATCGGGAATATCGATCAAATTACAATCTCTTAACAATCGTTGATAATTTGCCCTGTTGTTCAAATTACACCCACCAATGGGCTTCTCCCCTGCTAAAACCAAATAACCTTGCAATTCATTCTCATTGATACGCTCAATGATCATTTCGCGGCTGTTTTCACGTGTGCATGACTCCACATCACCCAGAAAATGATAGCCATTACAATAACACTTTGACCAATCCTGATATTCCTTGTAAGGCATATCATCAAAGAGGTCCAAATAATCGTCCATTAATTCCTTTGTCAACGATTTTATATCAAGAGTCATTTTATATATTGTCATTTTGCACACCCGTTTAGTTAGTCAAGCTGAAAACTGTCTGCTCATTTGGTCACCCCTGTCTATCGCCCAGATTGAAAACGCAACAATTTTTCAGCGTCCTTGGTTAAGGAAGACTTGTTTAGCCAAAAGAAAAAGTTAAGAGGCGAACAGCATAAATAATCAAGCTTCACGTTGGCCATTCAGTAAAAACAAATCCACATTCTATGGTAATATTTCTTTATTCATTCCTTATGTCTTAGTCCTTTTATCCATAAATATTGCAGCATGAGGAGTATAGTAAGTAATCACTCCAAATAAAATTCCAATCGCCATGAAAGCCACCAGAGATGCTCGATTAAGTAACATGGATAATGGTTTTAACTTGAACAAACTGTAGGTAAGATATTGGCAGAGAACAACTCCAACTATAAAAGAAAATATATCCATAAATAAAATATTTCTACCCACGATAAAAGTATAGCTATAATAAATAACGAGGATTGTCATCTCCAAAATAATAAAACCATTAATTTAGCAAAGTAGTAGTTATTAACACTGTTTTTTAAATGGAAAAACTCTACAATAGAAAAAAGAGCAATCGACCAGTATCCCAATTTTAAATGTTCCCAAACACTTTCATTAACAGGAACAAACGATCCAACTATTTTTGAGCTTCCTGACCATAAATAAAGGTAGTGAAGTAAAAATCCTAAACTGATGATTGCGAAGGTTCCAGCGAATCGCCACAGTTTTATCTGACTCATTTTATTTTGACTTACATATTTATTTCTAGCAAAGCATACGTGTAAACACAATGCCTGAAAATAAAGTAATAACTTTCTTTAGCATACCCAATAAGTTCACATATCATGCGGTCAAAGAGGCTGTTTAATTTGCTCTACCAATTGCAGGAAATCCGGATTCTTATAATAACCCATGTCCTCTGGGTTCTTCGCCTTTTCGAGAATGTAATCTTTAATGCTAATGCCATCCTTATTCAGATAATTTGCATCAGCCCCGCTCTTCAGCAAAGTCGTGCACCAAGGCCACTGCCCCAAATAGGCAGCAAATAAAAGAGGCGTAAGGGTATCTTGGTATTGTTCGTTATATATTCTTACATTAACGTCAACTCCAAACTTTTTCAACATCTCAAATATTTTTACATCACCATAAACACCTTCCATACAATAAAAAAGAACTGACTTTGACGGACCTGATGAGCAATTCGGATCTACTCCATGTTGCAACAACAATTCTGCAAATTCGATCTTGCGTGTATAAGCAAATTGTGCAAATTCATAGCAGAGACTTGAATCAATATTCGCTCCAGCATCCAGCAGATATTTTAATGCCTTGAGTTTGTCTGAGTCCGACGTATCACCTTCCGCAGCATCATACAAAATATCTTTCAACAACTGTTTGCTCTGAAGGTGCTGAGGATGTGATTCCAATAAGGACTTCCATTTCCGCAATTTACCTTGATGAAAGGATTCAAACAACTGTGTCAAAACCGGGTCGTCATATTGAGGTTTAAATGATTCCCGGGTATCCTGAAAAACCAAACTTGACCCCGACAACGCGAGGAAAAGGACGACCAAAGCGGCAAAACATAAAAGCCCAAGGGTGAAGCTAAGGTATCTAATCCCGCTATTGATCGGCATATTGAAGATCACCAAAAGAACAATTGTCGCAACAGGCAACACGATCAGACATTTGCCAATGCCTCTGGTAGCTGCATCTCCTCCTGATCGGGACTGAAATGACATGAGAATCAACAGTAGCACCATTCCGGCAATGATGAGATACGTTAAGACCGTGAGTATTTTAGCTGACATAGTTTGATCCTGTTTAATTTTGGATAGCAAAATAAACAAAAATAAACGAGAAGCGTAAATATCAATTTATCTCAGGGGAAAAGATCAGCAGGTTCTGTCTATCCATACTTCTTTTGGATGTACCGGGGGCGATTTGGGTATTGCCGAAGTTGGGGAATTAGAAGTACAAATGTTCAATTTAGCACAAATGTACAATAGAATTCAATTCCTCAAATGTAGCATTTCTACTCCAAATTTGGCAAAACATTGCTTAGCTGTTCGTTGTTTTTTTTCAGTTAAGCTTCCTATTTTGTTTGTTTCTCTTTTCTAATAAATGTCAGAACAATAAACAAAATGCAAGTAAAAATAACTACAAATCCAAACCATTCACCATATGCAGTATAAAAAGTGTGAGTTCTTGTCAGTGAAACCTGTCCAATTAAGGTACTTTCATTACCATTTGAACAGTTAGCTTCTGCAATCACTTTTCCATGGAAGTCGTTGATTGTCAGCCTTCCTTGTCTGGCATTTCTGATAATCGAAAACCCACATTAAACACTTCTCAATATCGCCATACGTGAATGTAGCCAATCATCGTATCCGTCCGCTGAAGTACCTATATAGTTTCTGGAGACCAGTTTTGAGGTAG
>CAZMSE010000021.1:0-26345 GCA_964568865.1 uncultured Saprospiraceae bacterium
CAAATTTATACAAAGGGATTTTAAGCTCTTGGCCTAATGCACATCCACCACTGCAAATTTCCCATCGGTCGTAATTGACCGCAATGAAACCTTGGTTTCGATTTTCTTTGACGCGGACTGGATACAGGTGACAGGACACTGGTTTTTGAAATTCTGTTAGACCATCCTGGTGTGCTTTTTCAATCGCGCAGTAAGCCCATCCATTTGGATCTTTTTGCATAAAAACACACGCCCCATCGTCCAGCAGGGATGTCCCCCAGGACTGCATTCCCCGATAATACCGGTACGGACCCTGGTGGTCTAGTTTCTGCTGACTTTCATTGCTCAAAAAAGGCTTCAGGACGGGTACAATTTCATCCAGTGTGGAGCGCTCGTCTTCAAGCAATGGAGCGCCAAAGTCTCCTTCATAACAGCAGGCTCCCCGGCAGGCTTCGAGATTGCAGTGAAAATGCTCATCCAGGAGATCGTCACTTACGAGAATTTGGTCAATAATGATCATGTATGGTTAGGTACAGTGTTTTCAATTGAAAGGCCTTAAAAAATAGCTTCAAAGTTATTGTTAAAACCATTGTTTTTCTGTGGGTTCTGGAAAAACATTTTACATTTGCGCTTTGTTTTTCAGTAGGAAAGTATAGATCATTCATGGACAAGTTAAAAGCTTTATTTAAGGATCGCTTTATAGCAGCTTCAGAAGAAATTAAAGCCATGGTTAAGGCCCATGGAGATCTCGTCATTGACGAGGTCCAGATTGACCAGATTTATGGAGGAATGCGGGGTATTCAAAGCATGGTTTGGGAAACATCTTCTTTAGATCCCCAGGAGGGAATCCGGTTCCGGGGTTATGCGATTCCTGAATTAAGACAATTGCTTCCCAAAATCAATGGTGCAACCGAACCTCTTCCGGAAGGATTGTTTTGGTTGATGTTGACGGATCAGTTACCCACCGATTCAGACGTCCAATGGCTCAGTGAGGAGTGGGCAAGACGTGCCGTATTGACAGATGCAGACTATGAATTGCTGGATCATATGGATTCTGCCATTCATCCGATGACGCAATTTAGCATTGCCATCATGGCCATGCAATCGACCAGTCTGTTTGCCCATGCCTACCATGATGGAATGAACAAATCCAATTACTGGGAATACATGTATGAGGATTGTATGAACCTGATCGCCAAATTGCCATTGGTAGCAGCTTACATTTACAGAAAGACTTTTTATAACGGAAATCATATACCTAAGGATCCTAAACTCGATTGGAGTGCAAACTTTGCCCATATGCTGGGTAAGGATTCGGCAGAATTTCGCGATTTGATGCGTTTGTATATGACCATTCATGCAGATCATGAAGGGGGTAATGCCTCGGCTCATGCAGTTCATTTGGTTGGATCAACCCTGAGTGATGCCTACCTGTCCTTATCAGGTGGGATGAACGCTTTGGCCGGCCCATTGCATGGATTGGCCAATCAGGAAGTGATGGATTGGATTTACAAGATGGTGGATGACCTTGGAACCAATACGCCAACCGCTGAACAAATTTCTGAATACGTCATCAAGACACTCAAACAAGGTGTAGTGGTGCCAGGATACGGGCATGCGGTTTTAAGGCAACCCGATCCCCGATTTTTGGCTCAGCGTGATTTTGCTCAAAAACATTGTCCAGAGGATCCTATGGTCCAAATTGTATGGAAAGTGTTTGAAGTGGTCCCCAAAATTCTGCAGGACCTCGGAAAAATCAAAAACCCATGGCCCAATGTGGATGCCCATTCAGGAGCCTTGTTGGAGCATTACGAATTGAAAGAACACAATTTTTATACGGTGATGTTTGGTGTTTCAAGAGCACTGGGAGTTTTGGCTCAGCTATGTTGGGATCGTGCTTATAACTTACCTCTGGAAAGACCAAAATCTCTGACTTCAGACGAAATCAAACAATTTGTTGCTACTCAAACAATAAAAACCACTGTTAACGTATGAACTTTCCAAGCAATCTGAAATACACCAAGGAACACGAATGGATTCTGGTAGAAGGCAATATGGCCACTATTGGCATCACCGAGTTTGCCCAATCTGAATTGGGTGATATCGTCTATGTAGAAGTCGACACGGTTGGAGAAGAAATCAGCAGAGACGAAGTTTTTGGAACCGTCGAGGCGGTTAAAACCACGTCTGATTTGTTTATGCCAGTTACGGGTAAAATTTTGGAATTCAACCCCGCCTTGGATGAAAAAGATGGCAACGATCCAACCCTGATCAACTCAGATCCTTATGGCAAGGGATGGATTGTCAAAGCTGAAATAAGCAATCCAGGAGAGCTGGACAATCTCCTGGATGCTGCGTCTTATCAAAGCCTGACGGGTCATTGATTCAGTAGACTACATGCAAGCCAATTGAAACAGGCAGTTTCGAGTCCTGCTCAATAAGGAGTTTAGCATTCCAATTCACGTGTCTATCCTGCCCACTGGTATATGAAAACCCACCACTACAGGTATTTGGGTTATTTTCTGCTTACAGGCATTGTATTCTTATCGTTGCTTCCCGGTAAAAGCCTTGCAAAATTGAATTGGGATCAGTTGTTGTCTTTGGACAAGTTGGGCCATTTTTTCATGTATGGAATAACCGCCGGATGTTTCTATTTAAGCCGGATTGAAGCCAATTTAAAGTCCATTTATCGAGTACCCGGTCTAGCCTTGATTTCCCTGGGCTTAGTTCTGGAAGGAATGCAACATTGTGTAGGACTTGGGCGAACTTTTGATTGGCTCGATGTGCTTGCCAACATGACCGGGATAATGGTTTCAGGATATTTAATAAAGTACTTTCATCAGAATCATCAGACAAACCTGAATCAAAAAAAGTTTCTTTAAGAGCTTTTGTAAATTGTGCCCAACTTGTAAGTATGAAATTTAATCTGAAGACTACCCAATGGGTATTTCTCCTTACTTTGTTTATCCTAATCTTCGGCAATACCAACATTGCAAGATGGAATACCACCAAAGTGATCGATTGGGACATCGTTGGCTTTTATGCTTATTTACCGGCAACATTTGTTTATCATGATTACAAGCTAAACTTTACCAGGGGCCAACCTCAATTAGCTACCGATCATAAGTTTTGGCCACATCCATGTCCAAATGGCGGACTGGTCATTAAACCCACCATGGGTCTTGCCCTCTTATATGCGCCTTTTTTCTTTTTGGCCCATTTACACAGTCAAGTGATAGGACTCCCGCCCGATGGATTCAGTTATTATTATCACATGTATGTCCATTGGTCGGCATTATTCTATTTGATCATTGGGTTGGTCTTCCTCCGAAAACTTCTGTTGCAATGGTTTTCAGAATGGTCGGTTGCCCTTTGCATATTAGCCACTGTCGTCGGGACCAATTTGTTTTATTATGCTTCCAGTGAAGCGGCCATGTCACATGCGTATAATTTCTCCATCAGTGCTTTATTTCTGTTTGCAATCGTCAAATGGCATGAAAGTTTTCAAATGAAGTTTTTGATTACTGCCGGTATTTGCCTGGGATTATTGACTTTGATCCGACCGATAAATATATTATTTGGCATCATCCCATTGTTCTATGGAATGTATCATTTTTCTGACTTCAAAGGCCGGATTGATTTTATCAAATTGAGATGGGGCGCGTTGGTGATTTTCCTTAGCACGTGTTCCATTCCAATTCTTCCGCAGTTGTTGTATTGGAAGTCTGTAACTGGACAGTTTATTTTTTATTCTTACTTCGATGAGCATTTTTTCTTTTTAGAACCTGCTCTTTGGAAAGGTCTGTTGGGTTTTCGAAACGGATGGTTGATGTATACACCTTTGATGTTTTTTGCCCTTGCAGGATTGATGATGAAATGGCAAAACAACAACCCGATCATTTTTGCCATTCGTGTTTTCATTCCGGTTTACCTCTACGTAGTATTGTCGTGGTGGTGTTGGTGGTATGTTGGATTTGGAAATCGCGCAATGGTGGATGCTTATGCCGTTTTATCCATCCCACTTGCTTATACCATTGAACGATTACTGAAGGCAGCGCCGCAATACAAACTAACGTTTGTTAGTATCTTTCTGGTATTGATCGCATTTAATCAATTTCAAACGTTGCAGTACCGGAAGGGCCTGATCCATTTTGACGGAATGAACTTTGAAGCCTATCGGGCTTCATTTGGAACATTAAAATTTTCTGACGCTTATAAAAATGCTCTTCATTCACCGGATTACGAAAAAGCTAAATTGGGCCTAGAATAAGAATCAGATCAATCCGTCATACAAAAATATTTTATTTTCCCAGTGATCTGAAACTGCATGGAGAATTGAGTTGCAATCATTCAACTTCCAGGACAAGTCCTTTTAAATATTGCCCTTCCGGATGAAATAAATTTACCGGGTGATCAGGACCCTGACTCAGTTTATGCAATACCCGGATCGTCTTGCGGCTTTCGATACCTGCCGAAACCAGGGTATGGTAAAACAATTCTTCACTCACCACCTGCGAACAGGAAAATGTAAACAACAAACCTCCACTTTTTATTTTTCGCAGTGCTGCCATGTTTAGCCTTTTGTAGGCTTGCACTGCCTGATGCCTTTTGTTCAAAGACTTGGCAAATGCCGGTGGATCTAAAATGATCAAATCGTAATATGCGTTTTCGATTTCTTTCAGATAATCCATAACATCTGCACAAATTGATTTATGCAGGGATTTATTGAAAGGATTCAAATTAACATTTTGATTGCAGCCCTCAATGGCTTTGGAGCTGATATCGACTGAACAAACTTCGCGAGCTTCTCCTGCAAGTGCGGCAAGACTAAAGCCTCCAGTATAGCAAAATGCATTGAGCACTGTTGCTCCATTGGCATATTCTCGCAAAAGTTTTCTGTTTTCTCTCTGATCTAAAAAAAAGCCGGTTTTTTGTCCACCCAATGGATCTATTTCAAAACGAATTCCATTTTCCAGACAAATGATGGGTTGATTTGTGCCATATACCAACTTGTTTTTCTGTGTGCGTGCATATTCTGTAGGTAAACATTCCTTGCTTTTGTCGTAAATCACGACGGACTCCGTAGGCATACAAGAGGTGCAGGCCTGTATAATTTCATTCAGTTGTCGGTGCATTCCAATGGTGTGGCATTGTATTACGACTGAATGATCATAAACGTCAATAATCAATCCCGGTAAGCCGTCACCTTCTCCATGTACCCACCGAAAACAATTGGTATTTGGATTGTTTTTTAACAAATGCTTCCGTAAACGCAATGCCTGACTCAGGCGGTTTGTCCAAAACATTTCATCGTAGACCTCTGGGGCAAATCCTAATAATTTTACCGCAATGCTTCCATGATGAAAATGGCCAAACCCCATTATTCGATCGTTTTCATCAACTATCTGGACCAATTCGCCATCCGTTATACCAGCAGGTACATTCAACAAAGCACCTGAAAAGACCCAAGGATGCTTTCTTTCCAGATTTTGTGCCTTGCCTCTTTTTAATTTTATATGAAAGTTAAAATCCATGTTGGCTTGTTATTCGTAGATTGCAATGTACAAAAACCTTACAGGATGAAATTATTCAAAATTTTGACAGCTCTGGTGCTGATTTTATTACTGATGCTGGCTGCTTTTGTGGCCTATATTCATTTTTCAGGAATACCCGATTATCCAAAACCCGTAGTGCCTATGATGGAAATTAAATGCGATTCCATTTCAACGGCAGAAGGGGCCCGTATTGCCAGCATGATTTGTGTCAATTGCCACATGGGAAATGACGGAAAGCTGAGTGGTGGATTTATGAAAGATCTTGATCCTGCATTTGGTAAGGCGTGGGTGGCCAACATTACCTCCGACCCGGAGGCTGGAATTGGAAAAATGACCGTTGGAGAGCTGGCTTACTTTTTGAGAACCGGGGTAAAAGCCAATGGTTATTATGCCCCACCCTGGATGCCAAAATTCCACGGTTTATCTGATCAGGATATGCAAGCAGTCCTTTGTTTTCTTAAATCGGATCATCCTTGGGTCGCTCCTTCCGGGCAAGATCATCCAACTCGACAACCCAGCTTTCTGGCAAAAATCCTTGCTCATTTTGTGATGAAACCACTCGAGTTTCCAACGGATGCCATTGTTTCGCCAGACACTTCCAATAGGATTGCTTATGGGAAATATGTACTTCAAAATAAGGTGGAATGTTATTCTTGTCATTCTGCAGATTTCAAGAAACAAGATCCATTGATGCCTGAAAAATCGCTCGGGTATTTGGGAGGAGGAAATACCCTCATTGATTTGGAAGGCAAAAAAATATATTCAGCCAATATCACCATGCATCCGGAGTACGGTATTGGAAAATGGACCTATGATGATTTTAGAAAAGCTGTAAAAGAAGGAAAAAGGCCTGATGGTAAAAGCCTTCGATACCCTATGGCCATTTATTCAACCATGATGGATTATGAGATTGAAGCCATATGGGCATATTTAAAATCTGTGCCGGTTTTGGACAAGCCCGTAGATCGAACGGGATTATAAATTTGAATAGCAATCAATTTTTTCAGGTCGGTGTAGTTTTGTTTTCTGCACCGGCCTTTTTTTTGCATGAGCAAAGAAAATAATAAAAGAATAACCGACTTCATAAACCTTAAGTTGCAATTTGTAATATGCAACTTATAAATCATAAATGGTATTATGGTTTGCAGCTATGCGCCAGAATATTGAGTAGGGTTTGAGGATGGGCCGAAAACAGAACATCCGGCAACTCTCTTTTGGCCAGCCGCAGCAGTTTCAATTCTTCCCGGGCTTCCTGGTCTAGTTCGATACATTCTTCCAATATCATTTTTTCTGTTGGATCACAGTCCTGGTAAACGTATCGTATAATTTGATGGCTTGTAAAGGTATTAACCATAGGCAAAGTTTATACACCTATAACTTGACTTATCCTTTTTTTATTGTTTGGTTGGATTGGAATTAACAGGCCTCCAAATCAAAGTCTGACCAAAAGCTGTCCATTTGAAGTATGCTCTAATGTGCAAGGATCCATCTTTCTGGGGCCGCAATTGACAATCATAGGTTTTTCCAGTCTGGGGATTCAGGATTTTACCTGGGGAGAGTCTGCCCTTTTCTTTCTCCACATCCCAGATGATGTCCAGACCCAACATGGGTGCTCCATTTCTAGGTGCGGGACATTGATCACATCGATGAAGCGTTGCGCCGGGTCCTAATTGGATAACCTTTGCATGCAATTTGCCTTTTTTTTCATAAATCTCTGCCAGGTATTCCCAGGCTTCATTTTCCTCACCCCCAGACCTGTAAATTCCAATGGGAAAGCCCGTCATTTGGGAGTTTGCAGTGATGGCAAGGGATGAAAAAAACAAGCCAGCCAACAGCTGAATAAGTACCTGCATTTGGAAATAATTAAAAAAATTTTTCAAAAATCAAAAAAAATTGGCATAGTATTAGAATAATAGCTCCTGTAAGCGCAAATCAACAAATTGATAAAATATAAAAGATGTAGTTTTCTTTATTTGAGACCTTTAGACACCTGTAGATACGCCGGTATTTACAGGTTTTTTTGCTAATGGTCTTTTGCTAGATATTCACAAAAAAAGAAAACCTATGCTCAATGAGCCAAACCTTCCCTCCATTAATTCATGCATAAAATTTTATCCAAGACCTTTTATTTAGGCACAGAATCCATCGTGGTAAACGAAAAAGATGAATACCAAATGAATTACTGGTTTACGAGTGACTTAATTTCCGGAAGCGTTTCCTTGTCGTTTTAATTCCTGCTCAATGATAATGGGAATCTGTTCGACCTTTAAATTTTTTCCAACGATCTTTTTGTCTTTGTTGAGTACATATAACTCAGGAGTGATGTCAACATAATATTTCGCATAAATACTTCGATTGGTGGGATCGTGAACATTTATCCAATCTTCTGTTTTGTATTTATGCACAAAATTTCTCCATTCTTCATCAGTACTATTTAACACGATGGCAAAGACTTCAACGCCTTTGTGTTTCCATTCTTTATAAAAATCACGCAGCAGGGGTGTTTCTTTTTGACAATGATCACAATCCGGATCATACATAAATACTATGACAAAATCAGATTTTATTTCGTAGATAGACTTTAAGTTGCCATAAAAATCAGTAGAAATTACATCGGGTCCAATCCGGTTTAAAAGACTGGACTTCATTTCAAACACCTTTTTCTTGTATTCGGCTATGTCTTTTTCCGTAGCCCAAAAAGCTTTTTCCGGGGTGTCAAAATACTTGTCAAGAATGTGAACGAAAACAGCCTCACCATCCATGACCTTCGTTTGCGTTGGTTGAAATTTTATAGCAATCCAGTTGCTGAAAAATTTAAACATTTCTTTATTGACCATCGACTTTTTAATAATAAAGTCTGCCTGACGTATGATGGAATCCGGTAATTGAGGTGTAAGTTCAAGAATAAACCGCTTGAGTTTGTTGGCCAGAACGGGTGTTCTCAGCAATCTTTCATCTCTAAAGTCCACATTATCCCAAAATGACAGGCGGAACAATTCAAGTTGTGCATCGCGATCCAATTCTCCATTGGCCCGGCGAATATCAACCAGTTCAGGATTTTGCCCTGCAGTTTTAAACTTGGTGTATAAAGCATTTGGATGAAGACGTTGAGCTTTTAATAAATGTTCCTTCCTTTCCTTTTGCATTTGATCGAGAGACGCATCCACCAGTTTGAGATCAGTGGACGATAATGATCCTGAGTTTTTTAATTTATTTAATGAATCACTTGCTTTTTCCTGGGCAAGTTGGATTCTGAATCCTTCATACAACAATTGGTTGTCTATTGAACCCTGCACATCCATGGTACCTACCATGTCCTTATGTTGGGCTTTCATACTAAAAAAAGCTTGTTCCCCCAGGATAAAATGAAAATTGGAATAATCGGGTAATATGGCATAAAAATATCCACTGGGTATTTGATGGGGGCTGCGCAATTCAAAATTTCCATTTGCATCGGCAATACAAGAGTCCAGAATAAAATTTTGATCTGCAAAGACAGCAATGAATTTCACTTTTCCGGCAGGCATACCCTGAATCTGAAATTTGATCAGACAGCTGTCCTTTTCTCCATGCACATTGCCTAATATCAGCAATGCCAGCAATAATAAAATACTTCGTTTCATTGAATGCAAAATGTTAAGCAAAATAAACACTCTCCCGGCACATCTGAATGCGCCTGGGGTTTCTTATGAAGAAACTTAAGTTTTTATTAAGAAAATTTACCCCAATGCATGCTGGTCAATGCATAATTTGAGGGAATGTATGAAAAACAACCATCACAAATTGGCTTTATAACGCCGGAGATAGCATCTGTTGTGCCGTGTCCTGCTCCATGACTTTTTTCATTTGGAGGAACAAGTGTTCACAAACGGAATCAATTTTGAATAAGCCGCGGTCAAAGTCTGGACCAATCTGCTTATCCATGTCCATAAACATCATCATTGGGCGAAATAGGAAAGGAATATCACCCTGATCATACCATACAACTTTGGTTTGCGCATCGGATTCTTCTGTCAGATTAAACCCGCCTTTGGATTCCATTTCAAAGGGAACCTTAAATTGTAATACATAACTCATTTCAAAGGGTGGATTGCCTTGATCCAATCGAAGACTTCCGGTTCCACTTAAATCTTTGTCACCAACCCAGCTCATCACAGAACCCGGTTCGCCATCGGGACCTTCAAAAGTATTCTTGACCGTTGGGTCCTTTTCTATCCAGGGTGACCAGTTGGGCCAATTTTTAAAAATCGAAATTTGAGTGTATACAAGTTTCTGTGGAGCGTCAATAATGGCTGACCTTTCGACCCGGTAGCTTGATTTTCCAAGGAAGGCAGCAATGAGATAGAAAATGGCCAGTAGCACCATTAATTTTACAAGATTAAAAAGCAGTTTCATTGGTTTTGTTTTTAGATCAGTGGATGATTGACTCGTTTGATAAAAAAATGTTATTTCCAGTGGTCAATTACCAATGCTTGATCCCTGGTAACAACTTTTATAGAAAGACTTATGGCTGACAAGATAGGTAAAAAAGAGTATGTCGAGTGAATCAAGGAAAAAGCTTAACAAATAATATTTATTAGCTCAATTGTTTCATCAAATAACCCTTAATTAAACTGGATCTTTACCAGCGTTAGTTTTCCATTGGATTCACTTGGCAATAACATTTCATCTGACTGGATAGACATTGCATCCCTAAATCGCAGATTGAGATTTTTGTAAGTGGTATTCAAAACGCTTTTTCGAATAAAATCTCCATTGGGTTTAAGCAGATATTCTGAAACGGTCCCTTCGGAATTCACCGCATCATTGAACACAATTCTTAACAATGCGGGATTTTTAAAAATATAGAATGAACTAAAAATCCCATCGTCATCCTGGGAGTATTGCCTCTTATGTAAAATATGTTCCCAAAGACTATTTCCCTGGTGATCAAAGTGAGCAACCAGGAGGTCATCAAAGTAATAGTCAAACCACCTTGAGGTGAGATTATTGGAAGCATCGATGGAAGAAAAATAGGGTCTTCTGCTAATCTCGCGGGCATATTCAAAAAACAATAGGGAAGATCCGTTTTGGCTCATGACAATATCCCTTAATTTGAGTTCGCCATCTCGAAAAATGGATTTGACACTTGTTTCACCTTTCCAGTTTCTCAACATTTCTGAAGAGAATGGAGTTTTCTTTTTCCAATCCATTTGAAAAGTATGGTTATAGCATAATAACAAATAGCCTTCGGGATAGCGTTCTTGTTTATCCGAAAATAGAGCAGCGTAAAGCAGTTTTTTATTGATATTGTCGTATTGGAGTTGGGATTGAAGAATGTTTAAATCTTGGATGGGAAGTACCTGGGACAAAGTTTCTACAGCATTGGATTGAAGCTTGACGATGGTTTCCCTTAGTTTAGTTTTTTTACCTTCTTGTTGTTCGATCAGGGAATGAATAAAAACGGTACCGTCGTCTGTAATCAGAAATTGTTTAATGGGTATTTCCAATTTAAGTTGCAACCAGCTGCTCAGTTTTTTAAAGCAATACACCGAATCTTCATTGCGGTTTAAGACCATGGCTGTTTTTTCTGAACGCTGATCTTCAAAAAGGAAACAGATCCATTGTTTATTTTGTGACAACTGGGTTTGAAAATTGCGGTAATGTTCTTCATAGGGTGACGCGTGCAAAATCAATTCTTGAATCACTTCTCCTTGTTGGTTGAATTGTGATTTTATCAATTTCAACTGCGATTCCTCTTGTGTGATATAGAACACATCGATGTCATTACCCTTGCCGTAGATGTCAATGATACGCCATTTTTTACCGCGTAGATTTAAGTTCTTTTCAACACTCCAATTAAAATCCTGATATAAGGTTAATAAGCTTAGACGAAAGGATTTATCCCTAAGCAATGAAATGTTTCCGTCTGGGTGGGGAAAATAAAAATAGGAAAAGTCATTTTTAATCAAAATTTCGGGACTTATCGAAACAGATTGACCCCGCAATTCCCCATTTGTCCATGTGGTTAATAACAATGTCCAGATTGTGATCCATCTCATTTCATCAAGAGCGTTTATTTTCGCATCTAAATACAAATATAGCGGATGAAAATTTCAAAGATCATAGAGTGTGTTCCCAATTTTAGTGAAGGCAGAGATCCGATGGTAATTCAGGCCATTCAGGACGAAATTTCAAAAGTGGGCGGTGTTAAGTTATTGCATGTCGATATGGGAAAATCCACCCACCGGACCGTAGTGACTTTTGCTGGTTCGCCGGAAGCTGTTGTCGAAGCAGCATTTCAGGCCATCCGGGTGGCAGCAGAAAAAATTGATATGCGCCATCACCGGGGTGAACATCCGAGAATGGGAGCTACGGATGTATGCCCTTTGGTACCTGTTCAGGGGATTACGCTGGAAGAAACTGTTTTTTATGCCAGGCAACTGGCTGAACGTGTTGGTCAGGAATTGGCCATTCCAGTTTATTTATATGAAGCGGCGGCAACCGCTGAACATCGAAGAAACCTGGCTACCATTCGGAGCGGAGAATATGAAGGACTGGAAGAAAAAATGAAGTTGAAGGAATGGTCTCCTGATTTTGGTCCAAAATTGTTCAATCCCAAAAGCGGTGCAACGGTGATTGGCGCAAGGGATTTTTTGATTGCGTACAACGTCAACCTCAATACTTCATCCGTCAAGTTAGCCAATGAAGTGGCATTTGACGTTCGCGAAAATGGAAGAACACTTAAAGATCCAATTTCCGGTGCGATCGTCAAAGATGAGTCAGGGGAACCCAAAAGATTGCCCGGAATGTGTCCTTCCGTAAAAGCCATTGGCTGGTTTATTGAAGAATATGGATTGGCCCAGGTGTCCATGAATCTGACCAATATGCATCTGACCAGCTTGCACCGGGCTTTTGAATCTTGCCGAAAATCAGCAGAACAACGTGGATTGTTGGTGACAGGATCTGAACTGGTAGGATTAATTCCCAAAAAGGCCTTGGTTGAAGCTGGAAAGTATTTTCTTCAAAAACAAAACCGCTCAACAGGCGTAAGTGAGCAGGAAATTATCCATATTGCAGTTCAATCGTTGGGTCTCAATAGCCTTCAGCCATTTGATCCGCAAACACGCATTATCGAATACATGTTGGAAGAAAATAATAAAGAGTTGGTTTCCATGAGTTTAGAAAAATTCGTCAGGGAAACATCTTCGGAGAGCCCGGCTCCCGGAGGAGGCTCTGTCTCTGCCTATGCTGGTGCGTTGGGTGCTGCATTAGGATGCATGGTCGCTAACTTAACGGCTCACAAAAAAGGTTACGAAAATCAGCTTGATTTTTTTTCAGGTATCGCCGAACAGGCACAACAAAAAATAAATGAATTGTTGTTTTTGGTGGATGAGGATACTCGTGCTTTCAATTCCATTTTGGAAGCACTCCGCATGCCAAAGCAAACCGTAGAAGAAAAAAAGGCCCGTAAAAAGGCACTGCGATCAGCCAATAAAAAGGCGATTGAGGTCCCTTATCAAACGATGAAAGTTGCTGCATCCTGTCTGGATTTTATTCTGCAGATGGTGGAAAAGGGAAATCCGAATTCCGTCAGTGATGCCGGTGTGGGTGCCCTGTGTATTGAAACGGCGGTGCGAGGAGCCGGTCTGAACGTCCACATCAATTCAGCTGGTTTGGAGGATGAAGAAAAAAAGAAATATTATCTGGAAAAAGCGTCGAAATTGGAAAGTAAAACCATACAAACTGTTGGAAAAATCATCGACAGTGTTAAAATGAAAATGAGCGTTCACCCTTAGGTTTCATGTAGTGATAAAATAAATTATGAACGATAATAAACAACCCACCAATTATGGTGCATTGAGTACACTCATTACGGTGTTCTTTTTTTGGGGATTTATTGCATCCGGAAACGGTGTCTTTATACCGTTTTGTAAGAATTATTTCCAACTGGATCAGTTTCAAAGTCAATTGGTGGACTTTGCTTTTTATGGTGCATATTACATGGGTGCATTGTTCTTGTTTGTATTCAGCAACGCCAATGAAAAGGATATGGTTGGGGCCTGGGGATATAAGAAAAGCATTGTATATGGTTTATTGTTTTCCCTATTGGGGGCCATTGCCATGATATTGAGCGTTCAGACGGGAAGCAAAGATCATGGCTTCAATTTTTTTCTGGTTTCATTTTTCATTTTGGCACTTGGGTTTTCACTTCAGCAAACTGCAGCAAATCCTTTCGCCATCATGTTGGGAGATCCTTCTACCGGTTCCCATCGTGTCAATTTAGGTGGCGGAATAAATTCGTTTGGTACGGCTATCGGACCCATTATTGTTTCCCTTGCATTGTTTGGAGCTACCCACTATGATGATCAGTCGATTGCAAACCTTAGTTTAGGACGAGTAACAGGCCTATACATGGGCGTTGGGTTTTTATTTTTACTGGCTGCATTGTTGTTTCAGTTTTCCAAAAAGGTTCCGGCAGGAATTCATGCGGATAAGTTTGAAAAAGCACCAAAAGCAGTAAGAACCCTTTTGATGATTACAGTAGGACTGGTAGTTTGTTTTATTCCTGTTTTCAATAGTTATAGAACCCAGTGGAGTGAGGGTGAATTGCAGCAAATTGAATGGAATAGAATGTTGTGGTTGGTTGGTGCATTGTTGATTTTAATTGCTGGGTTATGGGCGGCTGCTTTTGGATCTCGAAAAGACCAACATGGTTGGGGTGCGCTTCAGTTTCCTCAACTTAGATTGGGTATGTTTGCCATATTTGTTTATGTGGGTGTGGAAGTCACCATTCAAAGCAATATGGGAGAATTGCTCAAAAGTCAGGAATTTGGAAGCATGCAAACTTCAGCCATTACCCCGTTTATTTCGATGTTTTGGGGGAGTTTGATGATTGGAAGGTGGACGGGTGCAATTCCCGTATTCAAACTGGAAGGAGTGAAGAAAAAACTTGCGATGATATTGGTTCCGTTGCTGGCTTTTGCTGTCGTGTTGTTGGTCAATCAAATTGCCGGTAAAGACATGCAGCCACTGTATGGTTACATTGTTTGCGTCGCTATTCTCATACTCGTGTTTTTTGTTGGCGGGGATAAACCCGCCTTTACTTTGATTATTTTTAGCGTAATGGCCATATTTGCTATGGGCATTGGTTTAATGACTTCAGGGAAAATAGCTACCTATGCTTTTTTAAGTGGAGGGTTATTTTGTTCGGTGATGTGGCCATGCATTTTTTCATTGTCTATAGCCGGTTTGGGAAAATATGAAAGTCAGGGAGCTGCATTTTTAATCATGATGATCCTGGGAGGTGCTATCATTCCACCCCTTCAAGGAAAACTGGCAGACCTGGAAGCCGTAGGTATTCACCAATCGTATTGGCTTACTGTATTTTGTTTTGGATATTTAGCATTCTTTGGATATGCTGTGAGGAATGTATTAAAGAAACAAGGTATTGACTATGACGGACAAATCAGCGGAGGGCATTAATGGTTAGTCAGGAAAAAGTGGAATTCTTACTTTAAACTCTAATATATGAAAATGATTTTTGTAAAAATGGCAAGTTGCACATTGTTTTTTGCTGCTAACGTCAATTGGACTAAAGCAGGATCAGATGCCCCAGTGGCTAAGCGATGGGATTATGCATTGATTGAAGCATCGGCAAGGGACACCGTTCCCGAAGATGATCAGATGCCAGAAATGGAGTCTGGAAAAAGTCCAATGGGCTTACTTTCCGGAAGCAGGAAAAGGACGTCAGTTAAAATACGTTATGGGATGTATTGGAACGGCCTTTCACAAGGAACAAAAAATGCCTCGATACAGTATCCCGAATTCAACAGCTGGAGTTCATACAATTGGTTCGGAGAATTTGATATTTTATTACAAACCAAACTCGGGAAGATTAAAAGCCCGATGAGTATATATTATGGAATTGGCATAGACAATCGGTGCTTTGTTCAAAAAAAGGATGTTCAAAAATTATCTGTTGCGAATGATAAAGCTTTGTTTTCCAAACCGACAGAAAAACTCGATCGGTCTGCCATTGATTTAACTTATTTGCGAATACCTCTTGGATTTCAATACCGCAAAAAATCATTCGCGATAAATATAGGGACCTATGTAGGATTTAATGTGGGTCACCAGCAAATCCTGAAATACCAAACCAGTGATGGGGAAGAAGCAAAATTGGAATTGGATAAAGACTATGACTTTACAAAAACCAATTATGGCATTAGTGCATCGATAGGCTACAGAAGCCTCCACCTCGGGGTCAATTATGATTTAAATCCTTTATTCAAAAATTCAAAAGATTACGATTACAAAGGATGGAGGATCGGACTGTTAATTTTTTAAGCAATTGCAGTATTTTAAATACACATTAAATTTATTTATATTATTTAAATAATTGATTTATATTATTTTGCATAAATAAATTTAAAACACTGATGAATATCAGCTCAGGATCTGATAATCATCAATGAAATGCTTTCTGAAAACCCCCAAAATTGTGGTGTAATAATTAAGATATGTTATGCTACGTTGAAGGAGATATTTTGTTGACCAAAGCAGCTGCAATGGCTCATGGTGTTGCACCGATGGATCATTTTGACAGCGGTTTGGCCTTGAGTTTAAGGGAGCGTTTTCCATCCATGTACAAGGACTTTAGACACTATTGTCAAACATTCCATCCTAAACCAGGAGATGTGTGGTTATGGCAAGGTGTTGAACATAACAAAATATTTAACCTTTTGACGCAAGAACCCCCGTTGGGGAATACCGGACATCCTGGCCGAGCTTCAACCATCAACTTAAGACACTGCCTGAAAAATTTGGTACACGAAATTGAAAAGGAGAATATTAAAAGTCTGGCGATTCCACGTCTGGCAACAGGTGTTGGGGGACTTCATTGGGAAGATGTAAATCCATTGTTGGAGGAATATCTGGAACCGCTATCCATTCCCGTTTACGTTTATTCTGTTTATAGAAAAGGGGTGGCGGCTACTGAATAGGTAATATTATTAAAGGCTGATATTGTGTTCTATGGGGGGGATTGAATCCCCTCCATTTTTTTTTTGTTGACCATCCAGAGAATAATGGAATATTCGATTTTTTGAATTTCAATTTTCTAAGCTGTTCAAATCAGATGCTATACCCTATTTTTAATTGAAATTGGGTGTATTTTGAATAGTAAAAGATTCAGAAGAGTGTCAACTTAGGATTTTTGAAACTAAAAGGCAACGTTATGAACAGCCTTTACGCGACAGACCTTATTTTTGTAAACTAATGATCATTTAATTTGGACAGAATTCCAATCGATCAGGGGTGTTGAATGACCAACTTAAAGTAAGCATAAATTGTATGATGAACCGATCAGAAATATTTTATCAAAAACTTGCCTATTTATTTTATGCAGTAGCCGATGTGGATGGGAAGATAGAGGAAAAGGAATTGGATGCCCTTCATAAGGAAGTCATAGGTCTGTGGAAATCGCTTGACGATGGTGTTGACGAATTTAATACGGATTTGTCGTTTGAAATTGAAGCCGTATTTGATTGGTTGGAAGAAAATCAATTTTCCTATAAGGATGCCTTGACCGAATTCAAGGATTATGCTTTGGAACACAGGATTCTGTTTGATGATGATGTTAAAAAAAGAATTATGCATACCTGCAATGCCTTAGCTTCAGTCTACCGTAAAGTAAACCATCAGGAAGAAAACATTTTGCATGATCTTGAAGCTTTTCTTGCCAAACTATAAGATATTTATCGCTAAACCCAATATTTTCTGTTTCAAATTGTACAAGCCGGTGCATGGAGTACGGGAAAATTGACTGATCGGGCAATGAAGCAATAGGCATTTGCCTTTTCATGCAATTGCATGGCTTCTTCTATTCTATGCGCAGCTGCAAGTTTTACCTTAGGTCTTAATGTGACTTCCTTAAACTGGCCGCCTCCCTGAAGATCTTCTATCATAGTACCTATTGGGTGGTCCTCGTAGTGTGTGACAACAATTCCAGCATCAGCACACAGGTGTAAGTACCAGAGCATGTGGCATGAAGATAAAGAAGCAAGCAACAATTCTTCCGGATTGTATTTATGGTGATTGCCCCTGAAGGCAGCATCCGAAGAACCTTCCAATGGAATCTTTCCCTCAGCTTGGATGAGGTGATCTCTGGAGTATTCTTTATAATGAGAAGTTCCCGAACCAAGATTACCGGTCCATTGGATGGTCATTGCATAATGATGTTCTTTCATAACTGGAGTGGATTGGTTTCAAATATAATAGCCTTGTCAATGTATAGCACGTGTTCCTGACAATGAAATTTTTATAAAACATTTCTCGGTTGGAATAGTCCAAACGGGAACCGAATGATTGCAGAACATTTTTTCGGCTTTTTTTTTGGCAGAAAATGTTTCAGAATATCGTTCTTTGTACTGAATGGAAGGAATCACTTTACCAGAATACAAAGAATGTTTTCTCGATCAATGGGATGAAGAGCAGGCATGGATTAAATCCATTGAAGTCAGAGTGGGAGAACTCTTAGACAAGGATCCTGGATTATTGTTTAGCCATTTATACCGGCTCGATGTCGACGAACAAATTTTAAAAAATATTTTGCGTTCAACGGCTTCTGAAGAGTTGGCTGCTGCATTGAGCGTTGAAATCTGGAAACGACAAAAGTCAAGAGTACAATCTCGCCGCGATCACCCGCAATCTTTAATGCTGGATCAGGATATTTAAGCAGTGTTTACCATTAATTAGAGCCATGGCTAATTCTCAAGCGGAGGGATGGGCCATTATGGGCCACAATACCAGTTCTTTAAAACATTCACAGCGCGTTTATTTTGAGGGGTGTAATCTCTCTCGGGTTGGCCTTCATGGCCTTTGCCTTCAGGATACCACTTCCACAAAAATCCACCTGCCCACCAGGACTGATTCCAAAAACAACAAAACAGCGCTTCCAAAGCATTGGCTTGAGCCTTTTGATTGATGGGTATTTGATCCAGGCATTTTTCAAGTTCCCAGGTTTTTCCAGCACAACCCTCCACACTGAGATACCCAAATTCTGTAAATAGCACGGGTTTCTGGAGTCGCCTTGAATAATTTTCCAAGTGCTGAATTGGAATTTCCCAGGATTGGATGAGGTCAGGGATTTCCGGGACTTTATCATCACGCAATGGAAAATATGCACTAATTCCAATATAATCCAGTTGATCCCAAAAAGGTATATTTTGATATTGATCCCAATTAGCGGAGTAAACAAGTTTTCCTTGGTAGATGGATCGGATGTCACAGATCAAAGTTCTGAAAAAAGATTCCCTCAGGATTGCAGCACGGTCAAATTCGGTAGATATGCAAAATAACTGCAACCGATGTTTTGCGGCCATTCCAGCATAAAACATGATGTACTCCCGGTAAGCATTTTCCCATGCCAGCCAATCTTTTTCATGATTAAAACTCATGGTTCCGACCCAGGCATTATGCATATAGACTTGTGGTTTTAACATGACCTGGATGCCGGATCGTTTAGCTAAGCGGATACTCTCTTGAATACCGGACTCTGTTTCACCCCACCATTGCCACGATAAATTGGAAAAATGGACATCAGGTTTTCCGGCTTCAGCAAATGCATAAGGGATTACGGCTATCCAGTTGCATCCCAGATTTTTAATGGCTTTCATGGGGTCAGCAGTAAAAGGTTCCGGCGGTGCCACAACATTAAGACCCCGAAACGTCGGAGTCTTCAATCCCTGAGCAACAGCAGACGGCATGAGTGTTTGAAAAAGGACACAACACATCCACCAGAAACTTAATGAGGGGAAGCTTGGATTCGTGTGAGGACACGTTGGAATTGCTTCGGTCATCATTGGGTGAAAATAAACATTTCTTGTTGGAGCATGCATTGGCTTGGTGTAAATTTTTCAACTCCGTAATTTTCAACACCATTCTTGCTTCAGGAACGCTCAATCCATTAAACCTCTTTAAGAACATACTTCGTCTAAGATACTAACATTTGTTAGTGACATGTTATAATTACATCCATTTTTGGAACCTTTTATTCCTTCGACTTTTCTCTTAGGATGCAGAAACCATGCGGAGATATTGCTGAATGGAAAAACGGTCGATGGTGCCTAACACTTGTTCGTTTTCAACGACCAGTAACATTTCATTGGGTCCTGAAAGATTTTGAAGAACGCCACTGAGTGGAGTGTCAGGATGCACACTCATCACGGAATGTGCACATATCTCTGAAATTTTAATCGTGGAATCTTTAGCCAGGCCCGCTTTAATCTGAGCTGATGAAACCCATCCGATAAAATTGCCAAATAAATTGATGACGGGAAAATATTGATATGGATAATGAAGGATGGTACCAAAGGCCTGCGCTACGTCGGTGTATTCGGTTAGTGCGGGTACATCTTTTTGGTAACAATTTCGCACGGTCCTGTTCTTTACTGCTGCGTCCATGGATACCACCCGGTATTCCTGTGAAGCACTTAAAAAAATGAATACTCCGATTAAAGCCAGCGTATAAGCCCCATAATACAATCCTACAGCGATCAGCAAAACGCAAATGATTTGTCCTGTAATAGAGGCAATCCGTGTGGCTTTAAGTTTTCCAAAACGCATGGACAGCAATGCACGGAAAACCCTACCTCCATCCATGGGAAAAGCGGGTATCATATTGAAGACTACCAACATGATATTGGAAATCATCAACAAGGGAAGAAAAGAAGACCAACTCCCAAATCGAATCAGTTCCAGAAATCCGGCATCCCATATCGGCATGGGCAATGTTTGACTTAAAATAATGAGAAGTATGCTGGCAATGATCACATTGACCATAGGGCCCATAATCGCAACAATCAATTCATGCATGGGCTTCTCTGGCATGTTTCGTAACCGGGCAACTCCTCCGATGGGCAAAAGAATGATATCTTCTGTTTTAATACCGTAACGCCGGGCGGTAAGCGCATGTCCAAATTCGTGCAATACCACACAGAGAAACATGGTTAAAATAAAACAAAGTTCGATGAGAATTTCATTTGGGGTCGCACCATCGGCCCAACCACTTCCGGCAACGTACACCAAAATGAGCAAAAAAGTCCAGTGAATCTTCACCGGTATTTTAGCAAACGTGCCTATATACCAAGCTTTTTCAAACATTTAATTGCAATCAATGAAAAAACAAAAAAACGGAGGTCTATGGTTTAAAAAACTACTCCACCCACATGGGTTGATACAACTGTCCTTGTAAGATAGCCCTTGATATAACGATGCGTTGCACTTCAGAAGTTCCCTCATAAATCTGGGTAATTTTTGCGTCGCGCATCAGTCTTTCCACGTGGTATTCTTTCACAAAGCCGTATCCACCATGAATTTGTACGGCCTCGATACTTTGGCGCATGGCCACTTCCGATGCGTATAATTTAGCCATACTGGCTGCGGTGCCAAAATCCATCCCGGCATCTTTCATCCAGGCCGCACGCAACACCATCAGTCGGGCGGCTTCCACTTCTGTAGCCATATCGGCCAGTTTAAAAGCGATGGCCTGATGATGGGAAATGGGTTTCCCAAAGGTTTGCCTTTCTTTGGCATATTGCAAAGCCAGTTCGTAGGATCCCGAGGCAATCCCCAGAGCTTGAGAAGCTATTCCAATACGACCTCCCATCAGGGTTTTCATGGCAAATTTGAAACCATCTCCGGCAGGTCCCAATAGGTTTTCTTTGGGTACTTTAACATCATTGTACATGATGGTATGGGTGTCAGAGGACCGGATACCCAGTTTATCTTCTTTTGCGCCAACCACCACTCCTGGCCAACTGGTTTCTACGATAAATGTACATATCCCCCGACTGCCTAAGGCTGGGTTGGCTTGTGCCATCACGAGATGCAAACTAGAACTTCCTCCATTGGTGATCCAGTTCTTGGTACCATTGAGCAAATAGTGATCTCCACAATCGACAGCGGTCGTTTTTTGAGCTGTGGCATCACTTCCGGCTTCGGGTTCAGACAAACAAAATGAACCAATCCATTCACCACTGGCCAACCGTGGCAGATAACGATGTTTTTGTTCTTCGGTACCCATTTTCTCAATTCCCCAACAAACCAAACTGTTGTTTACCGACATGATGACCGAACATGAATTGTCCACTTTGCTGATTTCTTCCATGGCAAGTACATACGAAATGGTGTCCATGCCACCCCCTCCGTATTCCGGTGAAACCATCATGCCTAGAAAGCCCAATTCAGCCATCTTTTTGACCTCCTCTGCCGGAAATTTCATTTTGGCGTCCCGTTCAATGACTCCTGGCAGCAATTCCTTTCTGGCAAATTCACGAGCAGCTTCCTGTACCGCCAACTGCTCTTCGGTCAAACTAAAATACATAAGATTCGTTTTGAACTGCGAAGATAAGGTTTGAAGGGCAGACCAAGGTACTGTTTGAGACTAAGCTAAAGTCTAATTTCAAACCGGCATGAAAAATTGATCGGATAGCTTTTTAGCCTTCATAGCTTCCATAAAGCGCTGTCCATCATCGTTCTGACTCAGGACTCAGTTGAATTCACTGCTAGTCCAAAATTATTTTTGTGTGAACTACAGGGGTTCAGCCAGGGTCAATTTGTCTATCCTAACCAATGGACCCGGGCACAAAGCCTGATGACAATTCCGACATTGCGAGATCATACTCTGGTAAGACGATGAAAAAGATTCATGAGAAGCAGATTTCATTTGTTGGATACTGGCCAGATAGGCATTAGAGAATGCTTTAAATTCAGAAGATGCTGCTTTCTCAGGTTCGGTAGCATGAGCTGTCAATATTTTTGAATGATCCAAATTCCAGACAGGGTCCTCTCCTCGACTGATTTGTTGTTTTATGGCAAAGGCTTCATCGAACATTTCGCGCATCAACAGGGCAAGTTCGCTATCTCCGTTGGGGTTGATGATTTTTTTTGCCGTGGCAGATTCCAATGCGCAGGATTTATTGCTTCCGTTGCAGGAAAATAAAAAGAGAATCGCAGCAACATAAGAACCTATGAGAGGTGTTTTCATTTATTTTGAATATGGGTTGAGCATTGCAAATATACATTGGTAAAAAGATATAAGCTTTAAGTATTATTATTTAAAAGTTCGGCTTGTGATCGTTGAGTTGCGATTTTACCTAATTATTAAAACGCCCTGATTTCGAACTACTCAAAATAACCAAATCTGATTTTGTGCTGGCGAATTCTTTGGCATTTGCAGATGTGCTGTCATGAAAAAATTTTAGTAAATCATGGGTATTTTAAACAAATTTTAAAGTGTACATTGTAGTTTAAGTATGGGATGAAGGAATTAAAAACTAAAAGTGAATGAACTTTCGAGTTGAGACGTGTCCCCTATAACTAAAGTTATATTGTTTATCATTTCCCACTGGGTGAATTTTGTCCTAAATAAAAATTATGATCAGGAATATCATTCATCGTAGTGCAATTGTCGTATGGGTTTTCTTTTTAGAATTGAGTGGAATCTGTGCGCAGGCCACTGAAAAGTTAGAAAATAAACTTTCGCTTGGATTTGGGATTGGGACGGGTATTGAGATGGAAAATGATTCCAGGCTTGCCTTTGGAGTTAGTGGAAATTTAAAATATAGCTTAAATCCTAAGACTGCCTGGATATTTCGTTCACATTACTTCCGTCATATTTCAACAGACAAAATTATTGAAGAATCTATTACGCGTCAATTCCAGCCTGTAATGCAGTGGCAAGTTGCTTTGGGCTGGGAGACCGCTTTGATTGGTACATTAAAACCCACTATGTCAAAGCGCTGGGGACTGGGATGGGGAGTGCATGCGGGTTATGGTCAAGTACGCTATACCGTAGAACACATTGATTATTTTCCTGGGCATAAGCATTACAACTATACAAGCTACCGTTCTATTCAACATGCTCTGGTATTATCCTCTGGATTGACTTTATACCGATCCATAGGTCAGGGAGCACTATTTTTAGAGACTCATCCACAACTGAACATTGCTGGTAAGACTCATGTGAAGGTGGCTGATGGAATTTCTAATCCTGACGTCTGGACGGAATCTTATTCATCGGAGGGAATGGAGTTCAGTGGAGTGATGATTAATTTAGGATATCGCATCACCTGGTAAACAAAACAATGCATGAAAAGAAAATAAGCATTTAAGCAGAATAAATGTGGATAATTATTTACTATTAATTATATTTGCCATAAGCCCAAATCCGTTCCTAAAACCAATTCAAATTTTTTCATCGTACGATTACCCCATTTCTAATAAACCAATCCAATAACAATAATTTTAGGCTATGGATTCCATTTTAGATTCATTGAAAAGTTTTAGTGAAGCACTCAGCTGGCCCTTGATTACAATTGTGCTGGCGCTGGTGTATCGCAAACCAATTACAGATATCTTCGAAATTCTCAAGGAACGCATGAAAACTGCAGCTAAGATTTCAATCGGAGGAGACAATGGTTTAAACATTGAACAGATGATCGCCAAGGTGCAGCAAGAAACGGTTGCCATGATTGCACAGGGGGTTGGAAAAGCTTCGACCGCCTCCGCAACAAAAGCTTCATTTTCAGATTCTCATACAGATGATCCTTTAAAGAACTCATGGTCAGGAACGCAGGAAGACAAGGGTAAACGCATCAGTGCTACGGTGGAAGAAATTCCGGGATCTGGGTTATACCGTTTAAAAATATTTGTGCGAAGTATTTATCAACAGGAACCTCTTCAAGGTAAAGTACAATTTTACCTTCATCCAAGTTTTAGCCACCCTAACCCTGTTGTTCAGGCACAAAACGGCGAAGCTTATTTGCAGTTGATCAGTTATGGGTCATTTACACTTGGAGCTAAAACCGAGGACGGCGCAAATTTGAAATTGGACCTGGCTACGGACGTTCCCGGTGTTTCTGAAACTTTTAAAAATTCATGATATGGAAGCTAACATGTGTGTGATGAAACTATGGCATTATTTGTTGATTGCACTCATTACTTCTGTCATCGGAGCTATAGGTGCGATACTATTGGATAAGGAAGCCACCATAGCAGCATTTGGAAAAACGCAGGTTAAGAATGGAGAACAGGTTAATTATTTGACTCCAAACTTCCCTCGCGAATGGATCAAAAAACTTGTCTTGGGATTTATTGCAGCAGCAGCAACACCTCTATTGTTGTATTTAACTAACAAAACGGAACTGATGTGTTTTGAAAAAAGGGACTGTTGGTACTTCTTTGTATACATTGGGTATTCGTTGATTTTGGCCACCTTCGGTGAAGCGGTCGTACGAATGCTATTTGAATTGATCAAGAGCATAAAAGAGGGATTTAATAAATTATTTGGAATTAACCATTGAACGCTATGAAAAATTCAATCCACACAATTTTTTTTATGATGATGGCGTGTTGCCTTTATCATTACGAGGTAAAAGGTCAAGTAGGTCTGGGATTTAACAAACTTTCCAGAACACAAGGTGCAAGAAATGCTGCTGTTGAAGTAGCATCTGATACAAATCCCACAACGGTCGAACCCGGGATGGTCTTGTTGGCCAACCTGGGACGAACCACCGTGATACAGCCTAAGATTGAACTGGTTGCGGCAAAACGATTTGATGCTTCATCAAATAATCAGTACAATTTATTTGCGGAATCCAAATTGTTTATTGGCAGTTACGATTCCAAAGATTTGCGCTCTTTGTTTGTGGAAGACAATTCCACGTTTTCTTTTTACAATACACTGGGGTGGAAACCTTTTCAGAAGGAATGGTTAAAGGAGGCCACTACATTCTTTTTCAATTTTTCGTATCAAGGGAAAAGCTTTTCGGTTAATGATACCGTGAGTGTACATCCTGGAATCTTCAATGCGAAACTGGGTATGGACATCATCCTGTTCAGGAACTTTTCCCTATACGGTTCCTATAATTTTATTCAAATTCTCAATGACAATGCGGGTTTTCAAAAACTTGCGGTTGGAGCGGAATCGTTACGGGAACAATATCGTTTCTGGAAAGTGGGATTTCAGGCAGTACTCGATCTGCTGGTCAACCAAAAGGGAACCCTGGGGATCAACGCTGGTTTCATTCTCAACAATTCTGAAACCAAAGCCTTCCATCGTTTGGACGATACCGCCATTCCGGTAATCGAATTAAAATTTTCAACCAATATTAAATAATTAAAATAAATGTTATGGCATCAAAAGAATTCAATTCAGCGAGTGGCGATATCATTGCCGCTACAGCTTCCAATAATCAACTGCGTAGGACGGCATTTATTCCCTGGCGGTTAAAACAAGCTATAAGTGGATTTACCTTTGACCAGGTTCAAATCATTGTTCAAAAATTGCCATATTACTCGGAAGACGTGAATGTCTTTTGTTTAAAATTTATGGGATCCAATCCTCCTCCTATTATTATTGGAGATCTGCCTTGCCCTGAACATTGTATTCCCGACCACCCTGCAGTGGAAATAACAGCAGACACATTTAAGGGCGATCATTTTATTGCTGTCTTAAATGTTGCCATTCATTCTCCACAAATGTTATTAGGAGTAGCAGTTTCATTACGTGGTGGAGAGGAGATACTAAATAGTTATACTTTGTTTTTACATGAAATTACAAGTATAGATCGAACACCTGCACTGCCAGCTTACATCACCATTTAAACATACCATTATGGACTATTCACGCATTTTCAATCCAGAAACCGATCAGCTGATTCATTCCGGAAGCCAACTGGATCCTTGCGTCACGAATTTTTTCAAAGGACCCGTGGCTACCTTTATTTCCAATCATCAAAGTTCAGAATATTTTGAAGTGGAAAGTGT
>CAZMSE010000021.1:26445-57607 GCA_964568865.1 uncultured Saprospiraceae bacterium
CATAAAGTCTATGTATCGGTGAGCTAAGGGGCGAACAGCATTTATGCTTATCTTGGGGAGTGAGGTTTGATTTTAGCATCCGTTGGTTACCGGGCATTGTATGGACAATGCAATTTCTCCTTTGCATGTCAATCTTTTCACAAGAAATTAAGCCGTTTCCCGAAACCTGCGATTTTATTTCTGAATCTCCTGAAGGCTTGTTGTATCTGGGAACTACGCAACAGGCATTTAGCTTTGATGGGCATGAATTTTATCCTAAGCCCTGGACTCAGAAGGGCAATCCCAACATTCAAAGTCCATTTTATTTTGATCACAATCATCGGATTTGGTTCTGTAATTATGAAAGTCTCGTTTCTTTTGATCCTCATACACAATCTTCCATTCATTATAGAGTACCAAAGTCAAACGGTGGATTTGAAAATGCCGATTATTATAGTTTTGGCTGGGCTATCCCTAACGAACGTTTGTTCGTTAGGCAGGGTAAACAATTGTATGTATTTAATCTGAAGAATCATGTTTTTGATCCCTTAGGACAAAGTGTTTCAGGCAAAAGAGTAAAGACAGATACAGTAAAAAAACGCCACTTTACCTACTATTTCACCTATCAACCGATGGTGTTTGAAACCGATGCAAAGGCTAAATCCGTTACCAAAACGCAAAAGTGGAAAAATTGGCCAACTGGTTGTATGCTGCAAGATGTATTGCTGCTGGATGGCGGAAAAGTCTTGTTGTTTGGCGATTGCGGTTTGTTTGTTGGCGATCCGCAAGATCTGACCTTGTCCGAAGTTCAGTGGAACAATAAGTCCATTAACCGGTTGCTGTGTGCAGAACGTTTGGATTCCAATGCATTTATTGTTTCTACCGCCGATCAAGGTCTTTTACTTTTATATTTTGATGATCAAATGAAATTGCAAAATCTGCAATCATTTCATCAAATGATTCTGGAACATCCTGTACAAAGAATGTTTCGCAAAAGGGATGGCAGCATTGTAATGAGTTCGTATGGAAAATTCATTGCCATCTTTCATCCGGAAAGACACTTTGTTTGGCATTATCCTTATAAAACTTTTGAAGCAGCAAGTCCGCTGGCTTTTAAGAACAGGATCCTCATATCCGATCCACAAGCCAATGTTTACGAAATGAAAGATGGAAATCAGTGGACTGTGAGTTCTACCAGATACAAACAACCCTTCAGTTTGATAGATAACTCGCTAGGCTATTACTATTTTCCAGTATTGAACGAAAATTTTGAACCGATTAAATTAAAACAAGAAGTACAAGCTGTTCCTCCAGACAAGGTATTCAGATTTTTTCAATCAGACTATGGAGACCAATACCTGAGTACTGTAGATGGAAAAGTGTATAAGAAATCCGGCCAAACCTGGCAAGATCTCAACATGGCCAATCCGCTGCATCATGTGTCCCATTATGTTAATTCAATCCAGAGGAATTTTCTCATTACCGGATTGAACGAAGAATTCATTCGAATACACCCTTACAATCATCCTGGAGAAATATTGTGCGAGATTCCTTTTAGCGGGGACCTTTTCAATCAGGTTTTTGACTCGACCCGTAATGTCGTGTATTTATCAAGTACGATGGGATTGCTTCGACTTTCTTTGCGCAATTTTGAATTGGAATTATTGGAGCTGTCTGACAGGGAATTGAGTAAAACATGTAACTGTATTGTACAAGATCAGACAGGTAAAATCTGGGGCAGTAAACGTTCAGGTTTGTTTTATTATGATCCAGTAAGTAAATTTTCGACCCATATGGGCGTTCAGCCAAAAGAGCAAACCGGAACGTATTTACCAGGTGCATGCGGTTTTATTCAAAAGGACTCTATCTTTTTTACACACACGCATTTTTTGAGTACCTTAAATATCGCAGGAAAAACGAATGAATGCATGATCCCTCAGGTGTATTTGAATGAATTGATTCTCAATTACAAACTGTGTTCAAATGCAGATACCTTGATGACATTAAAAGAAATGGTCCTCCCATATCAGCAAAATACCATTGGATTTACCTTGCGATCCATCCAGTTTATTCCTCAGGACATAGTGAAGCTGTACTATTACTTATCACCGTTGGAATCTTACTGGAATGTATCTGATAAAACCAATGTTCCGGTCAGTTATGTAAAATTGAAACCGGGTAAATATCAGTTTTACTACAAAGCAGAATGGTCCGGTTCACCCTGTGAAAGTAAATTGCATTCTTTTCCAATAGAGATTCTTGCCCCTTTTTGGATGAAACCCTGGTTTCGATTGAGCATCATGCTGGTGGTGTTGCTCCTGGCATTCGTTGGATTCAATATGCATTATCAGCGACAGTTGGAAAAGAAGGATTTGCAATTGCGAGAACAACGCCTTTTAATCGAAAAACAACACGCCATTGAGCAGGAACGAAGCCGCATAGCCAGCGAAATGCACGATGATCTCGGATCCGGTTTAACGACCATACGATACTTGAGTGATCGGGCATTGCGGCAGGCGACAACAGCCGAGGAAAAATCACAGATTCGCAAAATATCTGAACAGAGCAATGGCCTTTTACGCAATATGTCGGAAATTATTTGGGCGCTCAACCTGAAGAATGATACCTTGAGTAATCTGATGGCTTATCTAAGGCGATATGCTCACGAATACCTTGAAGAGCATGGAATTCCTTTGCATTGGGAAATGGATGCATTGACTGAGGAGCATGGAGTCAGTGGCGAAAAAAGAAGAAATATTTTGTTGTCATTCAAAGAAGTTTTACACAATCTGGTCAAACATGCACAGGCTGATCAAGTGTCCATTCAATGCAAACACATGCCTCAATGGGTAAGCATTGCTGTTGCAGACAATGGCAAAGGATTTGATCTGCCATCAGCAAGTGATAAGGGAAATGGTTTGTATAATCTGCGAAAACGTATGAAATCACTGAATGGGGAAGTGGACATTCAGTCAGGCGAAATGGGCACTAAAATTACTTTGCGATTTCCTGTCGGTTGAGTATTGGGTTAACAAAGGTTATATGTTCTGAAACATTGACAAAGCAGAACTTTGTATCAAAAACATGAAGATCTTGAGCATTTACCTTGACGGAAATCACATTGAGTATCATAATTCTTTATTTGGACTGGAAACCATTTTATGCAATGGAGAAGTGGTCAGTAAAAAATATTCGCTGATGGGCGCTAATCATCGTTTTGAAGCGGGATCACATACCTATCGACTCCAGCTGACTTCCAGCTTGGCAGGAAGTTATATCGATTTGTACCGGGATGACCAAGCCATTATTGAATCCAATAAAAATGGCTGTGTGGTAATTCTGTTGGTCACGGTTTTTATATTGTTTTTGTTGGATTATCTTTATGGTTTAACCCATTCATAAGCTGTACGGAGTATGAACCAATATTCGGAATGGACCATCTGACATGAACATTGCAATTTTAGAAGATCTGAAGGAAGTGGCCTTGATGTTGCAGGAACTGATCAACAGTGAAGCGGATATGCATTGTAAACAAGTATACCATACAGCGGAAGATGCCATTCAATTTTTAACACAACGGCCTGCTGATGTCTTAATTGTTGATATAGGATTGCCAAGAGCCAGTGGAATTGATGCTATGCTCCAGTTGGCTCCTGACTGTCCTGCGATGCAATTTTGCATGTTTACTGTGTATGAGGATGACGAAAAAATATTCAAATCTCTGCAAGCGGGCGCGAAGGGATACATTCTAAAAGGCGCGTCATCCGATAAAATCATTGCGGCGCTGAGGGAACTACATGAAGGTGGATCTCCGATGTCTCCCAGTATTGCAAGACGGGTGCTTGATGTGTTTCAAAAATTTGCAGTAGGTCAAAACCAAAACCAGGTTTCATTGCCCATCACGCAACGCGAACGCGAACTGCTTGAATGGCTGGCACAAGGATTGTTGTACAAAGAGATTGCAGATAAAATGGGTATCACCACCGGTACGGTCAAACAACACATTCATAAAATTTATGAAAAATTGCACGTCAGCAACCGGACAGAAGCTGTTAACAAGCTTAAGCAATAATAGCTTACAAGATGCTTATGTTGGAAAAATGCTAAGCAAAGAATGGTAAGAAATACCAGGAGGCTAATCATTAAGGCAGGTAAATTATTGAGGTAAACCTGTAGCCCATAAAAACATTTATACCTTCAAATTTAGTTTTCTGCGATACATTTGCGGTCAACCACTGGATGCAAAAACAAATAAGTGTGAGAAGATACATTGGCTCAGTCGTCTGGCTATTGATTTCGACAACTGCCAGTGCTCAATTGTCTCCGGGAGAATTATTTAAAGGTCATTCCCATCTGGAAGGAAATTTCAATTGCACCCAATGCCATACCATAGGAGAGAAAGTTTCCAATGAAAAATGTCTCAATTGCCATACGGAAATAAAAAAGAGAGTTGATCAGCACAAAGGTTACCATTCAACGCCTGAAATCAGCAGCAAATCTTGTTTTCAATGTCACAGCGATCACCATGGAAAAAATTTCCAGATCATTCGATTTTCAGAAAAAGATTTTAACCACGGTAAAACCGGATATGTCTTGACAGGGAAACATACTGCGCTGGATTGCAAGGCTTGTCATAAATCCGCTTTTATTGAAGATCCTGTGCTAAAAAAGAAAAAATTCACTTATCTGGGTCTTTCCACGGCTTGTGCAGTTTGTCATCGTGATGTACATCAGGGAACTTTGTCAGATCAATGTGTACAATGCCATCAAACGGAATCCTTCAAACCTGCCAATCTTTTTGAACACCAGAAAACCAGGTTTCCTTTATTGGGTAAACACCGGGCAGTAGATTGTAAAAGTTGTCATATCAATCGGCAAGTTGCCGATGTGAACAAGGTCATTTTTGAAATTAAACTCTTCCAACAATGCAACCAGTGTCATGATAATCCACATGTTAAATCGGTGCATGCATGCCAGGAATGCCACACGGAAGAATCCTTTAACAAGTTCGCCGGCCAGAAGAAATTTAATCATCAACGCACTGATTTTGTTTTAAAGGGAAAGCATAAATCAATTGCTTGTGCCAGTTGTCACCAGCTTCAAAAATCACCAAATGCATTGTTTCAGGATTATGCAGGAAGACAAAATTTAGCTTGCAACGATTGTCATAAGGACGTGCACGAAGGTAAATTTGGTTTAGATTGCAGGCAATGCCATAGTGAAGAAGGATTTACCTTAAATCAAAACCTAGAACGATTTGATCATCGACTCACATCCTTTCCATTGGAAGGAAAACATGTGAGTTTGGATTGTAAGAAATGCCATAAAACTAATTTAAAGGATCCGTTGCCTTATCAGACCTGTACTTCATGTCACCAGGACCAGCATGAACGCGTTTTTAAACGGCCTGGCGTAGAGTCCGATTGTCGAGATTGTCATACGATTGACGGTTTCAACAGCAGTTCATATGGATTGGAGGATCATGTCTTTTCAAAGTTTCCCCTGGAGGGTGCACATTTGGCGACACCTTGCGCAAGTTGCCATATAAAACAACAGCAATGGGTCTTTAGAAATTTGGGAAAGCAATGTATGGATTGTCATGTTGACCCACATATTGGATTACTGCCTGAAAAGTATTATCCCGAGAAAAAGTGTCAACATTGTCACCTGATGGATGCCTGGCAAAGCATTCAATTTGACCATGGACAAACTCGCTTTCCCTTGACCGGAAAGCACTCCGCCCAGGCATGTGGAGTATGTCATGCAAAAAAAGATAATTTAGTAGGAAAACGCCAAATTTTGTTTGTAAATTTATCATTGGAATGCAATGGATGCCATAAAGACATTCATGGTGGACAATTTAACGAAAATCAAGGCATTACCCATTGTGAGAATTGTCATACATCCGATGACTGGAACCCGACCCGGTTCGATCACGACAAAACTAAGTTTAAATTGGAAGGTAAGCACTTGCAAATAGCTTGTATTGCCTGCCACAAGACATTTATTGATCCAGAAAATAAAGTAAGGAATTATCAGCTGAATAAACATCAGTGCAACGACTGTCACCAATAATCGCCCTTTTGCTACTCGGTCTGAATCTTTCAGGCCAGTCTCCGCATGGTGAATTATTGAAAATGGATTGTGCGCAGTGTCATCATCCAAATGGCTGGGAAATTGATCCAAAGACTATAGCGTTTCGTCATGATTCCACAAATTTTCCCCTCGAAGGGCGGCATGCTTCATTGGATTGCAAATCTTGCCATTTAAAATTGGTATTCGAAACCCTTAGCAGTGATTGTATTGGCTGCCATCAAGATCCACACGAACAAACGGTCGGACAAGATTGTAAGCGCTGTCATACCCAGACAGACTGGTTGGTTGATGATACCCGTAACTTACACCTCAAAAATGGTTTTCCTCTTTTGGGAACGCATGCGCAAGCCGATTGTGCCTCTTGCCATACCTCACCCTCAAGATTAAGATTTGACCGGATTGGCAATGACTGTATACAATGCCATCGACAAGATTATGTGGCCACTACGCAGCCTAATCACCAGCAAGCTGGGTATGAAGAGAAGTGTGCAACCTGCCATGATCCTGCAGCCAGTCAATGGAAAGCAGAGAATTTTGTGCATGATTTTTTTCCGTTAACTGGGGGGCACGCCAACCAGGCATGTAAAGCTTGCCATCAAAGTCCGGATTATGCTTCTACCCCAACGGATTGCATTGCATGTCATCAGGACGATTACAAAAACAGTTTAAATCCCAACCATCCGGCTGCACGTCTTGGGGAGCAATGTAATCTCTGTCATACAACGGACCCTGATTGGAAACCTTCCAGATTTGAAGCGCATGACGGACTGTATTTTCCTATTTATTCTGGAGAACACAAAGGTGAATGGAATCAATGCAATCAATGCCATTTAAATAATCAAAATTACCAGGAATTTTCATGTACAGTCTGTCATAAAAATCCTGAAACTGATGAAGAACACAAAAAGGTCCGGGGCTACTTTTTCAATGACCAGGCATGTCTGGCTTGTCATCCACAAGGAGATAATTTACAAGTTTTTGATCATAACAATACCCAATTTCCTTTAACACAAGCCCACCTGGATGTTCAGTGTATATCCTGCCATCAATCGGGATTTAAAGGTACTTCGACAGATTGTTTTGCCTGCCATGAAATCCAGTACACAAGTAGCACCAATCCATCGCATACCAAATTGCAACTGTCACACGATTGTAAGCAATGTCACTCTACAGCGCCGGATTGGAAACCCGCTTTGTTTACGCAACATGACCAATATTACGAACTTAAAGAAGCACACCGCCTTATTGCTAACGAGTGTTCGTCTTGTCATCAAGGAAATTACAATACGACACCAAATACTTGTGTCGGGTGTCACTTGTCGGATTACAATCAAACCACTGATCCATCACACGTTTCACAACAATTCTCTACCCAATGTACCGATTGCCATTCAGAAAAAGCCTGGGCTCCTGCAAACTTCAACCATGACGGAAATTACTTTCCAATTTATACTGGCGCACATAGAGGTACGTGGATAAAGTGCAGTGATTGTCACACCAATCCTGGAAATTTTAAGCTCTTTAGTTGTACCGTATGCCATTTAAGTGGAGATACAGATCCAAAACATGATGCCGTCGTGGGATATTGGTACCAGGACAATGCTTGCCTTGCCTGTCACCCTACTGGGGATAACAGTACCCGCTTTGACCACAATTCCACGAATTTTCCATTGACAGGAGCGCACCTGCAAACGGAATGTAAAGCCTGCCATGCTTCGGGATTTAAAGGTACTCCAAGTACTTGCTCTTCCTGTCATCAAACGGATTATGATAAAAGTACGAATCCCAATCATGGAAAGTTGGGATTTGGACTTGACTGTGCACAATGCCATACAACCCAAGCTGATTGGCAACCCGCTAAGCTGGATCAACACAATCAGTATTATGAACTCAAGGGCGCGCATACCCAGGTAGCAACAGACTGCAAACTTTGTCATCAGGGTGATTATAACAATACGCCTACGGACTGTAGAGGATGTCACTTAGCCGATTATAACAACAGTCAGTCCCCACCACATGCTTCTCAGAAACTTCCAACCGAATGTGCGATTTGTCATTCAGAAAATGCGTGGATTCCATCCAATTTTCAACACGATGGAATGTATTTTCCCATTTATACAGGGGCTCATCGGGATGAATGGATTACTTGCCAGGATTGTCATACCACTCCAGGCCAGTTTAATCAGTTCAGCTGTACCGTTTGTCATATCAATCCACAAACTGACGGGGAACATGTGCAGGTATCGGGTTATTGGTACCAGGATCAAGCTTGTTTTGCTTGTCATCCGACAGGTGCAAAAACAGACCGGTTCAATCACGATGCCACTGGATTTCCATTAACCGGAGCACATCTTTCCATATCCTGTAAAGAATGCCATGAGAGCGGATTTAAAGGTACACCCAACCAATGCATGAGTTGTCACCAATCGGATTTTGAAGCTAGCCAGGATCCAGACCACCGTAAACTTAATCTGAGTAACGATTGTATTCAATGCCATACAACTCAGCCTGATTGGCAACCAGCACGCTTCGATCAGCATGACCAGATATATCCAATTCAAGGGGCACATAAAACCTTGGATTGTGCAAATTGTCACCAGGGTAAATATCAAAATACGCCGAATACATGCCAGGCTTGTCATCTGGAAGATTACAATAAAACCACCGATCCGGCGCATAATATCCTCAAGTTTTCTACCGAATGTGCTAGTTGCCACACACAGAACGCATGGGTACCTTCAACTTTTGATCACGACGGTATGCATTTTCCAATTTATTCCGGAAAACACCAGGGGCAATGGATGGAATGCAGGGATTGTCACATCAATCCTACCGATATAAAGGTTTTTACTTGCATCAATTGCCATGATCAGGTTTCAACAGGTGAAGACCATCGCAATGTAAATGGCTATTGGTATCAGGACCAGGCTTGCCTTGCATGTCACCCTACAGGGAGTAAAGATGATCGCTTTGACCACAACCTCACCGCATTTCCACTCACCGGTGCACATACTGTGGTGGATTGCAAAAGTTGTCATACATCAGGATTGAAAGGCACTCCGACAGATTGTAAAAGCTGCCATCAAAATCATTTCAACGGCACCCTTAATCCCGATCACCGGGCGTTAAACTTGTCGGACGATTGTGCAGTTTGTCACAGTACCCAACCGGATTGGAAACCAGCCCGGTTTGATCAACATGATCAATACTATGTATTGCAGGGGGCTCACCGGCAGATTGCCAACGATTGTGCAAAATGTCATCAAGGCAATTACCAACAGACGCCTAACACTTGTTCGGGATGTCACATCAAAGATTACAACGAAGCCAAGAATCCGGACCACATTGCTTTACAGTTTTCTGCAGATTGTGCGGTTTGTCATACTGAATCCGCCTGGAAGCCATCTACCTTTGATCATGATGGAATGTATTTTCCAATTTATACAGGAAAACATAAAGGTGAGTGGACTGATTGCGTGGACTGCCATACCAATCCTTCCAATTACAAAGAATTTGTGTGTATCACTTGTCATATCAATCCTGAAACGGATGAAAAGCACCTTGGGGTTACTGGTTATTTTTATTCCAGTCAGGCTTGTTTTGCTTGTCACCCGACGGGAAGCAAGGATGACATGTTTGATCACAACAATACGATGTTCCCTTTGACCGGGGCACACAAAGTGGTTGAATGTAAAGCCTGTCACGCCAATGGTTTCAAGGGGACCCCTACGGATTGTCAAAGTTGCCATTTACCGGATTATGGATCGACCACTAATCCGAGTCATTCTCAGTTGGGTTTGCCAACCGAATGTGAACAATGCCACACCACTGCACCTGGTTGGAAACCAGCGTTATTCCCCAATCACGATAACTATTATCCGCTTACCGGACGACATTTAGAAATAGCTAACGAGTGTTCGGCTTGTCACCAGGGTAATTATAAAAATACACCTAACACTTGTGAGGGTTGCCATCTAAACGATTACAACCAGGCAAAAAATCCTAATCACAATACATTGGGACTGTCAAAAGACTGTGCCGTTTGTCATACCACGCAACCAGGGTGGCAGCCCGCACAGTTTCCGGACCATGACAGTTATTACCCACTGACCGGAAGGCATCAGGAAATTGAAGCGGACTGTGCAGCCTGTCATCATGGCAATTACAATAACACGCCAAATACTTGTGAAGGATGTCATTTAAATGATTACAATCAGTCTAAGAATCCTAGCCATCCCGTGCTGGGCCTTTCAAAGGACTGTGCCGCGTGTCACACAACGCAACCCGGTTGGGCACCTGCTCTATTTCCGGTACATGACAGTTATTATCCTTTGACTGGAGCGCATTTGTCGATTGCCAGTGATTGTGCAGCTTGCCATCATGGAAATTATAACAATACACCCAGTACTTGTGAAGGTTGCCATTTGAACGATTACAACGGAGCCACCAATCCGAGTCATATCAATTTGAACTTATCAAAAGACTGTGCAGTTTGCCACACCACCAATCCTGGTTGGGAACCAGCATTGTTTCCAAATCATGATAATTATTATCCATTGGTGGGAGCGCATTTTGCCATTAAAAACGATTGTGCAATTTGTCATAATGGAAACTATAACAATACGCCAAATACTTGCCAGGGTTGTCATTTGGATGATTACAATCAAACATCAAATCCTGATCATCAGGTACAACAGTATCCATTGGATTGTGAAGTATGCCATACACAAATTGCATGGATCCCATCCAATTTCAACCACAACAATTATTATCCACTAACAGGAGGACATGATCTCATCAAGGACGATTGCATTGCCTGCCATATGGGCAATTACAACAATACACCAACCACCTGTAATGGTTGTCACCAGGACGACTTCAATCAAACTACCAATCCAAACCACGTAAGCCTGGGATTTACTAACAACTGTACGTATTGTCATACCACTAATCCTGGTTGGGAACCGGCACTAATGCCCAATCACGATAGTTATTATCCTCTGTTAGGAGCTCATGCATCAATAAAGAATAATTGTGATGCGTGTCATAATGGGGATTACAACAACACGCCTAACACCTGTGTTGGTTGTCATTTGGATGATTACAATCAAACCACCAATCCTGACCATCAGTCAGCACAATTCCCAACCGATTGTCAGTTATGCCATACCCAAAATGCATGGATACCATCTACTTTTAACCATGCAGTGTATTTCCCGATTTATACCGGTAAGCATAAAGATGAATGGAATACCTGTTCCGATTGCCATACGAATCCAAACAATTACAATATCTTTAGTTGTATTGACTGCCATGAGCATAACAATAAAAACGAAGTTGACGATGAACATTCAGGTGTTTCAGGTTATCAATACAATAGCAATGCCTGTTATGCATGTCATCCCGATGGTAAAAAATGAGAAAACGAGTTGGAACCGGAAATGTATGGATACGAATTTTTTTTGTTTGGATAACTGTTTGGGGTATTGAATTTACTGCATCTGGACAGATAGAGGAGAAATGGGTATCCGGATCAGTCTCTTATGTGAGTTCTAAAAATGTTTATGTAAAGTTTGAACACACTCATCAACTCAGGTCAGGGGATACTTTATTCAGAATGGAAAATTCATTGTACTTGGCAGCTTTGAAGATACAAAATAAATCTTCTACTTCATGTGTTTGTATTCCTTTAGATTCACATCGTTATCAGCGTAATGATCAAATTTTTGCATGGGTAAAAAACCCGAACGATACTTTAAGACTTAAAGGCCATAAAGAAATTGAAGTAAAGCCCGATAGTATCCGTGAATTTCCAGTGATTTCTGAAAAGGTAATGGACCGGCAAAAAACTCAATCATCCGGGAAAGTCAAACATTGGAAAGGGAGATTATCAGCAGCTACATATTCTACCTTAGGAAGTGCTTATTCAACCAACGCTAACCGGTTCCAATATACATTAACAGCTCAGGGAAATCAATTGGCTGGAGGAGGGCTGACCGTTGAAACCTATCTGTCCTTCAGGCATAAAGAGGGTGAATGGTATAAGGTACAAGAAGATATCAACCAGGCACTTAAAATTTATAGCCTGGCAGTTACCCATGAATTTAGCCAGCACTTTAAGATTAGTGCAGGACGTAGAATTAATTACAAAATATCAAGTCTAGGGGCCATCGATGGCTTACAGGCTGCATATGCAACTGGAGTTTGGGAATTTGGAAGCATCTACGGAGCCAGGCCTGATCCAAGAAGTTATGGAGTGAATTACCATTACCGGGAATTTGGATTTTATGCCAATCATACATTGCATAAAGACAGAATTTTGGACATACAACAAACTTTGGCTTGGGTTGAACAATTTAATCATGGAAAGACTGATCGGAGATTCTTATATCTTCAACACACAGGAACTTTTTGGAATAAGCTGAATTTGTTTGGGTCTTCCGAAATTGATTTATTCCAGAACATCCACGATACAGTTTCCGGAGTATTTAAACTCAGTAATTTGTATTTATCGGCAAGATATCGTTTTGCAAGGGCATTAAGTGTTACATTTTCCTATGATGCCCGGAACAATGTAATTTATTATGAAACTTATAAAAATGATATCGACCGGTTACTGGATGAGACAACCCGTCAGGGACTTCGGTTTCAATTGCAAATACAACCTCTTAGACGCCTGAATCTTTCATTAAGCGGAAATTATAGATTCCAAAGCGATGGGGCTAATCCTTCTGCTAATTACAATGCCTATGTTTCATATTCTAACCTTCCAATATTAAATGGGCCCCTGAGTTTCAGTTACAATTATTTGAAAACGGGTTACCTGGTTTCCAATGTAGGAGGGATTCAGGGTTCTAAAGATTTTTTTACAGGAAAATTCTACACAGATTTTTATGTTCGCTATGTGCATTACAAGTATTTGAATTATGAACATGTGACTCACCAATGGTTATTGGGACTTAGTTTCAATATACGCATAACCAAATTGCATTCTATAGGATGTTACTTAGAGGAAACGCTCGATGATAGCGATCAATATCTTCGATTAAATGCTCGCGCAATGATCAGATTTTAGTTTACTTTCTTATTTGTATTTTTACATCTTAACACAACTATATGATACGAGTGATCAGTATTCTAATACTTTTTTCCACTTTGGCATGTGATGATCGACCAAAGGTGATAACGCCTGTTCAAAATCAACTTCCAGCAGGTCAAAAGGCAGAAACCAGTTCCACTGAACAAGCGCATGAAGCCGTTGTAGAGGAAGTTCAACAAACGACTAAATACACCTATCTGTTGCTTGATGAATCGGGAAACAAACGGTGGATTGCCATTGCGAAGGCTGAAGTTGCCCCTGGCGAGAAAATAAAATATTCGGGAGGAGTAAGGATGACGCAATTCAAGAGTGCAGAATTGGACAGAGTGTTTGACGATATCCTTCTGGTGTCTAATGTTCAAAAGGCAGTGGCTGGTGGTCAAAATTTGTTTGATCAAATTAAATCTGGAGGTGGCACGGTGGTTAAAGAAAAACTGGTGATTGCAAAAGGTAGTGTTGCTCTATCAGAGTTGTTTAAATCTCCCGAAAAATATAATGGAAAAAAGATTTTGGTGAGTGGTCGATGTACAAAAATTAATTACCAGATTATGGGAAGAAACTGGATTCACCTGGAAGACGAATCCGGTACTGGGAAAACCCTGACCGTTACCAGTGCGACAGCACTTGAACCAGGAAAAGTGGGAACCTTTGAAGGTACCATAGCATTAAACAAAGATTTTGGAGCCGGTTATCAATACGATATCATATTGGAGGATGCTCAATTGAAGTGATTATCTATCCCACTTGCGGTTCGATAGTCTGACCATTAATTTAGAAATGGGTAAAGGTGGTATATAGCTTCGGGGATCTTGCTTAAGATGGTTAGTCAAAAGAATAAGTTAAGCTCAGCACATTTCAGGAATAATGCTGAACTCGACTTTAAATGATGTGGAGTTTCCGGTTTTTCCAATAAGCTATCAAACTGATGGCTACCAGTCCAAAAAAGATATAATAAACGAAAGTTGGAATGGGGACTGGATCACCGGCTGCATAAGAATGCAAGCCTGAAAGATAATAGTTCACACCAAAATACGTCATCATCACGGATGCAAAGCCAAACAAGGTAGCTGTGTTATAAGCAAAACGGCCTTTCAATCCAGGGATCAGCCGCATGTGCAGTATAAACGAATAGACCAGAATGGAAACCAGTGCCCAGGTTTCTTTGGCATCCCAGCCCCAATACCTTCCCCAGGATTCATTTGCCCATACACCTCCCAGATAAGTTCCGGTACTGAGCATGATAAGTCCACCCAATATGGTCATTTCACTGGTACAACTCATTTCATCAATAATACGGTTCATTCTCGCTTTGTTGGTTTCAGTAGCAAAAATCATAAGGAGTAAATTCAAGGCACCGATCAAAGCACCCAATACCAAAAAACCATAGCTTCCCGCTTCCAACGATACGTGAATGGTAAGCCAGTATGATTTTAAAACGGGAACTAAAGGGGTTATTTCAGGATCTAGCCAACTCATCCCTGCAACCATGAGTACGATAGCAGATAACATGGTAGTTGCAGTAAGTCCTCCGAGAGATTTTCTCGAAAAAAGTAATCCTGCCAAAACGGTCGTCCAGGCTATGTAGATCATGGACTCATATCCATTACTCCATGGTGCCCTGCCTGAAACATACCATCGCAGTGCCAGTCCAAAAGTTTGAAATGCAAATCCCAAAACCATGAGCCACAACATCCAGGTGGTATATCGCATGGATGACCATTGAGGTTTAAAAATGGTTAAGAAAAGCATTGAAAGAAAAATCAGACCCATCAAACCATAGAATTTTCCTAAGCGGCTGAAAACATTCAGGTCATTTAACAAATGTTCGGCCTTGAGTTGATTCGAACTGGGAACAATGGTTCCTCCCAACCTGATTTGATAACCGGTCAATTCCTGGATGAGTGCATTTAACTCATTCCATTGTCCATTTTGGACAGCTGCTTGAATTTGCTCGGTATAGGTAGCAAAGAAACGATCTGGAAATGAGATCGCTCCGGAATCAACCCTTTGGTGGTGTACACCTGAAGGAGCTTCCCAATGATGATTTGGATGACCATCCACCGGAAAAAGCTTTAGCAGGGTACCCGAAAAAACCATGTTGAGGATGTTGAGTTTCTCATCCATTTTGATGATTTCTTTTTCGAAAACACCACGATCTACCGGTTTTTTATTGTTCGCTTCCATTAGTGCATCTCTCAAGAGGTATTGTCCATCTTCATCAAAAAAATCTATGTAAGACAAACGATCGTTAGTTGCAGACAGTATTTGTCTGGTTTTTTCATGTTTACCCTGTGCAATCAACGGAATGCGATTCCATATCCCCGGATATGCGCTCATGCTTAAAAATACCTGATCCGAATTCATGTTTTGGTAGGTATCGTTTCGCAATAATTTTCTGAGTACTTCACGGGTCAGGGTATTCATCGGCTTCATTCGACCATTGAGGTCCTGTACGACCAATGCCCCAAATAAGTCAGCATGTGCACGATCAATAACAGGTAAGGGAATGTTTTCATGTTGCGCAGCTTTCAAAGAAGATGTAGCAATGGAACTTGATAACAGCAGTGTCACAACAATATTCCGGTTACTTCGCAAGGATTGAATGCGATCAGATAAGTAACGGAAACGGGAATTCGGATCAAATAAACTCAATATCATTCCAAGCGTCAGCAAAATATAGCCCAGGTAGCTGACCCAGGTGCCCAATGCATCTTTGTTTACGCTCAAATAAGTTCCTGCTTCGTCTTGATCGTACGATGATTGGAAAAAGCGATGTCCACCATAGTCCAAAATATTGTTCATGTATATTCTAAAGTCGCGTTCCACAGAATTCACCGGATCTTGTAATGTAATTTCACTGGCGTAAGACGAAGCACTGTTGGTTCCTGGATATCGATCCATGATAAAGTCTCTCAGTTGAATAAAGAAAGGTAATTCAATTTTACGTGCACCATAACTCAACTCAAAAATATGATTGCCTATGATAACTTTTCGTTGGGTACCTTCAACTCCATTGCTACCTGAGATATAGAATTCCTTAGAAATTTGGTCTGCTATAAGTCTAAGTTTAAGGGCACCAGAGCTGGAACTTTCCATTTTGCGTTGGGTAGAAACGATGTCCTCGGCTGCTTTTGGGTTCCATTCACTGACTACAAAATTAGCTTTTGAAGAACTGTAGAGTGACCTTAATTTCAAAGGAACTTGAACACCTGCATCAATGCTGTCCAGGGTTTGCGTAGCCATCACCATTTGCGTCAATGCCACTGAGGATCTAAGCCAAAGAGAATCGTTTCGGTAGTCAAAAAATACATCAGCCTCTATGGTAGAATCACCAAATTGGTACCAGACTCCATGGATGATCCTCGGACGGTTGTAGGCCAAGGCATATTCTTCACGGCCCTGATTTCCAGCAATGACCAGCTTTAGATAAGGAATACCATTTGGATCGTCCTTCAATGCTTCGGCAGGATTCGGAACAAACTCCAATAACTCAAGATCTACTGGAGTGCTTCCAAAAATGTATGAACGTTTGTAATGATTACGTCCAAGGCTTGCAAACAATACCGGGTCCGTTACCTGATAGTTCAGTCCATTAATATTGGCTGTCAGTTCTAAATGATTATCAGAAGATAAAATGATATTTGATCTATCTCCTTCCCGAATGTGCATCATGCCTTCATATCCAAAATACCGGGTAAAAGCAGAACCCAGCAATATGATTAAGATCGAAGCATGGAAGGTAAATGTACCCCATTTTTTTTGTTGAATCATCCGAAACCGGTAAATGTTAAACGCAATGCACATGCCAAACAGGGCCAATAAAAGTTCGAACCACCTTGCTTTAAAAATTAATTTTTGAGCAGCGCTGGTGCCAAAATCATTTTCTATGAATGTGGCAACTCCAATGGCCGCAGCAAAGATCAGCAGGTAAAGGCCAGCTGCTTTGGTAGAAAAAAGCAAGGCGGTTATTTTATTGAAAATCTGCATATTATACTTTGAAAGTTAGCAAAATTAATGAGAGTAAACTCATTTTCCTATGGGTAACAAAATATTAACCATTGTGTTTGTTTTTAGGCTTTTTGGTTTAAACCTCAGGTTAAATATTGACTGGATCATTAGGTTCATTGAGACAGCCTTCAATGTTCACAGATTAACTTCACTGGCTGTTTACATACCGTTTTCTTCACTGATGGAAGAGCGTGCACATGCTCTTGAGTTGAGGTCAAAGATTAGCGCGTTTTAGGAATTCTTGAGGCTATAATCATCATCTTGTTTTTAATGGGAAATGTATTTAGGACTTTGTTTGCCAATGGAGTCAAAAGCTTAAGCATTCCTTTGTTTTGAATCCATTTGGTCAAATAAAAATGGATGGGAAAAGACATTTCATGGAAGCTGTCAATGCTTTTGATTTCAAATCCAGAGTGCTGACAAAGTGTTTTAATGTTTTCTATTGAAAAAATTTGTTTATGCCCAAAGGGTTTATTACTGTACATAATGTTGAGAAAAGTTGGAAAAAGTCCTCTTGTAAGCCAATATGACCATTGTCCGAACTTATAGAAAAAGCTGTCTCTGCAAGGTGTATCTATGATAATCATGCCATCATCTACCAACAAGTTATGTGCAGCATTAAACAAATCCAGGGGTTGATTCACATGTTCAACAACATCCCAAAAGCTTATCAAATGAAAACTTGAAATATGGTGTTGGGCCCAGTATTCGTGCTCCAGCGGATAACTAAATAAATTGTTTAAGCCATATTCTTTTTTTGCAAAAGCAATTCTCTTTAAATTGGTATCTGTTCCAAAAGTACTGAGATTTTTAACTTTGGCTGATACCATGGACAAAAACAATCCCCCTCCCATGCCTACATCGAGTATTTTTGGATGATCAAAATGTTTAATCAAACTTGAAGCACAAGTGACCTGTTGCGTAAATCTTTCTTGATTGTATTGAAGTTGATTTCTTAAGTAGGATTTTTCTTGTTCGTTAGGCAATGATTCAGTTTCTTCTGAAGTGGAATCGTTTGTTTCATCAATGTAATCCGTGAAATGCAAATCACAGGTTTTACAACAATAGACTTTAGCGCAACGCAGATGATAGAGTACCCTGGATAATTCTGCCTGACAGAATTTGCAATGAACAGTTCTGTTCAATTTGACAACAAACTAGAGAGAGAAGTCAAAACGGCCAATAAGATGAGCCTACCTGGACCTGTAATGTTGATTTCATTTTCATCATCGGGGGCTATGCTGAGATCGATGAATTCCATGAGTTCTTCATTTTTGATGTTTGTGTAAAAGGCTGAAAGGGCATCTTCATAATTATTGAATTCATTGATGATCTGCCAACTGGCTTCTTCCGCCTGGATAATCTGGTCTTCCGAATAGGTGGGTATAATCGATTGCTGTTGAAAAGTGGAATAAATCACCAAAAACAAAAATAACAGGTAATCCAATTCTTCTTCGGTCAACAATTCGGCATGACTACCAATTAAGACATCCATCAACAATTCTTGTTGACTTTGCAAATGGTTCAAGAGTTTGTCAATTGCCTCTGGTTGGGACTGAAATCGGATAACACTGGCATCGAGTTGCTGGCTGGTGACCATGAATATTTTTGTATGTAAGGCAAAAATATAGAATAATGATGAATATTACATCTTTATGGGTATTTCTTGTCCAATGGCTAGAATTACATTTGAGCATATTTTTCACCTCTATGATAAAGAATTTGTTTTGTGTGGCGTTGAAATTGACTTATTCCGATGCTTAACTAGAACAGTATAATTGTATATTTTGGAGTAAAAAATAAGCTATATCGTGGATCTTTTTTTTGATGGCACTGGTTTTACAGCACATGATCATCTGCAGTTGTTTAATCGGAATCATTGGATTGGGTTGATGTTCAATACCTATTATTATATTATTTTCTAATGCTGGCTATGATCCAGTGACTTTGGCAAATCAAACAGTTTGGTTTTTATTTATACAATTTGGAATTGTTCTCAGTATCGAAGTAAATTTGTTGATTGTTGAATAGCTGAACATTTAGTGAGTATATTCAAGCAGAAGGAAAATATCATGACAGGGAAATATTATTTAAGGCATACTGTTATCAAAAGTACATTTCATGATCGACAATCACTTGGATGCTGCATATTGGGATAAGCGCTGGAAATCAGGCCAAACCGGATGGGACATTGGATATCCTTCACCTGCACTGGTAGACTGGATGAAATACTTTGCTAAGTATAATTCACGAATACTGATTCCAGGATGCGGGAATGCCTATGAAGCCGAAGCCCTGGCTGAATTAGGTTATTTAGATATTCATTTAGTTGATATTTCACAGACTGCGGTGGAAGTCATTAACCAGCGTTGCAGAAACTTTGAAGCCATTCGTTGTGACTGCATAGATTTTTTCGAACTCAGTGGTACTTACGACCTCATCCTGGAACAAACTTTTTTTTGTGCTCTGGAACCAAAATGGAGAAGGGATTATGTCAGGAAATGCAGCGAACTTCTTGAGGACAGTGGGTTGCTGACGGGCGTTTTATTTTCAAGTCAGTTTGATAAGCCTGGGCCTCCATTTGGAGGCACTCAATCTGAATATCAAGCGCTTTTCCAGGACACGTTTGATATTGTTAAGATGGAAGATTGCTACAATAGCATACCTCCTCGTGCAGGCAATGAGTTGTTCATTTGTTTAAAGAAGAAATCCTGATATTTTGAAAATCTTTAAGTACGGTTTGAAGGTATGCTTTACCGTATTCTTCAGGCATACATGGCTGGTCTAATTCTAAAAGTTTAGTGTAAGGATTTAAAGTGTATGACCTACTGCCACAGGAGTCAACAATGCCATATCCATTATTAAAAGAGTAATAGGCAAATGGCAATACATTCCGTTTGAATATATTTTTTGAAAACTTAAAAGAGTCGCTGGGGAGATTCATCATGTCAAGTAGCATTTTTGGAATATCTGATTGACTAACGACTGTTCGTATTGTGGTATCCATGGCAATTGCCCCCCCACCAAACCAAATGGGTATTTTATATTTCTGTGGAGTGTGATATTCACTGTTTCCCGGCATGCGGGCACCATGATCAGCAACTGCTACCACCAACATTTCATTCCAGTTGGGCAGAAGGCTAAGCTTTTCGATCATTTGGCTTAGGAACTTATCTGTATAATGTGCCGAACTCACAAATAGATTTTCCTCATTGGTACCTTCCCAATGGGGTGTTTCCGGAATTTCATAAGGAGGGTGACTGCTGAGACTGAGACAGACTTTAAAGTACTGCCCGGTATCGCGGATAAGATCGGCATAAAATCTTTCAAAAAGCAGGTGATCATGAACGCCCCATTTTGCATTGTATGATGAGGCTGGAAAGTCATGTTTGTCAACAAGAACATCGCAACCCGCACTGAGGAAGTAACTGTTCATATTGGCAAAACTTGCATCACCACCATAGTAAAATGCAGTATGGTAGTGATGTTGGCGAAGTACTTTCAAAAGGGAAGGGAGTTTCTGTGATTTATCCGGATGGTTAAGAATCGAACTGTAGGGTTGCGCAGGAAAACCACTTAAGGCAGAGGCAATACCCATTTCTGTGCGATCTCCACTCGCATAAGCTTCTGAAAAATAAATACCGGTCTTAAATAGCTTATTTAATCCTGGAGTTATCTCTTTTCCCTCATGAAAGTGGTTAATGAGTTTGGAAGTAAAACTTTCCAATAAGAAGAAAATAATTTTTGGTTTTTTTGTTTTAAGTAAACCCATTTGAAAGGTGTCTTTACTTGGAACCATTTTCTTCATCAGAGTTTCAGATGCGTCGTCTGACATCCATTGTAGCTTGTTTTTTGAATCGCCCATAGTCGTCAGACTGTAAAGCAAATTCCAGGGAACATTCAACGCACTATGATTGGCAAACGGGTGATTGCTGAAATAGACTTTTCCGGGATTCATGGGAATGATATCCAATCCTCCGCGAATGGGAATGATCAACAAGGGAAATACCAACAAATTGATCAGGATAACTTTTTTATTTTGTTCGATAGGATGCAATGGAATCAACCATCGGTATAGTAGATGACCAACGACCATAAGCATCCCAAACAGTAGACAACTACCGGCTATATTGGTGGTTGAAACAAAGTGTGTGGCTTCTTGAATATTGTTGAGATACCGGAATGCTGTATAATCTAAACGATAGCCCCATTCATGGTAGAGCATGGCATCAGCTGAATAAAGTATTGAGCAAATGCTTGTAGTGATCAAGGTAAATCCCTTTACCCATTGGGTAAAATGTATGAACCGGGAAATAAAACAAATCAGGACGGGAACCAACATGAGATAGGCAGTTGAAGATGCATCCATGTAGAGACCAAACCATAATGATTTAAAGAAATCAGAAGACGATAGGCGATAATCAAAAATGAGTTCAGTGGTGATAAATACCAAACGGCCAACGGTAAACCACAGTAGCCAATAAAGGCTTAAAACACAGATCCATTTAAGATATGATTTCACTTTTTTACAATCCGGCACCAAAAATAGTATTTTTGTATCGATGGCCGATGAAAGTTTAAACAGGTGGAGGATGGTATTGGGGCAGGAGGCTGACCCTGATCAGCAAGTTAAATTGAAAAGTGCTGATACGGAGTTGGATCAATTGTTGAATACATTGTATGGCTCTGAAGGTTCTACTGGTTTTGGCCGGTCAACAGTTCGAATTAAGAAATGGCTGGAAGGTATACGTTCTCACTTTCCTGAGGAAGTGGTGCGCATGATGCAGCGAGATGCATTGGAGCGAAGAGGTTTGCGTGAAATGTTGTTGCAACCGGAATTACTAGAACAGCTGGAACCCACCATTTCAAATGTCGCTACACTATTACCCCTGCAGGATTTATTGCCTGAATCTTCTCAAGCCGCCATTCGGATGTTGGTCAGTCGTCTGGTAAAGGAAATTGAAAAAAAATTGAAAGTTCCTCTTTCTATGGCTGCGCAGAGCATCCGACATTTGCCATCAAGACCGGTTAAACCCACTGCACAATGGCTTGATTGGAAAAAAACCATTCAGCGAAATTTGAAGCATTATCAACCAGAACTGAATGCCTTGATTCCTGAACAATGGTATGGACAGAAATGGAACCGGAGATTGCCTGAAATTGTCATTCTTATGGACAAATCAGAGTCAATGATCGAGAGTATGGTTTATGCAGCGGTTATAGGATCAGTTTTGGCTAATCTCAAAGCCGTACGGACCCGGTTGATATATTTTGATACGGAAGTCATGGATTTAACCGATCGGTATGAGGATCCGGTTGATTTAATATTGAATGTACCATGCGGAGGTGGAACAGATATTCATTTAGCTGTTCAATATGCAAGTCGCAACCTCCATCATGTCCATGAATGCGTAGTTTTCTTAATCAGCGATTTGTTTGAAGGTGGAAACCGTTTGGAGTTAATAAAACTATTGCAAACTCTGCTGGACTCCGGTGTGCGTGTTTATAGTTTGTTGTGCATTGGAAATCAGGGAAAGCCCGAATATGATCACCAGCTAGCAAATGAATTCACCGTTATGGGAATACCTTGTTTTGCTTGTCCACCAGATGATTTTCCTGAATTGCTGGCAAAGGCTTTTTTAATGGGTTCAGAGAAAAATAATTTTAGCTCAATGCATTCTAGGTCATAAGAAACGATGGCCATTCCAATTTTGGAGACCAAGAGGTTCTCTACCATCACCGCATCATTCACCGCTATGCAATTCCCACTCAGCAGCTTTTTTTGCCTGGATCATCAGCTCATATAAGCGTGTAAGACCCAAACTTGCACCTTGTTCGTAGTCGTACCAGGAGCGATAGCTTCCATCTTCATATTCGATCACCATGGTGACTGTTTTATCTTCACTATCTTCTCCGAATTTATCCAGTTGTTTTTTTAGGGGTAGGTAACTGGCAAGTGCTAACAACTGTTCAAGAATTTCTGGTTCACAAACAGCGGTATATTTTCCCGGTTCCTCTTCTGTATTTTTGATGTTATGAAGTACCATTTGGCCATCACTATTCAATTTCATGCGATAGTCGGGACAACCTCCAAATTGACAAAATACATGAATCTGTAAAAAGCGGATGGGTTTGGTTTCTTTTTGTGAATTGAACTCAATGAAATTTCCGAATTGATAAATGAGGGTGTCTTTTTTCATCAGGCCTAATTTATAATAATCCCGATAGTTTTTGGGCAATCGGATTTCCTGGCCATCTTTTACAATGGTTGTGGTACTGGTTTTAAATTGTTTGAATATGAGGAAAAGATAATTTTTTGATTCTTCAATAAAGGGAATAATTAAATCACCTCTTTTTTTTGAAGGGTTTACCTGGATCAATTCAAACGATGATTGGTCATCCAATTCATCTTTACCAAGGATCAGGTAATGAGTCTGATCTTTTTTCTCATGACCCGTTACAAATAGATCTGAAATATTGTCTTTGTTGAAGTCACCAACAAACCAGGGAGAATATTCCAGCGAGTCGAGATACCATTGATTTTCTTCATGAGGACATTTAATCCCTAAATCAAAATGACGCAGACTTTCAAATTTTTCTTTGATAAAAATGCTTACTTCCTTGTCTATCGTAAAATCATCGAAATTTTGTGATAAACAAACGTTTGTTAGTATGAATAATATGGCAATGATTTGAAACTTGATCATCATGGAATTAGTTTAATTTGTATCCCAATCCAAGTTGATCCAGCTTTTCAAGCAACTCACCGGTAATGGCAATTTTTTTGGAAGAGACCAACGACAATTGAATTTTATCAACAGGATCAAGCAGTTGCAGGTGTACCGGAATTTTACCTTTATGGGATTTTAGTAACTGATCTAAAGATTCACCAAGCCTTTCTTCAATGGTCTCGATACTGATAAAAAGTTGAATGGATTTCTTAAATAATAGATCAAGGGATTCAGACAGCATCACCATATTGAGCACTGAAAATTCCCAATCCTCTGACTTATCATTTTTAAAACGTGGCTTTCCAAATGTTCCATCGACCATTACAGTCTGCCCATCGTTGAGAAGGGGTTTAAATTGAAGATATTTTTCTTTGAATAATTTTAATTCAATGCTTCCATAATAATCTTGCAATTTGAAGATGCCGTAACCATCGCCGCGTTGTGTGGTGCGGTGCTGAACGTCGGTGATGATGCCAGCGAGGCGATGTCGGTAACCATCTCGGTTGGTTTCCTTAAACTGTTCTAATTGATCGATGGTAATGGTTGATGAAAAACTGATTTCGTGGCGATAATCATCCAGCGGATGCGCACTCAAATATATACCGGCAATTTCGATTTCAAATTTTAGTTTTTCAAGTGTTGACCAGGGTGCGCATTCAGGGGGTTTTGGAATGGTGATTTCATTTTGAAGACTGTCCCCAAACAACGAAGCCTGTAGGTTTTCCTGCGAAGCCTGGTACATACTTCCCCACCGAATCATGTATTCCAGAAAACTTGGATACTTATCATAGGGTGAAAAGTATTGGGCTCGATGCATATCTTTAAAACAATCGAAGGCACCCCCATAGACACAACTTTCTATTACTTTCTTATTAAATACTTTTGAATTGAGACGTTTGATAAGATCAGCAAAATTAAGGAAAGGACCATTATCCTTTCTTTCCCTGAAGATCTCTTCTACCGGTCCTTCGCCTATTCCTTTGAGTGCAGAAAGGCCAAAGCGGATATGGCCTTGATCATTTACGGTGAAATCTATTTCCGATTCATTGATGTCTGGACCCAGAACAACCAGTTTCATCCTTTGCGCTTCTTTAAGATAGCTACTCAAATCGGTAACGTTATTTTTATTGGCAGTTAAAACTGCTGCCATAAATTCTGCTGGATAATGTGATTTAAGGTAGGCTGTCTGATAGGCAAGAACAGAATAGGCTGCGGCGTGTGAACGATTGAAACCATAGGAAGCAAATTTTGCCATGACATCAAATATTTCCTGCGCATTTTTTGCATCAACACCTTTTTTTTCGCAGCGTTCGACAAACAATTTACTTTGTTTGTCCATTTCTTCCTTTTGTTTTTTACCCATGGCTCTTCTCAACACATCCGCTTCACCCAGGGAATAATCGGCCATAATTTGGGCTGTCTGCATGATTTGTTCCTGGTAAACCATAATACCATAGGTTGGTTTTAATAACTCCTCTAACCATGGATGTGGATATTCTATGAGAACCCGTTTATGTTTTCTGGCGATGAATTCATCGATATAAGCCATGGGTCCAGGTCGGAACAAAGCATTCATGGCGATGATGTCTTCAATGCCACTGGGTTTCAGATTTTTTAAATGTCCACGCATCCCTTCACTTTCAAACTGGAACAGCCCGATCGTTTGTCCGCTTTGAAACAATTCAAGTGTAGCCGGGTCTTCAAATGAAATCTGATTCAAATCGATGCGCGCTTCTTCACCATATTTTTTTGCAATGTGGTCTTGTGTATCATTGATGATGGACAGGGTATTGAGTCCAAGAAAATCCATTTTCAACAATCCTGTTTTTTCAATAACACCACCTTCCACCTGTGTAACGAGTAAATCAGTATCTTTTGCGGTGCAGACCGGAATAAAACGGGTGATTTCGTCAGGGGCAATGATGATGCCAGCAGCGTGAACACCGGTATTTCGAACGGACCCTTCAAGTTTGACCGCCATGGAAAGCACTTCGCCTTCCAGATTTTCCTGCTTCTTAATTGAACGAAGTTCTTCTATACGCTTTTTTTCATCCGGAGTGAAATCATCTCCTAGTTTATTCGTTTCATCCAGTATGTATTTTAGCGAGATTCCTGGCCTGGCGGGTACCAATTTTGCGAGACGGTCAGCATGGGTCAAGTCGAGCTTTCTAACTCTGGCAACATCCCGGATGGAAGATTTTGCAGCCATTGTTCCAAACGTAACAATTTGAGCAACTTGATTTTTACCATATTGGTTGACGACATAGTCTATGACTTTTTGACGACCTCGATCATCAAAATCTATATCAATGTCGGGCATGCTGATTCTTTCAGGATTTAAAAAGCGTTCAAACAGCAATTGATAGCGTAACGGATCGATGTCGGTAATGGTCAGACAATAGGCGACTGCTGATCCGGCAGCCGATCCTCGACCAGGCCCAACGCTCACACCTAACTCTCTTGCCTTGCGAATGAAATCCTGAACAATCAGAAAGTAACCCGCAAAATTCATTTTTTCAATAACAGACAATTCAAACTGGAGGCGGTCGTGAATTTCTGCGGTCACCTCTCCATAGCGGATGCGGGCTCCTGTATAAACCAAATGTTCCAAATAGGCATTTTGAGAATCAAAACCTTCCGGCAAAGGAAAATTAGGTAACAATACATCGCGTTCCAGATTTGGCGTAAAACACTTATCGGCAATTTCCTGAGTTTGGTCAATGGCAAAGGGCACGTCCTGAAATGTATAGAGCATTTCATCGCGCGTTTTAAAAAAGAAATCCGAACTGGGAAACTGAAACCGGTCAGTTTCATCTACATTGGAATTGGTGTTAACGCAGAGCAATACATCGTGTGGTTTGTAATCCTCTTCTTCCAGATAATGTACATCATTGGTTGCAATGACTTTGAGTTGATACTTTTTTGCAAATCCAAGCAGCACCTGATTGATGTGTTCCTGACTGATCCCTGATCCGTCAATGTTTTCACAGTTTCTATGGCGTTGTAATTCAATGTAATAGTCTTCGCCAAAAACATCCAACCACCATTTCAATTTACGTTCTGCTTCCTCGATGTTACCTCTGACAATGGCTTGTGGAATTTCAGCACCTACACAACAACTGGTAGCTATCAAACCCTCGTGATACTGCAACAACAACTCTTTGTCAATGCGTGGAAATTTTCCATACAAACCCTCGATATAGCCCAATGAGCATAGTTTGGACAAGTTTTCAAAACCTTTTTGGTTTTTGGCCAATAACAATTGGTGCATTCGGTCATCGCGTTCACCGGCACTCTTTAAAAAAGATTTTTTATGGCGATCTTCCACCAGATAAAATTCACAACCCAGGATGGGTTTTAGTTTATTGGCTTTTGCTTCTTTAACAAAACTGAAACAACCAAACATATTACCATGATCGGTAAGTGCAACGGACTTTTGTCCATCAGCAGCTGCTTTTTTCATCATGGAGGCGATATCGGTGGCTCCGTCCAGTAATGAAAATTGGGTATGGCAGTGTAAATGAACAAATTGAGTCATGGTAATGAAATGGCAACCACAAATATACGCAGAAGCCTGCGAACACGTGGAAGTCATTCCAGTCATTTAACAAGAAGTTATTGGGCTCAATTGGATGCCCCAAATCCAATTCTCCGGTATTCATTAACCTTGCATCCATTGAAATTTTATTTCACACGCCTTCACGGGTGAAAGTGCTCATGAACATCGAGAATTTGATCAGGAATTCAAGTGAACATCACAATAACTAACAAATGTTAGTAAATTAACTTGATCACCATGATCCAATCCGGACAGGCCAGAAAAATTTAAAAAATTGTTTCAGTTTGTGCTAAAATGATTTGGTATAACTGACTAAAATTTGTTCGATAAAGTTGATTCTGCGACCGATTCCGTTCACCCCTCCAACGAAATCAGAATCACTGATGTAGTTTGTTTTGTCGTGGTCATAATACAAGTCAGCCCGTAAACCAATATTGAATCCTTTGAACAACACAACAGTAAATTGATTCATCCAGGTGACGTCAATATTTTGTGGTTCGTCCAGGTAATCGGAGAAAAGGCTCAGTTCGCTTCCTACATGAAATTTTCCAAAATACTGATGCGTATAACCGGCTTTTAAAAATGCTCCCAATGCAAATTTTGTGGTTTCATATTCCGTATTGCTGCCATCCTTCAACTTTGTTCCATGGACGCCCAGGTTTGCAATTTCTTGATCAGCGATAAAAAGAATTTGTCCTCCAGCAGGAGCAAAAAAGATTTGCCAGTCGCTTCCTTTTTTGTATTGTATACCTGGAGCCATGGTGACCAGAGCGGGTGAAAACAATTTGGATACGAGATGAGTGTTGTAAGGGCCTGCATGGAGTTCTTTCAGGTAAACCAGCTGACTGGCAGAATCCAGATAGCTGTTTAACAATTGACTGCGTAAGCCTAAATCCAGGGCATAGGACCAGGGCGAAGATTCTTTGGTTTGGAGTGCCAGGTTGACGTTCAGATTTAGCAAATCCAGGGCCTTTCGAAAGGGTTGTGTTTCATCGGAACCCGAAGCAATTTTTCCTGATCCTGTTTTTTCGGCAGAAAAATTAAACAAGAGCTCATTTTTCCATTGGAATAGTCCTTTCTTATATAAGGCTTTATAGTTAATGGCACCACCTAATCCCAGCCTACTGTTTCCAGCACCCAAGTAAGGGTTAATGTTGAGCAATTGGCCCAAATCCAATCCTATTCCGGCTAGTGTTTGCCATCCCTCCTTGACTTCCAGGTTCATTTCTTTGCTCATTTTGTCCATCCTTTCTTTTTCTTGAGCAGCCCTTTGTTCGTCGGTTTGAGCGGAGATAACTTGCAGGATGCTAAAAAAGCCGATTAAAATGTGTAGTGTTTTCATTGGATTTGGTTTAATTTAAGGTCGTAAAGATATTTCTATCTGAATATTTGGGGTAATTTTAAAGAGGCACTGCAAGTGGGATTCCACTAAATTCTTTTTAGGCTGACACAAATTGGATGTTCATAGGGCCGTTAACAAGCTTGAAGATAAAAAGTCTTTCATTCTGGAGGAATAATTCGTGTTGAATTAAAAAATATCGCGAATTTTCGCAATATTTTTCGCTTATGATGATAATAAAGAAATACTCGGTAAAGCTGTGTGTCAGATTATTATGGTGTGTATTGTCGTTTGGCTTTTTTACAGGAAAGATTATCGGTCAATCTGAATCTGACGATGCTTTTTTTATCAAGCAATTGTATGATGAAGCATTGGAACAACAGACAGCGTATAAATGGTTAACCTATCTTTCGGAAACCATTGGCCATCGTTTGGCAGGTTCGCCGCAGAGTATGGCAGCCATTGAATTTACGGCACAGGTACTGGATACTTTGAATGCAGATACTGTCTACCGTCAGCCGTGCATGGTGAATTATTGGTACCGAGGTCCCAAAGAGGTGGCACGAGTGGTTGCCCATCCTGCTCTGGGGACTCAGGATTTGAGGTGCCTTGCGCTGGGGGGCAGTGGTAGTACAGGTCCAGAGGGATTGACTGCTGAAGTGGCGAGCTTTTCAAGCCTGGATGCACTGAGAGAAGCAGGAGCTTCTGTCAAGGGTAAAATTGTATATTTAAACAGGCCTTTTGATAACCGACATATCCGAACCTTCCATGCCTATGGGGGCGCTGTTGATCAGCGTGTTGCAGGACCGGAAATTGCTGCAAAACAGGGGGCATTGGCTTGTGTCATCCGAAGTATGACCGGAAGGCTTGACGATTGGCCGCACACAGGAGGGACCCATTTTGGGGACTCTATCCAACGTATACCGGCTATAGCCTTGTCAACACAATCAGCCGAATGGTTGAACCAATGTCTTCTCAAGGGACCAACCAAGCTGTTTGTAAAAACACAATGCGAGCAGAGGGGCTTAAAACAAAGCTATAGTGTCATTGGTGAGATAAGAGGCAGCAAATATCCAGATGAAATCATATTAGTGGGCGGCCACCTGGATTCCTGGGATGTTGGTGGAGGGGCCCATGATGATGGGGCCGGATGTGTGCACAGTATGGAGGTCTTTTATCTACTCAAACGAATGGCTTATAAACCGCTTCGAACTTTGAGATGTGTTTTGTTTCAAAATGAAGAAAATGGTTTGGCAGGCGGTAAAACATATGCCGAGGTTTCCAATGCCAAAAAAGAGTTTCATCTTGCAGCCATCGAATCTGATGCAGGAGGATTCACACCGTTTGGTTTTGGATTTGATGGTGACCCTAAACTATTGGAAAAATTTAAGAAACACATTCCGAAATGGGAAGAGCTCCTTGGTCCTTATGATTTGAGCTTTTCAAACGGTGGAGGCGGTGCAGATATTGGTCCTTTGAAAAGTCAAAAGGGTATGTTGTTTGGATTAAGACCTGATAGTCAACGATATTTTGATTACCACCATACTGAACAAGATCGTATTTCGGCAGTCCACCCAAGAGAACTTGCCATGGGTTCTGCCGCAATGGCCAGCCTGGTTTACCTGATCGACCGATATGGAATCCAGTGAAATTAAGCTGGATGGATTGGTCTTTGAACCATTTATAGATCAACAAACTATTTCAAAACGCATACAAATCCTGGCAGAGGAGTTGAACCAATATTATCACCAACAGCACATTCAATTGGTGGTTATGTTGCAAGGAGCTCAGAATTTTTACGAGGACTTGTATCCATTGTTGACGTTTAGTTTTAGCACCCATTTTATCAAAATAAAAACCTATCAAGGTCTGCATTCAGTCCAACCTATTGAAATTCCGGAAACTGCATTACAATCCTGGAATTCCGAAATCCCAACGTTAATTGTTGAAGATATCATCGATACAGGTCGAACTTTATGGAGCTTTATGGAATATCTTAAACAAAAAAATGGCCGGGACATCCATATTGTAAGTCTTTTGGTAAAACCTCAGGCGATGCAACTTCCTGTTAAATGCCGATTCAGTGGTTTTGACATCGGGACAGAATTTGTTGTTGGATATGGTATGGATTATAATGACAGTGGCCGGGATTTAGATTCCATTTTTCGTTTAAAGAGCCATAAAATAACTTGAAGGGTTGCTGAAAATCAATTGGCAAATGCTATTGGAGATTAAGCGGATTTTTAATTATAGAAATTCAGGAAACTCATTATTTTTGCATCCCAAAATACACCAATGACCCATGGTGTAACGGTAGCACTACAGATTTTGGTTCTGTCTGTTAAGGTTCG
>CAZMSE010000022.1:0-56659 GCA_964568865.1 uncultured Saprospiraceae bacterium
TAGTAAATCAAAACCAGTTTACTTTTTACAACTCTTCTTGTCTCAATATTTCGCTCTAGAGGCTCACTTCCATTATCACCCCCTTGATCCCACCATTGAATCCCCTACATTTAACATACAAGTGTTAGTTAAATTCAAATTAATGAATGTCAAAAAAATTTCCTGACTTCTCATCCCATTCTGTAACTCCAAAGTTGCATCAGGTTGGCTTCAAGTAAGGCTAGTGCATTACAGAACCCATCCCGCTATTCACCCAATTTATATATTTTTGTTCTTCCAGTATCAAGCCTATGAAATATTCCGCTGCAGAAATCAAAGAATTCTCCCGCATCACCCGTGAATATTTGCAGCTTACTGCTATCCCCAACCATGAGGCATTGGATCAGCTCAGGGATCTCATCCGGTTTCACGAATGGCAGTATTACGCTCAGGACAATCCCTTAATCAGTGATTATGAGTACGATCAATTGTATAAATTACTGGAGCGTGAAGAATCCAAACATCCGGAATGGAATGCTGATGATTCTCCTACCCAACGGGTTTCCAGTGATCTTACCGAACAATTTGAAACCGTTACCCACCTGACCCCCATGCTTTCTCTGGAAAATTCTTACCAGCTGGCAGACCTGGAGGCATTTGATGCCCGTGTAAGGAAAATGTGCGATTTGGATGCCCATCAACCTCTTGAATATTTTGCTGAACCCAAATTCGACGGGGGCAGCATTGCACTGATTTATGAAAACGACCATCTCATCAGAGCAGCTACCCGCGGGGATGGAGCCCAGGGCGATGAAATTACGCGAAACGCTCGTACAATAAAATCCATTCCGCTGAAAGCTGCTTTTTCAAAATTTGGATTACACCGTGTGGAACTCCGGGGAGAAGCGGTGATGAGTCATAAAAAATTTGCACAGATCAACCAGCAACGGGAGTCAGACGGCTTGCCCTTGCTCGCCAATCCCAGAAATGCAGCTACCGGAGTGCTTCGCGTGAAAGATCCTTCCGAAACGGCGGCCAGAGGGCTCGACGCTTTTATTTTCCAACTCTCCTATGCTGAAGATGCAAAGGGCAATCCCGCCATGTCCAACAAAACTTCACATTCAGAATGGATGAAAATGTTGGATCTGCTGGGTTTTAAAGTGGCCCTCAACGATCGCAAAATTTGCCACTCAATTTACGAAGTAGAAGAATTTGTTCAGCAGTGGGCGGAACGTCGGGATCATTTTACTTATGACATCGATGGCGTGGTGGTTAAAGTCAATGAACTTTCCTACCAGGAACGTTGCGGTTATACCTCCCACCATCCACGCTGGGCGGTGGCCTATAAATTTCAAGCAAAACAAGCCACTTCCATCCTCCGAGATGTGGAATTTCAAGTGGGCAAAATAGGATCCATCACGCCGGTAGCCAAGATTGACCCTGTACAATTAGCAGGGGTGACCGTGAGTTCAGTCTCATTACACAATGAAGATTTTATACGTCAGAGGGACATCCATTACGGCGACCAGGTTCTGGTGGAAAGAGCAGGAGATGTCATTCCCTATATCGTGAAAGCATTTCCGGAACTACGCAACGGTAAAGAAAAGCCAATCCATTTTCCCAAAAATTGTCCGGTATGTGAAACTCCTTTAGTGCGAGAAGAAGATGAAGCGGCCTGGAGATGTCCTAATTTTCATTGTGGAGCCCAGAAATTACAGCGACTGATCCACCATGTGTCAAAGGATGCAATGGACATCGATGGTTTGGGAAAATCTCTGATCGAACGATTTTATGAAATGGGCTGGCTGCACGACATGTCCGATATTTATCAACTTGACGATCAGTCCATCGCCCAATTGGAGGGTATGGGTGAAAAATCTGCAGCTAAACTCAAAAAATCGATAGAAGCAGCAAAAAGTAGACCCCTTTACCGTCTGCTACACGGATTGTGCATCCATCATCTTGGCAAAAAAGTGTCCAAACTGATTGCCGAACATCTTGAATACCTCCCGGACCTAAAACATTGGGAGCTTGAGCGGTTCACTTCGATTAAAGATGTCGGACCCGTTGTCGGCCAAAATATCATTCAATTCTTCCAGGATGCTTCAAATTTGAAGATGATTCAGAAAATGGAGGAACTCGGCGTCAATATGCGACAAACTGAGGAAGATAAACCCAGACTTGCCGTTGAAGGTTCGGTATTCTCGGGAAAGAGTATGCTATTCACCGGCACACTTTCCAAACTTGGGAGAAAAGAAGCACAGGAACTGGCGGTTCAGCATGGTGCCCGGATATTATCAGGGGTCAGTGGTCAATTGGACATATTGGTAGTGGGTGAAGATGCGGGTTCAAAATTGGAAAAGGCAAAAAAGCTGGGAACGGTGGAAATTCTTGACGAAGACGCATTCTTACAAAGAATTGGAAGGAATAGCTGAAATTTGTGGATTCTTTGAGAAACGTTTGGTCTATTCCAGCGTTATTATTGGATAACTTTATAGTAGGTATTTTTATGAAAAGACTTTTAACAGGATTGATCATGTTTTGGTTGTTGGTTCCGTCATGGTCACAAAAAAATTTCTGGAGACCCCTTCAAAAACCAGAAAATCTTGTACTAAGAGGCCATTGGAACGATCTTCCCGCCCTCACCTTATTTGCATTGGATCGCGAAGCCTATCGCCAATATTTAATGGATTTGAGTCAAAAGGCCCCTCAGTCCAATTTCGAAATACAGCTTCCAATGCCAGATGGATCGTGGGAAACATTTCGGATTAAAGAGTCTCCCGTAATGGAACCCGAGTTAGCAGCTAAATTTCCAGAAATTAAGACCTATGCAGGTTCTGGAGGTGGACATTATATGAGACTATCGATATCGCCCTATAGTTTTCAAGCTTATATCCTGACCGATCAAGGAGACGTTGTCATCGAAGCTCCGGATTATAATCAATCCCATATTTTAGCTGTTTTCAAAGGCAATGAACTCGAGGTTCGCGAAGGGGTGCAACTCAGTTGCGGAACCCAGGAATTGAATTCCATCATTTCCGAAGATGTCCAACATCATACTCCAAATCTGTCGATGAGAAGCCCTCAAGGTGAACCCGTGAATCTCAGGACATACCGTCTAGCCCTGGCCTGTACTGGTGAATGGGGCAGTGATCCCAGTAGAGGAGGAGGCACTACTCAAACCGCAATAGACAAAATGGTGGCGTCCCTCAGTTATATCAATGCAGTCTACGAAAAAGATGTAGCCATTCATATGAACCTGATAGCCAATAATGACAAATTGGTCTTTCTACAGCCCGCCACTGACCCATACGGAACCCCAACCTCCGGAGGTTCAACCCTCAGCCAAAATACAGATGTCGTTAATGCCATCGTAGGAAGAGCGGCATACGACATTGGACATGTCTTTACCAATTCCTGTACTGACGTAGGTGGGGTAGCCTTTTTAGCTTCCGTTTGCAACGCCAATAAAGGAGGTGGGGTAACTTGTTGGTACAATTCGGACATAGCCTATGTTACCCAACGGATTGTATGCCACGAAATGGGCCATCAATACAGTGCTTCGCATACTTTTTCCAATTGCAACGGGAACGAATCTGCCACCAGTTATGAACCCGGAAGCGGAACCAGCATTATGTCCTACAGTGGTTTATGCGGAGCTGGCCTCAATGTTGAATCCGGAAACCTTCCGCATCCAAATTATTTTCATACCAATTCCGTAGAGCGCATTTATAATTACACGCGCACGGGCGACGGAAGCCGATGTGGTGCAGCCAGCAATACGACCAACACCTATCCAGATGCGGAAATATTAATCCCGGAGGGACTTTATATCCCTATCAGAACACCCTTTAAGTTGCGTGGAAGGGCCACCGATGCAGAATTAGACAACCTTACGTACAACTGGGAGCAATACGATGCTGGAGGTTATGGAGCCATACTCGGCGAACCTTTATTGGATGAAGAAGGTCCTTTGTTTAAATCCGTATTTCCAGGAAACAGCCCAGACAGAATTGTGCCCATCTGGAATACCATTTTAACGAAAGGTAATTTTGAACGCACAGAGGTACTACCCACCGTCAGTCGAAAAATTACCTTCCGATTCAACGTTAGAGATAATCATCCTGGAAACGGGGCAACCACTATAAAGCAAACTCACTTTTTTGCAACAGAATCCGCAGGTCCTTTTCGGGTGACTTTCCCTAACGCTGCAAACAGAGATACTTTATATACAGGGGCCTGTAATTTAGTACGATGGGATGTTGCCAATACAAACAAGGCTCCAGTCAACTGTAAAAAGGTCAACATTTATCTGATGCCCAACAGGACCAATCCCAATGTACTGATTCCATTGGTGAATAATACGGACAATGACGGTGACGAACTGATTTCCATTCCGGACTCCGTTGTGGGCATGATCCGCGCCAGAATCGTGATTGAAGCTGCTGACAATATTTTCTTCGATGCTTCTGATAATGACATCCGCATTTTATCCAGTAGCGCAAGAAATGCTGTTAATTTTGGAGTTTCGCCATCAAGTTTTGTTTTCTGTATTCCCAATTCCATAGACCTGGACATTAAATCCTGTTCCTTTGGATCAAGTTCCGGTCAACTCAGATTGATGGTTGGAGATGGCCTGCCAACCGGTACCCAATATCTTTTCAGTCAGGATCTCATTCAGGTGGGTCAGCAATCCAAACTGAATTTGGATTTCAGCAAGGTGGATGTTAATGGAATATACCAATTTGAAGTTTTTGCCATTACGGATAAAGGAGATACATTAAGGGAATTGGTGGAGTTGGATTTGGTCAATGTCAATTTCTCTGATTTGAAGACCATTTATCCAGCAAACGGTTTATCCGATGTACCTCAGACGTTGGAATTTAGATGGAACGCTGCGCGATACGCCCTCAGTTACCGCCTGGAAATTGCCACTTCACCTGCTTTCGGTAATAGCTTGATTTATTCAAAGGATGGAATATTGGATACTTTTATTACACCCAATATTTTCTTTGACGAAAGCACTCTATTGTATTGGAGGGTTCTCCCCGTTAATCGTTGCGGATTGGGTTCCCCTACCAGCCCATCACCTTTCCAAACGGTGAATAAAAAATGTGAATTGACCGATTATCCTGGAAACGTGTTGGTACGAAGTGCAAATAAAATGGGGACCATGCCAGTTCCCATCCGAGGAGCCGGAGTGATATCTGATGTTAACCTTACGGATTTATACGGTACCGCCATTGGAGTGAATAGCATCACCCTAACACTCGTTAGTCCTAAGGGAACACGGGTTAAATTGTTTGACCGGAATTGCGGGGTAACTGATTTGTTTGATTGTTCGTTTGACGATGATGGATTGTATACCCTCTTAAATGCTTGTCCTCCCATTCAGAAAAAAATAATCAAACCACTTGAACCTCTATCTGCATTCAAAGGTGAAGACAAAGCGGGTGACTGGGTGTTGGAAGTTGTTACAGATCGTTTTTTAAGTGGCCAAGCCAACTTTTATGGATTCAAACTCGACATTTGTTCGGAGATCAAAGTCAGCAATCCTTTTCTACTGACTAACCTGGGTCTAAAAATGGAACAAGGCCAAACCCGTGGAATTGGACAAGATAAATTGGAATCACAAGACGCCGACAATACCGCCTCTGAGTTGACTTATACCATAGTTGCGGTAACTCAACGAGGAGATTTATACCTTAACGGAACAAAAGTGGATTATGGCACTCGATTTACCCAAAAAGATATCAATGACGGAAAATTGACGTACCAACATACAGGAGGTCCTATGGAAACCGATGGATTTTTATTTGTCGTAGAAGATGGCACCGGAGGCTGGTTTGGAACCGATTATTTCAAGATTCAGATTGGTTCGGTTTCTACCCGCGATGAAGAAACCAAATTATCCATTCACCTGTTTCCAAATCCTGCACAGTCTTACATCGATATTTCCACTTCCCAGAGCTTAGAGGCCAATGCCAGGATCCGGGTGCTGAATCTGAATGGAACAGAATTGATTCGCGAATCGATTTCATTTAGTAAAGCTCGGCGTTTGGATGTTTCAAGTTTGAGCAACGGAATCTACCTGGTGGAATTGATCAGCGGTGCGCAACATCATACTGCTAAGCTGGTGATTAATAGATAAACCATTTTCAACAATGAAATACGAGAGCCGCTGTCAGTCAGTGGCTCTTTTCATTTAGGAGAATTCCAGAATCAATTTATTATGACTTGAAATAGCATTGCCAGCTATTTAATAGATCAATCTATACTAAAGGTTCCGTTATAACCACTAAATGAACTGTCTCCAACAAAGTGAGTATAACCAATTGAAGAAACCTTAAAAAAAGGAGTAACAATTTATACTTCGAAGTTCGAGGAGAAGTATAAATGCTTCTTTGTTTTGAAGGGATTTTTGCAATCTTAAAAAAAAAGTCATGACAAATCAAGATCTATAATCGTAGCGCATTTGTGGTAAGCAGCTATTTTGAAGGTAAAAAAGTTAAATGATATTTTAGGTTAAATTTGTGCCTTACTGGCCGTACTTTAAGGTCAATCCAGTATACACAATTTAGCCGTCATGCTTCAAATCAGGTTTCGTTATTATTGGGATATCATCAAACAATCTTTAAAAGGAGAGACGATGGATTATACGGAAGGCAGTATAACGAAAGCCGTTGTGCTCCTTGCGATTCCAATGATTCTGGAACTGAGTCTGGAAAGCGTGTTTGCCATAGTGGATATTTTTTTCGTAAGCAAATTGGGACCGGCAGCCATCGCGACGGTGGGCTTGACAGAATCTGTCATCACCATCGTTTATTCGGTTGCCATAGGCTTAAGTACTGCTGTGACTGCTATAGTAGCCAGAAGAATTGGAGAAAAGGAGCCCGAACTGGCCGCACGTTCCGGAGTACAGGCACTTTGGATCGGTTTGTTGGTAAGCGTAGCACTTTGTATTTGTGGAGCCATCTGGGCCAGTGATATTTTAGCGCTGATGGGTGCCAGTGATGAAGTGGTTGAACAAGGCGCAGGATTTACCCGCTTGATGTTGGGAACCAGTGTAGTGATCATGTTACTTTTTTTGATCAATGGAATCTTCAGAGGTGCCGGTGATGCCGCTATGGCCATGAAAAGTTTATGGATTGCCAGTCTGATCAATATCATTTTGTGCCCTTTGTTCATTCATTGGTTTGGTTTAATTGGCGCAGCCATGGCTACCGTGTGTGGTCGAAGCTGCGGGGTACTTTATCAATGTTACCATTTGTTTCGCGGAGATGGGGCCATCAAAATCAAATGGTCATATTTCAAACCCCATTGGGAACTGTCAAAGTCTATTATCCATTTAGCCTGGCCTGCTACACTGCAGTTTATCATCGCCAGTGGAAGCTGGATCGTTCTGGCACGATTGGTTGCAGAAACCGGAGGGACAGATGCCTCTGCAGGATATCAAATCACTATACGTAACATCGTATTTTTTATTTTGCCGGCCTGGGGCCTAAGCAATGCAGCAGCCACGTTGGTAGGGCAAAACCTGGGAGCAGGAAAGCCGGAAAGGGCATTACAAAGTGTGTTATTGACCACACGTTTTAATGTCATCTTCATGAGCTTTGTGACCTTCATATTTTTGGTTTTTCCACATCAGATTATCTCCTTTTTTACCCTGGATCCCGAGGTCACTCACCATGCGGTATTGTCCTTAAGAATCATTGGGGTAGGCTATATTTTTTATGGAATTGGAATGGTTATGATTCAGGCTTTAAACGGTGCCGGAGATACGAGAACACCCACCTGGATCAATTTTGTCGGCTTTTGGTTGTTTCAAATTCCCTTTGCTTATTTTCTGGCTAAAGGAACAGAACTGAATACCACTGGTGCTTACATCGCCATTCCGGTTGCCGAAACGCTGATTGCTTTAGCGGCCGTATTTTTTTTCTATCAGGGAAAATGGAAACGTGTAAAAGTTTAATGAGACTATGATGGTACAGAAAATTTATGCGTGTCCATAAGGTCAGTTGCTTTTGTTCAGTAGCTATTGTAAGGATTTATTTCGATAAGATTTTCCCAATTTTTACAATAGAAAAAAATTGTATTGCATTAGAATCGCAGGAAAGCTTTTCATCAGGACCATGTATTGTATGATCCAGGTATTTTATTCCACATCGATTGTTAATCTCTGAAAAATTTCTCCTTGATCAAATGTTCTTCGGATTCAAAATTCAAAAGGGGATATTCCTGTTTCAATTGCTCCAGCATTTGAATCAATTTATCTTTCATCATCCATACCTGGTCCGAGTCCTTGTGCAAAATCCGGTGATTCAGCAATTGTTGCAGGGATTCCATTTTTCTGATCAGTTGTGTCGCTTTTTCGTCAAAAAAGTTGCGTTCAAAGTATGACCAAATATATTTCACGGCATTTTTGGATGGATGCACCAGGTCATCAGCGGCATAACGATAATCTCTCAGATCATCCATAAAAATTTCGTAAGAAGGGAAATAGTGCACTTGAGGAAACCTGCAGCACAATTGTTCGCAACACAACAACAAACTTGCTTTGCTCCGGCTATTTTCTACAAAGCCATCTTTTAAGTAACGCACCGGACTCACGGTAATGATGATATTCAAGGTTGGATTGCAGTCCAGCAGGCCTTGAATCGCATGGGAAAGAGCGGTAACCGAATCTTCCAGACGTGCTCTGATTTTTTCAAATTCTGAGTTCGGAATTTTATGACAATTGGCTACCGGTGTCTGCCTTTTACGATAAACATAATAGTGACTTGAACCGAGAGTGAGAACCATCCAGTTCAAGCGTGAAATGTTATTCCTTGCTGCCTGTAACTCCTCATGGATACGAAACAACAGAGCTTCGGGTTCGGCATTTGAATATTGACCGTGGTGGTCCGGAGAATGAAACATGCCATCATGGTAGATCAGGTCGGACAAGGTATATGTGTAATCGCCAAGCAAAAGTTCGAATTGCCTAGCCATACTGATGGGATTAAATACTATTCCAAACGGATGGTTAAGTACATTGAACTTATGTTGAAACAGATGTTGGCTTAACGCCTCTGCAAAACAGCTACCGGCCGTATAAAATGAAGCAGAATAAGGAATGCGAAGTCCGTTTCCGGCATGGGGAAAAACAGTTCTGTCCGGCGATCCTATCATGGTGTAAATTTAATCGGTTCTGCATATTTATCTTTCCTGCTTGCAGTGCGTATCTGGTCACAGTGATTACCTTTAAACCTTTTTAGAGAAAATGGCTTTTTGGAATAGACTTGTTACAGGTGAAAAAGAGAAATCTCCCGGAATTAGCTTCGGACGATTTTCTGATGCTTATAAATCACCGGAACAACTGGCTTTCTGGGACCAAAGTTTGCAAGATTATGAAAAAGGGGATTATACAGGCTCTATTCGATCTTTGGTCAGATACCTGACCAATCCAGCCCAAGCCAATTTAATGATCCGGATGGATGGTCCGCAATTGGAGTTCAGTCTATACCAAGGTTCAAAACAAATTGACTGCACAATTACCCAACATTTGTTTCGTGCAGAATGTAAAATAGCCCATTGCAAAGAACTCAATGTTGGATTCCTCCGCAAGGCTGTGGAATACAATTATGATCTCAACTATGCAAGATTTGCCTTAGATGCGCAAAATAATCTGTGCATGGTATTTGACAGCTTACTTTCAGAGTCTTCTCCATACAAATTGTATTACGGGCTTAAAGAACTGGCAGTACAATCGGATAAGGAAGACGATTTGATGTTACATGAATTTGAGTACCTCGAGCCCCTGGGCAATCAGCATGTCAGAAAGCTGGAGGAAACACTGATTCACACCAAAATGGAATTCGTTCGGGAGAAATTATCGAGTCTTCATGCTACCGATTTATTAGGCAGTCTAAATCCAAAGAGATATCAGGGTGCTTTGACTTACGCTTATCTATCGGTGTTTTATTCCATTGACTATCTGGTGAAGCCCGAAGGTCCGCTGATGGATAAGTTGGGGAAAATACACTTGCAATATTTTTCATTGGCACCTGAAAGGCTGGAAGATAAAATTTCTGTATTGCAAAATGGTTTGAAAGAACTGGAAGCCATGTCCGATGCAGATTTGTACAAAGAAATGTATGAAGTGGTCTCAACATTTGGTATTACCAGTCCAGCAAACCATAGTGTGGTAGCTCAGTTCATTGAATCTGAATTGCAAACCTATAAATGGTATGAAGAAAACAAACATGATAAAGTTTGTTTGGCCATATGCAACTACATTGCTGGATATTGCATGTATAATTTTGCTCTACCGGGTCCTGATCATGACTTGATGCATTTGTACTTTGAAATTGTGGAACAGGATTATTTTCAAAAACTTGGATTTAATGTTAACTACTTTTCAAAAGACAGAACCAAACTTTCAAAATCCCGAATTAATCAACGCATAGAAGAAATTTTATCGTTACACAAAAAAAATTTCCCGGATTTGCCAACTGCTTCTTCCATTGAAGATGAAGAATTGACCAGTGTGTTAAAATCCTTGTTGTGGTTTATTAAAAATTTGCCATTGAAATGAGAGGATTGATCGAACAGTATAAAGACATTGTCATACAGATTGCTACTCCTTTTTCAGTAGGCACGGGATTTTATTTAAGAGATTACGGATTGATTGTAACCAATGAGCATGTGGTGCGAAACAATAAGGAAGTGGTCATTGAAGGAATGGGTGTTAAACGGCTTAAAAGTAAAGTAAGGTACCTGGATCCAAAATATGACCTGGCTTTTATACAGGCCCCGGTGGCGGGCAGTGTACAAAATGTCCCGCTGCATGTCAACGATGATTACCGGCAAGGAGATCCGGTACTAGCCGTTGGCCATCCCTTCGGATTAAAATACACCGCTACCCAGGGGATCATTTCCAACACGGTCCACCAACAAAACGAATTGTTTTACATTCAGCACGATGCGGCATTGAATCCTGGAAACAGTGGTGGACCTTTGATCAATGACAAAGGAGAAGTACTCGGAGTGAATACCTTTATCATTCAAAACGGACAGAGCATTGGCTTTTCTTTACCAGCACGGTATTTACAACAGGCATTGGAGGAATTTTCTGCCGGCAAAAAGGAATTGGGAGTACGTTGTATATCCTGTGCCAATATTGTTTTTGAACCTAACCAGGAAAAGAAATACTGCCCATTTTGCGGTGCCAGAATTCAGATGATCTCCCAAATTGAAGAATACAGTCCTTCCGGAATCCGACTGGAAATTGAAACCTGCCTCTTACAAATGGGATACGATGTAAGCCTGACCCGAAGAGGACCATACAACTGGGAGGTTGAACGCGGTTCGGCCAAGATTTTACTCTCTTATCATGAAGAATCCGGAATGATCGCTGGAGATGCCTACATGTGTTCACTGCCAAAAGACGGAATTCGAGAAATTTATATTTTCCTGTTGCAGCAAAATTACCTGTTGGAGGGTCTTAGTTTCAGTATAGTGAATCGGGACATCGTTCTTTCCTTACAGGTTTTTGATCATTCCTTTAAACCTGAGAACGGGCAGCTCATTTTCAACAATTTGTTTGATAAAGCCAATGAATACGACGACCTCCTGATTCATAAGTTTGGTGCAGTAATGCGTGTAGATTAAGCGGTTAAGTATTGCAATTTTTTAAATTTAATAAAAATTATGAAAATGGGAATGTTATTTGTTGGAAAGGCAGTAAATTTATCCTCTTATATTGTAGTAGGTATGATGCGATTATCCACTTTGCTTTTGATATTGATCGGCTTACAAGTAAGCGCTCAGGACATCCATTTTTCTCAATTTTATATGTCCCCCACCAATCTCAACCCTGCGTTGACGGGGGTGATGAATTGTAAGATGCGGTTTGTAGCGAACTACCGCAATCAATGGGCTCCCATATTAGGTTTCAGCAACTCTTTCAATACGTACAACCTGTCATTTGATCAAAAGATACCGGTAGGCCGATATGATTATTTTGGCTTTGGTGGTACATTTTGGGGAGATAAAGCAGGATCTCTTGATTTTAGCACTTTGCAATTCAAGTTATCGGGCTCATACAGTAAGCGTATGTCTGGGACAAGGACATCCTCCAATTACTTGGTATTTGGTGCTGAAGCTGGCCTCAATCAAAGGGGGGTAAAGTTTCATAATGCCATTTGGGGTAGCCAGATTACCAGTAGTGGGGTTGATCCAAACGGTACAAAAGACCTTGCCATTTTTGATCCAAGTTTCTTGTTTGCAGATGTATCGGTAGGTGTGTTGTGGTTCAGTGTTTTGGATAAACACAATAACTTTTATGTTGGCGGTGCATTAAGTCATCTGAATGAACCCCTGCAAAACAATATTGAAGAAGGTACTCCAGGTTATATACCAGCACCCTTGTATTCCAAACTAACCATTCATGGAGGAGGGGTTTTTCGCCTCAATCGCAAAAGTGCCATCATTCCGGGATTTGTGACTTTTTTCCAAGGGCCTTCTTTCCAATTGAATGCGGGTACCAGTTTCCGATTTGGGTCAGGTCAATCCAGAACCAATGAAAGTTCTTTTCAAATGGGATTATGGTCCCGTTTAGCGAATAAATACAAAGACGCAAATTCCACTGGATTGCATATGGATGCTTTAATTTTATCTGCCAGATTTGATTATCAGAAATATGGATTTGGTTTGAGTTATGACATCAATACTTCAAGTTTGCGCAACGCCAATGCCGGTAACAATTCATTTGAATTGTCTTTCATCTATAATGTTTGTGGTCCGGAGCGTCGGGGTATCTATTGTCCGAATTTCTAAAATGAATTGTCGTTAAAGAATAGTAAAGCCCTGCTGTTCTGTAGGGCTTTTTTGTTTTAGTGCATAGTGGGGACTTATTTTTTCTGTACTTTTGTTATCCACCAAAAACAATAGACTATGTTTGGAAATAAGAGCGCTAAAGAAGAAGTTCAACGAAATGCACCCGGAGGGCCGGTTACACAAGGGGCACTCAACAGTTTGGTAGTGGGAACCATAGTGGAAGGGAATATTCAGGCTGAAAGTGATATTCGCATTGATGGATTCCTCAAAGGGACTCTGGTGTGTAAAGGAAAGATAATCATCGGCCCAAAAGGCAGTATTGAAGGTGAAATAAAGGCTCAAAACGCCATGATTGAAGGACGATTCAAAGGCGTGATACATATTGATGACTTGCTACAGGTCAAAGAGACCGCCATTGTTGATGGAGAGATCAATACCGATAAACTGGCTGTCAGTCCTGGAGCAAAGTTCAACGTAACCAGTAAAATGCATGTAACACATAAGGCAAATCCATCGGCTACCGTCAATCCGGTCATCAAACCGGATACCATCAAAATGTAGGTATCTCCGAACAGCATGAGCCGTTTTGACCTCAAAGGGAATAAAGCACTCCGGTATTCTGGCCTTGCGACACAGATATTCATTTCAATCGCACTGGCTGCATGGGCAGGCAAATGGCTGGATCGCAAAATGGCCTTGGAGAAGCCATTGTGGACTGCAGGACTCAGCATGTTGATGCTGTTCATGCAATTGGTGTGGCTTTACTACGACCTCAAAAAATTGGAAAAATGAAGCCCTTGCAATTCTTTATGTGGTTGGCACTGACTTCTGTGTCCAGTTTTGTAATCGGCTATTTCAGTACTGGAAAAAGCGGTTCTAACGGTCTCCAGGTAGCCCATTTGCTGTTGGTTGGATTTTTTATAGGCTTCACCATTACCATGTATTTTGTAGCCGTTAAAACCATCCAATCCTCCAATCCATATTTGTTTACGAGGGTGTTTATGGTTTCGGTTTTCTTCAAAATTGTTTTACTCTCCATGCTGGTATTCGCTTTGGTTAAGGCACTGACCCTGGTACCCAGGCAACTGGCTATCCCTTTGGGAGTAAGCTATTTGCTGTTTACCGTTTTTGAAACCTGGGTGCTTATGCGATTGAGCCAATCCAAATAGACCTACAAGATGTTCCAATTGAATTCTTTACAAGCCCATTTCACACCGAAATATGGTTAAATCCGACGGTTCATTCTTTATAACCTGGGCAAAATGAGGATGTTAGATAATTTTTTTAAAAGAAATCGTTTAAGTATTCAGCTCTTTTATTATCTTTGCGGTCCTTAAAAATACAAGGCTTTATGGCAAATCATCAGTCAGCACTTAAACGCATCCGCCAAAACATCGTTCGCAGGATAGCCAACCGCTATTTTAAGAAAACTACCCGTACCGCCATTAAAAAATTACGTGAAATGCAAGTTAAGGCAGATGCCGAAAAGTTTTTACCTAAAGTCGTTAGTATGATAGACAAATTAGGCAAAAACAATACCTGGCATAAGAATAAAGCGGCTAACATCAAGAGCGGTATCATGAGTCATGTTAGCCATCTGAAATAATGCAAATTCATTTTTTACGATAAAAAATCGTGCATGGAATAACCATGCACGATTTTTTTTTAATAAGTTTGACGTTAATTAAAATTTTTACAATGACCAGGCAGAAAATTAAGGATGTAGCGATTGTTCTTTTTAATCAAAATGGCTTTGGTGGAGCCTCTATGCGAGATATTGCCCATAAAGCTGGAATTGAAGCTGCAAGCATATACAATCACTTCACCTCCAAACAAGATCTCCTTCATGCAATTTGTTCGGAAACCCTAAAATCTTTAACTCAAAGCATTCAGGAGGCTGTTAATTCGCAAAAAACTGCAGTTGCCCAAATAGAAGCCTATATTGACCAGTTTGCAAAATTCCAGTCAGAAAACAGTTCTTCCGTTCAAGCTTGTTTTACTGAATCCAGGCATTTAGAAGGCAATCTGGACAAATCGTTTAAAAAGCAAATGAAAGTGCAGGAAGACTTATTGGCTGAACTGCTGCGTAAAGGAGTGTCCTCAAAGAAATTAGTCAATTACAATTCGGAGGTTGCTTGTACGTTGATTGTTTCCGCATTGCGTGGAAAAATCCAATCCGGAAGGGGTACAAAATACTCTTCCGACCAGATCAAGGCGATGACCAGAATGATCATGGATGGTCTGTTGAAAAGATAGTTCGCGCTTGCACGCGCTGTCCCCCTCCGGTTTACGGACCCTGTTGACTTTATCAGAAGCCAGGAAATTCAATCATTATATTTATCGTTCAGTTGAACCTTGGATGGTTTCTCCTGTATTGGAAATAGGGAGTGGAATCGGTAACATTTCACATCACTTGTTAGCGAAACTAACATCCGTTAGCTTGTCCGATCCTGAACCTGTATGTAGAGAAAGGCTGTCCAGCCGGTTTCAAGGAAACCTGTCACTCAATGCCATTTTGGACTTCAATGTTGAGCAAGACGATATTCATGATAAGCTATCCGGAAAGAATAATGAATATCAAACACTTGTGGCCATCAACGTATTGGAACACATCGAGAACGACCAGGCCGCCATATCAAATATGCTTCGATGTCTGCCATCACAAGGTTGTCTCATTCTCCTGGTACCGGCATATCCCGGGTTGTTTGGTTCATTGGATAAAGCCATGCAACACTACAGAAGATATACACCAAACCAACTGAAGGCATTGTTTGATGAACACGATGGCCGGTTAATACACCTGACTTACTTTAATGCACTCGGGATACTGGGATGGTGGTTGTTTGCAAAATGTTTTAAGTTTAAGCACATTCCTTCCTGGCAAATCCGACAATTTGAATACATGATGCCAGTTGTTAAGGGCCTTGATAAACTTTTACACCACTGGATGGGATTGTCTCTCATTGCTGTTTTTCAAAAAGATTGAGTCATCAACGATACATGTCGAATCGGCAAATCTTATTTCTTTGCAAGAAATGCTTAATACTCACCGTCAAGACACCTAAACCGTATTTTACGCTGCGTTGAAAATTGATGGAGGATGCCTCATCAAAATATTTTGTCGGACAACTGATTTCCGCTATGGAAAATTTTTTGTAAATGATTTGTGATAACATCTGATTGTCAAAAACAAAATCATCCGAATTGTCCTGGAAATTAATTTGCTCGAGTACTTTCCTGGAAAACGCCCGATAGCCTGTATGGTATTCTGATAATTTATAATCCACCATCCAGTTTTCAAACATGGTCAGCATGCGGTTGAACATAAATTTGTAAAATGGCATTCCCCCTTTCAATGCACCTTTACCGAGAATTCGCGAACCCAACACAACTGGATACAAATCCTCCCCAATGATGTTGACCATACTGGGAATGAGTTTGGGTGTGTATTGGTAATCGGGATGCAACATGATGATGATCTCAGCACCCAGTTCCAAAGCCTTTCGATATAAGGTTTTCTGATTGCCCCCATAACCCAGATTCTTTTCGTGGCGTATACAATGGTTAATTCCCAATTTTTTGGCCAATTCAAAGGTCCCATCCTTACTGGCATCATCACATAAAATCAATTCGTCCACCAGATCCATAGGAATCTCATCCAGGGTTTGCTGGAGCGTCAATTCGGCATTATAGGCCGGCAATACCACGATGACTTTTTTTCCTTTGTACATGCTTAATCGGTAGTTGAAACTACGCCTTCCTGCTCTCCATCAGTTGCTGCTTCGGTGCTATGATGGATAAATCCTAGTTGTTTAAGTTGACGGTACCATTTCAAACACTTTTTCATGTCTTTGGCATGCACGCGGTATCGATCGTATTCAGGGATTAATTGTTCGAAATAGCTTTTATAGTCCAGATCATTCGCTTTTTCGTCCGGTATTGAATGATTGGATTCCTGGTCTGCAAATCGCTGGTAAATTTCTTTTAAAGGTATATTGTCAGCCAGGGTAAAAATGCCAATGGATTCGAGTGGTGAAAATTGGGTTGTCCTTGCTGAAAAAAAGTTGACCTTTCCGGTTTCCAGATCTTCCAGAATGAGTCCGTTGGATTTAGTACTTACCAGCCGAAATAAGCCGCTTTTTCCACTCACGGCAATGATCTGATCAATTTGAACCATAAATCGTTGATTTGCCACGCAAAGATGCATTTTTTTGCTGTTGCGCATCCTGAAATATTTGGAGCATAAGGTAATATTATCCAACGGCGACGGTGTTTACCTGGAGGAATGAGAAGGTGCACCCAAGTCGCGAAAACCACCCAATTTGCCCCCTCCCTTAACCCACGAGGTTTTTACTTTTTCACCATTTTACCGGTGGATGCATCGTGTTCTGGACCCGGTCAACAGCCTCCACAGGAAAAATCGCAAAAGTATTCCGATATTTGCGGTCGGGGGTGGAATTTTCATCACAGAAATTTGGAATTTTTAATCATTATCGGCCTGATTTTGCTCAATGGGATATTTTCCATGACGGAAATGGCATTGATCTCCTCGAGGAGATTTAAGCTGGAACAAGCCAAAAAGAAAGGCCAAAATGGAGCTCAGGCAGCATTGGATCTCTCCGAACATCCTACGCGGTTTCTTTCAACGGTACAGATAGGAATTACCTTAATTGGAATTTTGTTGGGGGTGTATAGTGGCGAAAATCTAACGCAGGATTTTGCAGAATTCATCAGTAAGTTTGTTGGGTTACGTCCTATGGCGTACAACATCGCGGTGGTCACCATGGTATTGTTCATTACATTTTTATCCATCATATTAGGAGAATTGCTCCCGAAACGAATTGGCATGACTTATCCGGAGCCCATTGCCATGTTATTGGCAAGGCCTATGAGTTTAGTAGCGACTTTGTCAGCTCCTTTTGTTTGGTTACTCTCCGTATCGAATGACCTCCTTCTACGTTTAATCGGAATTCGTAAAATGGCGTCCAGCAAAGTTTCTGAGGAGGAAATCAAATCGATCATTAAAGAAAGTGCACAAGGAGGAGAGATCCAGGACATTGAACAGAACATTGTTGAACGCGTATTCGAATTGGGAGATCGTAAAGTAAATACTTTATTCACCCATCGGAATGACATGGTATTTTTTAGTACAGAAGACAGCTGGAATACCATTCGCGAAAAAATCAACGCAGAAAAACATTCTGCCTACCCGGTTTGTGAGGGTAACGATACCGATAACATTGTTGGTATTGTGTTGTTGAAAGATCTCTTTTCTCCAACCATTGAAAAAGATTTCAACATTCGAAACTATGTTAAGGAGCCTTTGTACATCAATGAAAACATGTATGCCTACAAGGTGCTTGAATTGTTTAAGCAGCGCCGAATCCATTATGGAATGGTAGTGGATGAATTTGGTGTTACCATGGGTATTGTGACGATGGATGATGTAGTAGATGCTTTGGTGGGCGATGTAACTGAACTCGATCAGGAAGAGTATGAAATCGTACAACGCGACGATACCAGTTGGTTGGTGGATGGTCAATATTCCATTATTGATTTTATGAAGTATTTCGAAATTGAATTAGAGGAAGACATGATGGATCAATTCACCACAGTAGCAGGATACATCATTCACCTGAGCGGTACCTTACCAAAAGTAGGCGATCGATTTGATATTGACCACTACGAAATGGAAGTTGTCGATAAAGACGGGCAAAGGGTGGATAAGATTTTAGTGAAGCGAAAAGCATGAGTTTATTACATGCCTTAAAAATTCCATTGGGATTGACTTAGATGCAATCTACTTGAACTCCATCCATTTTTTTTTCATTTATTTTTGTATTCAAAAGCGGCATTCCCTGAATCAGAATCATTGTGGGTTGGTTCAATTTTTTTAATTCCAAAATTTATACCTGCATACATGAGTACCACACATTTAATGATATGATTCAAATTAGGGACAATCATATGAGACAATTGTGATTCACATTTGCAACACAGCGCAATACCCAGGAGTCATTCATCGAATATTCTGAAAGGTAGGGACAGAGCCCCGACATCTTCGTAACACGAACGTTCGTTAGTGTATATACCTCGATTACAAAATAAATAATCGGGTTCTGTTAAAATTGACCTAAATGTAAATCTTGCTTTTGCTTATCTCCAGTCGCTTAAAGAAATAATTCTGGAGGACTCATGGTTATCCACTGGCGGTTGCTGGAGTATTCGGATAACAGCACCCGTATTGATATGATCAATAGAAATTGAATCATTCCAGGAAAGCAGATCTTCCAGACTTATGCGGTAGTCTTCGGCTATATCAAATAAGGATTCGCGATGACCGACGATGTGATAAGTGTATACCGGTTTGGGTTTGCTCTTTGGAATTTCCAGTTCTGAGGATGGACTGGGTGTAAAATCAAAATCCAACTGCACTGTTTGTGCCTGGACCACTTGAATATTGTCGGGATAGCTAATGGCTGGCCGGGTAAATGAAATAATTTCTGCATCGCTCAAACCTTCGGCATTTAATACCCATTGGGGCTCTGCCATGGTTTGGTTTTTACGGTTTTGATAAGTGTAATAATCAATGAATTCAACCATCAAACTGTCTGGCAAACTGATGGAATATCCCTTGGTGCTGGCAGGAATGAGTGGTTTCTTATACCCTGGATTGAACAACTTAAAAATTTCAGGCTTAATGGCTGTTTTCCGATACAGATCTTTCAGATTGACTTCTTTAAAAATTTTGGCAAATGACAAACGCTGACTTTCAACAATTTCAGAAGAGGGAACCATCTCGTGAATTTCTGAATACTCAACAAAATAGCTTGCCCCAATAAAAGCCGGGACAAACAATTGGGTTTGCCGTGGCAAACTGCCACGAATGCTCCAGAAATCCTTTTTATTGCTGTTTTGCAAGATTCGTTTGATCCGGTACTCACCGCTGTTGTAGGCTGCCAATACCAGAGACCAGTCTCCAAATAGGCCGTATAATGTTTTGAAATATCTCGCTGCTGCATGTGTGGATAAAACCGGATCCAGTCGCTGATCCATTTTTTCATCAACTCGCAATTGCAATATTTTTGCCGTTGCCGGCATAAGTTGCCACAGACCGGCGGCTCCTACACGTGATTTAGCATTGATCACCAGGGAAGACTCGACGATGGTCAAGTATTTGAGTTCTTTAGGAAGTCCATATTCTCCAAAAATTCGCTCTATGAGAGGAAAATAAATCTCTGTGCGGTGTAGAATATCCATGGCTCGCATTCGGTCACGGCCGATAAATCGCTTTACCTGATCGATGACATCATCTTCTATTCGTGGTGTCACAAGACATTCCAATGCCTGGAGTCTGGAAACGATGATATCATTCATCAGGTCCGGATGATGCGTTGGCACCTTATCGTTCATCCACCCAGCAATTCCTGAATGCGAAGATGCAGACTGCACCAGGCATATCCATAGCAACGCAGATAACAGATATTTTACTTGATTCATGGATGATCCGGAATTGATTCGGTTCGGTCCTTAGGCATGTCGAAAACTTCTTAAATATACGCCAAAAAGAACATATCTAAATGCAAAAGGATCACAAAGATAAACCATTGTATTCAAAATAAAACGTTAACGGCTCAAATACAATGTTAATACATATTATGTAAATATTTAATATGTATTTTGTTGGCCTGTTAAAACCGTGGTTTTGGGGTTCCCATTTTCTTCTCCATGGGGCTTTAACTATGCTTAACCAGGTATTCAGCCAGTTCATGTGCCGTCAGCACCTTCTGGTCGCCATTCAACTGATTTTTAAGGGTTACTGTTCCATCTTGCATTTCCTGCGATCCAACAATGACCACATAAGGAACCTCCAGACGCTCAGCATGTTGAAACTGTTTTTTCAATTTGTGGGCTTCCGGATACACATCAACCGGAATTCCTGACCGTCTTAGCTGACCTGCCAGTTGAAAAGCATAACCCAATGATGCTTCCTCCAATACTAAAAATAAAGCTTTCAAGTCGTGCCCAAGGCGCCCTGGAAATCCATTCTGCTCCGTCAGGACATCGTAAATCCGATCTGCGCCAAAGCTGATTCCGACACCTGAAATCCCTTTCAAACCAAAAACGGCCGTCAATTCATCATATCGTCCTCCACCTCCCAAACTTCCCATTTGTACATTGCAGGGTTTAACTTCAAAAATGCAACCGGTGTAATAACTTAAACCTCGTGCCAACGAAGGATCAAAAACCAGTTTATTGCACATGGGATAGTTTTGGTTAAAACCCATGACCTGGTTGATTTCATTGACGCCTTTTTCTGAAATTTCATTGTACCTGAAATTTTCCGTTTTTTCTTCCTTCAATTGCTGAAGCAACCATTGACACTGATCCGGGAGTATACCCAGTTTACCCAGGGATGCCTCCAGCGCTTCAGGACCAGATTTGTCCAGTTTGTCAATTTCAACGGTCATTGCCATAAACTGCTCACCAATACCCAGTTGGACTGCCATGCCTTCTAAAATCTTGCGATGATTGAGGTGAATGGTTACGGGAATGCCCAGGGTATTAAATACCTGATCGTATAATTGGATCAATTCAGCTTCGTACATCAAAGAGGTAGATCCTACTACATCGGCATCACATTGGTAAAATTCCCGGTAACGTCCGCGCTGAGGACGGTCAGCACGCCATACCGGTTGAATCTGGTAGCGTTTGAAAGGAAAACCGATGGCATGTTGGTTCATGGCCACCACCCTGGCAAAAGGTACTGTCAAATCATACCGCAGACCTTTTTCACAAATTTTGAGGGCTAAAGCTCCAGAATCGGTTTGGGATAATGTATCATTCTCCAAACCGCCCATAAAATCACCGCTATTGAGAATCTTGAACAGCAGTTTGTCTCCTTCGTCTCCATATTTACCCAATAAAGTATCGAGATTTTCCATTGCTGGCGTCTCGAGTGGTTGATAACCAAAAGATTGAAAATGCCGCTCAATTGTATCAAATATATATTTCCTTCTTTTGGCCTGCAAAGGCAGGAAATCCCGGGTTCCCTTGGCTAAACTTGCTTTTTTCATAGATCAGAAAATGAAGGTCCGGATGGATTAAAATTGTTGTAAAAAGCGGAGATCGTTTTCAAAAAAATAACGGATGTCCGGAATCATAAATTGCCGCATGGCCTGGCGTTCGATGCCCATCCCAAAAGCAAATCCCGAATAAACTTCTGGGTCAATGCCGCAATTGCTGAGGACGGCAGGGTCTACCATACCGCAACCCAGAATTTCTAGCCATCCGGTTCCTTTGGTGATGCGATAGTCGGTTTCATTCTGAAGTCCCCAGTAAATGTCCATTTCGGCAGATGGCTCAGTAAATGGAAAATAGGACGGCCTTAACCGGATACTTATGTCCGGCCCGTACATTTCCTTGGCAAAAAACAACAAAGTCTGTTTTAAATCCGCCATGGTCACTCCTTTGTCAATGTATAATCCTTCAACCTGATGGAACTGGCAATGGGATCTCGAAGAGATGGTTTCATTCCGGTATACCCTACCCGGAGCCAGAATGCGAATGGGTGGGGTGTTGCTCGTCATAAACCTCGACTGAACCGAAGACGTATGGGTTCTCAGTAAAAGTCCTGGAAGGTCTTTCAGGTAATAGGTATCCTGCATGTCTCTCGCCGGGTGATCACCTGGTGTGTTCAGGGCCGTAAAATTGTTCCAGTCATCTTCCATTTCCCGGTCTTCCACGACTTCAAAACCTATTTTAGTAAAAATATCCACAATCCTGTCCATGACTTGCGAGATCGGATGTCTTCTGCCCCGGTGCAGGTTTATCGCAGGCAAGCTTAAGTCAGGAATGTGCTGAGCGGCATTGGACGGATTGACCAGTTTTTCTTTAAAGGCTTCAAATTTTTCTTCAGCTCTATTTTTGAGCTCATTCAGTAATTGCCCAAATTCTTTTTTCCGGTCTGTCGAAATTTGTCCCATCAAACCAAACATAGGTTTTATCCTGTTTTTTGATCCGAGGTATTCCAGCCGAAAGCTTTCCAGGCTAGCCGCATCGGCAATGGCCACCTGTTCGACATCAGCAAGCATCTGGCGGACGGATTCAAATGGGTCAGAAGACATGAACTTAAAAATTTAGCTCAAAGATAAGCCGAGGAGGGTTATTCAGGTTGCGGACCTATTTTTGTCAAGGGTCCATGAGGTATCCTGGTAATGGGTTTCAATGGTTAAACCTATCCGGCATTGCCCATAGATACAGACAGTAGAAAATGCCAAAGAAATTAATCCCAATAAAACTTTCCAGATTGCCCTCTCCGAAATTGGCAAACCACAAGCCAGCAAACAAAACGAAGATGGGGAATGTCCGATAGGCCTTCCAATAGATGAAAGGTAACCATAAGGCTGCAAAAATGAAAAAAGTACCCAGCAGACCAAACTTTATCAAATACCCGAGATATTGGTTGTGTGGGCTGCGAAATTCTCCGGGGTCCATTCGAGAACCCTGTAACCGTGCTTGTTCTACCAAAGCGGTGGCTGCATCACCAGTGCCATAACCAATCATAGGTGATTTTTTGATGGCAGCCCACGATACGCGATACATTTCAATGCGTTGCGCAAAAGATTTCCGGTTTGGATCTCCGGTCTGAAGATATCCATCGATTTCCCAGATGGTCTCGTAAATTCTGGGATAAATGCCCAAACGATAATTCTGATAGATGTGATTGCCAAGACCTTTTTCAATATTTCGTATGTCCTGCTCAGTCAGTTGGTGAATACCATCGAGATCTTTTCGCAAACCTAAACTGGTCATGTAACGGTGGATGACCCACTTAATACTGTCCTGCCCATTCCATACCGAGTCATAAGGGATTGCACTTCTTTGGTTCCATGCTTCGCGCAATTCTTCATGGCATATAAACAAATTCACATATTGCCCATTTTCTTTCAATTTATCCTGAAAATCGTGATGATACGGCTTTCCATAGTGTGTCTTCCATTCTATATTTTCCGGGGTAAACTTTGGTACCTGGTAAAAGAAATGAATGCAACGGTAAATGTAGACCGACGGAGCCATGACCAGCATCAAAAGAATGACCATCACAATGGCCCGATATCTTGGATAATACAAGATAACAAACAGTAATCCCGCCAGAGCCGCTCCAGCAAAAAAGAAATAGCCCGTAAACGATTTCAGAATCAATAAAATTGTCGTTAGCATTAGCACCCAGGCAACCCATAGGATTTTTTTTCCAATACTAACATCTGTTAGCTTTTGAATAAAAATTTTATCGATCAGCAAGAAAATAGCAAAAGCAAGCTGATAGGAATATGGGATGTGGTCGATCAAAGAAGCTTCACGGAAATTTTGCAGGTGAAAGTTTTCTGGCCATGTCAATTTTACGGCAATGACCAGGGCCGCCAGGGTAACAGAGAATAAAAACAAATTAATGAGACGATGCGCCTCTTTCGGATGAAGGGGTCTGGAGGTGGAAATGACAACAGGAAAAGCAATCCAATACAAGGATCGGATGATTTCTTTTAGTGCAATCTCAGGATGATCGGTGTAAAGGCTGCCCATTAGATACACCAAAGGAATGCAACAGAAGATGAGAGGAAACCGGAGTGAAATGAGTTTTTTCCATTTGTCCCTAAAACTGCCGGAGATCAGCCATGAAAAAATCAGTAAAAACACGGCTATGGATATACCCGCATTGGACAAAGGCAATACAATTACAAATAAATAAAGTGCAAACAAATAAATTTTGTCACGATTCAATTCAATAAAGGGAATTCGCGTGGCCATTATGGTGATTAAGGATTATCATTAGACGAATTACAACTTGTCTATGGTATACGGGAGCGCTGAAATTTCGCAACAAAGCTTTATTTGCTGGTCCAAAAATGTGATTCAAGTAGGAAATGCAATCTAATCAAGGTTTCTATCATCGTCATCGTGAAGGTAACGATAGCGATTGCGGTAACTGCTGCGGGCAAACAATCCTGCGACAAGACCAAATGCAAACCCTCCAATATGGGCCCACCAGGCTACCCCACCCTGTTCCTCGGTGCCCAGGCCCAAGGAACCAACGCCGGCCACAGTCTGTTGTAATATCCATATCCCCAAAAACAAAAGGGCAGGTATTTGTGCAGACGTCAAAAGAAATACAATAAACACCCGGATTCTCGAAGCCGGAAACATTACCAGATAGGCCCCCATCACGGCAGAAATAGCACCACTGGCTCCGACTACCGGAATTTCACTGATTGGATTAAAAAACGCATGAATGAGGGTTGCTGCGACACCTCCCAGGATATAAAACAAGATGAAATTGAAAGTACCGATGATTGCTTCAACATTGTCGGCAAACACCCATAAGAACAGCATATTGCCTATCAGATGCATCCATCCGCCATGTAAAAACATAGAAGTCATCAAGGTATAAAGATCGATTCCCGATAAAAGCTCAATGGGGATATTCCCGAATTCAAAAACAAAAGCTTCTGCTTGTGGATGATTCAGTACACTTTCGTATAAAAATACCAGGACGTTGATCAGAATTAAACTATAGGAAAACAAAGGTTTGCTGCCTCCGCGAATGTTATCGTCACCAATTGGAAAAAACATGGATTATAAAATTCCTTCTTTGATTAAATCATGAATGTGTACCACCCCAACATATTCACCTGAATGAACAACCAGCAACTGGGAGATATTGTTCTCGCGCATCATTTGAAAAGCAGTCTGGGCTGAGGTGTCTGATTCGATGACTTTTGGATTTTGGCTCATAATGTCAGACGCCGTAAGGGCTTCGATGGAAGTGGTTTTCTGCAACATCCTGCGTAGATCTCCATCGGTAATAATCCCTTCCAGAACTCCTTCATCATTGAGCACAGCCGTTACACCGAGCCGTTTTCCGGTCATTTCTAAAATTACATCCCGAAGCGGGGTTTCCCTTTTGACAAAAGGCCTTTCATGTAGAGGATAAATGTGTTGAACTTTCAGGTAGAGTTGTTTACCAAGAGTTCCACCAGGATGGTACAAGGCGAAATCGGAAGGCGTAAACCCGCGGAGGGCCATCAATGCAACAGCCACGGCATCACCTAAAGCCACCTGTGCAGTGGTACTGGCTGTAGGTGCCAGATTATTGGGTTCCGCTTCAAAGGGGACAGGAGTATGCAGAACAAAATCTGCTTGTCTTGCCAGGGTAGACTCTTTGTTGGATACCATACCGATAAATTGAGAACCCAGTGTTTTGAGCATAGGAATCAAAGATCTGATTTCCTGGGTTTCTCCACTTTTTGAAATACACCACACAATATCTTCACGACGGATCATCCCCAGATCACCATGAATGGCATCAGCAGCGTGCATAAACAAAGCAGGTGTTCCGGTTGAGTTGAGTGTGGCGACAATTTTTTGTCCGATGATAGCACTTTTACCTATACCGGTGATCACTACCCGCCCTTTCATGTGATGCAAAGCATCAATCACAGAGACAAAATCGCCCTGCAAACTGTCCAGAAGACTCATCACAGCATTGCCTTCAATTTCAATGCATTGCCTGGCTGAGGCCTGGGCAATAGTTAATTGTTCCGGATCAAGCATAAGAAAGCAATTTCTAAAAACTTCAATTCAATGTGTACAAAGGTACATTTTTTGCATGGATTAAACCGTCTATTTATTCCTTTAAGGGTTTCAAAATACCTCTCATGGTTACTCCTTTTCCTATTAGGTGCTAACGTTTGTTAGTATAGAATTAAATTAATTAAACCGCATGAGCTTAATTTAATATCTTTATAGGATTCCCCAATGATTAAGTTGAAATCATTTATTCTTAACTTTGTCATCGTGATTGCAGAACTCACTTGTCTTCAATCGCAAACATATATAGGTCCTGCAATAGGTTATGATTTTCAAAGTGTTCTTCCGGCCCCACAAAATTTTTTTAAATTAGATTTTAAACATACAGGATTTGGAAATATAAGCCCTTTGATAGGTGTGAACTTGAGTCAAAAACTGATTAACATGTTTTACCTTCAAGTTACAAGTGATTTCAATCATAAACACGTCCAGAGCATTTTTATAGGAGGGTTTACGCAAGATTTAATCTTTCATTATAACTACATTAGGAACAACCTCTTACTTACCTATTATTGGAAAGGAAAATGGAAAATTGGAGGAGGTATTACTTACAATTTTGTAAACAATCTGTATTTTGAAGATAAATTAAACACTTACGTGAGTGGCCAGCGGTTCAATTATTCGGAAAAGTGTGGTGTGTTCATATTTGGACTGAAGTATTCTAAATTTGAGTTTGAAGCATATTATTTTAACAGGCTAAGTACGCCTCAGATTAGAGGAGGAACTATTTATGGTTATGAGTTACATCAAATTCAATCAATAGGCTTGCGACTGAGTTATCATTTTAAAATCTTTGATGGTTTTAATAAGAAGGATAAGGTGGATTGTCCTCCAATGAAGAAGTTGGCTATCCAAAATTAATACTGCAATAAACAGTAAATGCCTTAGAGGTACTTGGATTGATTTGTCGGAATAGTGAATGATCCCAATTACGATTAGCCTACTCTTTTGCTTTGCAGTTTCATAAAATTGATATAACCCAATATTATCGTTATAAAAATAAAATTCAATAAAATCGAATAATGAATTCCTAAAATTCGTCAGTGTACAGCGTGTGGCGAAAATTTCTGTGGCTCGCAGTTGCTTGCGAAAATTAATAATGGTACACCCTAATACTTTGTATTTTGGTATTCATTCTAGCCTCAATTTTTCACTCGACGGCGCTCGCTCATATTTCGGTTCATATCGTCGCAAGAAAGTAGGAACAAATGAACAAAAATATTAATTGAAGCCTAGAGTCAATTGTGAGTTAAGTTGCTTAACCTATCAAACTTTTAAACACCATTTGCAAAAATGATAAATTAATAACTTCGGTTTTAGCTGAGGTGGTTGTCGTTCGCAGGTGCGAACGATTCGCCCCTATGGAGTGATTTTTTATCACTCCTTGTCGTGCTAGAGCCCGACACGGGGCTCACTCGCAGGAGCTCGCTCCCGGTTAGATAGATCACCGGGACCGATGACCTCGGTCACCGGGACGCTCCTAAATTGTGATTTCTATCACAATCTACCAGCTTCACTGGTCGGTGCTCATGTCGCAAAGCATCTCGTATGCTTTGCTCCTAGTTCATCCTTTCCTTCGATTATTGTTATTGTTGCGGTATTTGTTGTTACTTCCGCCACCTCCACCTTTTTTGTGCTTGTAGTTCTGTTTATAATTCGATTTGAATACCCGTCTTTGGTTTCGGGGTTGTGAATCTACCAACGTATTAAATTGCACGTCTTCATCCATCGTCAACTGACCATTGGACATGTGCAATAAATCATTTTTGATGAGATCATCACTCACATAATGTTCCCTGTTCCAGTTTCTAAAAGCCATTTTCATATACGATCCAATGATGTGCGTAAAGGCATCACGCTTGGGACCTGGTTCAAGCTGCATGGCTTTTTCGATCATCTGGTTGACATAATTACCATAATGCCTGTATTTATCTGTACCGGTTGGATATTCGATTTTTTGTGGACTCATACGGTCATCTTCCGGTGTAGGCTTCACTCCACTGGTGGGCATGACATCAATGTCATATCCTGCTATCCTGAAGAAATGATGCCATAACTTGGTACGATGCTCGTCCATATTTTTATTGTATGGAGTAATGATGTGCATTAAATCAATGACTTCTTCCGCAAACCTTTGACGATAAACCGGATCAGCAATTTCTTTACAATAAAGGATCAAATCCTGAATGTTGCGGCCATACTCTGGCATGATTAACTCAATCTGAGAGGTGTTGTACGTAAACTGAATGTTCTCTTTTGGCATATCGATTATTCTACGGTAACGGATTTAGCTAAATTTCTGGGTTGGTCAACATCACAGCCTCGTAAAACGGCAATGTGATAAGACAATAATTGCAATGGAATCACGGAAACCAAGGGTGTCAGGGGATCTATGGTAGCAGGTATTTCAATACAATGATCAGCCATCTTGGTAATCTCCTGGTCACCTTCTTTTACAATGGCGATTACAATTCCTTTTCTTGCTTTTACTTCCTGTATGTTTGAAATTATTTTTTCATAAGAACTCACATTGGTCGCAATGAAAATCACAGGCATATTGTCATCGATCAGTGCGATAGGTCCGTGTTTCATTTCAGCTGCGGGGTAACCTTCAGCATGGATGTAGGAAATCTCTTTGAGTTTCAAGGCACCTTCCAATGCGACAGGAAAATTGTATCCACGTCCCAAATACAAAGCGTTGTTATTTTGTTGGATCTCTGAGGCCAGGTATTTCACCTGATCATTAAGCTGTAAGGTACGCGATACTTTGTCGGGAATGTTGGCCAACTCGGCAATCAACTGATGGTAGTAGCTGTTGGACAGAGCTCCATTGCGATGTCCCAAAACCAAAGACATCAGGGTCAATAAGGTCACTTGTCCTGTAAAGGCTTTGGTAGAGGCCACACCGATTTCCGGACCACAATGGATGTAAGAACCGGCATGCGTCAAACGTGCAATGGACGACCCAACCACATTGACAATACCATAAACCAGAGCCCCCTTCTCTTTTGCTAATTCGGCTGCAGCCAGCGTATCCGCAGTTTCGCCGGATTGAGATATGACGACGACCACATCGTGTTCTGTCAAAATGGGATTCCTGTATCGGAATTCAGAAGCGTATTCAACTTCTACCGGAATCCGGGCCAATTCTTCGATCAGGTACTCACCTATCAAAGCACTGTGCCAGGAAGTTCCGCAAGCTGCGATGATGATGCGATTGGCTTTACTGATCCGGTTAATGTGTTCTTCGAGTCCTCCCAATCGAACCCAACCTTCGGTGGCACTCAGTCTACCGCGCATGCAATCCGAAATGGTTTGTGGTTGTTGGTAAATTTCTTTGAGCATAAAATGCTCGAATCCGCCCTTCTCCAATTGATCCATGCTCATGTCCAGTTCATGAATCAAAGGTTCTTGCAGTTCGTCGTTATTGATAGTAGAAATTTCAAGACCTTTTTCAGGTGTAAGCACAGCAATTTCCTCATCATTCAAATACACTACCTTGTTGGTATACTGAATGATCGGGGTTGCATCCGATGCAATAAAGTTTTCCTGTTCTCCCAAGCCAATCACTAGAGGACTAGACTTACGAGCACCCACCAACTTATGGGGCTCATCGCGGTCCATCACCACAATGGCATAAGCACCAACCACCTTCCTTAGCGCTTTTCTAACTGCTTCTTCGATGGGTAATTTTTCTCGATGTTTGATTTCTTCAATGAGGTGTACTAAAACTTCAGTATCCGTTTCACTGCGAAACTGGTGCCCCAAGCGGGACAAAGCTTCTTTTAACGTGCTGTAGTTCTCAATGATGCCGTTGTGGATGATCGCCAATTTTCCATCTCCGGAAAGATGTGGATGCGCATTAATGTCGTCTGGTTTTCCGTGAGTGGCCCAACGGGTATGACCCATTCCAACCGTGCCGGATAAATGCCGCGGTTCGGTGTGATCACATAATTCCTGAACTTTTCCTTTTTTCTTATAGATGTCCAGATCTCCATTCAACAAAGCGATACCGGCAGAATCATATCCACGATATTCCAGGCGCTTTAATCCCTCTATCAATATCGGATATGCGTTTTTCTTTCCTAAATAAGCAATGATGCCACACATGAATGTGTAAAATTAAGTGATTTTATGGCTACTCGGAAAACGTTAGTTCGATTCGTGCGCTCATTTCACCCTGATTTCTTCCCAACAATACCAAACGGGCAGGAGATTCGAGATTGGCAAATGGCGCAATGACCAGGTTTAAGCCATTCTGAAGCTTCTGCGATTTTTGAAAATGGCGTGTAATGTTCATTTTATAATGAAAATAAGTTTTCCCATTGATGGTTTCTTCGATTGGGTATCCTCCAAAGGCCCTTTTATAACTCGTTAGCGAACCAGCCGCTAAGGCTACATCGTCAATGCCCACCCGGGTACCCGAACTCACATCAAAGATTTCCAATAAATCAGGTAATGGAAAGTTGCTTAGATCCAGTCCGGGAAGGTCTGCCACCGTAAGATGCAACACTGCATGATTCAGGAATTTCCCATTCCATTGATCTTGATAAGGCATTTTAAGTTGAAGGCCCCTACTTCCCATGCCCTGAATGACCAGTAAACTATCACCCGAGATGTTATTGGTAAAACATTGGTTGGCAAGACTGTTACCATGATTCCGTTGGTAGTAGGGCGTTTTGACTGCCAGACTGCTCATAAAAAATTCAGCACTGGTTTGTCTACCGGTGGAATCTTTATAATACACGCGAATTTCACTGTCCCCATGTTCCGGTAAGACAGATAAATAACCCTTACCCTCCTCACAAACCACCGCCAGGCCATTGAAAGACTTGGTAAAACTGTCGCTGACATAGTAAACTGTATCGGGAAAACTTCTCAGCATCCCCATAAACAAGGCGGTATCCAAACGAATTCGCAATTGTGGGGCCAGTTTTTTCGTCAAAGTATCTTCCTGAATTTCAATGCTGTCAAAGCTGGCAGTGTATTGTTCCAAATTACCAAATGGCAAAACCGTATTGTAGTTCAACGAGTGGTTAGAATAATATTTGGATTCCGTATGATAAGGTTCCGCCAATCCATAAACGGCAATGCGCATGGGTTCACGGTAAAAACCATAAAACAAGGACGTATCATAGCGCAAGGACAATACTACTGAGTCGATGGGTCTTCTGAGGAAATCCAGATTTTGGGTAGGAACAAAACGCAATTGGGTACCCAATGCAGCAGAAGAAGTTCCAAACAAAGGGTCTTCCATTTTTCCCAAAGGAAATGAAATGTTGACAAAACCAGAAGCTCCCATGGAGGTAAACTGGTAAAAGGTCAATAATGAATCTTCTGGTGCAGGTCCGATGGTAAATTCATGAATGGCTTCTCCTTTGGCATATATCCAATCCCCATCCAGTAAATCGGAACCAAAAGAGTCGATTTCATTGCATGAAAAGTTAAGCAGACTCAGCCATCCACAAGCTGCGAGCCAATAAGTTTTCAAAACTTTCGATTTCATGTGAGATAACAACTCTGTACTAACGACTTATTGGACCAGATTCTTATAAAAGTCCAAATAAGAAGGCAAATATTCTTCTCCTTCTGTCTTTATGAATGGTTTTTCAGAAGCCTGAATGGCAGACAAGATGTTGTCATTGAGTGAAGAACTGCCCTGAATCAGACCATCAGCGTATTGGATGGCTCCTTTGTCAAGGGTAATGCCCGTACCGTTTTTATAAGCCATCAGCTGATCGGGTTTCAAATTGTTGATGGCGGCCTTTTTAAGAAAATCATCGGTAAAACTCTTATCAATCTGCTGATCGTAAACCGAAAAAACCACCTTAGAATGTTTGAATACCGGATCGTTTTTATAGCTGGATTTTAAATAAAACGGGATGAGAGAGGTCATCCAACCATGGCAATGTACAATATCAGGAGGCCAGCCAAATTTCTTAACCGTTTCAAGAGCCCCTTTGCAAAAGAAGATCATCCTGTCCTGGTTGTCTTCATGCAATTGACCAGCTTCATCTTCAAAAACCGATTTGCGCTTAAAGAATTCGTCGTTGTCCAGAAAATATACCTGGATCCTCGATCCTGGAAGAGACGCAACTTTAATGATTAATGCAAAATCATCGTCATTGATGATGATGTTCATTCCGGAAAGGCGAACCACTTCATGGAGCCGGTGCCTTCTTTCATTGATCACCCCAAACCTGGGCATGAGAATGCGGATTTCCATTCCGCTGTCCTGCGCATAAGCCGGAAGTTTTTGGATCAGGCTACCTATTCCGGATAAATCCAGGTAAGGTTCCATCTCCTGGGTAATAAAAAGGATCCTGGTTTTTGTCATATGTTGATACCCATTTCTTTTCGAAAATGGGTTGCAAAGGTACAAAAATTATAAGAAAAATGCCATATTAAGCCCAAGCTTGTAAATAATTATTTAAATATCAATGGTTTATAAAAGCGGGAACAGCAACAATTCTTTTTGGTCAAGGTCTGCATCTTCCAATCTAACGCGAATTTTATCTCCAAAGGTCCATTTCTTATCACTTAAGGATGAAACAGCATGCAAGCGGCTGGAATGCAGACTCAAGGTTTCTTCAATCATGGAGTATGGGAGAAAACCTTCGCATTTGGTTCCCGACAATTCAACAAACAAGCCCCGCTCATTCATGCCAACCACCGAACCATCAAACTCTTCTCCAATACGGTTTTTTAAAAAAAGTACCTGGAAATATCGATTGGATTCCCTTTCAGCTTCCATCGCTTTTCTTTCCTGATTGGAGATGTGCAGACAAATTCGTTCGACGTTTTTTTCATCAACCCTTACGGTTGTATCCAAATTTGCCAGAAGAATTCGGTGAACCATCAAATCAGCATAGCGCCGGATGGGAGATGTAAAATGGGCATATTCCGGAAAAGCCAAACCATAATGGCCAATGTTTTGAGTGCTGTAAGAAGCTTTGGACATGGCCCGAATCGCCAATGGCTGCAACACTTTGAGTTTATCATCCTTCCTCGAAAGTTCAGTAAGCTTATTCAGGGATTGAGCAATCTTTTTCGGAGTGCTAAAGTCCAAATAAACTCCAAGCTCCCGGGCAAAGGACTGAAACATCTCCAGTTTTTCAGGATCAGGAGCATCGTGAATGCGATATACAAAAGGAATGGGAACCTGATTTTTTTGTTTTTTACCAATGAAAGCCGCTACTTTCTTATTCGCCAATAACATGAATTCTTCAACGAGCATGTGCGCATCTTTTCGCTCTTTGACCTGAAGTGCAATGGGTAAACCATTTTCGCTGAGTTTAAATTTTACTTCTTCTGAATCAAAATCAATGGCTCCATGCCTCAAGCGCTCAGCCCTGTAATGTTTTGCAATCCGGTTGAATTCACCCAGCAGACTTCCATAATCGTCAGGTTTGCCTTCAAGAATTTCCTGCACCTCCTCATAGGTGAATCGGCGCTTGGAATGTATAATGGTTTTGCCTATCCATTGTTCGGTGATTTTTAAATCAGCATCCAAAGTCAGGAGAACAGAAAAGCAATATTTGTCTTCATGGGGTCTCAGCGAACAAAGTTCGTTAGACAATTTCTCCGGAAGCATGGGGAGAACCCGGTCAACCAGGTACACAGAGTTGCCCCGGTATCGGGCTTCAAGGTCCAACGGACTACCTTCCGGAACATAGTGGCCGACATCGGCGATATGTACACCCAACTCCCATTGTCCATCCTCCTTTTGAATCAACGACAAGGCATCATCAAAGTCACGTGCATCATAGGGGTCAATGGTTAAAATCTGAACATTTCTGAGATCTCTGCGATGAGGTTCATCTTTGATTTCAACGGGAATATTCTGCAGCTGTTGAATGATTTTTTGGTTCCACTCGAGAGGAAATCCTTTATCGGCCAGGATGCTTTGCATTTCAACATCAATGGACGATTCCCGGCCTAAATTTTTAATGACCACGCCCTTCATCATGTCTCGTGGCCGTTGCTTATAGTGTGTTATTTGCAGGAGGACGCGGTCAAATTCTTCCACCACGATATGAGCGGGAATCTGAGCTTCCATCTCGAGAACCCTTCGGCCACTTTGGGCAAAAACAACGGCCCGTTCGTTGAAAAAACGGATCACACCAACCAACTGCGTTCGTGCCCGTTGCAGGACTTCATCCACCACACCTTCCTGGCGTCCGGATTTGGTTTTGAATAAGGCAATACGCACCAGGTCACCGTCATCAGCTCCCTGAAGGTTTTTTTGAGCTACGTAAACATCGCGTATGCCGTCCTGACAAATGATGTATGCAAACCCCGCTTTGGCCATATCGACATAACCTTCGTGATAGGCTGCTTTTTGTGGAGATTTCAGACCTAATATCAGCGAGTATTTTTGACTGGGAGATTTAGCAATGACCTTTTTGTGCAACAATTCATCAAGTACTTTGATGAGCACTTCAGGATCTTTTGCCCTGAGCTTTTTCAACATTTGAAAGGCCGTATATTTTTTTGTGGGGTGTTTTGCAAAAAATGACAGCACCTGTTCCCTTAAAGCGTTATTGGTGCTTGAATTGGAGTGTTTCCGGGTATTCTTTTTCTTCTTTTTCACAACATGGGTTCTCCGGATTTAAAGATAAGACCAATCATTGGGCCGGAAATTCATATTGAACCAACACCAAAAACGAACATTTGGTTTCAGGAATTCAAAGATCCATACGGCGAAGCTGTCCATCCTCCTGCATCACCAGGACCCATTTTTTGGTCTGGTCCAGGACAACCTCTGATTCCTTTTGGCTTAAATTGGTTTCTCCAATATAGATTTCCTCATCCTCATTAAAGTGGGCCATGCGTTGGAAAACGTTTTCGTCCTGTGAATAAAATCCGGCTATTTCGGCCTGACTGAGTAATTGTCCGTTGGGACCAAAAATCATCAGGATAAAAGAATAATGCAGCAAGCGGCCCGTCCACAAAATGATCCAGCTTTGAGGACCTTCGGTCTGTATTTGAAAGCAGGGTAAAAATTCAGTAAACTCATCGACCGTAAATTCCAGGTTTGGAAAAATAAACTGTTGAAGTAAGACATCCGGCAAAGGATCATTGCTACGGGTCAGTCTGTGTAAATCATTGTACTGAATAGTTACTGGTAACTCTACAATGGGAAAGTAGCTGAGAAATTCCTGAAAATTTTTGTTTTGCTGTAGTGTTTGCATGCGTTGTGTAAAGTTACAAGAAACAGGCCAACAAAACACCAATCGAATTTTTACATAGCAGAATCTAATGAAAAAAATCTACTTTTAATCTGTAGGAAAAAAGGGGGATTTACAATTCCTTTTCTAAAAAAACCTCAGCTTTGGTAATGAATAGAGTAAATATTGTTATGAGAGTTGTGCAGACAAAGTCAAGAGGATTATTTACAGTACTTTCATTGTTTTTAAGTAGTCTGGTATTTGCCCAGTCCGACAATGCCTATGCTGAATGGATTTTTGGTTATGCCGAACAGCCTTTTGATAGTAGCATTATTTGTGGAAAGTCTGTAATTCAATTTAGCAGAGACTCCATAAATTCAGTTTATTGCACCGGTAAGTATGATATATTTGATTTGGGCTTCTCAAATTCTGTGATTTCTGATGATAGCGGAAAATTTCTGTATTATTTTGATGGTTTTCGGTTGGGTAATAAAAATCAGGAAGTATTGGATGGTGGAGATTCAATAAACTATGGTAAAGTTTGGGATGCTTATATAGGAGGATTTTATGTTACACTTGGTTCTTTTTTTATTCCTGATCCGGGTGATACGAACAAATGTTATTTGATTCATCAATTTATGGATTATATAAAGCATCCCGGCCGACCAAGCTCATTGTCCAGTCCTAAAATCTACTATACCCTTATCGACAAAAGTTATAATAAGGGTCTGGGAAAGGTGTTAAAGAAAAACCAAACAATTGTAGAAGGAGATTTTATAAGTTGTTATTTAGCTGTCACAAGACATGCGAATGGCCGAGATTGGTGGATTCTGACAGAGGAAGTTGGCACCGCAGTAGTGGTTAAAATGCTATTGACACCAAATGGATTTTTGGGTCCATACTATCAAAAAATAGGTAGGGAAGGATCAACTAAAATATATACAGGAAGTAATTCAGTTTTCTCCAAAGATGGCACAAAGTACTTAAGTTATTTATCTGATAACCAAATACAGGTATATGATTTTGATCGTTGTACCGGATTATTATCCAATTGGATAAATATAGTTAATGAAGAATGTTTAAATAATATTTGGGGTAGTGTTGAAATTTCAACCAATAATCGTTTTGTTTATCTGTCAAATTTTGGTAAAATCTGGCAATACGATTTGGAGTCAGCTGATATTGTTAAATCAGAAACTGTTGTTGCCGTATGGGATTCTTTCTTCTATAATGATTTTTTTACCACGGACTATTTTGTACTAAGAACCGGACCAGATGATAGGATTTATGTTAGTACAACAAGTGCAACACCATTTATGCATTTCATTAATAATCCGAATGCGAAGGGACTGGCATGTAATTTTGTAAATCGGGGAGTTACATTTAGTGAATATATTGCCGGGATCCCACCAGTTACTCCCAATTTTGAATTGGGAAGTTTATCAGGATCAGGCTGTGATACCATCATTACAGGAAGCCTGGATCATAAGAAGAATAATGAGCTTGTAGTTTTTCCCAATCCTGCTAATAATGAAATTAATTTCCAATTCAATAATTTGATCATTTCGAAGGAAATGTCCATATATAATGTAACCGGTGAATTAATATTTAAAGACAATAATATCAATGCACCATCCAGAAGTATCAATACTTCGGGCTGGAATAGTGGAATTTATTATTATTCGATTACTTCCAATAACCATCAAAAAAATATTGGAAAATTTGTAATTAGGTAACTCCTGCAGAAGTAGATTACCCAACATACGCTTTGATAGAAATACTTGTAGACGATCCTTAAGTCATGTCAACGTATGGAGGTTTAAATACGACCCTCCACTTTTATTAACATGGTTCTATCGCTCTTAGATCAGCATTCCAATTAAGAGCTGTATGTAAAATGTGTAAAATGTCAACAAGATCAATAGAAAGTACTTCGCACCAAGAACGCTTGCGCAATACATAGGTACTTATGAAAATTCAGTGGGTATGCCATTCCACTGTAACATCCGAAAATAACGGAAAGGCCCATCAGAGCTTTTTTTTCTTACTCGATTTCGCGCGATCGTTGTATTCGAGCGTCAATTGGATCCAAGCTTCGAATTCTTCCTGACTGTGCATCGCCTTCTGATCCACCATGATATAACCTTTCATAGGTTTTTTGGTAAAATCCATAGGCCTACATCCCTTTTTTTGAATGCACTCATCCTGTTTTGCGGGATCAATGCGACACATCAATTCGTCTTTGATGATGCCAACACACATTTTATCGCGATACATGAAAGTCAATCCTCCCATCATTTTCTTTTCAACGATGTCGGGTAATTTGGATAGGCTTTGCCGGATGCGGTCAGCCAATGTTTCATTGTAGGCCATGGTCAATCGATTGAGTGGATCAAAGAAAAGCAGAAAGACCCAAAAAGACAATTGTCAATGGCCGGATTAAGCCATTGAATGCAAGGCTACCCGATTTCCTTCAGTATCTATAAAATGCGCCATAAAGCCATTTTCTCCTATAGATGTTTTAGGAATCAGAATTGTCCCGCCGGCTGCCTCAACCCGTGCTAATGGAATGGCCAGATCCTCTCCTCCATTTAGATAAACGATCGTTCCGGTATTGGAAGGCTGACAACCCTCACTCCAGACAATTCCGCCTCCCACGCCTCCATTTTGCCAGTCTGAAGGCAATATTCCATACCTGCCTCCCGGTAAGGGCATTTCTGAAATTTCAGCGTCCATTAAAGTTTCATAAAATTTTTTTGCCCGCTCAAAATCGTTTACAGGAATTTCAAACCAATTGATGGCATGTGTCATGATCATTAAATTTACATGTAAAGATATGAACTGAAAGATTTTTTGATTTATGCAAAATATTAATAAAAACTTAATTTTTTATAAGGTCTGATGTTCCATAAACAAACGTTCATTCAAAATCGTTTGAACTAACGTTTGTTAGTTATTTTTTAGAAACCAGTATTTTACTTTCCAGTTCCTCAAGTGCAACACCTTTGGTTTCAGGAACCTGGAAGTGCACCCAGAGGAGTTGAAGGATCATCAAAAAACAGAAGATGCCGAAAATTAAGGAGGGGCTGAACCATTGTACCCATTTTGGGAAAATCAGTGTCAGCAGTGCTGCCAGAATCCAATGGGTCGAACTTCCGAAGGACTGCCCCGCATCGCGGTAACGGTTTGGAAAAATTTCGCTGATGAATACCCAGATGACGGCTCCTTGGCCAATGGCATGTGCCGCAATAAATCCAAAAATACAGTAGGGAATGATACTTACCATATTCGTTGCAAAAGCCCAGGAGCATAATCCCAACGATAAAATATATCCGAAAGATCCCCAATACAGTAAAGTCTTTCTTCCAGCTTTATCGATCAACCAAAGTCCAATTAAGGTAAACAGAAGGTTTACCAATCCAATCCCGATGGATTGCAACATAGCGACTTCATCACCCAGTCCAGCCATTTCAAAAATCCGTGGGGCATAATACAAGATAGCATTGATGCCAGAAAGTTGATTAAACAGGGCAATAAAAAATGCCAATGCAATGGGTTTTGAGAGTCTTTTGGTAAAAAACGATGTGCGTTCTGGAACATTTGGTTTTGTGGAAGCAATGCGCTCAAGCATTTCATCGATCGTTGATGCATTGGATTGCGTTTGCAGTTTTTCCAATATGGCACGAGCACCTGGTTTATCGTTTTTACGGAGAATCAACCAGCGCGGACTTTCTGAAAGTCGCATACACAAGAGGAGATAGATCAATGAGGGTATTGCCTGGATCCCTAACATGTAGCGCCATGCCTCCGCACCCAATGGTCGTAAGAGCGCATTGGATACATAGGCCATCAAAATTCCAAAAACAATATTGAATTGAAACAATCCCGTCAGCTTACCGCGTTGTTCAGGAGGAGAAATTTCCGTTATGTACAAGGGCGCAGCGATGGTTGAGATTCCAATGCCCAGACCACCCATAAAGCGAAATCCCATCAAAACAAACTCGTTTGACGCAATGGCACTCCCCAATGCAGAAACCAAATACAATAATCCGACCAGCATCAGGGTTTTTTTCCTTCCCCAACGTTCCGTAGGCCAGCTCCCGGTAAGGGCTCCGATTACTGTACCCCATAACGCCATGCTTATGGTCAATCCATGCGTAAAATCATCCAGTTGCCAAAGGCTTTGTATCGTTTGTTCGGCCCCTGAAATAACCACGGTATCAAATCCAAATAAAAATCCGGAAAGGGCAGCTACCAGGGCACTAAAATATAAAACGGAGTTGTTGTTGATTTTTGCCATGTGTTTCTTTGATGAAGTTACTCAGTGAATGAAAATTTATAAGTGTCGTTTATTATTTTCTCAAAATCACTTGAATGTTTTCACATTTTATATCGCTGACATCCTGATAATAAACCGCCGCAGCTTTATCATCGCCACGCACAGTTAAAGATTCAATGCAAAGGTCATGAACATCATCAAATACCATGGCGGGACGATAATCAGGCTCTTCTATTTTTAATTCCACGTTGCGGAAACTTATTCCTTTAACATGCCTGACATAAAAGCCCCAGGCGGGCAATTCCCCAAACATGGAAAATTCCGGATAACTGGTTTCCAATTCGGGAACATCTTTGATTCGATAAAGCGGCATGTTGGCATAGGCTTTATTTCCTCTACCCGGATATTTAATGCTGACGTTTTCGATCCGGACATTTTCTACATATACCCCCGGGTTGCCGGTAATGGAGGAAGGAAACGTATTGGCGAAAGTCGACAATGCTGGACCTCTTATGGTATACTTCAGGTCAGGAGCTTCAAATGGGACTTCGACCTTGACATCTCTGATGGTCACATTTTTGAGCGGACCCACTTTTTCAGCGCCCCGAACCCGGCCGATGCGCATAAAAATGGCATTCCCCGTATTTTTAGCCCTGATTTTTTCCACCAGCACGTTCTCGATAAATCCGCCCTGTGTGGCTTCGATGGCAATCGCAGAACGAAAAGTGTCATACACCTTAATGTTTCGGATGACCACATTCCTGGCTCCGCTGACCAGCGAGGTTCCGAATTTTATTGCCGAAGCACTTGAACGAACGGTGCAATCCGCAATGTAGATATCTTCATTGATTTGTGCCAGGCTGAAATCTTCCGATTTGATGCAGATACCATCATCAGAAGCATTGATACGACAGAGGGTCATTCGAACTTTTTGGCAATCCACTAAATCAATTCCGTCGTTATTCCAATAGGCGTCGCTGTCGACGGTCATCTCATCAATCGTGATCCTGTTGCATTGTTCGTAAGATTGAACCCAACTGGACGCATTCTTCATCGTGACTTGTCGAATTTGAATTCCACTGCATCTAAAAAATTCGATCAGCTGCGGTCTGAATTCATGCCACACCCGTTTTTCTACAAAATGGTAATGCTTGCTGTCAATTTTACCTGCATAAAATAAACTGTCCAGGTGCAATCCCAATGCTGCTCCCTGCCCATCAATTGTGCCCTTCCCTGTGATACCAATGTCGATAGCGTCACGTGCTAAAATCATGGCCATCCATTTATATCCCCGGGCATAATCCTTGAAATTCGTACTTCCCAATAACACCGCCCGTTTTTTTAAATGCAGCGTTACACCGCTTTTCATCCAGATGGATCCCGTCAAATAATAACCTTCGGGAATGACCACTACTCCACCTCCTTCAACATGAGCCTGATCAATGGCTGCCTGTATAAAAACCGTGTTCAGGGTCTTTCCATCGCCTTTGGCTCCAAATGCCCGAATGTCATAATTTGTTGCATTCACTTCAAAGCATAGGAAGAAACTCCACAAAATCAGGAGATGGTAAGATTGCATAAATGACAATTGCTTTGCAAACATACAGATTTCGCAACGTTGTAAATAACCCATCAATGACCCAATTCATTTCAAGCCATTAAATCCGGTGGGTGGCATGGATGTAAGTGGATTTTCAAAAAATGTAATCCTTTAAATCAAGGTCATTATGATGCGTGCAATGAAATTTAATCCGTTGCGGGTTGATGACCACCCTCCACCACCGATGGATTATTTATGAACTGCTGTCAGCATTCTGACTATCTTTACCACAGACGTTTATCGGTTACACTTTTTTATCTGGATGAGATGTTTGTCTTAAGGCTAAAAGCAATGAAATTCGGAGGTTTAATGGTTTTGTGGGTTTTGTTATTAACCTCAGAATGGGCTTGTGAAAATCCTTATAAGGTTCAGGACAAAGCAAAGCTTGATGCATCCTGGGATTCATCATGGTCTCCAAATGGAATGCAAAACGAACCCTCTCCTGTTAGCGTCAAAGTTGCTCCTTTGATTTCTACACGGTTTGAAAATTTGGATCATTTCAAGACGGTAGTATCGCTCCGGTATGAAAATAAACTCTCCGTGAGCGATAGCGTATATACTGTCCACTTAAACTTTAATGACCGGGGTATTCAAGTTCATCATAGTTTATCCAGTGGCTTGAAACAAGGAGAATTACTTCCCATTCAACATGCAGAATTTTCATCAAAAATGAAATTTGCACGTTTACACCCTTATGTGGTTCGTCATCGAAAGGAACTGGAAGTGGCACAACTATTGAGTCGCCGGAGAGCAGATATCTTTGGATCTAAAGATGTGGCATTTTATGATCTTGCCGAAGCTTCTTTTCGTCGAATTTCTACACCAGAGCTGGCATTTATACGTTCGAGAGACAGTTCGGAAAAAGGATTTATCAATACCTTCAATCACGTAACAGCACAAGCGATTTTGACTTCCTTCTTTACTGAAGAACTTGCAGACTTAATTGGTGATTTGCACGAACGTCAATATATGCCTGAGCTTACCACGGGGCTTTTTAAAGAAACGGTTTTGGAGGACACCATCAACAATCCGGTAGACAATTATGTAGACATCATTAACAATGAGATCGGACAAATGCTCGGAAAAGAGTTAAAATCCAAATACCAAATTCGCCGGGAAACCCATGTCACCCCGGAATTATTGGCTGCATACCTCAATGACCTGCATGCATATTACATGAGGGCTTTACACATCGGATTAGAACCCTATCGGACGATTGATCCGGTGGTGATTAAGTTTTCGAAAAAATTAAACAAATTGTTGCAAAAGCTTTGAGGGTAATGAAATATTGTAATACCTGAAATTTATTTAAGCTTCAAAATAAATCGGGGATTTACTGTATCCGTAACGGCAAGACTATCGGATACGAGTTGGTATTTTTGAGCGACCTCCTGACTGCCGGTGTTTTCATCTTTAAGGAGGAGTTCCATCCAATTTTTCTGAACGATGGCATTTTGCAAATTGGCACCTTCCAACTGCACGCCCTTGAAACTGGCATCATACAATGAAGCATGGGTAAAATCCACATAACGTGCAATGCTCCCCCAAAAAGATGAATTGCTGATGTCGGCCGAAACAAAAATGCAATGATCCATTCTGGTTTGTATGAAGGTTGCATATTTAAGGATGGACTTATGCAAAGTTGCGTTGGACATATCGGCACTATCGAGTCGCACGTGGTACATGGTTGCCCCATTGATTTTACACCACTTGAGTTTGGTTGACATCAGATTGGTTTCGACTAAAGAAGCGTTATTCAGATTAGCAGATTCGAGTGCAGCATTTCGCAATACAGCATAATCCAGTCGCGCTCTTTGCAGGTTGGCACGCTCCAAACTGGAATGGCTCAAATCAATTCCGGAAAGATCCTTTCCGCCTAAGTCTGCATTTCGAAGATCACTGTAAGCAAAACTAACTGCAGTCTTGATCTTTCTAAAGGTAAATGAATCCATGGGTGTATTGAGCAGGGCGAGCAATAACATACCCCTCAAAGAACTTAAATCCTGATAGGCTTTTCTTTCGGGATCCCATTCCTTTTGTGCTTTAAAAGCAGTACTCAAGTCAACGAGTCGATGAACCATGGAATTCACCGTCTGGGTATCGCGAAGTCGATTATTGGTGGAATCTAAATGACGGATCAACTCCAACATCAGGAAGATTTTTTGTTTTTGGTCTTCTGTACTGGCTTGATCCTGGCAGGTCATTAATTGTTGTATGCTTTGTTGATTTTGCAGCTTCACTTTCTTAAGGGTTTCATTCTGGTGAATGGTCCAGGCCAATAATCCAAAGGACAAGAGGCCCAGAAATAAACAGGGCCACTGAATGGAGCGGCTGCCCTGAATTTCATCGGAGGGCATTGCTGAGGCAGGTGTGAGCGAAACCCGTTTGCCATTGATCCAATGGATGGACAGCATCCAAACACCAAGCGCCAGGCATGCCCCAAAACCTAAGAAAAAATTATTTTTTGACTCAACGAAGGGTACGTTAATGTAACCCATAAACCAGCCCAGCAGTACACTGCATAGCCAAAACAAAATATATCCCAGCCTTCGAAACATTTTCAATGTCGGGCGCTTGTTTATCGGTTTAGAGTTTAAAAATTGTCAGGCCAAAAGTAATTAATTCTCTCAAAGTTTTTTATCGTTTACCCCATGTGAATGGTACACTATACATGAATTACAAAAAAGCAAGTGGTTGCAGGATACATCTAGCCATTCTAGATGACTTTCCCAATTCTCCTGTATGTACCTGAATGATGAATTTACTTAATCAGGACTCTAAGAGGTTTATGTAAATCAAACAAAGGATTGTTGCGCACCATTTATCCTATGGCACAATAAGAGTACAATTGATCATTGGCGAAAAAGAAAAATGATGCACTGGGCACAGCCTGCACTAGAAGATAAAACATAGAACATTACTAACGTACGTTAGTATCTATACTCTTTAGTGATTTTGGTCGAACTATAGTTGTAATTTTCTGTGAATTGCCAATAAAGTCACCCATAAGGCCCGGCATGAGATATATTACTATTTCTGTAATATGTTAAAGTTTTGCATTTGTAAAAAATAATGCACTAAAAATTTGGTTTTTTTTTTTTTTATTGTTATAATTTTGCCTATGCAAGGCAGATCTGTTGAGCATTATGATCTTTTGAACACTTTTCGTTTTCTTATCAAGCTGTGTGTTTCATTGCAGTATTTTCACGTGCAGGCATGATATAAATGTCCATCGACTGCGGTATTTGGTTATTTGTTTTTTAGTCTGAAAGGATTTGCTGCATTGACAGGTGGTATTTATCCTTACCTGGACCCTCAGGATAAACGGATGCCTGATGCCGGCCATCAGGTTAATTCTTTCACATCTTAAATTTTCTATTATGAAAAATAGTTTTGGTTTTTTTTCATTTCATCTCCGGAAGGTGTTATTTTTACTGTATTCAACACCAATACTCTTTATGATGATGGCTTGTGAAAAACAATCTTCGGAGCTAAGTGCAGAGACTGTCAAAGTCTCGCAGAAGTCTTCCATTCATCCCGATCAATTCAAGAGTCTCTCTGATCGCATCAAACTCAGGAGTTCTGAAGTTTTACTTTCTGGTCGCGGGGATCCTATTCCTCCTGAAGAGGCCAATGACCTGGTCGAAGGCACTCTAAATTATGATTACTGTGATGCTTCCTCTAAACATTTTTTTACCGACGCTTCAGACACACTGATCGTGGTTCCACTCACCAGTGGCGAAGTGGAAGAAGAAGATGTCGAGCAACTTTATCTTGATGCAGAAGGTTTTGCAGGAAGGCATTTCAATGGAATTGAAGAAGAAGACAAAACACCTTTTGTGTATGATTTTGAAATTGAGTCGAGCACTTCAACTACTGTGAGCATTCGGGTAAACAGTGTCGTAGCTACAGGAACGGTTTATTCTCCATGGTCAAGAAGAACTTTTGGCTCCGGCGACTATGAAGCGATGTATGGCGTAGAAGAAAGATGCAACTCCCAAAACAAACGCCACGCATTAAAGGAACTCGCCAACTTCACAAACTACAATCTCAATCCGGGGAATTCGTATTATTATTTGGCTCCGGTGCAAGGAAATGAGTTTTTAACTGATAATACCGGCCACGAAGTATTATGGAGGTTTAAGTGTTATATTTCAAATGAAAATGGCTGTTGTAATATGTGCACCAGTTGTTTGTCCTATGATCTGGACGAGATTTATTGTTTAGATCAAACAGGCATGAATGATCTGCTCGATGAATCAGAAAATGATGTGTTTACAGGAAACACTTACTTTGTCCAGACAGGATATGATTTTGGCAGAATACACTACACTGACAATCACCGATATTGTCAAGGAAATGGAGCCCGGGAAGACCGCTGGATGATTAAATACTATACCGGGGTGCGTATTTATGACCCTCATACTTTAAAACAATTTTAATTTTCACTTTAATCCAGGTATTGTTTCCAATACCTGGATCTTTCAAATTTTTTCTAGCTATGAAGAAGCTTTTATGCATATTATTTTTGAATATACCACATTTGATTTTAGCCCAGAGTTGGATGATAACAACTGAAACAAACATGTTATTCCAATCTTTTAAATTTCCATTGGAATTAAAGCATAATAAGATTTTTTCAATACACTCTTCCAATACAACATTTCTAGATCAGAAAATTTATTTTGAACTAAGGTCGGAAGAAGGGACTTTGTTAAAGACAAATGAATTTAAAATAAATGGTCGAGTAATTTTTGTACAAAACGCATCACTTCTTGGAGATAAAATAGTGCTGGTCTTTTCCGGATATCCGGCAAAAATCGCCAATCCCGGTGATACAATTGATTTGAGTTATCATTTTGTGGTACTAAACCAGGAACTTGAAATAACAGCTCAATCTGAAATGAATAATTTGGGCAGTCGAGAATTGCATAAAATTAGCCTGTGGCCTGATTCTGATACGACAATTCTGGTAACTTTTGAATTGCCGGCCTCTGCGACACAAGAAGGAAAAAATTATTTTTTACAGTATTCTGATAAAGCCAAAATATTAAAATTTAATGACTCATTCTATCCCCATCTCGGACCTCGCGCGCAGCATTTGTACACGAACCATCGTCGAGATACGATACTAGGAAGATTGTCCGATGATAATTTTTATTTTTTTGACAAAAATTTTACGCCGGTTCATAGATTTACAAAATATCTTAATACATACAGGTTAATATACTCTACAATGTTGCCCTATTATCCTGACAGCACATTTCTTGTTTTAGAGACATATAGATCAAGAAATAATCCTTACCAAGCTGCTATCGCCAAGTATAACTCAGAATTTAAACAAATAAAAGTAACTCCAATTGGCGGACCTCTGATATGGACTGATCCTGGCGAAGGAAAGTTTTATAATTCATTAGCACATAATAGTATGTATATAGTAGGAGTAGGTTGGACTCCGACAACAATTGATATCAGTAACCCATTAACTGTTAGCCGTTTGGATACAAAAATGAACATTGTATGGACAAAAGTTTATGAGGATGGTCAGTATTATGAAAATCCAAAGATTTATGCGACACAAGATGATGGTTTATTAATTGGAGGTACCCGAAAGATTCCATTCGAACAAAAATTTACAGCATATCTCTTAAAGATTGACTCCACCGGTCGTTTTCCTACTTCCACCGAACAAAAGGAAAACAAAATCAAGCTGAGCATGCTTGTATACCCCAATCCATCGCCGGGAATTCTGGGCATGCAAATCGACGAATTGACAGAAGAACTCCGCATCGAGCTTCATACTCTGCAAGGCGTCAGAGTCTTTCATCAAAGCGTAAATGAACCGGGACATTATGATTTCAATTTAAAACATCTGCCTTCAGGACAGTATGCTTATTCTATTTACTCCAACGGTATCTTAAAGGCACAGGGATATTGGCAGAAAGTCGAGTAATGGAATTTCACCATTGAGTGACTACACAAGGGCTAGGTTCAATCACCCTATATTTATTCAATTTAAACAGAATATAAATTTCACTTACTTGGCAGAATTAAATAATATGGATTGCATCAAACCCTGATTACAAAGGAAACATCACCCTTTATTCATTCTATTTATGCACTGCATAAATTCCTCATGACGCTGACATGACCGACTCCTAGAGAAGCTATTCAAGCCATTTAATAGTCTTGATAGTGGAGGAACCAAGTAAAACTTAGCAAGGCTATCGAGTGGTTGTATTTTATTCAATTCTCAGGATGAGGCCTGACAAACCTGCCCTTTCTCAGCCTTTTGGGCAGGCTTTCGGTTTCACCGCACCAATATCTTGAACAATTTAAATAAAACTTCTATGCTACGTTCAGTAACCATGGTAAAATCGCCTGAGTTGCCTATTAATCCTTATCATTGCATATGAGCTTAGTTCATTTATTTGTATTCGTTGTCTATTGCCTATATGGAATAGGAATTCAGGAAAAACCATCGGAACCTAAACGTTCTCCTTCCACAAATCCCTTTTACCGAAACACTAAACCCATGGTGCGCTGGTTTTGGTTTGCTACCAGGATTAAGGAACAGGATGTGAAACACCAATTGGATTGGGCTAAGCGCAATCATTTTGGCGGAGTAGAAATTGCCTGGTTGTATCCTCTGCATCGTTACCAGGAGTGGTTTGCAAGGGATTATAATCGCCATTACCCCGTGGATACCAGCGCACAAAAGTGGCTGAGTGAAGAATGGACGGAGATTGTGGCTTATACCAAGCGGTATGCAGATACCATTGGCCTGGCCTGTGATTTTACTTTTGGCAGTGCCTGGCCGGTCGCCGAACTGAACATTCCTAAAGCCTATGGTACGCAGATCTATGGAGATACGTCCTTTAGTCAACTTTTGACGTTTTCCTGGGCCTGGCCGCAGAATATGCGCGTCATCAATCACATGGATGAAAAGGCATTTGCTTTGTTTGCAAAACCTTATGAGTCTGCAATGAAAGAGGTCTTGAAAGGTCCAAAGACCGTATTGTTTACGGATTCCTGGGAAATAAAACTCAATGGTAAAAACAAACTATGGACACCTGGATTTGATCAGAGATTCAAAAAAATGTTTGGATATGATATTTTACCCTATATGAAAGCAGGTATCGATACCTTTCCAGATGTCCGGTACGATTACATGTTGCTGGTGGATGATTACGTAACCCATGGATTTTACAAACCCTATGTACAAAAATGTAAAGCTATGGGTGCCTGGTCACGTGTGCAATGTCTTGGAGCTCCCGCAGATGTGATGACGACTTATGCTTTACCGGATATTCCTGAAACGGAAGCGATGTTGAACAATCCCAATTATTCAAAAATCGTTAGTTCTTCGGCTTGTCTTGCTTCAAAAAAAGTAGTTTCCAGTGAATCCTTTACCTGCATGTACGGATTTCCAGGGACCTACCTTCGCAAAGAACAAACTGCGGATGTTAAGATGGTGGCAGATGCCTTGTTTGCCAATGGCGTTAACCACCACATCTATTGCGGAATGCCTTTCAATCCCAAGGGATCTGACACCATAGATTTTTTTGCAACCTGTTATTTCGGCCCAGGAGGTAGTTTGACAGAAGAACTACCTCAACTGAATGCTTATGTAGAAAAGGTATCCGCCTACATGCAAAAAGGTAAAACCTACACCGATGTTGCCGTATATATTCCGTATGAAGATGCACTTATCAAAGGACCTTTACCACCCGAACGGCAGCGTGTCTGGGTATGGGGAGAATATGAATTGCGTTACGTCTTTACACCCGAGGAAACAGAAGGCTATCATCCCATATGGATTAACCGGCACTTTTTGAATCAGGCCAAATGGAAAAACGGTAAATTGATCGTAGGTGATGCAACGTTTTCACTGTTGTATGCGGATGTTAAATACATGGATGTAAGAGCATTGAAGCGCATTTTGCAATTGGGAAGACAGGGTTTAAAAGTTTGCATCAAGCAAATTCCCTCGCAGCCGGGAAAAATTAAATCTCCCGAATATACATCCATGCTCAAAGAATTGATGTCATTAAAAAATGTTTCTCACGATTTTAAACAGTTGATCGGACATCCACCCTTGATCAAAGGAGACAGTCTGCCGGATCATTGGTGTCGCATCGATGAATCCGGAAACAAATATTTGTTCCTGGCACAGTGGCCTTCTAAGAATCTCGAGTATCCGGTATATTCTGGCCAGTCTTTTTCACAGGAGACTAAAACCATGAACTTCACGCTATATTCAAATGGAAAGCTGCAGGACGTTAAGTTGCAGTTTAATCCATACCAATCCATTCTGCTAAAAATTAGCCCTACAGGTGTCATTACTCAAGAAGACATTCGGTATTATCCCAAGCCTCCTGTGGTAAAACCTAAGGAGAAACAGAAAATGTATTTTTAATTTCGATTATTTCAACAGACAAATTGATCGTTGCATCACCTTCGATCACTTTATGGCAGTAGTTGATTGTATCCAGCTGAAGACATTCATCCTTAATGACATTTTAGGACTTAGAACGCTGAATGTATAAAATGGATTTTCGCTTGTAAAATCCTGTGATTAATCGTTAGGGTTTTGATCATACAATTAACGTAAAATCTTCAGATGCAACAGAACTGTAAATCGAAATAAATTCTCACTTTGACAGTCCGCCTTTGGTCGGTAAGACATTTAAAACGCTAATGCTCACCCGGATAGAAGCCACTTTTTTTATGTAGGATTAATTATTATTTTCCAATAGGCCTTAATTTTTTCGTTAGATTTACACAATAACAATTAACCAAACATTTTTAATTATGAAAACCAACAGCAAAAGATCAATTGAGATTGAACGTATACTTATTCTATTGGGTTTATTGCCTTTTATGTTCATGATGATCGGGTGTTGGCCCTTTAATCAAGCAAGTCAGGTCGTGGATTGTCCTCAGAATGGTACCGCAATAAGTTGCCAAGATTATGATACTATTTTCGTGAAAAATCCAGATAACCCCAATGACAGTTTGGAGATTCCAATAAAATGCAATCAGGTCATTTTTATGCCCAGTGATTCACCTGCGTTAAAGTCTTTTAATGAAGAAATTCGCGACTATCTGCGCAGGAAGTGTTTTGAACCAGAATTTACCTGTCCATGTACACCTGCATTTGAACTTTGGGAAAATAGAACCACCGAAGGCATTGATGTAGGAGTCGTGGTGGCCGGAGCACCGAGAACAAGTGGAGGTGGCGCCGATGTCGGGTTGCTGCCCAATATCCTATTGGATACTTTTGAGCCTGAGGTAAGTCTAAGTAATGTAGATAGCGTTCGTGCAGGCAAGTCTGGATGCTTGCCTCAAGAAGGTACTGTTACTATAGCCATTGTTGACACCGGTATTGATACTCTGGTGTCGCCAGCAAGAGCGTATCGCGCACAACAAACACAACGCGAAAGAAGTGAACCGGCTCATTGGCAACACTATCACGTGAATAATTTGTCTTGTGCGCCTCGCAGAATGAATCACCAGAGCAGTGGAATACGGTTTGCTGATGCAGAATTCGATGCTTCTAATGTAGATTATCACAGCCATGGTACGGCTATTCACGGGGTCATCACGGGAAACTCAAACATCAATTTTGATGGTGATGTCCTGTTGTCCATTCTGAATGTAAAAACGACCCTCGGAATGACAAAACAATCCTATTTGTTTGATAATTTATGTGGAATCAATTATGCGGTGAAACAAAATGTCCAAATCATTAATTTAAGCTGGGGTTTTAAATATTTTATAAGTGAAGAAGATACGAACTTAACCAATTCACTTTTTACTGCTTTTACGAAAGTCATAAGGGCTAATCCCAATGTGATATTTGTTGCCGCTGCTGGAAATGATAGTATGAAGCTTGACAGACAGAAATTATTTCTTCCTGCTAGTCTTACACAAACGTTTGGAAATTTAATTTCGGTTGGTGCATTAGGATGGTATAAAAGTGATACGGCCATTTGTCCATTCTCAAACTATTCTGATCATTATAGCGATTACGTTGATGTTTATGCTCCCGGGTACAATATTGCTGTTCCATACAAGATGGCTTATTCAAGAAATGCATCCGATTTAAGTCGGGCAACTCCAGCAGGAAGGAATAATACATCCGATAATCGCTCTTCACCATATTTGATAAAGTCCGGAACATCCTTAGCCGCTCCCTATGTGGTGCGTGTAGTAGCCATGCTAAGATCAAGATACCCACAACTGCAGGCAGGCCAAATTAAAGGAAAAATTGTTGATGGAGCCCGCATCATGAAAGATGAGATAAAAGGTATAAAATATAAAGTGGTTTTATTGAAAAATGAGAATGAAATATGTAAGTATTAAAATAACATTATATGAAGATGTACTGAAATGCCCGTTTATAAAAATTCATTAAATCGAACATGTTATGAAAAATACTACTCTTTTCCGGTGGATTATATGGTCCATTATGGTCGCATTATTGGCTTGGTTTATAATCCAAAAATATTGCAAACCTAGGTGCAGAAACGCCTATCCGACGCATAAAATATGCCAGGGTTTAGACACCATCTTTATGAAACATGATAGCGTTACTCGATTGGTTCCTTTGGTCATTCGGTGCAATGAAGTCATTTTAAATCCTGGAGTTCAAAATGCAACTGAATTGCGATCATATCTCAAAAGATTATGTTTTGATAAAAGAGATAGTTGCCACTGCGGCCCACATTTTGAACTTTGGGTGAATCCGGATGTGAACGGAATTGACGTCGGGGTAGTGGTCAGTGGTGCGCCTAAAATTGGTGGAGTTGGCTTGGGTTTGTTACCAAATGTGGTGTTATCGTTGCCGGAGCCCATAGATACTATGGTAAAGGATACACTCCCCATTCATGAAAATCTGGCAGTACCCTGCTTAAATGCAGAATTGCCTCCAGTCCAAATCGGTATAGTTGATTCCGGAGTGGATCCAAGCTCAGATCCAGCGATCAATGGTTTACATGCAATGGAATGGCATGGTTATAATTTATTCGACAGATGCATACAAAACGTTTATCCATTAGGTGTTGAATGCTTATCAGGACGTAACAACTTATCTCCCATAGATTCCAATGGACATGGGACCAGCGTAAATGCAGTTCTGGTTGGAGCTTCTCATCCAAATTTCAATATGAAAATTCCATTGAACTTTGTTAATGTAGATGTGATGAAGGGTCATACGAAATCCGGTACTCTATACGATGCATTGTGCGGACTTTACTATGCTTTGGAACAGGAAGTAAAAATTATCAATGTGAGTTGGGGTTTCAGGTGCTTGAATACCTTAGAACATAAAGACATTTTTACCGCCGTAGAGTATGCATTTAATAAATTTCTCACTGACGCAAATCATCACAATAACAGCGTTTTGGTCATCGCAGGTGCGGGTAATGACGGAAATTATTTAACAGATTACGATTACTTTTTTCCTGCGAGCCTGGCTTGTTGCCATGACAATTTAATTTCGGTTGGAGCATTGAATAAAAAGAGTACCATTGATTATGCAGATTTTTCTAATTATGCCAATTTGAGTACAAATTTCATCACCCTTTTAGCGCCCGGAGATGAAGTCATAACAGTATATCCAAAGTATTTACAATCAATCGCTGGGTTCTCTACACCAACAGGTTATGCAATGGTTTCCGGCACTTCTTTTGCTGCGCCTTACATTTCAAGAGTGTCCGCAATGATACGCGCCATTCATCCTTCAAAAACGGCAGCTGAAGTTAAACTTAAATTAATCGATTTAAGCAAAATTGAGTCGAGTGGGCTTAGAAGTGTTGACTTTAGAGTCATTGACTTTAAGGGTTTTGGAACCAAAGTTTGTGATCCACTAGTCGTTCCATTGTAAGTGTGCAAGGTGAGAGTCTTATTTTATGTAAACTCAATGTACATGAGAATCTATTTATTTCCCATTTTTATTTTTGGGCTTTTGGCCTGCGAAACAATGAGACAAAACCAGGATGCTGATAAAAGATCGGTTCCTCCTGCTTCCGTTTGGAATTCAGATTTTGATCAAATGATGGCTACGGGAGCTAAGGACTCCTCCGTTTCTATGTTCATGGATTCGTTTCTTAGGACAGGATTTCAAAACGATTCTCTTTCTCAGGTCTTGGCAGGAAAATTATTTGACTTGGGTAGTTCATATTTATTTGCCAATACCCAACTCTCAAGAAATGCATTTATTTGCGCCATACGATTGCAATCTGCACAAGGAAAAGACCCATTCAATTTACAAAGTGTAAGAGCATTGACCAATATTGGTTTCAATTATTTAATCGAAGGTGAACATTTTCAGGCCATCCGGTATTTTGATTCTGTATTGGTTTTTAAAAACCAATTTCCCGTATTTCCTACCTTGTTTGCATTGACCCGAAAAGGAGAATCTCTGACTCAACTCGGAGAGCTCAAATCAGCACTTCACAGCTTTCATACAGCAGAAGAAATTTTTATTCATGCAAGTAAAAATATAAATAATCTTGATGCAGAGGCTTGGTCAAAGGCCCGTAAAAGGATATTTGATTTATACGTTCAATGGGCATCCACCTTGATTCTCGATAAGCATTTCCACGAAGCTGAGAACGTCTGCACAAGAGGGATTGAATTTTACAGAACCTATGCAGATGCTCCAGATACCTCCAATGGTTTGGCAGGTATTTTTTTGATAAAGGGAAATGTTCTTTTGGCGAAGGCAGAAGAAAGCCAGGATTCCAACATCAAAATGCAGTTATTGAATACTGCAAGAATTGCTTATCAAACTGCCAACCAATATTATGAAGAGATTGAAAAACCGGAATATCAACTCTTCGCATTAAACAATATTGGAACGACTTATTACAAGCAACTAAAATATCATGATGCTTTAGCAACCTACCAATTCGCCATAAAATTGAATGCTCATGGCGGAAACCTTTTGGATCCGTCACAGTATTCCTCTTCCTTACTGAATTCAGGATCATGCTTTTTTAAAATTGGAAAAATTGATAGTGCATTGAGTTACTATCAGCAATTATTAAATTCACTTACAAACGGAGAAAATTCTGAATTACCTCAAATTAAACAACTCGCGAAAGATTATGATCTATCCTGCTTTTTACTTGGGTCCCTTGGCAGGGCTTATTTGGTTAAAAGCAACGAGGATATTTCGTTTCAGCACAAGTCTCAAGTGGCATATGACAGCCTTTCGTTATTGTTAAATTACATGAGAGGAAACCTCATGAATGATCAGGCAAAAATAAGGCTTGCTGAAAAGGCTCGCCATTGGATACCCGATGCTGTACTGGATATGTCAAAATTGTATTTGAGCACCGGAAAGATAGAGTTCAAGGAGAAGGTTTTCCATTTCATCGAACACAGCAAAGCCTTCTCGTTATTGGAAGCTTCACGCCTGAACAACGCAACGGAAAAACTTCCGAAACCGCTTCAACGAATCCAAAATGATATTTCTAACATGCCATTGGATGGAGATACTGATGCGCAATTAAAATTTGCCAGCAAGCAAATTGCTTTTTTTGAACGACTACAACATGAGGCACCTTCCTATTTCACATTAAAATATGGGGGAATCAAAATAGATCCAAAACATTTACAAAATAAATTATTGGAACCCGACCAATCGATGCTGGAATACTTTATTCATGACTCATTGCTTCTGATACTGGTTTTCCAACGGGATACCGTTTTACTGGATACCGTAAATATGACGAAACGCGAATTGTATCGGTTGGTTTCTGAATTCAGGGACAACATGAATCCCGTAGACAGCACTGGTTTGATTTCAGAAAGTAAACAAAGTTTGTTCTGTAAACAAGCGAATAGATTGCATGATATTTTGGTGGGCAGAATGAATAGTCGCATCAGACTCAATTCAAGATTAATTATTATTCCCGACGGTCCCCTGAATGATTTATCCTTTGATGCCCTGTTGAGTCACTGGGTTCCGGGAAATAACCATGTACCGGATCTAGTAAAAAATGAAGCTTTCCTTGTTCAGCAATACGCAGTGAGTTATTGTTTTTCAGCAAGCCTTCTGGAGGAAATGAAAAAATCAAATTCGCGGGAGACACTCGAACCAAAACTGGCATTATTTGCTCCAAAGTTTCATAAAAATTCTGTTTTGTTGCCATATATGTATTATCAACAGGAAGAAATCGGGCAGATCAAGTCAGCGATCAGTTCCTCAACATCTTTTAAAGAAAATTCAAAAGAAAAATTTATTGAAACAACCAGGAAAAATTCATTTATTCATATCGCCACCCATGGTTTTGAATCCCAGGATCCTGATTTAAGTTTTTTGGCATTTGACCAAAAAACTCATGAACCCGATACCACACAATTTCTTTTTTTAAAAGAGCTTTATCATCTTCCGATGCGACAGGAGCTGCTTACCCTCACGGCTTGTGAAACCGCTTTGGGAAAGCTTCGCGAAGGGGAGGGAAACATTAGTTTGGCCCGTGGGTTTGCCTATGCCGGTGTTAAAGCCATGATCACGAGTTTGTGGAAAATTCAAACACAAGGAGCTTCGAAAATTTTACCGCAGTTTTATCATAAATTCTTAAATGAAGGAAAGCCAAAAGACGTGGCCTTGAACGAAAGCAAAAGAGCCTATCTCAAAAAAGGAAAGGCTGTATATCCGGACGATTGGGCAGGTTTGATTTTGATCGGCAATACGCAAGCTAAACGAGAAGGCGGTTCCGGCTCCAATTTAATTTGGTGGATGAGTGCTTTTGTTGTGTTTATTGGTATTTACTGGCTCTGGAGATATCGCAAAACATAATGCTCAGGAGTTATTAATTATTTAGGCATTGGAATCTTTACAAAACGATGCATTCAAAATGGATAATTCCTTTGAGGGTTGAGCGAATGATTTCACTTTATTTTTTGCCTCATTATTTTACTGTGCAGCATTATCATATTGACATAGCCTAAAATCATCGATTTGAAAAACAAATTCAATAAAATCGAATAATGAATTCCTAAAATTCGTCGGTGAACAGCGCGTGGCGAAAATTTCTGTGGCTCGTAAGAGCTGGCAAAAAATCGTTTAACATAAAATTACCCAGGTTTTGATTGGCTGTGGTAGATGTGGCTCGCAGGAGCTCACCTCCCGATGACCTCGGTCACCGG